>JBGSKX010000140.1:0-26003 GCA_041741015.1 Pirellulales bacterium
ATCTCGTCCAGCACGGCGGGCTGCTTCTGGGCCAGTTCGAGCACGATCCATGCGCACATGATCTTGGTCGTGCTGGCCGACTTCGAGGGTTCGTCCGCATTGTCGCCCCACAGCAGCTCACCGGTGTGCCCGTCGCCAATCGCCCAGACTTTAGCCGTCACCTTCGGCGGCGCGGCCACTTCGTCGGCCTGGCTCCCGCGTGCGGATAGCAAGGCAAAGCCCACGGCCAGGAGCGACAGGCTGCGGATTCTCTGACGCGGCATTCGTAACGAAATCATCGGGCAGTTCCTCAATCGTTGTACGACAATCTCCAGCGGGTCGGTCGTAGTTTAGACAACGCCGCCGGGGCTTGCGACTTTCCCAATACCCCCCGCTCGCAGGGACATGGTATAAAGCGCAAAGGAGCCGGCTTTCTCAACGCCTTTTCACAACTGCCCCCAGTCATTCCATGAGCGGCAAACCAAAACGAACCAGCACCCTAGAGCGGATCATCACCTTCACGCTGCTCGCGGTGGTCGTCGGCGCGTTCGGCCACTTTGTCGTCAGCCAGATCCGGCTGGAGCGTTACATCGAAGAAAGTCGGCAACTGACCGCGGCAGTCCGCGCCCAGCAAGGCCCGGACGAAGTATTCGAACCTCATTACGAGACCGTCCGTTTCGGCTCCAGTTCGTGGACCGGCGTCCGCGGCGGCCGGCTGGTGCCCAGGTAACTCACTCCGGGTTCTCCATGCGCGAGCAATTCGAACCGAGTGCGCGTCCCGGCTCTGGCTTGTCGGAGCCGACCTTCTATCGCGTCGACGTAACGCGGCTCACCTTCGCCGAGCTGCTGGCCACGTTTCGCAACCCGCTGGTGTTTCTGTTCGCCGCGATGCGCAAGATTTTGCGCTGGCGGCTGCCTGTGATAAACGGTCAGACGTTCACCTTGAGCGAACCCTTTCCGGTCGAATCGCTTCCCATCGAGGTTCAGGGATCTCTCGCCTCGGCCCTCAGCGAGTGCACACAGCGTGACTTTGATCAGCATCACGCGATTCAGGTGGCAACCATCGGAGATATGCAGGCCTATGGGGTCCTGCTGTCACATCGCGGCGGGACCGTCATGGCCTTGGTCATGTATCTGCGAGTGGCGTTTCGGCACATCGAGACGATTGAAGTCTCCACGGTCATTAGCTCGCGTCTGCGGGATGGCCGCACCTGCAGCACCACCAATGCCCGCCACCGCATCAAGAATCCACCCGACTATGTCAACGAGTACTACCCCGCGGTCAGCGCATCGGAGTTGATCGCGCGACATTGGCAGCGGCTGGCCGCGCTCCCCGCGGACGCAGCGGTCGTCATGGACGCGCCCGCGATTCAACGGTTGCAGCAGGAGAACAGTCGGAAGTGGTTCGAGTTCCAGCGGAATCGCGGCGTCCTGCAGGCGCTTCGCCCGCGCGACGTCGAGCGCCTCAAGCGCCAGCGCTCAACGCAGAGTGTCGAGTGATGCGCCCCAAGATCTTCGGTATCGGCGTGCTTCTCGCGGTGATCGCGCTGCCGATCGCGGTCGTGGCCCGCTTTGTTTGGGATGTCAATCAGTCTCGACAGACTTTGCAGGCGAGGCACGTCGAAGCTACCGCGACAATCGAGTTCGTATATGGCCACTACTCCCAGCACCAGGAGTGGCCCTCCGTCGAACAGGTCTCGGCCGCGGGCGTGCTGCCGCCGCAGTGGAAGTACGACGTCGACTCCATGTCAGCCGCCATTTGGCTGAACGGTTCCTATCACATGGCCATTTACTACCGCTTCATGCCACCCCAGCCGGCCGTGAGTCGAACGTGGACGCTTTCATTCGAAGGCGATAAGACAGAATTCGCTGCGGACGCGGACTACCAGCCTCGACCCTGAGAGCCGCGCGAACAGCGATCGGTACCAAACCCTCATGAAACGCCCCCGCATCAGTCTCCGCGCGGCGCTCATCCTGCTGACGATCGTCGGCGTCGGCTGCGGCCTCGTCGCTCGCTGGCTGGCGCAGGGCGAGCGACAGCGCGTGGCGCGGACGAAGCTCGCAGAGCAGGGGATCGGTTGCCGCTTCGATTTCGATGAGGACGAAACGGGGCTTATGCGTCTCAACCCCTCGGCTCCCCAGTGGCTCGTCGACTTGGTGGGGCTGGACGCACTGTACCCGGTCGATGTCGATTTCACCCAGGCTCCCAACGATCCGGCCATCATCCGCTTGCTGCACGATATCAAGCTCAGCGGGATAACGGCATATACAGGCATCGATGGAGATACCATTCTAGAAATCGTGGCGCACCAGACTCGACTGAAGCATCTCAGGCTTTTCGGTGGCGCCACCGACGCCGGGCTTTTTCAACTGGGCGAAATGCCGCGGCTCGTTGAACTCCGCCTGCGGGGCGAGACGTTCACTGGCAGCGGCCTTTCTCGACTCGAAGCTCCGCTGCGCGAAATCGACATCGAGGGTCCGGCCTTTGGCGACGAAGGACTACGCCACGTTGGCCGATTCCATCATTTGCGTGGACTCTACCTCACCAGCAATGCCGCTGCGGATGCCGGCGTTCGTCACCTGTCGAACCTGACTGAACTACGCACACTCTACTTGATGCTGCCGCAGGTGACGGATGCCGGTTTGCAAGCGATCCGCGACTTGCGAAGTATCAACGACTTGAATGTCGGCGGCCCGCTCGTCGGCGCGCAAGACCTCGGGTGGATTCGGGGCCTGTCCGAGGTGAAAAACCTCGAGTTGGCCTGCAGCCTGACCGACGAAACCCTGCCGCAGCTTGCCCACCTCAAGAAGCTGAACGTCCTCTACATCGAGGGCCCCGTGCAAGCCACCGGCGCAGGCATGGCAAAGCTGCGTCACATGACCAAAATCGAACACCTGCTCGTACCGCCGCGACTGCTCAGCGACGAGGCGATGCCGGCCATCGCCGAAATGTCGAACCTGGACATGCTGGTCCTAAACAACTCGTCGGTGACCGACGTGGGCTTAACACATTTGGTCGACATGAGGCGTTTGCGCATTCTCTTGCTCGAGAACACCAAGATCACCGACGATGGGCTGCGCACACTCTGTCAGATGCCGAACCTCATCGAACTAAACCTCAAGGGCTGTAGCATCACCAGCGCGGGCCTCGCACACTTGAGCGCGCTTCCCGCACTGAAAACCCTCGCGCTCGGCGGCCCGCAGATTGACAGCCAGGCCCTGAAAGTGCTCTCCGAGTGCAAGCAGCTGGAAAACCTGGATCTTCGCGACTGCCCGATCTCGGACGAGATCCTGCCGACGCTGCTGTCGCTGCCCAAATTGCAGATCCTGAACGTGCGCCCCGATTGCCTCAGCGCCGCAGCCGTGCAGCAATTGCAAGCCGCCAACGTAACGGTGCAGACGCCTCGCGACTGAGTCCGCCCGCGAAACGGGGACATCACTCATTTCTTAGTTTGGACCGAAATGAGTGATGTCCCCGTTTTCCCTCACAGCGCCGATTGACCCTTCCAACGAGGGGTATTATGATCCCGAATTATGCCGCGAACAGCCCGAGCTATCGAAGCCGGTTTGATCTATCACGTGCTCAACCGTGGAAATGGACGGATGCGCCTGTTCCATAAGCCGGGCGACTATCTGGCGTTTTTGCAAGTGCTTTGCGAGGGCCTCGAGCGTTGTCCCCTGGAACTTTTCACGTACGCGATCTTGCCAAATCATTGGCACCTTGTCGTGCGGCCCGCCGAGGACGATGCGCTCAGCCGCTGGCTCGGTTGGATCGGCGTGACCCACGTGCGCCGTCATCACCAACACTACGAAAGCCGTGGCGGTGGTCATCTCTATCAAGGCCGCTACAAGAGCTTTCCGGTGTCGAGCGACGAACACTTCATCACGCTCTGCCGCTACGTCGAAGCTAATCCGCGGCGTGCCAAGCTCGTCGCGAAAGCCGAAGCATGGCGATGGTCGGCGCTTGGGCAGCGTGCCAACTGCCAACCGGGTCCGCCGCTCGCACCTTGGCCGGTCCCGCGCCCCGACGACTGGCTCGAGCGTGTGAATCGGAAATTGCCCACCGATACGATTTCACAACTTCGCGAATCTGTCGCTCGCGGCCGCCCATTTGGCGAGCCGGACTGGGTGACCAGAACGGCGGAACGCCTCGGCCTCGAGTTCACGCTCCGGAATCCCGGCCGCCCGCGAAAAGCAACCACCTGAGCGAAACGGGGACATCACTCATTTGCGGTTCCGGAGCATAATCAGTGATGTCCCCGTTTCTCAGACACCATCCATCAGATTTAACCACGATGAGAGGAGCGTAGGACGCTCCTCAAGACTAGGCGACTGAAAGCAAAGTAGATGTTCCCGAACATTCGCCCTCACGACCGCGGAACGCTGATCAGTACCATGCGAGGATCGGGTTGGAACTGGCTGGCCATTGACGTCCTGGGATCGGCAGGCGGTTTGGCGATCGCCACCGTCTGGGCGATCTCCAGCGGTAAAACTGCCGCGGCGATCGTGCTCGGCGTGCTGACGCTCATCTTTCTTTTCGGCTTCTTCAAGCGTCGCGCGCAGCTCGGAAACCCGCAACCGCTTTGGGTCACCGATCCTGAAGAGATCGGCCTGCCACCGCCGGCACCTTGCGAAGGCACGCTCCTGCTCTCGGCAGCCCAACTCCGCCGAATCCGCGTTGAATTCAAAACGAATTCCGAGTTCGTCAAGGGCGAGGGATTCGAAGCCTGGCTCGTGCGCAGTGACACGCGCGAAGAGTATCCGCTGGGCGGCTTTGGTGCCTTGTGGTTCACCGCGGCAATCGCGCAGCTCACGGCACTCGCCCAGAGATGGCGGGTTCCATTGGAGCTCGAAGGCCTCACCGGCGACCGTGCCCGCCGCCTTTTCAGCACCAAGGGCCAATACCTGCTGCTTGTGCCTGCAGCACTGACATTGGCATTCGGCCTCTGGACAGGATGGCAGCAGTGGCGACTGGACGCTTGGCCGCAGGCTCAAGCGACGATCGAGATGTTTGACGCGAACACTGGCGGCAATGACGGCGGGATGCATTGGTACGCCAATCCGCGCATCGAGTTTCGCTACACCGTCGCAGGTAAGAACTACACAGGCAACCGGCTCAATCCCTCGCCCTGGAACTACCAGAGGTCCGAGCGATTCGCTGCTGATACCGGCACTTTCAAGCCCGACGCCGTTGTCCCGTGTTGGTATGACCCACGCCATCCCGACGTGGCCTACGTCATCAACACAGGCGTGACCGCGGATGCATACCTTCTCCTCGGCCTGGGGCTTGTCGGAATCGCTGCGACTTTATGGATTTCTCGCAGCCTGCGCAGGTCCAAACGGATCTTTGATGAACTCATCTGAGCTTGACAGTCCCAGTCGACCGGGGGCTCTCGGAATTCTTGGTTGCGAAACGCCGGCCACGGTGACTATGCTGGTGCCCGGCGGGTCGCGGCGGAACACTGCGCACCGCGGAAGAGGCTCGATCCAACTCGTGCCCGGAATTCAACCAGGATTCAACTTTCGCTGGGAGTCGCCAATGTTCGCTCGCTTCAATCGCTCGTCGTGTTGCACCCTGCTTCTCTCCTGCGCGACGCTTCTCGTCGCCGCCGATTCCGCCCAGGCCGACTGGTACTCGGGCGATCCCTACACACAACAAACCGGGTGGCCGCAATACACCGACAACCTCTCCAACGCCAGCCAGACATATGCGCTCACCTTCGACAACTTCACCTGGGTGCCGGGCGCCGGCGGCGGAGTGATCGATGTCGTCGGCGGCCACTTCCATTCTTTCGGCCAGCTCAGCGGTTTGTCGATCGACAACGCCCAGTGGGAAATCCGCACCGGCATGTCGCACAACAACGGCGGCACGCTCGTCGCCTCGGGCAGCGGCGCGGTCATACCCTATGCGACCAGTTTCACGCAAGGTGGCGTGGAGGTGTGGGGCGTCGACGTCGACGTGCCCGACTTTGCTCTCCCGGCCGGCAACTACTGGTTCGGACTGGCGATTGGCGTCAACGACGGTCAGCCGGGCTGGTTCGTCGCCTCAACCTCGGGCGCCAGTGGCATCGGCGGTCCGCTCGGCGACGACCTGTCGGTCTACTTCCAGAGCAACAATTCGATCGTCTCCTGGGATTATGTCGAAAGCGCGATCATCAATCCGACGCTCAGCGGCTTCGATCCTTCGTATTACATTCGCGAAGTGCCCGAGCCGTCGACGTTCGCGTTGGCGGCCCTGGCACTGGCGCTCGCGGCGGTTGGCAAATTCCGCCGCCGCTAGCGCATCCGGCCTGTTAGAAAATCGAGTTCGAACATCCGGTCCACTTCAGCAGTTCCGCAGACAGTCGCTCATTGATGAACTTCAGCGAAAATCGGCGCCACATTCTTAAGCTGATAATTCTTACACTTCGATTCGCGGTCTTGGCGACTTGCTGTTCCCAAGTGGCCTTGGCCCAACCCAACGTGGAGTCGCCAGCATCGTCTCCAGGCGAGTTGTCTTTACTCGCACTACCCGCGGCCGGTAGACCGATCGAGGTTCGCGCTTCCTTTCAATTGCTCAGCATCAGTCAGCTCAGGGACGAAGTCGAGGAAGTCGCGTTTTCTGGAGTCCTCACATTGGTGTGGCACGATGCACGCCAGGCATTCGACCCCGCCCAGGAAGGCACCGAAGAAAAGGTATTCTCCGGAGCTTATCAGTTCAATGAACTTTCGCCTGGTTGGTACCCCCAGGTCACACTTGTCAACACTTCGGGGCACTACGAAAGCAAGGCGGTACTTCTCCGAGTGAAGCCGGATGGAACCAGTACATTAAGCGAGAAACTCGAAGCGGTAGCCAAGGTGGATCTCGATGAGAGACGTCTGCCTTTCGACCGACAACAGCTGGTGCTTGTTTTTCGAGTTTTTGGCTTCGATGCCAGCGAGGTCGTATTCCACGCCGATCCTCACGCCACATCCGCCGACGAGTTGATGACCAGGCTTCCTCAGTGGACCGTGGAAGGCGTATCCGCGTCGATTCGCAAGCTGAACATTGTGAAGGCCGCCCACTCGGACATCGCCTCTGCCTTCGTCGTGACAATGGATGTCAAGCGAAAGCCCATGTTCATGCTTCGGCTAGTCGTGCTCCCGATGGGGTTGATCGTCGTGCTCTCCTGGTCGGTATTCTGGATGGACCGCTCCTCGGTGGGTGATCGAATGAGTGTCTCGTTCGTGGGAATTCTCTCGGCAGTGGCCTACCAGATCACGCTTGTGGGAATCGTTCCGAATGTCTCGTACTTCACGCTGATGAACGAGTTCTTGAGTCTCAGCTTCTTATTGATGTGCGCCACGGTCGTGATCAACCTGTGGGTAGCGTACGCCGACAGCCAGGGAAGCCATGTCGGCGATCGCATCGACCGCCGCTGTCGCTGGATCTTCCCGCTGGTCTATATCGGCCTGAACGCGATTGCCGTGGTGGTGATGTTCTACTTCGTCTGAACAAGCAATCCAGGTCGCGGCGCGGAGCCTCCGCATTGAGCCATCGGCGACCGCAGATTCGCCAGTCGCGCCGAAAACGCTTGGGACGGGAGCGCGTCTGCCCGCTAATTGGCGCGACGGTCATCCCTTTCCACCGTCTCGCGGATGGTCACTCAACAATCGTCTTTCCGGGCACCGCCTCATACGGCTCGGCATGGGCAACCGCGCCTCCACGGGCCTTGGTCCCGGGAAGGATCTCAAACGTTGGGTCGAAGTCGACCATCGTTTTCGCCAGCTTTGCGAGGATGGTGACATCACCGTCGACCTTCGCCGTGCCATCTTTGATCTGGGCCTCAAGCGTCTTGGCGCCCATCATCGTCTGCTCCAGATCCGTGCGGTTGATCGTCAGCGTCAGGTCGGGCTTTTCGGCCAGGAACCCGGGCAAGTTACTGAGCGTGGCGTTCTCCAGCTCGATCACGAATTTCTCGCCATTGTCCGGGGTGATCAAGTTGATCGTAAACCGCAGCCCTTCGGCCTTGCGGCTGTCCATGCGAATGCCCAGAAAGTTCAGGAACAATTCGGTCGACATGGCCCGGATAACGTCGGGACCACTCGACTTGGGCGATGCCCCCTGGGGAATTCCCGAGCGGAGTTCGTAGGCTCCGGCGAGGAAGCTGTTGCGCAGTCCGGGATTCTCCTGCTGGTAGCCGATTTGTTCGAAAACGTCCGCCAGCAGGTCCTTCGCCTCCTGGTTGGCGGGCTCGGCGTGGACGAGCTTGTTCAGGATCTCCTGCGCCAGCAGGTACTTCCCCTCGCTGTGCAACTGCCTGCCGCGAGAGAGAATCTTCTCGGCGCCACCCATCATCTCGACGTACAGCGGGGCCGAATCGCCGGGCGAGAGCGGGATGAGCGTGGCCGGGTTACAGTCCCAGAATCCCAGATAACGCTGGACCACACCTCGCGCGTTGTGTTGCACCGACCCGTGATAGCCCCGGCATTCCCACTTTTCCTGCAGGCTCTTCGGCAATTCGTAAACGTTATGAATCTGGTTGATCGTCACACCTTGATTGGCCAGGTGAAGGATCTGGTTGTTGAAGTGGGCGTACAAGTCGCGCTGGGCGCGAAGGATGTCCTGCACGCGCTCGTTGCCCCAGCGAGGCCAATGGTGGGCCGCAAACATTACCTCGGCCTCGCGGCCGAACTGATACAGCGCTTGATTGATGTACTTCGACCAATTCAGAGCATCGCGGATCAGGGCCCCTCGCAGCGTGTAGATGTTGTGCAGCGTGGCGTTGATGTTCTCCGCCATCCAGAGGGCCTTCATGTCGGGAATGTAGGTGTTCATCTCCGACGGGGCCTCTGTGTTGGGCGTGTTCTGAAACACCATCCGAACACCATCAACCTCAATCTCCTCAATGTCCTTTTCAACGACGTGCGTCGGCGCGATCAGTCCCGAGACCCCTCGCGAAATCCCCTGGCCGAGACCCTGGCTGACATAGCCGTACGGACTGACCGGCAGCAGGACTCCGTACTGGTAGAACAGCCGCCGATTCATCGCGTTGCCCGCGAACACGTTCTCGGAAATCGTGTGCACCATGAAGTCGCGCGGCGCCAGGATCTGCACTTTGCCGGCCCGGACGTCGGCCTCGTCGACGACGCCGCGCACGCCGCCCCAGTGGTCACCGTGAGAGTGCGAGTAGACAACCGCAGTAACGGGCAGTCCCTTTCCGACATGCTCCTGAAACAATTTCCATGCCGCCCGCATCACCTCCGTGGTGACGAGGCAGTCGAAGACGATCCAGCCGGTCTTACCCCGCACGAAAGTTGTCTGCGCGAGATCGAATCCACGGACTTGGTAGATGCCCGGAATCACCTCGTACAGTCCGTAGTTGTTGTTCAATTGTCCGATTCGGTGCAGCGAGGGATGGATGCTGTCAAACTCTGGCTGCCGATCGAGGAACTGAAACTGCTTCATGTCCCAAGCGATTTCGCCCGTATCGTTCTTGATCTGCAACTCGGTCATGGGAGCGATCAGCCCCCGCTTCTGCTCCTCGAAATCCCGCGTGTCGCCGAACGGCAGCGAAGCTTTCGCCTTGCGGAGCACCTCCTTCGTGAACTTCGAGGGAGCTTTACCCTTCGGGTGGAAATGCCCCTGAGCCTGAGCCGACGGTTGTGCTTCGGCCGGCGTCCCGTCCAGCAACATGTGGCTTGCTACGGCAAATGCTGGCAGCGACTGGACAAACTCACGGCGGTTGGGCATGGTTTTTTGAACCTCGTTGGGTGTTGATTTCAAGTCTCGGCAGGAAGTCCAACTCACAGCACTATAACCGCACGCCGCAAGTAACCGGAGGTCCTGAAGTGCGGGCGCTCTTGCGGTAACCCGAATCACGCCGTGACTCTTGCTTCTGACTCTCAGCTTTCCTGCGGCGCATCAGGATCATCGGAACGCATCTGAAAAATTCGCATGCCGAATCACACTTGCCCGCGCGTGTGGCGCGCTCCCGGCGCAACTCGTTGCATTCAACCGCGCTCGCTTGCGCGCCGCGCACACCTCCCACGTGTCCACCAAGTCTGGAAATCTGGCCAGCCCTTCGAATATGGTACGTTCAGATGAATGTGTCCAGACCACGCGCAAGGCACAACGAGGTTAACGCAGTTGGCAAACTGAAGGAACGGCGCGACACCAAATGCTGCTCGCGAGAGGGTGTGTGTGGCGCCGAAACAGCATTTTCACGAGTCTCGAGACCCACACGCGCGAAAAATGCGAGCGGCGGAAAAAGCCAGCAGAATTTTTCCGTGATCCCGGGTTCAGTCAAGCATTGAGAAGATTCTTCCTTGTCGCGGCACACCGGGCACTCTCCAACAGGTCTTTGGCAATTCGAAACCCACCGCTGCGGGCCCAACCCCAGTGGTGAAGCCGCGTCCCGGCCGCATTTGCAGCCGTGCCGCCCGGCTTCTAAACTGACGGCCACAACCTGTGAATCCTCAAACCTTGGGAGCCTGCCATGTCACGCCGTCTGCTGTCGATCGCTCTGGGAGTCTTTATGCTTGCCGCCGCCGCGAACGTTTCCTCCGCCCAGGCCGAAGACGAAAAGGTCTTCCGCCACGTGGTGCTGTTCAAGTTCAAGGACGGCACTAGCGAAGCCCAGGTTAAGGAAGTCGTCGACGCCTTCCGGGAGCTGAAGAAGAAGATCGATGTGATCCAGGACTTCGAGTACGGCACCGACGTGAGCACCGAAGGCCGCGCCCAGGGCTTCACGCACTGCTTCTTTGTCACCTTTGCCGATGACAAGGGACGCGACGCCTACCTGCCGCATCCGGCGCACAAGGAGTTCGGCGCGCTGGTCGGCCCGCTGCTCGACAAGGTGCTGGTCGTGGACTACTGGGTGAAGAAGTAACCGGCGGCCCACGCAGCCGCGCTACTTCGAATCCTGCGGCGCCGACAGATACTCGTCGAACCACGCCCACACGGCCGGGTATTCATCAATGATGCCCGGCCAGTTGGTGTGGCCGCCGGTCTTGTGTTCGACCAGCTTGATCGGCAGCTTGGCCTCGTCGTACTTGTCGCGCATGATCCGCGACTGCTGGATCGGCACGGTCAGATCGCGCAGCCCGTGAATCAGCAGCAGCGGCGGATCGTCGGGCGAGATGAAGTAGATCGGCGAGATGCTTTCGAGCTGTGGCTTCATATCCGTAATCTCCGGGAATAGCCCTTTGAGAATGTCCGGCCGCAGCTTGTTGATCGTGATATAGCCGTCCTTCATTCCCCAGTTCACGAGGTCCGTCGGCGGGAACCAGGCCACGATCGCCTGCACCCGCGAGCTTTCGCGTTCGATCGGATCGTTGGCGTCCGGCTTGCCATCGTCGCCGGTCAGTCCCACCATCAGCGAGAGGTGGCCGCCTGACGAGCCGCTGGTGATGCCCAGCCGATGGGGATCGACGCCGTACTTCGCGGCATGATGACGTGCAAACCGCACGCTGCGGCGAATGTCGTCGATCATCTCCGGCACATAATATCGGGGAGCGCTGCCGTGCCGGGCGACGAACAACGTGTAACCGCCCTGAAGCAGGCCCTGCATCCAGTGTTCGTGCTTGCGGCCTTCGATCTCGGCGCCTGGCACGTTCGATTTGCCGGACCGCCAGCCGCCGCTGGAAACCAGCACAACGCCGATTCCCTTGGCATTTTCCTTCGGGGTGACGACGTCCATGGTCAGGGCCAGGCCGTCTTTGTGCCCGTAGACAACGTCCTCGATGACATCGAAATCGACGAACTTGCCGGCCGCTTCGTCGGCAGTAGCGGAAACGACCGAGGCCAGAAAAGTGAGAAGACCGAGGGCCAGCGTCGCGGTAATCGTTCGCACGGGCGGGGTTCCTTCGAAGCTGCTAAACCGGGTGGGAAGGGTGGCGAGATCACGCCATTATGACTGCCAACCGGGCGGCCAGCCAGCGGTCCGGCACAGACCGCCGAGAACCGCTGTTCAAGCACCGCTCTTGGGCTATAATTCCACGTTTCGCACGCGGCGCCGGCTCGGCACTCGCGGCCTGGGGTTCACATTGGGGCGGCTCGCCGCCGCTGCACGAGGTTTTTGCATGCCCGCTACGCTCGACACCGAGAAATTGCACCGCCTGACCAGCATCGCGCTCCCCCCGCAAGTCCGCGCCGGAGACGATGACGACGACGATAGTGCGGACGGCGAGCAGGAAGACAGCAACGACCTGGATGAGGATCTCGACGTCGTCGAAGAACCCGTCGTGGCTCCGCTGGAACTGATTGACGACTTTGATGAAGACGACTTTGACGACGATTTCGACGACGACTTCGAGGAGGATCTCGAAGATGACGAGGAAGAGGATTTCACGTCTGATTCGGCCGATGTCGGCGATTTCGAGAACAATTGACCCCTTCAGGTCAGTTCAGCGCTGGGCCATCTGACCGAGATGGCAACGGCACGGGCCGCCAATTAAACTCAAGGTCTAGAAGATTCAGCGATCGGCTTGGGGCGAACTGGTCCGCCGGAGCGCATCCGACCTCCGACTCAGCTGGCAGACTGCTTCCAGCGCTTCCACGATTGACGCTCCCCGGCAGTCACAAGTCCCACCTTCCATGAAGCTCTCCGAAGTACGAGGTTCCGCGTGAACTCGACGATCATCCGTCTCATCCAGAGCTGCGCAGTCCTTGTGGCAGTCATCGGTCCGGCCACGTTTGCCGCCGGCCAATCAGCCACCGCTGCCAACGCCCCGGTGTTTGAACTTAGTGATGGCGACCGCGTCGTCCTGCTGGGCAGCACGTTCATCGAACGCTCGCAGCAGCATGGCCATTTCGAAGCAGCTCTGGCCAGCCGCTATCCTGGGCGGCTCGTTCAGTTTCGCAACCTGGGGTGGAGCGGCGACAACGTCTTTGGCGAATCGCGGGCAGGCTTCGGACCAGTGGAAGAAGGTTTCCAGCACCTGAAGGATCACGTGTTGGCACTCAAGCCGACGGTGATCCTGCTCGGCTATGGTGGCAACGAGGCGTTCGCCGGCAAAGCGGGCCTCGACAACTTCCTGGCGGGCCTCGACACGCTGCTCAAGGTGCTCGACGAAACCGGCGCTCGAATCGTCTTCATCACACCTTCGCCGCAAGAAGACATGGGGCGCCCACTACCCGATCCCAAGCAGCACAACCTGGACCTGAAGTTGTATCGCGACGCGATCATCAAGGTGGCCGGGCAGCGTGGCAACCAGGTTCTCGATCTGTACGAAGTGCTCGACCCCAAACGGCTCGCCGCCGGAGTGCCCGTCACGGATAACGGAATCCATCTGACGGAATTTGGATACTGGCTCGCCGCACCGCACATGGAGCGCGGCTTGGGCCTTGCCGATCGCGAGTGGCAAGTTGTGATCGAACCCAAGCAGGGCAACATCACAGCTCGCGGCGTGCAGATTAGCCAGGCCAGGTTTTCGCCCGAGTCGATTCAGTTCGTGGCATTGGACGGGCTGTTGCCGCATCCTCCCGCGCCGGACCTGGCACCGCAGGAACGACCCGCCGTCGATCGCCGTACGCTTCGCATCTTTGATCTGCCGCCCGGCGGTTACGTTCTCAAGATCGATGGCGAACAAGTCGCATCGGCTGACGCGAGTGGCTGGGCCCGGGGCGTCGAGATTGCCGCCGGCCCGGAGTTCCAGCAGGCCGAAAAGCTTCGCCGCGAGATCGTAGCCAAGAACGAACTTTATTTCCATCGCTGGCGGCCGCAAAACATCACGTATCTGACCGGGTTTCGCAAGCACGAGCAGGGGAACAACGCCGTGGAGATCCCTCAGTTCGATCCGCTGGTGGAAGCACGCGAGAACGAGATCCGCACGCTCTCGCAGCCCGTGCCGCACACGTATCAGCTCGTCAAAGAGGCAGGTGAATGATGCCCAAGTTTCGCTACGGTTGTTCGCGCGTCTGGCTGCTGGCGTTCGGCATCTTGCTGCTCGTGGCCTCGCCCGCCCAGGCCCAGCGCGAGCTGAAGGTGATTCCCGACCCCGATCCTGAGCTCGAGCGGCAAACGTTCCAGCTAGCCGAAGGTCTGGAAGTAAATCTCTACGCCGCCGACCCGCTGCTCGCCAAGCCGATCCACATCAACTTCGATGCCCAGGGCCGACTCTGGGTGGCCAGCAGCGAAGTCTATCCGCACATCAAGCCGGGGCAGACCGCCACGGACAAGATCCTGGTGGTCGAAGACGGCGACGGTGATGGCGTCGCGGAAAAGACCACCGTCTTCGCCGATGGGCTGCTCATTCCCACGGGCGTCGTTCCTGGCGATGGCGGTGCGTACGTTGCGAACAGCACCGAGATGCTGCACCTCGCAGATACCGATGGCGATGGCAAGGCCGACCGCCGCCGCGTCGTGCTCTCCGGCTTCGGCACCGAGGACACGCACCACATCATCCATACGTTCCGTTGGGGTCCCGACGGAATGCTGTATTTCAATCAGTCGATTTACATCCACAGCCACATCGAAACGCCGTGGGGCGTACGCCGGCTGAACAGCGCCGGTATCTGGCAGTTCCGCCCCGAGACGATGCAACTCGAAGTGTTCGCGCGCGGGTTGTGCAATCCGTGGGGACATATTTTCGACCACTGGGGCCAATCGTTCGCTACCGACGGCGCAGGCGGAGAAGGCATCAACTACGTGTTTCCTGGCGTCGTGATGTTCACCTATGCCGGCGCGAAGCGCGTTTCGCCCGGCCTGAACCCCGGCAGCCCCAAGCATTGCGGTCTGGAAGTCATCAGCGGCGGCCACTTCCCCGATGACTGGCAAGGTAGCCTGGTGACCAACGACTTTCGCGCCCATCGCGTCTGCCGCTTCTCGCTCACCGAGGTCGGTTCGGGTTACTCCTCGAAGGAGGAGACCGAGATCATCAAGTCGACCCATGCCGCCTTTCGGCCGATCGACGCCAAGATAGGCCCCGACGGCGCACTGTACATCGCCGACTGGTACAACCCGATCATTCAGCACGGCGAGGTCGACTTCCGCGACGATCGCCGCGATCACACGCATGGCCGCATCTGGCGCGTGACGTTTAAAGGCCGTCCGCTGGTCGAGCGTCCGCAAATCGTCGGCGCTGAGATCCCGGCGCTGCTGGAAATGCTGCGTGCTCCCGAAGAGTTCACGCGGTCGCATGCCAAGCTCGAACTCAAGGCTCGCGGTGCTTCGGACGTCCTGCCGGCACTGGCTAAGTGGGTAACCGGCCTTGATCCCGAAGACCCGCAATTTGAACATCTGCGGCTGGAAGCCCTCTGGACGTACCAGTCGCTGGACATCGCTGAGCCGCCGTTGCTGGAGATGCTGTTGGCTTCGCCTGACCATCATGTGCGCGCTGCCGCGACGCGAGTGCTTTCGGCCTGGAATCGTCGACTGCCCAAGTCGCTCGCCGCAATGACCACAATGGTGGCCGATCCGCATCCGCAAGTCCGGCTCGAAGCCGTGCGGGCGCTGGCCGGCGTAGGCACGCCAGAGGCTGTGGAGATCGCCATGCGAGCGCTCGATCAACCGGTCGATCGCTTTCTCGATCACGCGCTGTGGGTTACGGCTACAGACCTGCAGCCGGTTTGGCTTTCGGCGCTGGAATCTGGCCAGATCGATTTCGACGGCAACGTGAAACATTTGACGTACATCTTGCAAGCCGCTGGTTCGCCACGGGTCGTCGCGCCGCTGATGGCGCTGCTCGAATCAGGACAGTTGCCCGCCGAGCGTCGCGAAAGCGTCCTGCTGCTGGTAGCGGCATTGGGTGGTCCTTCGGAACTGCGGCTCGTGCTGGACTTGGCGCTCGCAGGTGGTGCTCCCGCCGAGCAACGTGCGGCGCTCTTGCGGGCAGTCGCCAGCGCCACGCGGATGCGGAAGGTCCAGCCGGAAGGCAATCTCGACGCGATTGCACCGCTCGCCGGAGACGCGAATGAAGAGCTGCGCCTAGCAGCAATCGAAGCCGCGGGCCTGTGGAAGGTCGCGGCAGCGTACAAAACCTTGATGGACGTCGCCACTGCTGATGGGAGTTCCGACGCGGTCCGACGTACGACACTCGATGCCCTGGCCGGCTACGGCGACCAGAGCCGGGACGTGCTGACCGGCCTCAGCGGAGGCAGCACATCAGTCTCTACCCGAACCGCCGCAATCGCAGCCTTGGCCAAGCTGGACGTGAACGCCGCCGCGGCACAGTGCGTCGAGCTACTCAAGGATCAGCCGCAAACCGATCCAGCCACGGCCATTGCCGCCATCTTGGATCGAAACGGTGGAGCTGCCGCGCTGACCGACGCGGTCGGCAAAGAAACGCTGCAATCGGACGCCGCTAAGCTGGCCGTCCGCGCAGTTCGTTCCACGGCTCGCGAAGAACCGGAACTCGTCGTGGCAATTAGCAAGTCCGGCGGCATCGCCACGCCGAAGCGGAAGCTATCGCCCGAAGAGTTGAATCAATTGCTGGTCGAGATCGAAGCCGGTGGCGATCCGGTTCGTGGCGAGGCGATCTTCCGCCGTGAAGCCCAGAACTGCTTGAAGTGCCACGCGATTGCCGGGGCAGGGGGGCGCGTCGGACCCGACCTCGTTTCCATCGGCGCCAGCGCTCAGCGTGACTACCTGGTCGAATCGATCCTCGATCCCAGCGCGAAGATCAAAGAGAACTATCACGCGCTGACCGTGGTGGCCGATGGCATCATCACCAGCGGCGTAAAGATTCGCGAGACCGACACCGAACTGGTGCTGCGAGATGTCGAAGATCGCGAAGTCGTCATCCCTGTCGATGCCCTCGAAGCTCGCAAGGAAGCCGGCTCGATCATGCCGGTGGGTCTTGCCGACGAACTCACCCGGCAGGAGTTGGTGGACCTGGTGCGGTTCCTCTCCGAACTGGGCAAGGTGGGCCCGTATGCCGTGGGGCAGACGCCTGTCGCGCGCCGTTGGGAGGTTCGCACGGATGCTGCCAATGGCAGTTACGACCCCTCGGCCGACAATGGCCGGTGGACCAGCGCCTACAGTACCGTTGCCGGCAACTTGCCAATCGCGGCAGTGCGGGCGAACAGTGCTGGCGAACGTGTCGTCCGTTGCCAGCTCGATGTCGCGAAAGAGGGCAAGGTTGAACTGCGGTTGGCCGGTCCGATCGAACGCCTTTGGCTGGATGGCAAGCCGCTCGAAAGGGCCGACGTTCTCGAGCTCAATCTTTCGGTAGGTGTGCATACGCTGTCGCTGACGGTCCGCGACGAACCCCACGCACAGCTTCGCGCGGAACTTACCGAAGTGTCCGGCAGCACGGCGCAGGTGCAATTCCTTGGAGGAAAGTAGTGGCCGCATCGACAGAATCTGGGGATGCGCCTGCTTTCCTGTTTGCGACTTGCCAGATCGGGGCTGAAGCCGCGATTAAAGCCGAGTTGGCGCGCGAGCATCCGGGCTTTCGCTTCGCCTACTCACGCCCTGGGTTCCTGACTTTCAAGTTGCCTGCGGACTATGCGCCGGCGCCGTCGTTCCAGTTGAGGTCGGTCTTCGCCCGAGCGTGGGGATATTCACTCGGCAAAGTCGACGCCACGTCGCTCGATAGTGCCGCTGCGTCGATTGCAGGGCGGCTGGCCGCCGGAGACTTTGTCGGACTGCACGTCTGGCAGCGTGACATGGCCGCGATCGGACACCGCGGATTCGAGCCACACGTGACACCCGCGGCGCTGGCAGCGGAGGAAGCCATTCGCCGCCACGCTGACGTGGCTTCGCTTGTCGGCCCGCCAGCCCGCGTGGCCAAGTCAGGCGAACTCGTGCTTGACTGCGTGCTGGTCGAGCCGCACGAGTGGTGGATTGGCCAGCACTGGGCCGCTGGCGGTGACACCGGTCATCCGGGCGGGATGCGCGAGATCGCTGTCCCCGAAAACATGGTTTCTCGCGCGTACTTTAAAATGCAGGAGGCGCTCGCCTGGTCCGGACTGCCGATCAAGGCGGGGCAAACCTGTGTGGAAGTCGGCTGCTCACCCGGCGGCGCCAGCCAGGCCCTGCTCGAGCGAGACGTTAAGGTGATCGGTATCGATCCAGCCGAAGTGGACGCCACCGTGCTGGCTAACTCGCGATTCACGCACATTCGCAAGCGAGGCGCCGACGTGCGCCGCAAGGAGTTTCGCGGTGTGCAGTGGCTGGCCGCGGATATGAACGTCGCGCCCGAATACACGCTCGACACGGTCGAAGCGATCGTCACCCACGAAGAGGTAAACATCGGCGGACTGCTGATCACGCTCAAACTGCTGGACTGGCGGTTGGCCGATGAAGTGCCGCAGTATCTGGAACGGGTGCGCCGCTGGGGTTATCACCAGGTGCGTGCACGACAGCTCGCGCACAATCGGCAGGAAGTTTGCGTGACGGGCCTGCGGCGCAAGCAGCGGAAGTCGTAGCGAACTGGTTGGCACCGACGACTAATAGTCGTACCAGATGCCAAAGCCGACTTGCTGCTCGAAGTCGTCGTAGAACTCATACTGCGAGTTCTTGCCGTTGACGTATTGAGCTCCCAGGCGGAACGTCTTCATCGCATCGCCACCCCGCCATTGCCACCCGGCCTGAACCACGAAGAACCCGCCAAAGTCGAGTTCTTCGCGCAGATTCACATACGTCGCCAGGAATGGCGCGCCGCCGCGAACGGCCGGACTCCAGTCGGCGCCGAATTGGAACTCGATCGGCTCGGCGCCATCGTCCACGGCGAAAGCGTAGTCGAATTCCCCATATAACCTCAGGTTGTCTGTGTAGTAGTAACCCACGGCGAACATCCACGAGTCGCGCATGTAGTTGATGCGATCGACCGTGGGATTCAACTCCATAAACTCGTCGCCCAGGTGCGAGCTGATGTGGTGATAGCCGGTCTTGAACTGCCATTGTCCGCGAGCGTAGACGATCGGAACGCCGACGCGGTAATCGGTGGCAATCAGCGGTGCGCTAGGCTCGGTTGGCCAGATGCGCGGCTGGGCGGCAGCTTCGATCTGCACTTCCCAACCCTCCGGCCGATAGGCGTTCGGCGTGCCGTATCGCAGCAGTGAAACGCGGCCGCCCATCATGGCGTCCCAGATCGTGCCGAACTGCGAGCTGTCGACCATCGCCACGGACAGTCGCGGTTCTTTGATGCCAGCCAGATAGGAACGCCAAATGAGCCCCTCCGGGACCACTTGCCACATCCAGGGCAGATCGCCGCTGACGTTCGGTTCGAGATTACGCCAGTCGACTAGTCCCCCGGCCACCACGCTGCCGGCCGTTTCCCAGAAGCCCTGCGGCTCCGGCTGGTCGCTGGCAATCGCTCCCGTACCGACGCTCTCGTTTGAATTCGTGGGCGGTAAGTTCGACGCCGTGGGCTGCGGCAGCGGCTGCCAACTCTGAGCCTGCAGGCTCGACGCCGTCAGCATGGCAGCAAGCAGATTCAGGCCCAACAGCCAAACTCGGTGGCGGTGCGGTGCACTCATCGTGGCAATCGTGCTGGGTGTGGTGCTAAGTGGCAGGGACGTGCGGCGGGCCTGAATGCGCAATGCTGCTGGCCCGCTGTTCTTATCGGCAGACCCCCTAGAACCCGCTCCAGTCGCAAAGACCTTACCACCGTGATAGCCCGTACCACCGGCAGTCGGATAACCGGCACGGTTTACCTAGGCTCCGCGCCGGAACGGCCGGTCGGCAAGGTGCCCAAGCTTCGTGAGCGAAACTGGCGAGCACGAGTAGCATGGCAGCTCAGCCCCACGGCACACTACGCGACTATCGCCGACTGCGACCGACACGGAGTACTGGTCGGTGAAGCATTCATCATTCGCATTCAGCGAGTTCCAACGCTAGCAGGCAGTTGCGCCCCCTGCTTGTCACGCCGACCCACCGACATTCGGGACAGCAGCGCATCGACGCTGCATTTGCCCGGCCCGTTCGCCATCACGAACACCATCGCACCCATCAGGGCCAGGTTCTTCATGAACTGGATTTGCTGCGTCGCGGCCTCCTGACCTTCGAACTCCCAGAATGCGTGGAAGTAATAAGTGGCCAGCACCAGGAACACCAGCAATAGCCCCGCACCGATCCTCGCCCAGAGTCCCAGCACGACCGACACGCTGCCGACGATCAAGAACGCAATCGCGCCGGCCAGCATCAGTCGCGCGGCAGGCACACCGGCCTGTTCCATGTATCCGACGACGTCATTGAAATTCGGGATCTTGTTAGCTACGGCGCTCAGCAGGAAGATGCCGCACAACAACATGCGACCGACGATGCTAGCGAGACCCTGCAATATGTCGTTCATGACTTGAGACTCCTCTGGAGTGAGCTGAGATTCTGTCCGTAGGAAACTTGTGGTTTAACCAGCCGCGGAGAATTACTTCTCCGCGGCGACTCTTTTTGAACTTCAGGCGCCGAGATCGAACAGCAACACTTCGGCAGCCTCGCGTGCCACGATCGATAGTGCCGTCTCCTCGCTCACGGCCACGGCATCACCCGCCGTCAGCGAGTTTCCAGCGACTTCGACCGTTCCGCGGAGCACCTGCAGCCAGGCACTTCGAGCGCTGTCGATCGTCCGCTCGAGCTGCTCTCCTGACGCGATGTTCGCCAGGTAAAGTCTCGCATTCTGATGGATCGCTAGCGAACCCGCTGCGGCATCTGGCGATGCCACAAGCTGCCAGGCGTTCTGCCGCGCTGCGGGATCAAACGCCTTCTGCTCATAGCTGGGCGTCAGGCCCGCTCGTTCCGGCAACAACCAGATCTGGTACAGGTGCACCGGTTCGTCGGCCGATGGGTTGAACTCGCTGTGGCGAATTCCCGTGCCGGCAGTCATCCGTTGCAATTCACCAGGTCGCAGGACCTCGCCGTTGCCCAGGCTGTCGCGATGCTCGAGCGCTCCGGACAGGACGATCGTGACGATTTCCATGTCACGGTGCCCGTGCATGCCAAAGCCCTGACCCGGAGCGACGCGATCTTCGTTGATCACACGCAGCGAACCGAATTGGACGTGCGCGGGATCGTAGTAGTCGCCGAAGGCGAACGTGTGGAACGTATCGAGCCAGCCGTGGTTGAAATGGCCCCGGTCGCTCCCTCGTCTGACCGTGAACATGGCAGAGCCTCCCCTTTTAGTTGACATATCAAGTATCGGATCAAAAAAAACACGCTGGAGTGAGAATACGCAGCCCGCACGACTACGGTTCACTCTCCGGCAGGCCCGATCTGACTTTATCCAGTAGACGGGTGAGTTCGTTCACCTCGGTGCGAGACAGATGTCCCATCAGCCGTTTGTGCAGATCCACCACGGGCTGATCCAACTTGGCCAGCAGTTTGGATGCCTTGCTTGTTAAAGCGACATACACCACGCGGCGATCTTCGTCGCAACGCGCGCGTTTCACCAAGCCCGCCGCTTCTAAGCGATCGATGAGGCCGGTAATGCCCGGCACGACGGTGACGGTCCGGTCGGCGATCTCCAGAATCGGCAGGGGAGCCCCCTCGCCGCGCAGGATGCGGAGGACATTGTATTGGGACGGCGTCAGCCCAAACTGGCGAAACAGTCGAGAAAAGTGAATTTGAAGCTGATCGTTCGTCCGCACGAGGCCCAGCGCCGCCGCCTGTTCGGCCACTTCAAAGGGCTGCTTCTTCTTGAGTTCGTGCTGCAGTCGCGTGGACATCGAATACATCCTGGCCGGACGGTGGAATCTGCTCACTTAGTTTACGTATAAACTATTATCGCGTCAAGTAGCTTGCGGGTTGAGCTCTTGCCAGGCTACCGGTCGTGCACCAGCACGCCGGAATAGTGCCTGGTTAGCTGCCCGGCCACTTCCAGCAACAAAGCTCCGTCCGGAGCAATGCCAGCACAGACGCCCGTCGCTCGCTGGCCGGCCGTGTCGATCGTCAGCTCTCGGCCCACCTGCAAGCACAGCGTATCGAATCGAGCCCCAAAACCCACAGGGTCCGCCGCCGACTGCCGCATTGCGCTCTGCAACTGCCGCAACAACTCAACGAGGACTCCAGTGCGGTCCAGCTTTCGACCGGTCAGTTCCGAGAGGCTGATCGCTCGCTGGGCGACTTCCGGGGGAGCTCCGGCAAACGAGTTGTTTACATTGAGCCCAACACCGATTACGTGCCGCCCTCCAGCCAGCACATCGACGAGCACGCCGGCGAGCTTGCGTTCATCGACAAACACGTCGTTCGGCCAGTGCAGGCCAACGCGATGTCGGGGAGCCAGAGGCGCGACCGTGTCAGCAATTGCCACGCCTACGGCCAATGAACGCTGCGGCTGGACGACTTCGGCCAATTGCCAGTCGCGCGGATCGAACACCAGGCTGAATGCCAGGCTGCCGCCGCCGGTCCACCACTGGTTCTGCCCGCGCCCCCGTCCGGCCGTCTGGGCATCAGCTACGACCAAGAGCGGCAACTCGACATCAGCAGAGCGGGCCCGCTCGTGAGCGACGTCATGTGTCGAGCCCACGGTAGGATAATACTCGCACTGCGCAAGGGGAGCTCCCGCGAGTAATCGCCTTACGTCAAGCGCGTCGTTCTCCTGCCCCCCATCCATGCCAGCATGCTATCAAATCGGGCCGCGTGCAGCCACGCACGTGGGGCTGTCGACTGGAACCTTTCGAGACTTGAGCTTGACCGGCGCATTTACTCCTGGTATTTACCTCCGCCCAATCAAGATTTCTCCGCCCGAAACCGGGCGGACACCCATCTCAACTACTCGGTTCCGAGCTTGAAGGCGATTCGTCCACTCACCGTTGGGCCGTTGCGCAGCGCGATAGCGCTTGCCTGCCTCGCTTGCGCCACCCTGGCGTTCGGCCAGCGCGTGCAATTCCCGACAATGGTCGAGCCCGCGGTGGCCGCACCGCTGACGACCAGTCCGCCGATGGTCACGGGCTCGCAGGCAATTACACCCACGCCTTGGACGTCGGCTCAAGGAACGTTCGCCGCGCCATCGAATTCGCCGATGTCGGCCGTACCCTACGATCCCTATACCGCGCCGCTCGCGCAGGCTCCGGCAGCAGCGCCGCAGGCGTTTCCCCCGCCGCCGGCCTACAACCCATACGCTGCTTCGCCGTACGCTCCGCCTCCCGCAGCGCCCTACGCGGCAACTCCCTACTCACCAACGCCAGGTGCCTTGTATCCCGAGGGCATTCCGGTCACGCAACCGTCGTATAGTTTCGACCAGACGCTTCGCCTGATGCAGGATTTGCGTCTGCGTTGGACTTGGCTCTCGCCGATGGGAAATAACTCCCTGGGTGTGAACGATGTGGAGACAAACGCCACGTTCGCCGTGCCGTTCTTCAAAACCACGTCGCCCCTGATGTTCACGCCGGGCTTTGCAATCCATTTCTGGGAGGGCCCGGTGACCGAGGCCCCGGACTTCGCCGAGCTGCCGGCGAATACCTACGACGCCTACCTCGACACGGCCTGGTACCCGCGCGTCAATAACTGGTTCAGCGCGCAGCTTGGCGTTCGCGTAGGCGCATATACCGACTTCAACACCTTCACCACCGAAAGCATTCGCGTGATGGGGCGCGGACTCGGCGTGATTGCCATTACGCCCACACTGGAATTCGCGCTGGGCGTGGTCTATCTCGACCGCGTCAAGATCAAGCTCTTGCCCGCCGGCGGTTTGATCTGGACTCCCAATGCCGACGCGCGCTACGAAATCCTGTTCCCGAATCCCAAGCTCTCGCGGCGGATCACCACGATGGGCAACACGGACATCTGGCTCTACGGCACCGGTGAGTACGGTGGCGGCTCCTGGACTGCCGACATCGATGGCGGCAGCAACCAGTTCGACTACAACGACATTCGCGTCGCCGGCGGCATCGAGTCCTTCGGACTGCGCGGGTTCCACGCCTATTTCGAAGTCGGCTACGTGTTCGAACGCGAACTCGTATACCGCTTCAATCTTGCCGAGTACTACCCGTCCGACACGATTATGCTCCGGGCCGGAATCACCTACTAGCGGATGCGAATGCTACCGCTTGCGCAAAGCGGTTGCTGGATCATCGCCCGGTTGAAAGGCCCCCGCTCGCCGATCTATCATAGGTTGAGTGCTTGCCGACGAGCGCGATCTGACCGTGCCGTCTCGCCCGCCAGTTTGTCCCGCCAACCCTCCGCAGAGTCGAACATGTCGCATTGGACTCATCTGCTGCGCAGCCTCTCCATCCTCGCCACGGTTGCTGTAGGGCTGACGCTTGCCTCGCGTACATCACTCGCTCAGCCGCTGGTGGCGCCCACCGAGGCCCTGTCGCCTGATGAGCAGCAGAAGAAGTTTCATCTGCCGCCCGGATTCGAGATTCAGCTCGTTGCCGCCGAGCCACAGATCCACAAGCCCATGAACATCACGTTCGACAGCCAGGGGCGGCTGTGGCTGACCGACACGCTCGAGTACCCTTACCCGGCCAAGGAAGGCGTCACACCACGCGACACGGTGAAGATCCTGACCGACGCGAACGGCGACGGCGCCGCCGACGAGATCTCCACCTATGTCGATGGGCTCAACATCCCACTGGGAGTCTTTCCGGTGGCCGACGGCGTCATCGTCTACGGCATCCCCGCCGTCATGCATTGCCGGGACACCGACGGCGACGGCAAGGCCGACGATCGCCAGGTGCTCTACGGCAACTTCGGCAATCGCGACACGCACGGGATGGTGAACTCGTTCACCCGTGGACTCGATGGCTGGCTCTATGCCTGCCACGGCTTCAACAACGATTCGGCCCCCGTGGGCACCGACGGTCACCAGATTCGCATGAACTCGGGCAACACGTTCCGCATGCGGCTCGACGGCTCGCGTGTCGAGTACAACACGCACGGTCAGGTAAATCCGTTTGGCCTCTCGTTCGATCCGCTGGGCAACTTGTACTCGGCCGATTGCCATACGATGCCGATCTACACGTTGTTGCGCGGGGCGTTCTACCCCAGCTTTGGCAAGCCGCACGATGGGCTCGACTTCGGCCCCACCATGATCGGGCACAATCACAAGTCAACCGGCATCGGCGGCATCGCGTATTATGCGGCCGAGCATTTTCCGCCGGACTATCGAGACACGATCTTCATCGGCAACCCGGTCACCGGCTGCGTCAATCACGACAAGTTGAAGCGACTCGGCTCAACGTACGACTGCCTCGAGCAGCCGGACTTCGTGACTTGCGACGATCCCTGGTTCCGGCCTGTGAACCTGCAGGTTGGCCCAGACGGCGCCTTGTACATCGCCGATTTCTACAACTGCATCATCGGTCACTACGAGGTGCCACTCGAGCATCCGCGCCGCGATCGCGAGCGGGGTCGCATCTGGCGTGTGGTGTACACGGGGAAGGGCCTTCCGAACGCTCCGACAACCGCGCCGGCCGTTGCTCCCAACGTTCATGCGGCGGGACAGGAGGATCTGCTGGACCTCCTCGGTCATCCGAATCTTGTCGTGCGCACGATGGCGACGCACGAAGTGGTCGATCGACTTGGACCAACTTCGGCTGACGCCCTGACCAAGCTGCTCGCCAGTGACGATGCCACTTCCTACCAACGGATCCACGCCATGTGGGCACTCGAGCAGGTGCGCGGCTTGGATGCGGCACAACTCGACAAGCTCGCCGCGAGTGAAGATCCCGGCGTGCGAGTACACCTGATGAAATTGCTGGCCGAGCGGCCGAATGATGATTCGTCGCGGACGCGTAAAGCCCTCGCTGACGACGATCCGTTTGTGCGCCGGGCCGCAGCCGACGCATTGGCTCGCCATCCTGCCACGGAAAACATTCCGCTGTTGGCCAAGCTCTGGGCCGACACACCGGCCGAGGACACGCACCTGATTCACGTGACACGAATGGCCCTGCGCGATCAGCTCTTGCCCGAGGGCGCATACGACAATGTCACGCCACTCGTCGCAAGCGATCCGGCATTGGCAGAGCGATTGGCGAACGTCAGCCTGGGCGTGCCGACCGAAGCCTCGGCTCGATTCGTCCTTGCGCACCTTAAGGGGCAACCGCAGAACCCGGCCCGCGAAGCGTATCTGCACCACGCGGTTCGCTATTTGCCCGAGGCTGAACTCGCGGCGGCGTTTGAGCTGGCCGCTGGCTACCGTGAGCTCTCGCAGCCGGAACAGGTCGGCATCGTGCGGGCGCT
>JBGSKX010000141.1:0-4314 GCA_041741015.1 Pirellulales bacterium
CGGCACGTGGCGCGGCTGTGCGGCGAAACGATTGCCACCAGCGAAGCGCAAGGGGCCAGTCCTCCGGGAGAGCCTGGCCCGTCGCTGTCCAACGCGTATCGCCAGCTGATGCAGATTCTCGACCGGGGCGGGAACATCAAAGACCCGATGTGTCAGGCGCTGCTGAGCGAAGCGTTTGGCCCGCGGCGCAGCCCGGCGGCCGCACGAGATAAACAGAACTACAGCCCGTCGTTTGACAACTACGACTGATTCCAGGGTAAAGCGATGGCCAAGAGCATGCGAGAACAGGTGGCGGCGGCCGCGGATGCGTGCATCGGCCGGCGGCAGGATTTCGTCGCCTATTGCGAAGGCCGCAATAAAGACGGCCTGGCGGCCTTGCGACTGTCAGAGGCAGATAAGGCCGCCGCGAAACTGCTCACCGTGCATCGCGGTCTGTTCGAAGCCGCGGAAGAAAACGCGGCCGAGCTCGAAGTGCTCAAGGCGTTCGTCGGGATGCGCGAGGGCCGCCGCACGTTCTACGGCGCGCCGGAAACCAAGCAGTGCCGTTGCGGCCAGCCGGCGCTGGTCGTGGAAGTCATGCCGTTTGGCGGGCCGGACAGCAACCAGTTTAGCGGCTGCGTTTGCTACTTCTGTGCGTCTTGTGCGCCCGACGTGGAGATCAAGACGATCGAGTTTTGGATTCCCGGCTTTTACGACATTACCAACCTGACGACCGATCCAAACGAATCTGGAGCCCAGTCGTGAGCAAGACCAACAAGCTGATTGAGGCGGTCGCGGAGCGTGCCGTGGACCGGCGCGCGCCGCTGCGAGACGCTGCGGAAGAAAAAATGTGCTCGTTCTGCTGGAAGCCAATCGAACCTGGCAAGGCAGTGGCTGGCTCGAATCGCGTATCTGTCTATCACGACGGTTGCCACATTCTGGCTAGTGAAATTGTGGCTTGAACTCCACTCCCCCCGCCCTTTTCGCCTCTGCGTGAATACTGATGACCGACCTGGAATTTCAAATCGTGCTCAGCCTGCGGGAGATACCGCAGCGACAACGGCACTTTCGCCTGCTGGGTGAAGAGCACGCCGCTGCCGCCCAAACGCTCCTGCGGCGCGGGCTGATCGAACGCACCGACGACGCCAACTATGGCGCGAGCTACCGGCTGACCGTCAAAGGCCGCCAGCAAGCCCACACCGAGTGGATCCACCGCGGCAAGCCGTCGCTCGAGGAGGTTTTGAAACATGGGTGATAACAGCAAGATCGAATGGACGCAGCACACGTTCAATCCCTGGATGGGCTGCACGAAAGTCTCGCCGGCCTGCATGCACTGCTACGCCGAGCGCGATATGGACAAGTGGCTGGGCAAAGTGAAGTGGGGACCCAACGGGACCCGCGTCCTGACCGGTCCCCAGTATTGGCAGAAGCCGCTCAAGTGGAACCGGGAGGCCGAGAAGAGCGGCACGCGAGCCAGGGTGTTCTGCGCCAGCCTGGCGGATGTGTTTGAAGACTGGGAGGGGCCGCTCGTGGATGGCGAGGGACGGCCGATGTGGCTCGCCGATCAGGAACCGGATCGGATCATTGCCCAGTATTGGAAGTCGCTGGAGGAGCTGCCGCAGGAGCGCGCGAACATCGAAAAATCGATCTTTCGCCTGGCAACAATGGACGATGTGCGCCACAAGCTGTTCAAGCTGATCGACGCCACGCCGCACCTGGATTGGCTGCTATTGACGAAGCGGCCGGAGAACATTCGCCGGATGCTGGTGCCGCATTCGCTCGATCGCGTCGCGGGGCATGTCTCGCAAAACGCAGGGGACGGTTACCACGTTCGCCGCCGCTCCAACGTCTGGCTGGGAGCGACGGTCGAGAATCAGGACTATGCCAACGATCGCGTTCCCGAGCTACTCAAGTGCCACGACCTGTCCCCCGTGCTATTTCTGTCCTGCGAGCCGCTGCTCGAAAGGGTCAACCTTGGCCAGATTGTGTTTCAGCGGCGGGATCCGGCGGAGGCCGGCAACGGCCTGAATGACTGGATCGAGCTCTACGGCGACGCCCTGACCGGTTCCCGCGCAACGTCCATGATCAGCGGCATAGAAGGGCAACCCAAGCTCGATTGGGTGATCGCCGGCGGCGAGAGCGGCGACGAACCACGCCCCTCGCATCCCGATTGGTTTCGCTCGCTCCGCGATCAGTGCCGGGCCGCCGGCGTGCCGTTTCTGTTCAAGCAATGGGGCGAGTGGGCGGACGATAGCCGCCAGCAGCCGATTCTGCCGCTGATGGATGAGGGCCGCAGGGGCATGTTCGTGGCCGGCGAGTGGCGAGCCAATGAGGGTCCCTGGGCGCGCTATGAGAATCTCGCGCTCGAAGCCCAGCAAATGTACCGCGTCGGCAAGAAGGCTGCCGGCCGGCTGCTCGATGGCCGCGAGCACAACGAGTTTCCGACAGGAGTCACCGTATGAGCCAAGTTACCACCGCTGGTAACCCGACTGAGCTGGCCGGCAAACTGGCCCGCCTGCTGAATCTCCGCGCGGCCACCGTCGGCGACTGGTTCGCCGCCGGCTGCCCGACTGAGCTCGATGCGGCGCTGGAGTGGGTGCTGGTCCACAAGCGGCACCTGACTGCCGAAACGATCACCGCCGAACTGGTCGGCAGCTTCGCCTGCCCGAACTGCGGAACGGTCATGCGGAACGATCAAGAGCTCCCCTATTGCCGCTGCCGCACGCCGAGCTGCCCGCACTTCGATATTCCCTGGGTCCGACCGTCGCTGCGACTGGAGCGCGCCTGATGAGCTTTTTGAGCCTGCAAGCCGCCCCGTTCGACGACGAGCGGTATCGCGATTCGCTCACGATCGAAGCTGGGGCGATGTTCGGCGCCGGCCAGGCCGGTGCCCAGCCCCTGCACCGCTACGCTCTCTGGCGGAACTGGGAGACCCCGCTCGCCCCGGCCGCGGAGACTTCCGCGCGAGGACACGGCAAGCGGATCCTGTGGATCTGCCTGAACCCCTCGACGGCCGACGAACGGCAGCTCGATCCGAGCGTGCGGCGGATGGTGCGCTTCAGCCAGGCCTGGGGCTACGGCGGGATGTACCTGGTGAACCTATTCGCCTATCGCTCGCCGTATCCCGAAGCCCTCGGCGATACCGACGACCCGGTGGGACCCTGGAACGACCGGATCACCGAAGACCTGGCCCTGCAGTGCGACGACGTGCTCTGCGCCTGGAGCACGCTGGGCGTCCTGCACGCCCGCGATCGCGTCGTGCTCGACATTCTCGAGCGGACCCAAGCCCCGCGGTGGTGCTTGGAGCGGACCAAGTTCGGCCACCCCAAGCATCCCTTGTATGTGAGCGGCGCAACGAAGCCGCAGAAGTTTGTGCCGTAAGTCAACGCCGCGAGCCCCGGATTGGCTCGCCGTCCAACAGGGAGGAAATAGCCATGCAACACAAGTCACGTTTCACGCTCCCGGTGCGCCGGGGCGAGCAGGCCCCCAACGCCAAACTCTCGGCACCGCAGGTCGAGGAGCTGCGCCGCCTGGCCCGCGAAGAAGGCAAACAGCCCAAGGAGCTCGCGCCCCTGTTTGGGATCAGCGCCAACCGCGTCGGTCAAATCGTCCGCGGCGAAGCCTGGGCCCACCTGCTGCCCGGAGCCAGCGCATGAGAGTGTTTCACTCCGACAATCCCGTCATCAAGCGCGAGCGGCTGCCGCTCTGGGAACACGTCAAAGTCGGCGGCGCGCGGCGGCTGGTCCCGTTCGAGAAGGAGATCGTCTGGGTTCGCGACGCCTGCGCCCGCCTCAAGCTGCAGCACCGCGGCGTGGAGCTCGACTGCCTGCGGACCATGTGCGACGTCTACGGTTACCTGACCTGCGTCCAGGCGGCGATCGATGAGGTACCGCGATTCCTGGCGGAGTTCAAGATCGAGAGCGGCGATCAGCTCACGATTGCAATTGAGCTGGAGGTCCGCGACCTGCCGCTGCTCGTCGACGACACTCCGGACGGCCGAGCGCACAACGCGAACTACAAGCGCAAGCAGTACCTGGCTCCGGAACCGGGCCAGTGGTACACGTCCGACCAGCCCGATGAGGAGCGTTTTTATCCGATCCTGGTCTGCCTCTACGTCGTGAAAGACGAGCTCGTCTGGGACAGCCAGCGCGGCTACTTCGGCAGAAAGCGCGTGGAAGCCCTCAGCGACGAAGTCAGCCACCTGTTACCCAAGGAGTAAACGAAGCCATGCACCACGAAAAACCGACCCATACCCAGCACGTCCCCGAAAGCGTCCGCGTCGTTGGGCCCGCCGAGCTGCAGCCGACCGCGCCGAAACCGCGGCCAGCTGCCGCC
>JBGSKX010000142.1:0-5901 GCA_041741015.1 Pirellulales bacterium
GGCGCGCCGACTTCGGCCAGATTCGTGATCCTGGCCAGAAATCCCGCGGGATGCGCGAGCAGATCGAGCATGTTCACGGGGCCTTGCGATGCCATCTCCGCGGCCCACGGCACCAGCGTGGCCGCCAACCACCGCGCGCCCCGGTTCATCTCCAGCACGTTCCAATCGGCATCCAGCAGCAGCGCCGGCATCGGGTCGTGCGTCGACAACAGCCGCTCCAGCGCATGGTTTACTTGCGCAAGTGCGGGATCGTCCAGCTTCGCTTTGCCAAACGCCGGCGCAAAGCCAGCCGACAACAGCACCTCGTTGCTCAGGACCAGCGACGCTTCAAGCTCTCGTAGCCAGGCCAGCAGCAGTTCCCGGCTCGGCCGGGCGCGCCCGCTCTCGACGAAACTGACGTGTCGCTGCGAGACTCCCAGCCGCAACGAAAGCTCGAGCTGGCTGAGCCGCCGCGCGCGTCGCGCTTGCCGCAAGGTCACCGTTAAGCTGGGTTCAGCGGTGTGCATGATAACTATTTGAATCCCAAGTTTTTCAGCATTCAATTACCTTGCTGGTAATTGAATCCATGACGCACCCGCTGCATAGTTCCCTCAGAGGTTTTACAGCGTCGCATGAAATGAGATCCAAGGGGGACTTCCGATGCATAAGCTGCTGTTGATCGCCGTGCTCGTGCCGTTTGCTGCCCTGACCGCCGTCGCGCTCTGGCAGCACGGTTACCTGGGCATCTTCACCCTGCACATGCAATCGAGCGCCGGCCTGCAGGTGCTGGCCGACCTGGCGATCGCGCTGATCCTGGTGCTGGTCTGGATGTGGCAAGACGCCCAGCGATTGGGAAGAAATCCGTGGCCCTGGATTGTAGCCACCTTCGCGCTGGGGTCCTTTGGTCCGCTCGTCTACTTGCTCACCCGCAAGTCAGAGCGGACGGCGGAAGAAGCTCGCCTGTCGGAGCGCGACAATGCGCCAGTGGCCGCAGGCTAGTCCAGACCCACTGCTCCGCTCCGCCCAGGCTCATGCCGCCGTCGTCAGCGAGGGAAAAGAGTGCAGCCGCACGCCCGTCCGATTTCGAGCAGCCGACGGGGAGGCCGTGCCGAAGGTTCGCGTGGCGATGCCGACGCCGGCATTATCGACGTCGCTGTTAATGACCTCGCCGTCGTCGATATTCTGCAAGAGGACGCCGACTCGTTTGGTATCCTGTTGTCCGCTCGCGCCGATGCTTTCGACGCTGACGTTGTTGACGCGGGCGTTGGGAATGGACTTCCCGGTGGTTCCGGAGACTGTGATACCGGAGTACCAGGTGTTGCGGACGCCGACGTTATCAACGAGCAAGCTGACGCCGCTATCCGCTGCTACGTTCAGTGGCAACAGGGGTCCATTTCTCAGCGAGGAATAGTTGGCCCCGTTTTGAAGGTCGTAAAGCGTCGTGATCCCGTGGTGATAATTCAAGCTGCCGCTGAGTGAGCCATTGCCGTTGCCATCGATCTCCAGGTCCTTGATCGTGACGTTCGGGGCATAGATGATAATCCCCGAACGGGTGCCGGTTGCGAAGTTGGCGGCGGTCGATTGGCTGGAGGTGACTTCGGGCACGATCACGGCGGTGCGGGCCCCGCTGACCATGCGGCCGACCAGATTTACTGGACGATCAATGACAATATCAGACTCCCGGTAAGTCCCGGGGAGAAGCCATACGGTCCCGGGAGGATCCGCGATATCGGTGTGTTGGATCGCGCTGTGGATGGTTGCGAATTGGGCGAGGCTGAGGCCGGCGACGGTGCCGAAGGCGTTGAAGCCGTACTCGGCATTGACGAGGTCGCCGGAGTCGAGGGTGCTGCGGACCTGGTCGCCTTCTTCCAGGGTGGGGCCGTCGAGGTTGACCCAGTTGTCGTTGACGTAGGTCACCGCGGCCAGCAGGCGGCGGTCTTCGAGCGGCTCGAGGTGGAGGCGATTGCCTCGGCCGCGGCTCGAGTGTGGGGCCGTCCTGGTGGTCCGTGGACGCTGGTGTCGATCCTTCATGATTCGCTCGAACTTGTTATTTGAAATTCCGAATTGACGAGCGCGCTCCTACACCTTCTGAGGTGTATCGTTCGTCGAATTTAGTGGTGTGGGATTTATTGGGCTGGTTAGTAGGTGTTAGCCTAGCTGTTTCGAGTGTCCTTAAAATCCACTCGCAATCGCTCAATCGTTAAGCTTGGCGCTTCAATTTTCCAAAACGTCGTGTCGAAGCATTCAATTATGATCAACGGGTCGACCGTCGTGGAAGTTCCATCCGAGTTTTCACTTGACCCAATGAACGTACCTTCGATCACCTGATCTATTCCCTTAGCCAACTCTCTAAACTGACGCCAAGTAATCCGTTGCCGCAACGCAGAGATCAAGTCATTGCTACCGACAAGATCGAGGTCGTGCGCAATCCAACTGCAAGTCTGTGCCTCTGGCTCGATAGACTGAAGAACATCGTCTAGTGACACAAGCACGCCGTCCACAGTATCCCAAATCTCGATAGCAACTTTTTTCATCAGAGTGCTTATCCTTCACTGGGTAACGGTTCAGCAGGACCGCGTTTAGGGCTACCACCCTTAGGGTCCGGAATCCATCGATGCTGATGCGGGTTAGGATGGTTTGGGCGACCATGATTCGTAAAGTCGATGTCTCGAACGGGCTGTCCTTCAGCATTGAATTCCCTTGCTTGAGGATACGTCCCATTTCGGCCGTTCCGAAATCCAAGCTGGGTGTGTGGAGCTTGAACCGTTGGCTTAGGCACTCCGTGCTGAGTGCGGGGAAGTGCACGTTTTGGAAATGCTCTCCCGAATACCGGAGGGCACATGCCAATCGCTGCATCAGGCGGGATATCATTCTGTTGTGGCAGAAGGCCGTTTTCATCCGCCCAGTCTACTGACGCCCCCATGGCCATCCAACCTGGTGAAACGGCCGTGAAGGCGGCAGGCCCCAACCCGTCATAGGGAGCGGACGGAACTAGCGGGTCTGCTGGCGCAGGGGCATTCGCAGTGTCCGGCCAAAACCAGTAGACACCTACAGCTGCTGCAACTGCGAACCAAAAGACGGTCCCTTCCGGATCGATAAACACCGTCGACGAATTAAAAACGTATCTTCCCTGATTGTAGTCCCCCCCGGCAAACCCGATCGGATCCTCGCTGATCCACCGGCCGAGCGCCGGATCGTACCAGCGGTTGCGGTTGTATTGCAGGCCGGTGAGCGTGTCGAGCTCGCGGCCCGTGTAGAGATAGCGGGTGAGCAGGACGCCCGTGCCGCCGACGATGTTGCCGAAGGCGTCGTAGGTGACGTGGCTCACCGCTTCGCCTGCCTGATTGACGATGTCGCGCACGCTGCCCAAGTGATCGGTCAGCATCCACAGGACGTCGGCTGAGTCGCCTGTGGTGGTGTCGATTTCTTCCTGGGCCAGGATCTGATCGACGGCCGGGCCGTGCAGGTACCGCGTCTTGAGCACGGGGCTGACGCCGCCCGTCGCGCCGTTGGCGTCCACGAAGTCGAGCACGACGTCGTCGCCGTCGTAAACGTAGAACTCCTCGCGGTTGCCCAAGGTACTCCTTGTGGATACCCGAGCCGTTGCCGTTGGTGTCCACCCAGCGGGCGATGCGGCGATTGAACGTGTCGTACTCGTACTTGACGTGCTGCTTGAGCGTGCCGCCGGCGATCGTGCCCGTGTAGTCCTTCACCTCGGTGAGGCGATTGCGGTAGTCGTAGATGAGCTGCCGCTCGTTGCCGGCCGGATCGGTCACCTTGACGATGTTGCCTTCCTCGTCGTAGGCGTAGGTGTACGTGCCGTCGTCGGTGCCCCGATTGCCGGCGACGATGGTTTGGGCTTCGCCGTCCATCTCGGTGCGGTTGCCGGCCAGGTTGCCGGCTCTACGCTCCGCCCAGACTAATCCCGCCGTCCACGCGCAGCACCTGGCCGGTCATGTAGCTGGCGTCGTCGCTGGCGAGGAACGCCACGACCGAGGCGATCTCCTGCGGTTGCCCGACGCGGCGCAGCGGAATCGCGTCTTTGATCCGGTCGCCGGCAATCCCGCGCACCGCTTCGCTCATGTCGGTTTCGATCATGCCTGGCGAAACGGCGTTCACGCGCACCTTGCGGCTGGCGAGTTCCTTGGCCAGACAGCGCGTGAGGCCGTCGATGCCGCCCTTGCTCGCCGCGTAGTTCACTTGCCCGCGCGAGCCGAACTCGGCCGCCACGCTCGAGATGTTGATGATGCTCCCCTTGCGCTGCGAGATCATCGGCTGAGCCACCGCGCGGCAATAGTTGTACGTGCCGCCCAGGTTCGTATCGATCACGATTTGCCACTGCTCGGGACTCATCGTGGCAAACAATCCGTCTTTGATCACGCCGGCCGAGTTCACCAGAATGTGAAGCTGGCCCCACGCTTCCTGCAGCTCGGCGACGATCTGCTCGGCTTTTGCGCCGTCGGTCACGTCGGCTTGAATGGCGCGCACTTCGCGGCCGGCGTCCTTCAGCGCGCTGGCCAGCGACTCGGCAGCCTCGGCATTGCTGCGATAGAGGAACGCCACTTTCGCGCCTTCGGCCGCCAGGCGTTCAACGCAACTGCGGCCAATGCCGCGGCTGCCGCCAGTAACGAGCGCAGTCTTACCTTCGAGTCGCATCGTGAGTCAGTCCTTTACGATTTAGGCTTTGCCCGAGTCGGCATCCGACTTCGCCGTGACCAGCGAGCCGTCTTCGCCCTCAAGCGCGGGATCTTGCGGGTGGTAGAGCAGCGTCAGCCGGCTGCGCTGATGGTTCCGCAGGTATGCGTCGGTCTCAGCCATGAGGGGCCGTTCGTCGGCCAGGTTGTAGCGTTCGAGCACGATCCGCCCGCTGACCGCGGTGCGACCGTCCAGGCTCCCCTGGGCTTTGAATTCAACGTCGCGCTCACCCAGCTTGTGGATCTCGGACGTGACGGTCAGGGTGCGCCCCGGCTGCACAAAGTCGGCGAACCGAATGTTGCGCGCCTCCTTGAGCGTGATCACGCTGTAGGCGAAGTCTTCCGTCGCGCCAATCAGCAGCGCGCTCGCGTCGGTCAGTGCCTGCAACATCAGCACGCCGGGCATCACGGGAAACCGCGGAAAATGATCCGCCAGGTACTCCTCGGCCAGCGAAAGCGACTTGAGCGTCGTGATCTTGACGCCCGGCTCGAGCTGGAGCACGCGATCGACAAAAGTAAACTGCATGGCGGGCCAGTCGCGGAGTGGGGAATGCTGGAAATGTTGTAGTATATCGGTGGGGCCGAGATGCCACAACGCCGCGTGAAGCTTGCCAGAACTTCACCCTCCAGCCGCCCCTTTCCGACGCTCCTTCGTTGTCCATTCCACCCCGCGTTGCTACGATTTGACCATGCGAAAAGGGATCGGCGTTTCTCCGGGTGTGGCCATTGGTACGGCGTACTGCATCCACGAGATTTTCGTCAATCCCGAGACTCGCCAGATCGACAAGTCCGAGGTCCTGGCCGAGCTCCAGCGCTATGACGGCGCCTGCGAACGAGTCGCCGCCGATCTCCGTGCCCTGTATCAGAAGGTCGCCACCCAGGTCGGGCCCGACGAAGCCGGCATCTTTCGCGCTCACGAGGCAATCCTCCACGACCCTTCGTTCCGCTCGAAGGTCCGCGCCTGGATCGTCGATGAGCAGCACAGCGCCCAGAGTGCGCTGCACCGCCTGCTTGAAGAGTACACCAAGCTCTTCGAGAGCACGCACGACGACTATCTCAAGGAGCGCCTGGCCGACTTGCGCGACGTCGTGATCCGGATCAGCGGCCACCTCTCCGACGTCCTGCAACCGCAACTCGCCTCGCTCCCTGAACCCTTGATCCTGGTAGCCGCGGAGCTGCTGCCTTCGCAGGTGGTCACCCTTGGCAAGCGGCAAGTGGCCGGCATCGT
>JBGSKX010000143.1:0-2651 GCA_041741015.1 Pirellulales bacterium
TGGCCTACAACATGAAGCGCGCAATAACCGTCGCCGGCGTCGGCCCCATCCTAAATGCAATCAGGATGTGAGACAGGCGCGCGTCTCACTCGCACTGTCCAACCTACCTCCGAAACATCGTGAGTTCTCACACAGCCTCCGCACCATTCCAGCCATTGGCACCATAGCCAACCCACCGAAAGTCCCAATGCACCCAAGGCAACAAGTAATTAGCCCCAGATAGCCGCACGATTGCCACCTTCAGAGCCGGTAAAGCCCGCACGAACTCCGCCACGCCTGCCAAAGATGCCAAAGTATCCGCAGGATGCGACGGAGCGCCGCCGGCGTACGACATCGGCTCGGCGCTTTTGCTTTCCCGGTCGCAACGGAGAACGCGCTACACGGCCCGGTATTTGCAGGGTTTTGGCCGCGGCGGCTTGACCGGACTTTCGGCTAGGGATTAGCTCCCGGAATGGAGTTCGCGCTGCATTTTCCACTGCCGCCGGTGAGCCGTTTCGTCGAAAACATCACCTATTACGCGGGTGCTACGCCGAACCACCGTCGGGAAAAGCTGATTCCCGAAGGTGCGATCCAGATCATCGTCGACCTCACCGAGACGCCAAAGCGGCTCTATGCCGGCGAGACGGCTGCCGAGGGCGTCGATTTCCGCAAGGCCTGGATTTCGGGGATGCAGCGAAAATTAATTGTCATTGAGGCGCAACAGCAGTCGTCGATGCTGATCGTGCGCTTCCAGCCGGGCGGGGCGGAAGCGCTGTTCCGACTTGCGGCCACTGAGATCACCGACGGGGTGTTCGGACTCGACGACGTACTCGGCCGGGCGTCGGTGTCACTACGCGACCGGGTGCTCGAGGCACAGGGTGCCTCCGCGCGCATTACCGCCGCGGAAACCTGGATCATGGAGCAGCGGGGCGCCAACACCATGATCGACCCGCTTGTCGCTCACCTCGCCGCGCGGTTGAACAGGCCGGCGGGGCTCCGCATCGCTCACCTTTGCGACGAACTTGGCTACTCGACGCGCCATGTGCTCGAAAAGTTCCGCCATGCCGTCGGCATCACTCCGAAGCAGTACGCCCGCATACACCGGTTCAAGCAGCTGCTCGGAGTACTGGCGCAACGTGGTGCCTATGATCCCGAGTTCGGGGCCGATCCGCTGCAAACGCCGGACTGGTCGGCGCTGGCGGTGGAACTGCACTATAGCGATCAATCGCATCTTGTGAACGAGTTCCGCGGTTTTTCCGGGATGACGCCGGGGGCGTACGTGGCCGTATATAGGGGGCTTGAGAATTATCTACCGATTGGCTGACTTCCGATTTTTACAATACGCGGCCCGTGACCTGGGGCATAATCCGCCGAGTTAACGGGGGAATTTGCCTATGCCTGCAGTTAATTGGTTTGCGGTGCTCGCGGCGGCGGCCTCGATGTTTGTGATAGGTGGCGTCTGGTATTCGGCGTTGTTTCAGAAGCAGTGGATGGCGGCCAACAATTTTTCGGACCAGGACATCAAGCGCGGCAGTCCGGTCGTAATCTTCGGCGTCGCCTTCATTCTCAGCCTGCTGATGGCAGCAAACCTGTCGTTTCTGGTCGCCACAGTGCCGGACCTTGGTGCGGTGGTGGGATACTCCATCGCCGCGGGGCTTGGGTTTGCAGCGTTTGGGCTTTCGGTCGTAGCGCTGTTTGAGCGGCGGCCGCTCGTGTATCACCTCATTAACGGGGGGTATCTTACGGTTGCCTTTGCGGGGATGGGGTTGATCCTGGGTTTGTGGCGGTAGCGTGCCACTGAGAGCGCCGCAATTCGCTCCACGAGGGCGTACTTCACTTTGCATTCTTGGGCGAAATACGCGGTGGCTTTTTTAGGATGTCGCGCTCCTCGGTCACCCGTGCGAGCTCGCGCTTCAGGCGGTGGATCTCGGCAGCCTGCCCGTCCTCGCTGGAGCTGGATGAGGACTTCGAAAACTTCTTCTTCCGCTCATAGAGCGAATGCTGACTAACGCCCAGGCGCTGGGAAACCTCCGCTACCGGATAGCCCCGCTCGGTGATTTGTGCCACCGCGTCCCGCTTGAACTCTTCGCTGAAATTGGCTTTGCCCACATCGGCCTCCCTGCATCAAAATTAGGGAAGAAGGCGTCTACAAATTTAGGGGCTATTCACACCTCCAGCACACGCAAGTTGTAGTTCTCGAAAAGGACTTTGTGATTTGTTGGCGCAGCGATCACCGCATCAAGATTGGGGACTCAGTGAGCAGGATCGGAGTGGTCGACTTTGTCCTTAGTCGCTGCCTTCTCCTGTGTCAGCTCGGATTGTTGGCAACGCCACCTGCAGACGATGGGCTCGTCAGCGCTGCCAAAAAGTTCGATGTGGGGCCAAGAGTTCGTCCTCGATCTCAGGGAATGGGCCGATGACCTCGATTGGCTTTTGGCCGGCAGCAAGGACAGTGCGCGCTGCAAGATTAAGGGTTGGGTTCTTGGGGTCGTCTCCCGTCTCGGCGAGGAGTTTCGCTTCCTCGTAACCGAAAACCAAGCGGCCGATATTCGCCCAATAGAGCGTACCGGTACACATGGCGCAGGGCTCACCGGCTGAGACGAGTGTGCATGTCCAGAGAAATTCCGGCGAATATGCCGCTGCGGCGCGCCGGGCGAGCTCGGTTTCGGCGT
>JBGSKX010000144.1:0-10755 GCA_041741015.1 Pirellulales bacterium
GCGCTCGGCTGGAGCGCCGCGCCGTTCGAGGTTCCGTCCGACGTTCTCGACGCCTGGCGTCTCGTCGGTCTGCAAGCGGCCAGGGAAAAGGCGGAATGGAAGAAGCGGCTTGGCGCCGCCGACGCCGAAAAACGCGGCGAGTTCGAGCGGCGCATGCGCGGCGATCTGCCATCGGCCTTCAATGCGGCCATTGACGCCTTCAAGCGCAAGGCTTCCACGGAAAAATCCGGCATCGCCACCCGAAAATCCTCCGAGATGGCGCTCGAGGCGATCAACGCCGTGCTTCCCGAAACGCTTGGCGGCTCGGCCGACCTCACCGGCTCCAACAACACCAAGACCAGCCAGACCGCGCCGATCACGCCCAATGATTTCAGCGGTCGCTATCTGCATTATGGCATTCGCGAACACGGCATGGCCTCGGCCTTGAACGGCATGGCGCTGTCCGACGTCCGAGCCTACGGTTCGACGTTCTTCGTCTTCAGCGATTACCTGCGCCCTTCGATGCGGCTCAGTGCGCTGATGCAACTGCCGGTCATCTATATCTTCACGCACGACTCGATCGGCGTGGGCGAAGACGGCCCCACGCATGAGCCGGTCGAGCACCTGGCCGCGGCCCGAGCGATCATCAACCTGTATGTCATGCGGCCGGGCGACGCCAACGAAGTCGCCGCCGCGTGGCGGGCGATCATGCCGCTCAAGAAGCATCCCGTGGCACTTGTGCTCACGCGGCAGAACCTCCCCACGATCGACCGCACGAAGTACGCGTCGGCCGATGGCGTGCTCAAGGGTGGTTACGTCCTGGCCGATGCCAAGCCCGGCACCCAGCCGGACATCATCCTGATGGGCACCGGCAGCGAAGTGGGGGTCTGCGTCTCGGCCTATGAAACCTTGGTCGCCGCGGGTGTAAACGCCCGCGTCGTGAGCCTGCCGTGCTGGGAGCTGTTTGAAGCCCAGGACCAGGCCTATCGCGACAGCGTGCTGCCGCCAGCCGTAACGAAACGTGTGGCCTGCGAAGCCGGCATCGTGCAAGGCTGGGAGCGCTATCTCGGCTTCGGCGGAAAGTTCGTCGGCATGTCCAGCTACGGAGCCTCGGCCCCGGGCGACCTGCTGTTCAAACACTTCGGCATCATGCCCGAAAATGTAGTCGCGGCGGCCCAGTCGCTGCTGAAGAAGTAACGTTCACTGCCGCGGGTCGCCAACTTCTGGGTGCCACTTCTGGCTTGCCCAGCAGTGCTCCTGCGGGTTTCACCTTGCACGTTCCCAACCAAACCAACACAAATTCAAAACCGCACGACACTAGCCAATTCGCGAACCTTTCCACCAACCGGCCCCTCAGAACCACGGCGTAGAAATCTTCCAGGAGTTCCTCTCACATGGCACTGCGTATTTCCCGAATCGTCGAGGCCCTCGAACCCTCGGCCACCATGGCCATGGCCGCCAAGGCCAAGCAGCTCAAGGCTAGCGGGAAAACCGTTTACGACTTCAGCCTCGGCGAACCGGATTTCAACACGCCCGAGCACATCTGTCAGGCCGCCATCGACGCCATGCAGGCCGGCCACACCCACTACACGGCCGCCAACGGCATCCCCGAACTGCGCGAAGCCATCGCCCGGCAGTTCAAGGACACCCACGGCCTCACCTATGGCGCAAACGACGTCGTCGTCTCCAACGGCGCCAAGCACTCGTTGCACAACGTCTTCACCACGCTCTGCAACCCGGGGGACGAGGTGATCATTCCCGCGCCCTACTGGGTCAGCTATGCCGAGCTCGTGAAGCTCACGGGCGCGGTTCCTGTCATCGTCGAGACGGAGCAGGCGAATGATTTCAAACTGACGCCCCAGCAGTTCAAGAAAGCCATCACTCCCAAGACGACCATGCTCCTGGTTTGCTCGCCGAGCAATCCGACCGGCAGCATGTACTCGCCGCAGGACCTGGAACAGCTCGCGGACATCGTCCTCGAACGGAACCTGACCGTCGTCTCCGATGAGATCTACGAGCGGCTCGTGTACGGCAAGCACAAGTTCGCCACCTTCGCCGGCGTTCGCCCCGGCATGCAGGAGCGCACCATCATCGTCAACGGTGCGAGCAAAGCCTACGCCATGACCGGCTGGCGCATCGGCTGGACGCTTTCGCCCACGAACATCGCCAAGGCGATGAGCGACCTGCAGAGCCAGGAAACCAGCAACCCCTCGAGCGTCAGCCAGTATGCGGCGCTCGCTGCGGTCACCGGACCGCAACAGTGCGTGGATGACATGCTCGTCGAGTTCGCCAAGCGGCGCGAGTTCGTCCGCGAGCGGATCGCCAGCATCCCCGGCCTGAGCTGCCCCGAGATGGGCGGTGCTTTCTACGCCTTCATCAATATCAAGGAACACCTAGGGCGCGAGTACGCCGGCGTGCGCGTCGACAACTCGGCCCAGTGGTGCCTCACGCTGCTCGAACAGCAGAACGTGGCCGCCGTGATGGGCTCGGCCTTCGGCGCTGAAGGCTATGCCCGCATCTCGTTCGCCACGAGCATGGACATCCTCAAAGCCGGCTTCGATCGAATCGAAGCGTTCATCGCCGAAAAGTGATCGCAAACTAGCCCTGGCCGCGACAGGCCCTAGCAGTCGCGCGTTCCCGCGCGTTCCACTCCCGCGCTCCCAATCCCACCCGCTTCTGGTAGCCTGTTGCGCGTCTGAGCGGATTCGTGGGCACTTGCCGCGTTCGCAACGTACAATAAGGGAGAGGCGGCTTTTCGCGCGCGGATTGTAGGGATTGTGCCGGCGCAAGATAGGATTCCAGGCCGCCCACAGAGGGAGAGCGATCGACCGTGAAGATTCTGATGGTAACCAGCGAAGCGGTTCCGTTCGCCAAGACTGGCGGATTGGCCGATGTCTGCGGCGCGCTGCCGGCCGAGCTCGAAAAGCTGGGGCACGAAGTCACGCTCATCATGCCCGCCTATCGTCAGGCGAAATCGGCCGGCCTGCCATTGGAAGAGACTGGTATCCGCTTCGACATCCCTATCGGCAGCAAGATCGTCGGCGGCACGTTCCTCCGTAGCACGCTCCCAGGGACTAACGTCCCGGTCTACCTGGTTGAGCACGACGACTACTTCGGCCGTAGCGGAATCTATCAGGATCCGTCCACCGGCGAAGACTATCGCGACAACTGCGAACGGTTCGTGTTCTTCTGCCGCGCCGTGATGGAGGCCATCCGCCTGCTCGACCTGCAAGTGGATGTGATCCACGCCAATGACTGGCAGACCGGACTGGTGCCGGCCTACCTCAAACTCGAATACTCGGCCGTCCCCGGCTACGAACAGATCGGCACGCTGTTCACGATCCACAACATGGCCTATCAGGGCGTGTTCTGGCACTGGGACATGCTGCTAACCGGGCTCGACTGGAAGTACTTCAACTGGCAACAGATGGAGTTCTTCGGCAACCTGAACCTGCTCAAGACCGGCCTGATTTTCTCCGATCGCCTGAACACGGTCAGCCCACGCTACGCCGAAGAGATCCAATCCGCGCCGCTCGGCTGCGGACTCGAAGGCGTGCTGCAAGCGCGTCGCGACGTGCTCAGCGGCATCGTCAACGGCGTCGACTATCGCGAGTGGGATCCGGCCACCGACAAGCACCTGGCCGCCAACTACACAACGGACACGGTCGCCGACGGCAAAGCCCAGTGCAAGGCGGCCCTGCAACGCGAGCTCGGCCTCCCCGAAGTGCCCGGCACGCCGCTCGTGGCGTTCGTCGGCCGCCTGGCCACGCAAAAGGGCATCGACCTGTTGACCGCCACGATTCGCGACCGCGTCCAGACCACCGAGGTGCAGTGGGTCATCCTCGGCACCGGCGAACCCGACTACCAGGATCAACTCCGCTACCTGGCAGGCCGCTATCCGAATCGTGTGGCCGTAAAGCTTGAGTTCTCGAACAAGCTCGCCCACCAGATCGAAGCCGGCGCCGACATCTTCGCGATGCCCAGCCGCTATGAGCCCTGCGGACTGAATCAGCTCTACAGCCTCAAGTACGGCACGGTACCAATCGTCCGCGCGACGGGTGGACTTGTCGACACGATCGTCGATGCTTCAGATGCAGCCATCGCCGACAAACGAGCCACCGGCTTCCGCTTCAGCGAGTACAGTGAACTCGCATTGAACGAATCGCTGCAGCGAGCTCTCTCGGCCTACTCGCAGCCCGAACTATGGAAGCAGCTCGTCCGCACCGGCATGACGCAGGACTGGTCCTGGTCCGCCAGCGCTCGCGGCTACGGCGAACTCTATCGGCTGACCGCCAATTCCGTCCGCCGCGGTTTAGCCAGCGCGCGGTAGGTCCTGCCTGCCCGTTTCGGGGGTGCCACTGCTGGCTTGCCCAGCAGTGTCCTTTTCGATTCTTGCCTTGCTGTGTCCTCTTCAGGTCAGAGCATGATAGCTTCGTGAAGAATGAGCTACGGAAGTCCCATTGAGGCATGCTTGCTTCGGTACCGTCAGTGCAAGGCAAGACCAGAGAAGAGCACTGCCGGACAAGCCGACAGTGGCGCCCAAGACTACTTCCGAGCAACACACCGCGATGTCTCCTGCGCGACTCCCACGCTACAATCCCCTCATGCCCGAGCTCCGTAAAGATCCGATCGTCGACCGCTGGGTGATCATCGCCAAGAACCGCGCCGAGCGCCCGCTCGAACTCACCGAGGGCGAGCCCGCCCGCCGCACGTCCACGGCCGACTGTCCCTTCTGCGAAGGGCACGAACGCGAGACCACCGAAGAGGTCCTCGCCGTGCGCACCGCCGGCACTGCCGCCAACGGGCCGGGCTGGCAAGTCCGCGTCGTCACCAACCTTTATCCCGCGCTGCTCCCAGGCGCCGGCGCTTTCGCACCGAATGCAGAGCACCTCTTCGACACGCAGCCCGCGCTCGGCGCCCACGAAGTCGTGATCGAACATCCGCGTCACCTGCTCGGCACGAGCGACCTCTCGGTCGACGAGCTGACCGAGGTGCTGCTGGTCTATCGCGAACGACTGGCCGCGCTTCGCGTCATGAATCGCTACCTGCAGCCGATCGTATTCAAAAATGTCGGCGCCGCGGCGGGCGCCTCGATCGAGCATGCGCACAGCCAGATCATGACGCTCCCCATGGTCCCGCGCGAGATCGCCGCCGAACTCGCAGCGGCCAGCCGTTATCACCAGCACAACCGCCAGTGCATCTACTGCCAGCTTGTGGCAGACGAACTGTCCAGTGGCCAGCGGCTGGTTCATCCCCCGTCGAACCGGCCCGAGATCGGCTTCGTAGCAATCAGCGCCTATGCGGCCCGCACGCCCTTCGAAACCTGGATCCTGCCCGCAGTACACCAGAGCGACTTCGAGCAGCTCTCTGCCGCCGGCGCGCTTGAATTAGCACGGGTTATGCGGGCTGTAGTGGCCAAAATCGACTCCGCGCTGGACCGACCGGCCTACAACTATATCATTCACACGTCTCCGTTTGACACTTACGCGAATGACCACTATCACTGGCATATAGAGATCATTCCGCGCGTCACGAAGACGGCGGGCTTCGAATGGGGTACGGGCCTGGCGATAAATCCCGTTCCTCCCGAAGAGGCGGCTGCCATCATGCGTGCTCTGAACTTGGCCGGGTAAGCGGCGCAAGGAATTCGGCGCAGGACGACTGGATAAATCACGTTCTCTTTGCCGAAGAAATCCTTACTCACCCGGTCCACCCCCGCAAACCTTCGCTAAGCGCCAAACTCACGCCCGCCATGATGAACACTGTCCGCCTGATCTTCGTCTGTCACGACCACCAGCCCACCGGCAACTTCGACCACGTCTTCGAGCAGGCGTATCAGGACAGCTACAAGCCGTTCCTCGACGTGTTCGAGCCCTACGAGTCGCTCAAGATCGGTCTGCACACCAGCGGCCCGCTCATGGAGTGGCTCGACGCGAATCATCCCGAGTATCTCGATCGCGTTGCCGCGCTGGTTTCCGCTGGCCGGATCGAGATCATCGGTGGTCCGTTCTACGAACCAATCCTCTCAATGATCCCGCGTCACGATCGCATCGGACAGATTCAGTCCTACACCCGCTGGCTCGAGCGACGGCTGGGCACCACGGTTCGCGGCGCGTGGATTCCCGAGCGCGTCTGGGAGCAGAGCATGACCAGCGACCTGGTCGATGCCGGCATCCGCTACACGATGCTCGACGACTTCCACTTCAAGAACGCCGGCCTCTCGGAAGATCAGCTCCACGGTTACTACCTCACCGAAGACGACGGCAAGCTGCTGGCCGTGTTCCCGGACAGCGAGCCGCTGCGGTACATGATTCCGTTCCAGGCTCCGCACCAGTCGATCGACTACCTACGGCACGTCGCCAGCAATCATCCCGGCGCGGTCGTCGTGTTCGGCGACGACGGAGAGAAGTTCGGCGCTTGGCCCGAAACCAAAAAGCATTGCTACGACGACGGCTGGCTGCGCAACTTCTTCAACCTGCTGGTCGAGAACCGCGAGTGGATTCACTCGGTTACGCCGCAGGAAGTGCTCGACACCACCGCCCCGCTCGGCCGCGTCTATCTGCCCGAAGGCAGTTATCGCGAAATGACCGAATGGGTGCTGCCGGCCGAGCAGCTCGCCCAGTACGTGCAAGTGCGGCGCGAACTGGAGCACGACGAACGCTGGCCGCGCATCGCCCGCTTCGTCCGCGGCGGCTTCTGGCGCAACTTCCGCGTGAAGTATCCCGAAGCCAACGAAATGTACACCCGCATGATGATGGTCAGCCGCAAGCTGCAGGCCGCGCTCGAATCGGGCGCACCGCGCGAGATTGTCGAAAAAGCCCGTACGGCCCTGTACCGCGGACAGTGTAACTGCGCTTACTGGCATGGCGCCTTTGGTGGCGTTTACTTGCCGCACCTGCGCAACGCCATCTTCCACCAGCTCATCCTGGCCGACACGCTGCTCGACAAGGCTCTCGGCCGCCCCGAGCAATGGGTCGAACTCACCAGCGAAGACTACACCTTCGACGGCTGGAAGGAAGTTCAGCTCGCCAGCGATCATCTCGTGGCCCTTCTGGCGCCAGGGCAGGGTGGCATGATGTACGAGCTCGACGTGCGGCCTATCGCCCACAACCTGCTCGCCACGCTCACTCGCAAGCCCGAGGCCTATCACAGCAAAGTCCTGGCCGGCACCGACGACAAGAACGACGTCGCCGGCGTGATGGACCGCGTGATCTTCAAGCAGGAGAACCTCGACCAGCGGATCCAGTACGACAAGCACCAGCGTAAGAGCCTGGTGGATCACTTCTACGATCCGTCGGTCAGTCTCGATGCTATCGCTCGCGGCCACGCTGACGAGTGGGGCGACTTCCACGTCCGCCCGTACGAAGCCCGGCTCCGCCGCAACCCGCGCCGCATGCAAGTCCAGCTCACCTGCAACGGGATGGCGGGCGACCTGCCGCTGAAGCTCACCAAGAGCGTCACGCTTGCCGCCGGCAGCAGCACGCTGGAAATCGCCTACTTGCTCGAAGGGCTGCCCGAAGGTCGCACGCTGCACTTCAGCCCCGAGTTCAACTTCGCCGGTCTGCCCAGCGGCGCGGACGATCGCTACTTCTACGGTCGCGAGCGGCACCGCTTCGGTCAGCTCGGCTCGATGCTCGACCTGCACGAGGCCGGCGAACTGGGTCTCGTGGACGAATGGCTCGGCGTGGACGTGAACCTTGCCTTCTCACGGCCGACCAGCATCTGGACTTACCCGGTCGAAAGCGTCAGCCAGAGCGAAGGCGGTTTCGAACTCGTGCACCAATCGGTCGCGGTTCAGCCGCACTGGTGGGTGCAGGGCGACGAGCAAGGCCGCTGGACCGTTTCGATTCACGTGCGGATCGACACGGCCCTGGCCGAAAGCCGCCACGAGCACAAGCCGCACTTCAATATCGAAGCCGCGCTCAGCCACACGGTCTGAGCGACAGCCTCCAATTCAGCCGGCACGCGTGAGACCCACAGCCCGTGCCAACACAACGCGGGGATGCAGCCCTTCAAACGGCGGCATCCCCGCTTGTCGTTTGTTCCCTCCATTGAAAACGGTGCCAGGAACCTTTTTTCAAAAACGGTTCCTGACACCGTTTCGCTTTCTGCACTCGCGCTGCTCCGCATGCATCACTCGACTTTCTCGGCCGGCGTTTTTTCAACCGGCGCGCCATTCGTCGACTCGTTCACTGCCGGCGGCTCGCCTCCCGGCCATGGCTCTTCCTCCTCGTGCCGCTGATCGAGTCGGCCGTACTTCCGCAATTCCGGTATCCCCATCGCCGCACCGACGACCACCCCCAGCGTCGCCACGCCGCCGAACACCACGGCAAACACCGCGCTCGTCAATCGGGCCAGCGTGCCGCTCTCGAACTGTCCCAGCTCGTTCGACGCGCTGATAAACATCCCGCTGATCGCCGATACGCGCCCCCGCATCCGGTCCGGCGTGAGCATCTGTACCAGCGTGTGCCGGATGATCACGCTCACGCAATCGAACGCTCCCATGGCCAGCAGGGCGACAAACGACAGCGGAAACCAGCGCGACAGACCGAACGTCGCCGTCGCCACTCCAAACCCCGCCACCGACCACAAGAGCGCCCGGCCGGCCTTGGCCATCGGCGGACGGTGCATCATCGCCAGCGTCATGCTCAAACCACCAATCGATTCGGCCGACGCCAGAACTCCGTAGCCCACCGGCCCCACGTGCAGAATGTCCTGGGCAAAGATCGGCAGCAATGACTTGGCTTCGCTCAGCAGCACCGCGAACATGTCGAGCGCCATCGCCCCCAGCACTACTTTGTTCCGCCATACAAATTGAAACCCCTCGGCCACGCCGCGCAGCGTAATCGCCTCGGGCGTAAATGCCGACGGACGAATCTCGATCCGCGTGAGCAGCAGCACGAACACAAAGCATGCGCATGCCTGAAACGCGTAGGCGACGTACTCCGCTCCAAAGATCGCCAGCGACGCCCCGCCCAGCGCCGGGCCAGCCGCGGCCGCCAGTTGAAACCCGCCCAGGTTCCAGGTCACCGCGTTTGCGAACACGTGCCGCGGCACGAGTTGCGGAAGCAGCGCGCTCTTGGCCGGTTGCTGGAAAGCGCGCGCGGTGCCGATGAGCAGCAGGAAGCCATAGATCCAGGCGATGTGCCAGGCATAGAAGCTGGCCGCTGCGAGCCCCAGCGAGGCAATCATGTTCAGCGATACCGAACAGGTCAGCACGCGGCGACGGTCGTAGCGATCGGCCACGTGCCCGCCCAGAATCGCCAGCGAGAGCACCGGAATCACTAGCGTCAGCCCGACCAGGCCGATGCTGAACGGGTCCTGTGTGCGGCGATACACTTCCCACACGACGGTGACCGATTGCATCTGCATGCCAAGAATGGACAGCAGATTCCCGAACCAATAGCGACGATAGTTCGCCACCCGCACGGCAGCGTAAGCGTCATGCGCCGCCGGGTCGCTGGTAGGTTGTGTGTCGTCGTCCAGTGTATTCACGACTCCATTATCGCAGGCCGCCGCCAGGCGTTAAGGGCCTCTCGAAAAAAGCGCCGTCGGACCGTGAAAACAAGAAGATTCACCACCGAGGACACAGGGGTGCACAGAGAAAATCCACTACGAATAGCTGTCTCCAGGCAATTTTTCGCGAGTATCTTTTCACCCTCGATCGCCTGCCGAGTTACAGTAATGAACTCTTGTCTTCCCTCCGATTTCCTCTGTGTCCCTCTGTGTCCTCTGTGGTGAACCTCTACCGATTCTTCCTTCCCGAGAGGCCTCCCGTGCCGATGTGCCATCGACTCCTCTGCTTGACGATTCTGTTGATGAACTCAACCGCGTTGGCCATCGAGCCTGGCTTCACGTCGCTGTTCAACGGCCGCGATCTCGCCGGCTGGGAGGGCGTCACCAGCGATGCCGCGCAAAGCTGGCGCGTCGAAGACGGGCTTCTCGTCTGCACCGGCGCGAAAGGAACCTGGCTCCGCAGCCGCGAGCAATACGGCGACTTCAATCTCCGCTTCGACTATCGCCTGAAGCCCGGCGGCAACTCAGGCATCTACGTCCGCGTTCCGGCCGACGGCGCGCATCGCGAAGGGGGCGGTGTCGAAGTCCAACTCCTCGACGATGCGGCCGAGCGATACAAGGACATCAAGTCAGGTCAGTACTCCGGCAGCGTGTATCTCGTTGCGCCGGCCACGCAGCACGTCTCCCGTCCGGCCGGTGAGTGGAACACGATGGAGATCAACTGCCAGGCCGCGCACTACCGCGTCGTTCACAACGGCGTGGTGATCGTCGACGCCGACGCGAGCGACTATCCCGAACTCGCCGAGCGATTCCAACACGGCTTCCTCGGCCTGCAGAACCACAGTGAAGAAGTCTGGTTCCGCAACCTCCGCATCGGACCGCCGCAGCCCGACGCATCGAAAGTCTCAACCGTCTGCCGCAGCCCGCAGCGTCACCATCGACGCTTCCTCCGCCGCTGCCGCTAGAAAACGGGGACATCACTGATTATTCGCGGTGTCGGAAATCAGTGATGCCCCCGTTTCCTGTCCTTAGCTCATTATGGACAGTCTTGTTCCCACTTCCTCTGTCTTCCCTCTGCGTACCTCCGCGACCTCTGCGGTTAATGCATTTGCCCCCTCCCGCTCACTTCTGATGCGCTTCCTCAAGAAACTTCCGCGTCGACTCGTGCCGCGGCGCGTCGAACACCTGCTCGGGCGGGCCGCTTTCCAGCACGTGCCCGCCTTCGAACACGTGCAGCATGCTCGCCGTCCGCCGCGCCAG
>JBGSKX010000145.1:0-14846 GCA_041741015.1 Pirellulales bacterium
CCAGCGCTGGCGAAGCCTGCGTGGGAATCGTCGCCCAGAGCGGAGCTCCGGCCCGGGCAAGCTGCGACCGCTCGGCAAGCCAGCGGGTGTACTGGTCGACGTTAAAGGTGGTGCCCAGCACTTCGCGCTCATCGAGATACACCTTGAACGGCGGGCGCGTGTAGTTCTGCAAATCGCTGGTGGGACCGCACACGATGGGCCGCGAGCGGCTGTCGGCCCGCGTCACGGCATCGGCCCAGGCATGCGCCACATCAAACTCGCGCGCCGTGAGCCGGCTCCCCAGATCCCAAGCCAGCACCGGATCGTACTCGCTGCCGATATTGCCGGAGCGCAGTTGCTCGACCGTGGGCGGCGGGCTGATCAACCAAAGTTGCAGCCGTGCAGCATCGGCCAGGAGTTCCGCCGGCGGCGGCTGGCGCAGGCGCACGCAATTGAACCCCAGCGACTGCAAGCGTTCGAGCGCTTCGCCGCGATGCTCGATCACCCGCGGAAAGAACGGCTGCCCGCCCACCATCAGCCGACTGCGATACTCGATCTCCGGCATCGAGCTTAGAGTTTCCGAAGTGGCCGGCAAGTAGTTGTGTTCCACGGCGCCAGCCGAGGCGGCGAGCGTCGGTTGGCGCGCAGTCCCGGCAGCCACGGCCTCGGGTTCAATTGCGCCGGTAATCTCCAGATCGTCGAACCAGATGTTCGTCGCGCCGGTCCCGCCAAACACGTTCACCAAAACCAGGTCGATATACGCCTCGCGTCCATCCACCTGCGGACCGAACTGCGATCGCAACACACGCACCTGCCACTCGAGCGCACGCGGCAGGTTATCAACTCGCAACATCTGCCAACTGCCAGCCTTTTGATAACTGCTGCCACGCAGCAGCGTCGTCAGCGGTTGACCCGTTTCCGGGTGCGGGCTCCGCGGCAACACCACCCGCACCGCAACTTGCAGCCCCGGGCGATCGGACCGCACCCACAAGCTTGCCGCCAGTTCATTGATCACGCGCGCCGGGCGAACAGGGTAACTGTAGTAGATCGCGGTACCGCCGCCGCTGTCGATGCTCAGGTGCTCCGAGCGGCGACCCGAGTGCGGGCTGGTTTCCACGCGGCTGTGGGTGGTCACCTGGTGCCGCGCATCGCCGCCCGCCGCCTTCATGATCGTCTCGGGCGACTCGAAATCATCGCGCAGCACGCCCTGAGCAACCGCCGGAGCCGATAGCGCCGCCAGCGCCAAGCTCGCGGCGAGCCAGGCGAATAGAGGGGGGCAGCCAAGGCTGCGCAGCGAACTGCGGACAAAGTGGGACATGAATCCGAAATGCAACATCGGAGAAATCGGAGTGCACCGAACGTAAGTCGTGCTTGTATCAGCGTTTGCGTTTGGAGGCCAGATCACCTGTTGCGATTTACCGACACGCCGGCGGCGGCGACTGCTGGCACAAATTACACCCAACCTGTTATAATCAAAGATCTTAGGAATATTCGCCAGCGCCCGGCACGACTACTGGCATAGCGTCTGCTTTTCTGGGCCTGCACTGAACCGCTACTCCGGCCCGAACGACCCTACTGCCAGGAACAACGATGAACCCAGCCACGCATACCGTGAAATCGCAGAGCGACGAACTTCCAGCCGACATCCTCGACCTGGTCGCCGCGCTCGAAAAGCTGCCCGCCGAACACCGTGGCCGGATCGAACCGCTGCTGGCTCGCGTTCTGGAAAGCACCAAGCGTCGTCGCCGGATTCTCGGTCTCGTGCAGGACGCCCTCTCGCAACTGCGGCTCGACATGAAGTACTTGATGTTCGATCTCGAAGCCACACGGCGCGAACGCGACGAACTCCGCCGCGGACACGAGGAGCTCTAAGCGGCTGCGCTGCAATCGTTGCGGCTCTTGCCCCGGTGGAATAGCATGGGGTTGAGAGCACGAACATATCAGGGTTTTGCCGCGGCTGGCGGGCACCGCGGCCTTTCGGAACGGGCTGCAATCTTGGGGCATCTTCGGGCAGACGGGGGGAGTGGCTCGCCATGGTCGAGCTGACTGCTGAACAGTACGCTCAGCGCGTCTTCGACCTGAACCTCGTTGACGAACGTCAACTCGCCGAGGTCTGGGGCGAGGTCGGTACGCGCCAAGTCACTGCCGAAGAGATGCAGCAGCTCCTCCTCCGCCGCGAACTGCTCACCAACTACCAGACCAAGCTCCTCGAACGCGGCGAAAACTCAGGCTACTTCTACGGCGACTACAAGGTGCTGTACCTCATCGGCACCGGCACGTTCGCCCGCGTGTACCGCGCCTGCCATCGCACGACCGGCGAGATCGTCGCCGTCAAAGTCCTCCGCCGCAAGTTCTCGGACAATCCCGAGGAATCCGACCGCTTCGTGCGCGAAGGCCGGATGGGCGCCACGCTCAAGCACCCCAACATCGTCCCGATCATGGAAGTGCATTCCAAAGGCATGACGCACTTCCTGGTCATGAAATTTGTCGAGGGACGCAACCTCCGCGAGTTCATCAAGATTCGCAAGAAGTTCGACCCGCTGCAGGCCGCCAAGCTCGTCGCCGATATCGCCGCCGGACTGGGCTACGCCTTCACCCGCGGTATCTGCCACCGCGATCTCAAAATGTCGAACGTCATCGTCAGCAGCACCGGCACCGCCATGCTGCTCGACTTCGGTCTCGCCGGCGCCGACAATAAAAACGTCACCGACGACGCCATGCAGAACCCGCGCACAATCGACTACGCCGGGCTCGAACGGGCTACCGGCGTCCGCAAAGACGATCCCCGTAGCGACATCTACTTCCTGGGCTGCATCTTCTACCACATGATCACCGGTCAGCCCGCGCTCGCCGAAACGCGTGACAAGATTCAACGCCTCAGCCGTACGCGCTTCACCGATATCGTGCCGCTTCTGCAACACGACCCGTCGCTTCCTAAGCCCATCGTCGCCGTCGTGAATCGGGCCATGGAAATGAAGCCCGAACAGCGATACCAGTCGCCTGCCGAGATGCTGGCCGAACTGAAAGGCGCGATCAACAAGCTGAACAATCCCGATGCCGCGGGCGCCGACGATGAAAAGGGCGCGGCGGCCGCCGCGGCCGCGCCACCGCAGCGCACGCTGATGTTCGTCGAGTCGAACGCCGCGCTGCAGGACATCCTCCGCGAACGCCTCAAGAGCAACGGCTACCGCGTGCTGGTCACGGCCGATCCCGAACGGGCCTTGGCGCGTTTCAATGGCGAGACCAAGGCCGCCGATTGCGTGATCTTCAGCACCGGCGAACTGGGCGAGCCGGCCCTGGCGGCCTTCAACCGCTTTGCCGAAGGCGAAGCCACGCGCGAAATCCCGGCCGTGCTGCTGCTGGGCGAAAATCAACTCGACTGGAAGAGCCAGGCCAAACTGGCCGACCATCGGGCCGTGCTGGCGATGCCCATCAAGCTCCGCCAGATGCGCGAAGTCCTGGCCAAGCTCGTCCCCCTCGACGCCGCCACCAAAAGCGCCTGACGAAAACGGTGCCAGGAACCTTTTCCCAAAAAAGGTTCCTGGCACCGTTTTTTCACTTCTTGTCCAGCTCGATCCCCACGCGCCGCATCAAAACCTTCATGTCTTCCCAGACGTCCTTCTTCGCCGCAGGATTCCTCAGCAGGTACGCCGGGTGATAGGTGCACATCACCGGAATGCCTTTGTAATCGACAAACTTTCCGCGCAGCCGACTGATCGGAGTGTCCGTCTCCAGCAGCGTGTGCGCGGCGATCGTCCCCAGGCAGCAGATAAACTCCGGCTTGATCAGCGCGAGCTGCCGGTCGAGAAACTCTCGGCAGTTGGCCACTTCATTCGGCAGGGGGTTGCGATTCCCCGGCGGCCGGCACTTAAGCACGTTGAGGATATACACGTCCTCGCGCGTTAGCGTGCAGGCCTCGATGATCTTCGTCAGCAACTGCCCCGCGCGACCCACAAACGGCTCCCCTTGAGCATCTTCATCGGCGCCGGGTGCTTCACCCAGAAAGCACAACCGGGCGTGCGGATTCCCCACGCCAAACACGGTCTGCTTCCGCGTGCAGGCCAACTCCGCGCAAGCCGTGCAAGCAGCCACATCAGCGCGAACCGCTTGCAACGTGTCGCCCACGGGCAGCTTGCTCGCGACGGGCTCTTGCGCGACGACCGCCGCCGCCATGGGCGCCGCCTGCTCGGACATACCGGTCGGCTCGGCCGACTTCGATGCGGCCACCTTCGGTTTGGCGGCTTTCGGCTTGGCGCGGGGAAGTTGCTCAACCCCCGAGCGGCGGAGACTTTCCAGTTTCTGAACAGTGGCGCGGGCGGCGCGATTGGTCGGGCGCGGGGGCATGCGAGTCTCCGTCCTCGTGAGATATTCTTCCGCTCCAAGTATACGAAGTTGTAAACTTCGCGGGAAACGCCCGGTGTATTCCCCCACTTGCCTGCAAAACCGCGCCCCTGATTGGCCGCCAGACGCGAATTCAACTATGATTGCAGTGCGTCTTCAGAGGCGGATCGCGGCGGCGAACCCCAGACGCTTTCATCTCTTGTGGGTTTTTCAGGCACTCGGGCGGTTAGCTGGTCATGGGCGTTCCTCAGGTTGTAATTGTCGGACGCCCCAACGTCGGCAAATCGAGCATTTTCAATTGGCTCGCCCGCAAACGCCTGGCCATCGTCGATAACGTCGAAGGCGTCACCCGCGATCGCGTCAACTACTTGATGTTCGAGCGCGATCGCTACTTCGAACTCGTCGACACCGGCGGCATCGGCTTCGAAGATCCCGACAAACTCACCAGTAAGATCGACGAGCAGATTTCCGCGGCCATCGAGTCGGCCGACGTCATCCTGTTCGTCGTCGACACCCGCACGGGCCTGACCAACCAGGACCTCGAGGTGGCGCGCCGGCTGCGCTACAGCGATAAGCCCGTGATTTGCGTGGCCAACAAGACCGACGACCACACCTTCGACACGCAGGCCGACGAGTTCTACAAGCTTGGCCGCGGCAAGCTGATCCGCGTCAGCACGATGCAGAATCGCGGTCGGCAGCAACTGCTGGACATGATCGGCGAGCGATTGCCCAAGCAGGTGCCGGGCGAAGTCGTGCCGGCTGCGGTCGATTCCGTGATGAAGGTGGCCATTGTCGGCCGCCGTAACGTCGGCAAGAGCACGCTCGTCAACACGCTGGCCCACGCCGAACGGATGATCGTCAGCGAAGTGGCCGGCACCACCCGCGACTCGGTCGATGTGCGGTTCGAACTCGACGGCAAACAGTTCATCGCCATCGACACGCCGGGTCTCAAACGCACCAAGAGCCTCGCCACCGACGTCGAGTACTACAGCTCGCACCGCGCCCAGCGCAGCATTCGCCGGGCGGATGTCGTGCTGATGTTCTTCGATCCCACGCAACGCATCGGCAAGGTCGACAAGCAGCTCTGCGAATACATCGCCGAGAATTACAAGCCCTGCATCTTCGTCGTGAACAAGTGGGATTTGGTAGCCGACACGATGCCCACCGAGAAGTGGGTCAGCTATCTGCACGACACCTTCCGCACGATGTGGTACGTGCCCATGGCCTTCGTCACCGGCAAGACCGGCCGCAACGTCAAGGCGCTGCTCAACCATGCCCAGATGCTTTACAAGCAGGCAGCCGAACGCGTGACCACCGGCGGGCTCAATAAAGTGCTTCGCGCGGCGATCGATGCCAATCCCGCGCCGCTCTATCAAAACCGCCGGCCCAAGATCTACTACGCCACGCAGGTCAGCACCCAGCCGCCCACGATCGTGCTGTTCTGCAATGAGCCGCAGGCTTTCAGCGAGCCGTATCGCCGCTACCTGCTCGGTGCCCTGAGAGAGCACATGCCGTTCGCCGAAGTGCCCATCAAGCTCTACCTGCGCAAACGCGCGGCTGGCGATCGCCGAGCCGACGTCGATGCCGACGAGCACGATGCCATCAGCTCCGAGCATGACGAGCACGATCTGCACGACGAGCATGCGGACCACGACGGCGACATCTTCGACGAGCACCACGGCCAGACCGATCCTGCCGATTCGGCCATCGGCTAGAGCGCCCCTGACAAAAGCGCGAACCCCGAGCCCACAAAGCTCCTCCCTCCGTGCGGCGTAATGTTCTTTTTCACGTGCGCCGGCGGAATTTTGCGCGGCCTAACCCCTGGGGGGTGCGGTCACTTGTGGGGCCTCCCCCGGGGGACTATCATCATCGGTTTATCTTGTTGCCCGACTGGCAGTTTCCTTCGATCCGCCGGCCGCCTTTTCATCGAGTGCGAGCTGGAGAAATAGCTCTATGCGTCATGTCCTTTCAGCGGTAGTTCAGAACGTGCCCGGCGTGCTGGCACACATTTCCGGCATGCTGGCCTCGCGTGGCTATAACATCGACAGCCTGGCCGTCGGCGAGACCGAAAACCCCGACTTGTCGCGGATGACGTTCGTCGTCGTCGGCGATGACAACGTCCTCGAGCAGGTGCGTAAGCAGCTTGAGAAGGTCGTCACGATCGTCAAGGTGATTGATGTCAGTTCGCAGGAACACGTCGAACGGGACCTGATGCTGATCAAGGTCCGCGCACCGCTCGGTCGCCGCAGCGAGATTCGCGAACTGGCAGACATCTTTCGCGGCCGCATCGTCGACGTCGCGGACGAGGAGGTCATCGTCGAGATCTCGGGCCAGGAACGCAAGGTCGAGTCGTTCATCGACCTCATGCGACCATTCGGCATCGTCGAGCTCGTCCGCACCGGCCGGATCGCCATGGTCCGGGGCAAGCGGGGCGGCCAGGAGCCCGCGACGAAGTCTAAGTAACGGCGTCCAAGTAACGGCGCCAGAACAACGGCGACCCACCAGCACCACCACACAACCATCTATTTCGCGCGGCGCAGTTTTGAGCGCGCCCCGCGGCGCCAGCTAACTTTTGGGAGTTGATCCATGACCAAGATGTACTACGAAAAGGACGCCGATCTTTCGCTGCTCAAGGGAAAGACGATCTCCATCATCGGCTACGGCTCGCAGGGCCACGCCCATGCCCAGAACCTGCGCGATAGCGGTTGTACCGTGGTCGTCGGCCAGCGTCCGGGCAGCGCCAACTACGACCTGGCCAAGAGCCACGGCTTTGAGCCCGTCTCGGCCGAAGAAGCCGCCAAGAAGGGCGACCTGGTCAACATCCTCCTGCCGGACGAAGTGCAGGGGGACGTCTATCGCCAGTACATCAAGCCGCAACTCAAGCCGGGCAACATCCTGATGTGCTCGCACGGCTTCAACGTCCACTTCGGCCAGGTTGAAGCTCCCGAAGGCGTCGACACCGTGCTCGTCGCCCCCAAGGGCCCCGGCCACCTTGTCCGTAGCGAGTTCGAAAAAGGCGGCGGCGTGCCGTGCCTCATCGCTCTGAACCCCGGCGCCAGCGAAACCTCGCGTGCCTTGGGTCTGGCCTATGCTAAGGGCATCGGCGGCGCTCGGGCCGGCATCATCGAAACCACCTTCGCGGAAGAAACCGAGACGGACCTCTTCGGCGAACAGGCCGTCCTCTGCGGCGGCGTCAGCGCGCTGGTGAAGGCGGGCTTCGACACCCTGGTTGAAGCTGGCTACCAGCCTGAGATGGCCTACTTCGAGTGCATGCACGAGCTGAAGCTGATCGTCGACCTGTTCTACCAGGGCGGTCTGAACTACATGCGTTACAGCGTCTCGAACACGGCCGAGTATGGCGACTACACCCGAGGCCCGCGGATCGTCACCGACGAGACCCGCAAGGAAATGAAGCGGATTCTCGAAGAGATTCAGAGCGGGCAGTTCGCCCGCGACTGGATGCTCGAGAACAAGGCCAACGCCCCCTCGTTCAAGGCCACGCGTCGCCGCGAGCGCCTGCATCCGATCGAAGAGGTCGGCCGCAAGCTCCGCCGGCTGATGCCCTGGATCAACTCGAAGGAAGTCTAAGCTGCTTTCCCAATGGGACCTGCCATGACCACGGAAGCTGAATCCCGCCAGTTGTTCACCGAGCTGAAAAGCGGCGACCGGATCGAAGTCGAGCACGAGGTCAAAGTCGGCTCGTCGAAGACCTGGACGACCAAGACCGTCGGCACGGTGGAAAACACCGAGCGCCGCCGGCAGGGGCTCCACTATCGCCGCAACCGCGACGACAAAGTCTTCGCCGACATGATCATCCTCAAGCGCGACGACGGCGAATTGACCACGGTCACGATGGACGAATTCACCCGGCTCAAAAAGCTGAGTTAGCCCGCCCCGTTCGAAAACCTGCTTCCAACACAACCAAGCCCAGGGAATGCTTTCCCTGGGTTTTTTCGTGCCCCTGCAGCGCGCGGCGTATAATTCCAAGCCATGGCCAACCCGCCCACCACCCACGAACTGCACACGCATCACGAGCGATCGTTCCATACGAACCGCTTCGTGTACCCCGTGCTCAGCCGGCGCTCGGGCGGAATCTCGATCGGCGTGAACCTGAATCCCGACAAGGTCTGCAACTTCGACTGCATCTACTGCCAGGTCGATCGTACGCAGCAGAGCGAAACCCGCTTCGTCGGCATGGACCAGTTGCTCGCGGAGCTCGAGGACATGCTCGTGCTCGTCAGCACGGGCAAGCTTTTTGAATCGCCCGAGTTCACCAGCACACCGCCGGCGCTACAGCGGCTGAACGACATTGCTTTCAGCGGCGATGGCGAGCCGACCACATACAAGAACTTCGACGAGATTATCGAGCGCTGCGCGGAGATTAAAGAGCGGCTCGGACTCAACGCCGTGAAGATGGTGCTGATCACCAACGCCAGCATGTTCCACCGCGAGCACGTAAAGCGCGGACTAGAAATACTCGATCGTCACAACGGCGAGATTTGGGCCAAGCTCGAAGCCGGTACCGAGGAATACTTCAAGCTCGTCGATCGCACGCCGATCCCGTTCCGGCAGATTCTGGACAACATCGCCAGCGCCGCGCGCGTGCGCCCGCTCGTGATTCAGTCGCTGTTCATGCGCGTGGACGGCCAGCCGCCTTCGCCAGAAGAACTCGAGGCCTTCTGCGACAGATTCAACGAGATCGTCGCCGGCGGCGGACAGATCAGCCTGGTGCAAATCTACTCCGTCGCGCGCCGCCCGGCCGAGTCGTACGTTCTGCCGCTCTCGAACGACGAAGTCGACGCAATCGTGCGGCTCGTCACCGAGCGCACCGGCCTGGCTGCCGCGCCGTTCTATGGGGTGCAGGCAGACTGAGCCTCACCCTGGGTAGCACTGACAACTCGCTTGTCAGTGTTGCGCAGCAACAAGAGGGATCGCGGTCAGGTCTGCACAATTGCCAGCTTTCCCTCGGAACGACGCGTCGCACGATCCCTCATGTGCTTCGCACACCGACAACAAGTTGTCGCTGCCACCCGCGCCGCGGTCGCGCCGCATCACTCACTCCGGCAGCGGCCCCAAGATCTCAATCTCGTACTTCGCGGCGATTTGCGTCAGCTTCGCGAAGTCCGGGGCGGCCGGTGTCGGCAACTCCCACCGCGGCGCTGGCTCCCCCGCCTCGGCCACGAATTCATCAAACCCAGACGGCGTGGTGAGAAGCAACATTCGGCCGGCAGTATCCGCTCGAAAGCCGTGCGGAATGTCACGCGGGAGAAACACGGTCGTTCCCGGCCCGGCGGAGATCTTCCGCTTCTCGTCAAAGAACGTGAACTCCCCTTCGAGCACGTAGAACGTCTCGTCCTCGCGGCGATGCACGTGAAACGGTGTCGCTCGCCCCGCCGGCAGCCGATCCTCGATCAGCGAGAACGTGCCGCCCGTCTGCGCGCCGCTCAGCCGCACAATCGACAGCGCGTCGAGAAACCAGTAGGGCTGCCCCTGATTGTCTGCGTGAACCAGGATCTCCAGCGGCGACTTCATTTGCATGAACTCCGTTTCGAAGCGTTACTTCTGCGGAAATACATGATAGCCGATCGCCGGCAGCTTGCATGAATACAGTCCGTACTTCGCGGGCGTCTTCGAATCCTTCGGCGCGGCCGCGGTCACATACAGCGTGCTGGCCTGCTCGCCGATACCGAACACGCAGTTCGTCGGATTCCCCGGCGTCGACAGAAAGGCCAGCTGCTCGCCCGTCGGGCTGAACACATAGATCCCGGCTTCATGGCCGCCGCCGGCTGTGGCATAGATGTTCCCGTCCCGATCCAGCGTCATCCCATCGATCCCGCGCTTTCGGGGACCAAAATCAAACAGCAGCCGCTTGCCCGCCAGCAACCCATCCGGCGCCACGTCGAACGCCAGCAGCGTGTGCGCCCCCAGCGGGTCGCTGTTGTGATCGGCCACGTAGACCGTCTTTTGATCGGGCGCCACGAGAATGCCGTTCGGCTTCTCGACCTCGCGTGTGGCGATCGAGACCTTGCCGTCCGGCTTCACCAGGAACACGCCTTCAAAGTCCAGATCGCGCGGCTCGTCTCCCACGTAGCGCGGATCGGTGAAGTACACGTCCCCCGCCGTGTTAATCGCCAGATCGTTCGGGCTGTTGAATCGCTTACCTTCGTAGGCGTCGGCCAGCGTGCGCACTTTGCCGTTCGGACCTGTGATCGTGATCCTTCGCTCGCCGCCGGGCCCCGCGCCTTCGCAGGCCACGAGTCGTCCCTGGGGATCGAACATCAGGCCGTTCGCCTTGCCGCTCGGTTCGCGAAACACGCTCACCTTCTTCGACGTGGGATCGTACTTCATGATTCGGTTGCCGATGTCCGAGAAGAGCAGGGTGCCATCGGCAGCTGGCGCGGGCCCTTCGGTGAACTCGCCATCCATCCACAGCGGCGCGAGTTTCGTTCCCGGCGGAACGAACTTCACTTGCGCGGCCGGTTTGAAGTTCGGATTCGGCCCTTCCGCCGCGCTCGCGCTCCAGGCCGCGCAGATGGCGACAACCAATCCCAGAACAATTCGAACGTATCGCGGAACGTCATTTCGCATGCTGCAACCTCCAAGGGAGAAAAACGGTGCCAGGAACCTTTTCGGCAAAAAGGTTCCTGGCACCGTTTTCGTGGAAGGCTCAATTGTGGGCCACCCAACCGCCACCCGGCAAGTCGCTAAGCTCGGATTCAGCGTCCCCAAAATCGACACAATCCCGACGAGGCATCCCCTGCGTCGCACCGCGGAAGGCCGCAATTTCCCGGGAATTCCCGCTCCGTGGCCTAGGGTTGAATCGGCAGCACGGCAGTTGCCTTTTAGCCCTTCCAACCATCAGCGGCGGTGTCACCCCCGTGGATTTCGTCCTCCTCGCACTCGGACTGATCGTCGTCGTGGCCTGGGCTGCGCCGATCATGATCCGCGGCGGACTCGTCGCCACGATGCTCCTCATGCTGCTGGCGGGAAGCGTCTTCGGTCACCCGTTCTTCCACATTGCCACCGGGGCGCTCCCGCTCACCAGCGACCGCATCCTGCTGATCGTGCTGTGCGGGCAGTACGTCCTCTATCGCCGCTGGGGCCTGACCGACTCCAAGCCCGTGGCCAAGGTCGATCTCGTGCTCGCCGCGTTCCTGCTGCTGCTTACCTTCAGCACGCTGACGCACAACTTCCGCATCGACGGCTGGTGGCCGGTGGCCATGCTGATCATTAGCTGGTTCATGCCGGCCACGCTCTACTGGGTCGCGCGGCAAACTCGCTTCACCGAATCGGCCGCCTGGTGGGTCCTCGGCTCCTTGGCCGTGTTCGGGCTGTACCTCTGCGTCACCGCCGTCGCCGAAACCCACGGCAAGTTCAGCGTCGTGTTTCCGCGCTACATTACCTCGCCCACGCACGTTGAATTTTTCGGCCGCGGCCGCGGTCCGTTCTTGAACCCCGTGGCCAATGGCATCGTGCAAAGCATCGGCCTGTGCGCCGCGCTGCTGTGGTGGCCGAGGCTCACCCGGCGTTGGCAGTTCGTGCTCCTTGCCACGATGCCGATATACGCCTGGGGCGTCTACAGCACGCTCACCCGCAGCGTCTGGATGGGCGCCCTCTGCGGTGTGGGTGTCGTCGTGACCCTCTCGACCCCGCGCGTCTGGCGGGGCGTGGTCGTCGGCGGGATGGTGATGGCCACGGTCCTCGGCACCGCAATCTTCTGGGAAAGCATCCTCACGTTCAAACGCGACAAGGAACTCGACGCCGAGCTGACCGCCGAATCGGCCAAGCTGCGCCCGATTCTGGCGACTGTCGCCTGGCACATGTTTCTCGACCGCCCGCTCATGGGCTGCGGCTTCGCCCAGTATCGCGAGGTGATGCCCGAGTACCTGGCCGACCGCTCGACCGATCTTCCGCTGATCAAGGCCCGGCCGTTCGTGCAGCACAACGCGTTCCTTGCGCTGCTCACCGAGACGGGGCTGATCGGCGCCGGGCTTTTCTCCGTCGTGCTGTTGGCCTGGACCTGGCAGGCATTCACGCTCTGGCAAGCCGATCGGCTGCCGCTTTGGGAACATCAGCTCGGCTTGTTATTTCTCGCTGCGATCGGCGTCTACCTGCCGAACGCGATGTTCCATGATGTCTCGCTGGTGGCGATGGTCAACATGTTCATGTTCTTCCTGGGCGGATCGGCCGTGGGGCTCGCGCTCAAGGAACGCGCCGCAGGCACGACGGCGAACGTCCGGATGGCGATGGCTCCCTGGTGGTTGAAAGGTTATCTCTTGCACGGCTCCGCCGGCAAAGCCGGTGGCTAGTGCGAACTCACGATTGAAGCAAAGCGTAGAAAGTTAAAGGAAACCGGCGCCATGATCGAACAGCTTCGCAACATCGGCAAACGCTCTCTCCGCCGCTGGCCGCGCGCCTACCTGGCCGCCAAACGCTGGTTCGGAACCACGACCTACTGGCTCCGCGTGCCGCACGATCGCGACTTCGCCTTCTTCCGCAATTTCAACAATCGCGAAGGGCTCGTTGTCGACATCGGCGCCAACACCGGCCAATCCGCCCGCTCGATCCGGATCTTCAATCGCTCGCTGGAAATCCTCAGCTTCGAGCCGAATCGACTGCTGGAACCCGAACTCGCCGCCACGCGCAACCTGCTCGGCCCGGGCTTCGATTTTCGCATGGTGGGCCTCGGCCGCCGGCAACAAATGCTCACGCTGTTTTGTCCCGTCGCCAGCGGCACGCCGCTCTCCCCGTGGGCCACGGCCGATCGCGCGGCGCTCGAACACAATCGCGCGGCGATCGAACGTGAAGTTGGCACGCAGGTGAGTGTCACCACCGTGGCGATCGAGATTCGCCGCTTCGACGATCTCGGCCTAAAGCCACTGGCCGCCAAGATCGACGTCGAAGGCCTCGAGCTCGACGTGCTCGAGGGCATGCGCGAAACACTCGCCACGGCCGAACCAATCCTGATGATCGAATGCAGCGAGCGCACGCCCGAAGTGGTCGCGCTCCTGGCCGAGTACGGCTATCGCACCTACGCGTACGACCCGCGCAAGAATGCGCTCCGCGAGACCAACACGCCTGCCGACTCGACGAACTACTTTGCGTGCACCCCGGCGGCACTTGAAAGACTGATTGCTGGCTCGCGATTGAGAGTACAGCGCGCCCCTGTCGAAACATCCGCGCCGCTGGCGGTATAGCAGCGCTGTCTCACTGCCTCACTCGCCCGGAATCATCCACGTAAGCCAGTACGCCTGCGCCAGCGTGAGCAGCCCCACCAGGCACGCCAGTGCCACGCTGTGGAAGAACACGAACCGCAGGATGCGCCCCTCGCCGCCGTTCTGTCCCGTCGCGACCGCCGCGACCACGATACTCTGGGCATCGATCATCTTACCCATTACGCCACCCGTACTGTTCGAGGCCACGATCAACACCGGGTTCAGCTTGAGCTGCTCGGCCGTGATCCGTTGCAAGCTGCCGAACAGCGCATTCGACGACGTGTCCGAACCCGTGAGCGCTACGCCCAGCCAGCCGAGCATCGGCGCAAAGAACGGATAGAACCAGCCGGTGCGCGTGAAGGCCAGCCCCATCGTGGCGTCACTGCCGCTGTACTTGGTCACAAACGCGAGCGCGAGCATGCACGCGATCGTCAGCAGCGCCCAGCGCATCTGAAAAACCGTCGAGACAAACTGGGTAATGAACGCGCGGGGCGAAACGCGCAGCCACAGCGCCGTCAGGATCGCGGCGATAAAGATTCCGCTCCCCGTCGTCGACAGCCAATTGAAGTCGTAGATCGCCCGCTCCGGCTCGGCCGCCCGGTCGCTTCCCGCCGGCACTTCCACCACCGGAGCCGTGCGATACACCTGTCGATCCAGCCGCGGCATCTCCCACGTCACGCGGCTGATCCCGGAGAGCGCATTCGGGCGATCCGCCGGCCCGCCGTTCAGCACTTCGCGCACCTGCGGTGCTCCCCACAGAAACACCAAGACCGAGAGCAGCAGCCACGGAACCCAGGCATAGGCCACTTGCCCGCGCGTGAGCACCGGCGGCGCAACTTGCGTTTCCACCGGCGGCTCATCCGGAAAGCGCCACACCTCGCGCGGCTGCCAGAACCGTAGAAACACGGCCAGTGACAGAAGCGAGCCTAACCCACCGACGACGTCCACCAGCGTCGGCCCGTGAAAGTTCGCCGTCAGGAACTGAATTCCCGCGAAGCTGCCGCCGCACACCAGGATCGCCGGCCACGCGCCGACCACGCCGCGCCAGCCCGCCATCGTCGCCACCAGCCACGCCGGCACGATCAACGAAAAGAACGGCAACTGCCGACCCGCCATCTGGCTGAGCAACATCTCGTCGATGCCGGAGATCTTCGCCAGCGTCGTGATTGGCGTGCCGAGCGCGCCAAACGCCACCGGCGAAGTGTTCGCAATCAGCGCCAGCCCCGCGGCGTACAGCGGCGAAAAGCCGAGCCCGATCATCAGCGCTGCCGAAATGGCCACTGGCGTGCCGAAGCCCGCGGCCCCTTCGAT
>JBGSKX010000146.1:0-4639 GCA_041741015.1 Pirellulales bacterium
CCTTACACCCGACCCAAGCAACACCTCGGAAACCGTACTCCCAATGCCACTCCTGAAAAGCCCCTCCTCAGCAAGGAGATACCAAACAGGGCTCGCGCCCAAGGTCTCACTTGACAGAGGACTTCCTATAGGTGGCACCCAGCTCTCGGAGCAACTAGGTCCGTATCACCAAAGTCCCCTGGCAACTGGTTCCCAACGCGATGTGGCGCACTACAATTGCGATGCTGTTGGAAGCTATTACGACGCCCTGCTCCGCCGCTTTGATATTGCCTGCTTTGACACCGCCGCGAGGAACATCCATGCAAACTTGCCTGCTCACCGCCTTCGTTCTGGGAGGACTATTGTTGTCGACTCAACCTGCCTCGAGCGCCGATCGGCCGCTCACGATGAACGACATGTTCGGCCTGAAGCGAATCAGCGATCCGCAGATCAGCCCCGACGGCAAGAGCGTGGCCTACGTCGTCAGCGTGGTGGATCGGGAGAAGAACGCGAGCACCTCGACGATCTGGCTGGCGCCGGCTGCAGGCGGCGAGGCCCGACAACTGACCGGCGGACCGAAGCATGACAGCCATCCGCGGTTCAGCCCCGATGGCACAAAGCTGCTCTTCGAATCAGATCGCTCGGGCGAAGGGCAACTGTGGGTGCTCGACCTGGTGGCTGGCGGCGAAGCGAAGCAGCTCACGACGATTGCGACCGGCGCGGCGACGGGCATCTGGTCGCCCGACGGCAAGCACGTGGCGTTCGTCTCGGCCGTGTATCCCGAGTTTTCGGACAAGCCGTATGCCGAGAGTAACGAAGCCAACAAGAAGAAGGCCGAGGAGATTGAGAAGAATCCGGTGAAGGCACGGGTGTTCGACAAGTTGTTCTTTCGGCATTGGGACTCGTGGGTCGAAGGGAAGCGGCAGCACTTGTTTGTGATGCCCGCGGCGGGCGGCGAACCGCGCGACGTGACTCCCGGCGACATCGACGGCTATCCGACGAGTTCGACGTTCTCGATGGGAGATGACTTCACCTTCACGCCGGACAGCCAGGCGATCATCTACACGGCGCCGGCGCAAAAGGAAGAGGCCTGGAGCACGAACCACGACCTGTGGCGCGTGCCGATCGCGGGCGGAACGGCCCTGAACCTGACCAAGGACAACGCGGCGGCGGATAGCTGCCCCCGGTTCAGCCCGGACGGCAAGTGGATCGCGTACCGCGCGCAGAGCAAAGCGGGTTTCGAGGCCGATCGCTGGCAACTCACCGTGATGCCGGCGGCGGGCGGCAAGCCGCGGAGCATCACGGCGGCGCACGATCGTTCGATCGATGCCTTTGTGTGGGGCGACGACGCTACGATCTACGCGACCAGCGAGCGAAACGGCGGCGTGCCGATTTGCAGAGTGAACGTGAAGGACGGCGCGCTCACGGAGCTGGCGACGGGCGGAGCGTTCGGTTCGCCAAGCATCAGCAAGGATGGCAAGACGCTCACCGCGACGCACGCCACGATGAACGCGCCGGCCGAAGTGGTGGCGATCGACACAGCCGCGGGCAAGGTGCACAACGTGACGAACGTCAACGAGAAGCTGCTGTCCGAGATCACGATGAACAAGCCGGAGAGCGTGACGGTGAAGGGCGCCGGCGGCACGCCGATGCAGATGTGGATCCTGACGCCGCCAGGTTTTGATGCGAAGAAGAAGTGGCCGCTGGTGTACCTGGTGCACGGCGGGCCGCAGGGGGCGTGGGACGATAGCTGGAGCTATCGCTGGAATCCGCAGCTCTGGGCAGCGCAGGGGTATGTCGTGGCGATGCCGAACCCGCGCGGGAGCACGGGCTTTGGCCAGAAGTATGTCGACGAGATCAGCGGCGACTGGGGCGGCAAATGCTTTGATGACCTGATGGCCGGCGTCGACTATTTGGAGAAGCTTCCGTACATCGACAGCTCGCGGATGGCCGCGGCCGGGGCGAGCTTCGGCGGTTACATGATGAACTGGTTCGCAGGGCACACCGACAAGTTCAAGACGCTGATCACGCACTGCGGCGTGTACAACTTCGACAGCATGTACTCGACGACGGAGGAATTGTGGTTCGACGAGTGGGAACACGGCGGCCCACCGTGGGTGAACCGCGAGAGCTACGAGAAGTTTTCGCCGCACCTGTTTGCGAAGAACTTCAAGACGCCGATGCTCGTGATTCACAACGACCAGGACTTTCGCGTGCCGATCGGCGAAGGGCTGATGATGTTCACGACCTTGCAGCGGCTGGGGATTCCGAGCCGGATGGTGAACTTCCCGGACGAAGGGCACTGGGTCCTGAAGCCGGCCAATAGCGAGTACTGGCACAAGGAAGTGTTCGACTGGCTGAAGAAGTATGTGCCGCCGGGAACGAAGTAGGAGGGGGAGACTTCACCACAGAGGGCGCGGAGGTACACAGAGGGAAGACAGAGAGAGCGAGAGAGAGAAGAGAGAGAAGAGAGAGATGAGAGGTGCGGCAAAATCATAGCCCGACGCGCTAGCGAGGGTGCCCTGCCGAGTGAGTATCCTTTGCCGTCGCGCGGAGTTCTCAGTTGATGACCAGCCGTCGAATCAACATTGACCTAACGGCGCTGGCGCGGGCATGTCGCGCGGCGAGGCACCCTCGAAGCGCGCTTCGGGCTAGTATCGCACCGGGCTCAGCAGTGAACTTTACTCACCGACCAAAATCATCTTGCCAGACGGTGCAAGAAAGATGACACGCTGGTTGAGCGTCGTGTAGTCGGAGGTGCCGAGCACGTCGTTGAAGTACGGCACCCGGATGCGCGGAGACCGCAGCTGGTTGGCGTTAGCCTTGAAGCCACTGGCGCGAAGCGTATCGGCGGCCCCGCTCCGCATTTGATCGATGGGGCTTTGGTCGAAGTTCGTGGGCCGCGAGTACGGCGGGAAGTCGTCGTCACCAGCCAGTGCAAGCGAGGTGAAACCGCCGACGATCGCCACGGCCAGGATGAGCTTCAGTCGCATGAGGTGGTCCTCCGGGAAGAAAAGACTCTGGGACGCACAAACTCATTATAGCAATTCTCGGCAGCGGTGCTTAGCGCCGACGGTCGTCTGTGGCGTGGTCCTTAGCCAAACCGATTCGTGCATAGCGCAAGCACCAGCGCCAAAGATAAGCCACGATCAGACACAGCCCACCGAAAAGCGTGAGCGCCGATACTATTCGCGGCGCCAATTTGTTTCCGCCTGTTGCCAGCTGACCGAGTTGGGTCATTGCGACCATCAGGCAGACCAGACCCGAAGCGAAAATAAACAGTGAAAGAACGTTCGCCGCTCCCGAAGTCGTTCTCCAACCGGCCGGCTCGGCGGTTTTTATGGCTCGGGAAGCCAATCAGGTCGGTCGCTCATGCCACGATCTTACCACGCGTCAATGAGGCGCTCCTGAGTTATCGGGCGATCGGCTCGGCATGACTGGCGGGCTGGACCGCCGAGTCGTCGCCCATCGCGCAGGGCGTGACCAGGAAGAAGAGCTGGCGCTGGTCGTGTACCTGACGATCTTCCAGTGTTTTGGGGTCTTTTTCGGTCAGGAAGCGGTCCTGGAGCAGTCCGCCCAGGACGACGGTCGTGCCGAGCTCGGTATCGAAACCGGTATCGACTTCACGCACGCAAATACTGGGGCCATGGCCGGCTAACGTCTGCAGCTCGGCGACTCGCGGACGAATGTCGAGCCGCACACGGTGGTCGTCAAGCATCACTGCCACGGCGTCAAGTCGCGTGCCGATCTCGTGCATGGTGCATTCGCCAGGTTTGCCGCCCGGCTTAGGAAGCGAGACGCTGCCGCCGACGTGATAAGAGGCAGGACGTCCGTTCGACAGCACCACACTCGGCTCGGCGAGCACCTTGACGGCGTTCTCGCGCTGCAGAGCTTCGAGCAGGCCAGCCAAGCCGTCACCAGGCACAGATGCGCCGGGCTGAATGGCGGCCAGGCCGAAACCCAGTTTGTGCAGGCGGCTCATGGAGACTTCGACAACTTTAACCTTGAGCAGGATCTGCTTGTGCGCTTTGGCGTCGTGCGCTTGAGTGGTTTCAAACGGAGGTGCAGGAAGCACGGGCGCGGCCACGGGCACCGGAGGCACGGCAATCGGCGAACTGCACTCCGGTTCTGCACAGGCAGCCGGCGGGCAGACGGGGATTGCGGCGGCCGAGTCCGTCGAGAGGGCGCCGCACACGACATCGCAGTCCGCTTGGAGGGCCGCGATCTCGGCTTGAAGGCTGGCGATCTGTGCTTGCTTCGCGGCGATCAGTTCCTGGCGCAGCTTGTTGGCCAAAACGCTCACGCTGGCGGCTTCTTCGGCGAGGCCGGCGTGCGTCAGGTGCTCGGCGGCTTTGGCGAGGTGCGAGAGGTGCATCTCCATGTACGAGCCCGTGGCAACCGGGGCCGAAATTCTCACCGGAACAGCAGCAGTCTGGATGCCGGTATCGCAGGCGATAACGCCGATGCAGCCGGCGCTACTCGTCGCGACGCCACACGGCGCGTTGGCACAAGCTGCGGTGGCACACGGCTCGTCGGACGCGGTGGCGATGCTGGCTACGGCGGGGCACGCATCTTGATTGCAACACTCGCCCTGCTGGCAGCAGGCACCTTGCTTAGCGCACTTGCTGCGCTCGCAGCACTCAGCGGCGGCGTCGGTGGC
>JBGSKX010000147.1:0-15295 GCA_041741015.1 Pirellulales bacterium
GTCGGGCAGGCGCGGCTCGGCCATGGCCACGAAGGCGACCTCGACGGCAGATGATGTACTGCCAGGATGCATAATCTGCTCGCGCTGGCGGGCGAAGGCGTGCATCTCGGCCGTGGCGTCGGCATCGAGACTGCCGCGGCCGACGAGAATGAGCAGCGACTGGTCAAACCGATTCGCTGCGCTGGCAACGGCCTCGTCGTATCGCTGTTTGGAGAGCGCGAGCAGACTGCGCTCTGAGCCCAGGTGTTCGGCCTGGCGCGTGGTGATGTCCGGAGCTTGCGCCGCGGCGGCGGCGACCGCGTCGGGAATGTCACGCTTGGCATGACCCGCGGCGAACAGCAGCACGGGCGAGACGATCACGTCGCGGACGCCTCGCTCGACGAGGCGGCGGAAGCCCTCGGCGATCGATGGTTCGGCGAACTCCAGGAAGCAGGGTTCGATGGGAGTTGGTCCGGCGAGCGACTTCATCAGGTCGACCGTCTCGAGGAATTCGCGTAGGCCGACCGCTTCGCGCGAGCCGTGCCCGACGACGAGCAGTCCGCTGTTTTTCAGGTCACTGGGTTCGGGGAAAGAGTGCATGCCGCGAATGAACCGCAAAGTGTCACAAGTAGATAACCGCTTGATTCTACGGCGGCCCAGTGGGTGGCGACAATTGCGGCTGATATACTTGGAGCGTTCGTAGTCGACGCCTGGGTGGCCCTGCCGACTTGCCAGTCAGGGTGCCTCCAGCGCAAGTGGGATCGGGTTGACGTTGCACCGAGAGTGACCGAAGAGGTTCGTTCACGGTTTGCGAGTTCCCTCTTGTTGCTGCGCAATACCGACAACGAGTTGTCGGTACTACCCGGCTCGAACGACTATCGACATGCTTTGGCGCAGACATTCCTTCGCGAGCCCGGGCCTGTGTACGTATACCTGACCATGACCGTCGGCAGTCGAGCAGGGACCAGCTTTCTGCTCGACCCGACCGAAGAGAATCGCCTGGGTCGCGATCCGGAATGCACGGTCGCACTGGGCGATCCGCTGTGTTCGCGCGTGCATGCGATCCTCTGGCAGGAACACGGCGTCTGGCATCTGCGCGATTGCGAGAGCCGCAATGGCACGTTCGTGAACGATCAGAAGATTGACACCGCGGTGCTCGCCGACGGGCATTCGCTGCGCGTGGGCACGACCGAGTTTGAATTTCACCTGACGGATCAACCGCCGACTCTGGCCTCGCAGTTCGAAGGCGAATTGACCGAGACGGTCATCAAGAACTTTCCGATTCACGGCGGCACGGTCGAGCCGCAGCCCCTGGCCGCGCTTTCGGACACGCGCCGCGCGCAAGAGCTGCTCTTGCTCTATCAGTTCAGCATCAAGCTGCTGGGCTGCGATAAGCCCGAGACCGTGGTCCGCACGTCGCTCGAGCTGGTGTACGAATGCTCGAAGGCGACCGTGGCGGGTTATCTTTCGCTGACCGATCAAGGCGATCTGAAACCGAAGCTCGTGGTGCCGCAAGACTCGGCGCCGCACGCCGAGCTTAGCAAAGGACTTACCGAACTGGTCTGCCAGCAGAAGCAGGCCATCTGGATTGCCAACCAGCGGGCCGGCACGACGACCGACAGCCTGGAGCATTATGCCGACGCGCTCTGCGTGCCGCTGGTCTCCGACGGCACGGTGCTGGGGGCCCTGCACGTGTATCTCGAACACGGGCGGTTTCGCCAAAGCGATTTCGACTTCGCAATCTCGGTTGCCAGCATCACGACGGTCGCCCTGATGCGCGCACTGCGCGAACGCACGATCAGCACCGACTATCAGAACCTGATGGCGAAGCTGCCGGATCGCGGCGAGATTATCGGTGAATGCACGCCGATGAAGGAGCTGAAGAACCGCATCCTGCGCATCGGGCGCTCCAGCGGATGCGTGCTGATCACCGGCGAAAGCGGAACCGGCAAGGAGCTGATCGCCCGGGCCGTGCATCACGCGAGCTTGCGAGCCGATCGGCCGATGCTGTGCGTGAACTGCGCGGCGATTCCGCCCGACCTGATGGACAGCCAGCTCTTCGGTCACAAGGCCGGCGCTTTCACCGGCGCCGATCGCGATCACGATGGTTACTTCCAGCAGGCCGACGGCGGCACGCTGTTTCTCGATGAAGTCGGCGAGATGACGCTCGAAGGGCAGGCGAGGCTGCTGCGCATCCTGGAGGGGCATCCGTTTTTGCCCGTCGGCGCGCAGAAAGAAGTCAGCGTCGACGTGCGGGTGATCGCCGCGACGAATCAGGACTTGAAGACGTATGTGAAGGAACGAAAGTTTCGCGAGGATCTGTTCTATCGCCTGGCGGTGTTCGAGCTGCAAGCGCCGCCGCTGCGAGCGCGCGGGCCGGACATCGCGCTCTTGGTCGAGTTCTTCCTGGAGCACTTCCGCCGGCAACATGGGCGGCCGCATCTGAAGCTTTCGAAGCATGCGCGCGAGAAGCTGCTGGCCTACAACTGGCCGGGCAACGTGCGGCAGTTGCGAAACGTGATCGACAGCGCCGTGGTGCTCGCCGACGATGATGAGATTCAGGTGGCGGATCTCGGCCTGCGCGAACCGGTCGGCGATGAGCTGGATTCTCTGCAGCTCAAGCACTGGGAGAAGCGGCTGATTGGCGAGGCCCTGCGGCGGACCGGCGGCAACGTGCCCGAGGCGGCGAATCTGCTGGGCCTCGGCCGCGCGACGCTGTACTATAAGATCAAACAATATGGATTGACGCCCGCCTGACGTTGCCCGCCCCCCAGCCCCAGCTTGGAGTCCCGCCTGATGATTCGCCTCTTCGCGCTTGCCGCCCTCGGCCTGACTGTATTCGCTCTGTCGACGTTGAGTGCAACCGCCCAGGAGTGGTCGCGCTTCCGCGGACCGAACGGCACTGGCGAAAGCGAGACGACGACCATCCCGGCCGTGTGGACGGCGAGCGATGAGCTGTGGAGCACGACGCTGCCGGGCGTGGGACATTCCTCGCCCGTGCTGTGGGGCGAGAAGATCTTTCTGCTGAGTGCCGACGCCGAGAAAGGCACGCGTTACGTGCTGTGTGTCAGCGCCACCGAAGGCAAGCTGCTGTGGCAGAAAGAGTATCCCTCGAGCACGCACCATATTCATCAGCTCAACTCGCTGGCTTCGAGCACACCAGTCGTGGATGGCGACCATGTGTACTGCGCCTGGAGCACGCCGGAGGAGTTCACGCTGCTCGCGCTCTCGCACGACGGCGAACCGGTGTGGAAGGCGAACCTCGGCCCGTTCGTCAGCCAGCATGGGTTCGGCACCTCGCCGATCATCGTCGACGATCTGGTGATCATCGCCAACGATCAGGACGCGGACAGCTTCATCGTGGCCGTCGATCGCGCGAGCGGGGCGACGAAGTGGAAGATCGCGCGCGAGCGATTGCCCGAGCAGAACACGAGCTACTCGACGCCGTGCATTCTGCAGTCGCCAGGCAAGCCGGCCGAGTTGATCCTGTGCAGCCGCGTGCATGGCGTGACGTCGCTCGATCCCAAGAGCGGAAAGACCCTCTGGGAGCTGGCCGGCGTGTTCAAACAGCGCCCGGTGAGTTCGCCGATCATCGTCGACGGACTCGTGCTGGCCACGTGCGGGCAAGGCGGCGGCAACAACAACCTGGTGGCGGTCGATCCGGAGGCCGACAGCGAGCCGAAGGTGGTGTACCAGGTCGATAAGACGAACGCACCGTATGTGCCTTCGCTGGTGGCCAAGGGTGAGCTGGTCTTCTTGTGGGGCGATCGCGGCATCGTGAGCTGCATGAACGGCGCAACGGGCGAGATCCTGTGGCGCAATCGCGTGGGCGGCGATTATTTTGGTTCGCCCGTGCGCGTGGCCGACGCGGTGTATTGCATCTCGAGCGAAGGGGAAGTGGCCGCGGTGCGCGCGAGCGACAAGTTCGAGCTGCTCGGCAAAAGCCCGCTGGGGGACGTGAGCCGCTCAACGCCCGCCATTGCGAACGGGCGGATGTACCTGCGCACGCAGTCGCGCCTGACGGCGGTGGGGAAAAGGTAGCGCGGGCTCAAGTGGTAGTGCGACGCGCTACAGTGCGGCAGAAGGCGAGGTGAGATTCATGCCAAAGCCGACGTATGCCTCGGTGACTGAGCAAGCTTGCACGTGCAGTTACTTGCAGCACGCGGCTGAGGACCCAGACAATCCGATCGTGTTTCACGAACGGACGGGCGAGTTTCAGTTCACGTTTCAGGAACCAGACCACGAGGGTCGGTCGATGCTCGTGATCTACCATTGCCCTTTTTGCGGCGGGACGGCTCCTGAGTCTAAGCGAGCTCTGCTATTCGCGGTCATCCCGAGAAGCGAGGAAGAACGGCTCGAAGAAATCTTGGCCCCGATCCGGACGATCCAAGATGCGCTGGCATTGCTTGGCACGCCGGACTTTGACGGCTATACCGGAATTCGGCAAGAAGAACAAGATGGCAAGCCTCCGACTTGGCGACACCGTCGTCAGATTCGCTACGAGAGGTTGTCGGAAGTTGCCGACGTGTGGATTGTCGAAAGCGCGGACGGTCGCCTGCTATGGCAATTGCAGGGAAAGTACCTTGGGAAGCGTGAGGAAGAAACTGGCTGAACGATGAGCGCGGCGCGCGATTCTATCGAATCCGCATATCAACAGTTCTGCCGGGAACGCTTTCCGCTGCCGACGGAAGCCGAGCTGGCGGCGCTCGAGGCGAAGATTAACGTGCGCTTCCCGGACGACTTCCGCCGGTTTCTGCTTGAGTACAACGGCGGCTACTTCGAGGATCCGGTCATCACCCCGACGACCGAAGGCTGCCCCGGGGACGCGTTGATATTCATTTCCGGCCTGCATCCTTCGTATCCCGAGGCAGAGCTTGGAGGTGAGGTCGATCTGGCCGTGTTCGACGACAACGATCCGCCGCAGCTACTGCCAATCGGAGCGACGCCCTTGGGGAGCTTGATTCTGCTCGATGTCGTTCGTGATGAAGACGGCTTCGGCAACATCTATTTCAAACAGGCGTTCGGCGATTGCTATTATCTGGCTGACAACATCGAGCATTTCTTTTCCCTGCTCCGGCCACCCGGAGAATTAGCCCCATGACCGGCCTGCTCTTGCTCGTGTTCATGTCGACCGTCGGGCTGTGGATCGCGGCGGCGGTGCGCGGGCCACGCCGTGAAACGCGTGAGCATCGCGTGCGCAACGATCATCTGCTGGCGCTTGCGATCAGCGCCGGCGTGGCGATCGTCCTGTTCGTGCTCATAAACATCACCGATTCTCGCGATAGGCAAGACCCGGCGACTCCCTGGCATACGATACTGTCCACGGTACTTGGCATCGGGTTGTGGGCCGGGATCGCCGGCTACTGGCAAGGACGCCAGTTGTTACTGCCGGGGGCGATCGCGCTGCAGGTCTTCTGTGCCGGAGCGCTCGTGCTGCTGCCGTTCGGCTTCGATCACCGGTCCGATTGGGGCTTGGACTTTGGGCATGCCATGCTGCTGATGATCTTTTACGGACTCGCCGCCATCGCAGGGCTGATGCTGGCGAACGTAGCGCGACCGGGCCTGTTGGCGCTGCAGGTCGGGCTGTTTCTGGTGGGCCTGTTTTTTGTGCTGGGGAAATGAAAAGGCCAGTTGCGGACGGTAATCAGTCAGATGGCCCTACACGCATGAAATGGGTGGAACTAAAAGTGCGCTAGCGATCTCGCATTCCCTTCTCAAGCGAGCGCATGACCTCTGGAAACTTGCAGAAGAAGATCACGAGAGCAATCAACGAAATGACTACGAACTCGGCTTTGCCAATCGTGATGTCTACGCGAAGACTCGCCACCGCCAGCAAGAGAGCTGCGGCCATGATTCCCAGCATGAGCCAGAGTCGGTGGTCATCGCGCGGTGGATTCGGTTCGCTCATGGGGGTATTCCAGGTCGTCGATTCGCGATCCCGTCAATCGTGGTCACGGTAGATATCGGCTCGGGGATAGGTGCCAGCGTAGGTCGATTCGCTGCTCGACTCCTCGTCCAGCAGCCGCTCCAATTCTTCGCCGATCGGACGCGGCAGCTTGCTGCCAGCGGGCATTTGTAATTCGGCAATTGGCTGGCGCAGGCCGACGATTGAACTGACCAAGACCCAAACGCCCGAGAAGAGCACGGCGAAGACACTAAAGTCGCGTTGTCCGCCGACCAGGGCGAGACCGCCGGTCAGCAGGCAAAGTGCTCCCGCGAAGGCGCCAATCCAGTGGACGACGCGCTGTGAGGCTGGGTTGAGGTGGTTGAGCATCAGATTGCCCTTAACGCCGTGGTTTCTGCCAAGGTCGCTCATGAGATCATTCTAGTGCTGAGTTGGTCCACGTCTGGAAAGCCAGAACACGAACAGGGCCAGTAGTCCAACGGTCACTAACGCGACCGGCCAAGAGACTCCGTAGGCTGCTGCGAAGATGCTCATGGGTATTGTCAGAAATCAATCGCGCGTCCGCCGGAGTACATCCCTGGCTTTGTCAACCACGAAGAAAAATTAACACAATGAGTGATATAACGCAAACAGCTAGGAAAATGGCCGAGAGCACCGCGGGAATCGCGAACATCAGCGGAGGGAAGCTAAACGCGATTCCGACAAGAGCGGCAAGAGCGGCGATTGCAGTCGTCGCGACAAACAAGCTTCGCGTGCGGCTTCTCATTTTCTGATGTCTACCAGTGGCTACTCAGGGGCGATGGCGGCTATTGTAGAGGCCGCATCCTGCGACCAACGCGATCAGCATCCCGGTTGCGGCACAAAGATAACCACGCCTTTGCTGGGATTCAGCAAGCATCATGGCAACATCGACGTGCGTATCCGGGTCGGCTTCCAGCCCAAGCCGGCTAACGATTGCGTCCGCCTGTACTGGGCCGGTGGCATACGGACCGACAAGCCCCCAAAGCACAAGCACGACGCCGATTGCGAATAGCAGGGCAAGCGCCAGCCACACGCGAGCATGTCTGGTTGTGGCCTGTTCGTCGTTCATGCCGCCATTCTAATGTGTTTTGTGGAGCTTGGTCATCGAATCACAACCCGACGCGTGAGCGAGGAGGGAGTGCCGAGCGACTCGATGGTTTGCCTCGCTCACGCGTCGGGTTGTGAGGAGAGTGCGACCCGAAGATTCGCGCTGGCCGAGGCACTGGCTGTTGTCGTTCGGCAGGGTACCCTGGCTTGCGCGGCGGGCTAGGATGAGGACGCAGAATTTTCGCTGTTTCTCCCGCACGAAATCGGCATCCGCGCCGTAAGATTAAGGGTATTGGGATGTCGTCGCCCGGGCGAAGGGGGACAGTCCCATTTTGCTCCCAGGGCAGCCGCAAAATTGGGACAGTCCCCGAACAGCGCAGGCACCGCCGCAGAGCAATCGACCGCGACGTTTAGAAGAGCCAAGGAAGAGACGAGCCGTGCCCACGATCCCTGAAGCCCTGTCGCTGGCGTTCCAGCATCATCAGCGCGGCCAGTTGGCCGAGGCTGAGAACATTTATCGCCAGATCATCCAGCATGAGCCCAACCACGCGGACGCCTGGCATCTGTGGGGAGTCGCCGCGCATCAGGCCGGCCGGCACCAGGAGGCCGTCGAACACATCGAACGCGCGCTGGCGATCGGCGGGCCGAACGCCCTGTTCATGAATCACCTGGGCGCGGCCTATGCAAGCCTGCAGCGGCTCGACGATGCCGAGGCGACCTTTCGCCGCGCAGCCGAGATCGCGCCCAATGACCCGCAAGTGCACTACAACCTGGCGGCGCTGCTCGCCTTGCGGGAGCAGAAGGAAGAAGCGATCGTCGTCTATCGCCGCGCGGTCGCACTCGCGCCGAAGTTTGCCGAAGCGCAGTTCAATCTCGGCAACCTGCTGCGCGACGCGGGCGAATTGGCCGAGGCCGAAACTTGCTACGCGGCCGCGCTCGCCGCGCGGCCGACGTACGTCAAAGGCGCAATGGCGCTGGCGAACACGCAGCTCCGGCTCGGCAAACAGACGGCGGCCGAGTCGACCTATAAGCTGGCGCTGCAGATGGAGCCGAACAACGTCGATGCGCGGTACTGGCTCGGCTCGCTGTTGCAATCGCAAGGGCGGCTCGACGAAGCGGCTGCGGAACTGCAGGCCGCGGTCGTGCTCAATCCCCGGCATGTCGAATCGCAAAACAACCTGGGCTGCATCTTCCGCGCTCAGAAGAAGCTGGATCAGGCCGAGCAGTGCTTTCGGATTGCGCTCGACGCGCGGCCCGATTTTCCCGAGACGCTGAGCAACCTGGGGAGTGTGCTGCACGATCGCAAGCGCTACGAGGAAGCGGCCGACCTGTTCCGCCGCGCGCTGGCCGCGAAGCCGGACTTCACCCAGGCGCACAACAACCTGGGCACGGTCTATCACGATCAGCGGAAGTATGAAGAAGCGCTCGCCTGTTACCAGCGGGCGCTGGAGCTGGAGCCCGAGTTGGCGGAGTCGATTCTGAATGTCGGTTCGGCCTTGCAGATGCTCGGCAAGACGGACGAAGCGGTCGAGCTGTATCACAAGTCAATCGCGGCCGATCCGAACCTCGCCCGGGCACATTACTGTCTGGCCGCGGCGCTGCACACGCTTTCGCGCGATGACGAGGCACTCGAGTCGTATGCCGAGGCGTTGCGGCTGAAGCCCGACTATCCCGAGGCGCATTACAACCGCGGGTTCGTGTACCTGGCCCGGGGTGAGCTGACCAAGGGTTGGGCGGACTACGAGTGGCGGCTGAAGTGCACCGACTACAAGGGGCGGCGGTTCAACGTGCCGCGGTGGGATGGCGGGCCGCTCAATGGCCGGACGCTGCTGATTCATACCGAACAGGGGCTGGGCGACACGCTGCACTTCATTCGCTATGTGCGAATCATCCAGCAGCGCGGCGGCACGGTGTATGTCGAGGTGCCGCCGGCGCTCGCGCCGCTGCTGCGCACGAGTGGCGTGACGGGGATCATTCCCGGCGGATCGCCGCTGCCGAAGTTCGATCTGGAGATTCCGCTGCTCAGCGTGCCGGGCGCGCTGGGGACGACGCTCGAAAACATTCCGGCGCAAGTGCCGTATCTGTCGGCCGAGACGCGGCTGGTGAAACATTGGCGCACGCAGATTCGCCACCTGCCGGGCTTCAAGGTGGGGATCGTCTGGCAAGGGAACCGCGACTACGCGTTCGATCGGTTCCGTTCGATTCCGCTGGCCGCGTATGCGCCGCTGGCCGACGTGCCGGGCGTCACGCTGATCAGTCTGCAGAAGGGCTACGGCTCGGAGCAACTGGCTGCGCTCTCGGGAAGTTTCGAGGTGCTCGATTTGGCGCCGCAGCTCGATGCGGGGGGCGCCTTCGTCGACACGGCGGCCGTGATGAGTAATCTCGACCTGGTGGTGAGCAGCGACACGGCGGCCGCGCACCTGGCCGGCGGGCTGGGCGTGCCGATCTGGCTGGCGACGGCGAAGAGTCCCGAGTGGCGCTGGCTGCTCGAGCGCTCGGACAATCCGTGGTATCCGACGATGCGGCTGTTCCGGCAGGGAACAGTTGGAGATTGGTCGGATGTGTTTAAGCGGATGAAGCAGGAGCTGACACGCAAGGTGGCCGAGCGGGGGCCGGTGCGGTAGGGAAGGCGGAAGAGTAACCGCGGAGGTCGCAGCGGTACGCTGAGGCGTCGCAGCGCAGCGAGGATAACTGCGCACTTTCTTCTTGAACAGCCACGTTAGGCGGGTATAGTGCGGTAGTTCACCCCCCCCCGATGAATTACTGAGGTCCGCCCTTATGCCGGCAGGTATTTCGAATCGACGATGGTACACACGGTTGCTCGCGATGGGTCTGTGCGCGGCCGCGATCGGAGCGAGCACGCCCGCCTGGTCCGCGGACAAGTCGTGGAACTCGGGCGGCTTTGGCACCTGGTCGCAGGATGCCAAGTGGACGCCGGCCGGCACGCCCGGCGCGGCCGAGGCGGCACGGTTGGGCGATCTGCCTGCAGCCAGCAACGCTTCGGTATTCTTGGACGGGAGCACCGAGGTGGGCAGCGTGGCCGTTTCCAGCGGCGTGGGTCTGTACACGAATAACCATCCGCTGAAGGTGAATGGCGACGTCACACTAGGCAACGGTTACATCAATCTGGCCAATTCACCGCAAGCGGTCGACTTTGAAGCCGGTAACGTGACGGTCAACGCCTTCGGCTTTTTCGAGCTGGAGGGGGCCACGGCCAAGATTCATGGGCAGTTGAATCTGAGCACTGCCGACTCACATTTGCAGGGTAGCGGCGAAATCCAGTTCACCGGCGCCGGCAAAACGTTTAACAACAACGCCTTCGACTGGACCGTCAGCACTCCGCTCAAGCTGGTCCAGCAGAACGGCGGGCAGTTCGACCTCGACGGTGCTGGACTGGGCAGCACTGAGATGTATCTGCGCGATGGGGCCACGCTGACGTTTCAGGGTGGCTCGCTGTCCGATCCCGTGGATGCCATCGTCGCGCTGGAAAATGGCACCACGCTGGCCATGAACTTGGACAGCCCGTGGACGCATCAGTTTGGCTATATGCCGATCGTAAACAATGAGAACGTGGCGGCGCCGGCCAAAATCGCCGGGGCTGACTTCACTCTGTCCAGCACATGGCTCAACGTCCAGGCGAACGCAAAGCTCGAGATTGACGCGAATCTGACGACTGCGGGTGGCACGGAAATCTGGGTCGATGCGACGGGACAACTCGATGTGTTGAAGGATGCGGTGTTAGGCAACGGCACCATGATTACCACGGGGCGGGTTGTGTTTCACGGCGACACTCAGGTTGGTGACGGTGGCATCTATAGCTTTGGCACCTTGGAAAATGCCGCGACCGGTACGATGCGGCTCAACAATGGCGCCAACCAGGAGCAGGCTAGCTTCGAAAATCACGGCTTGTTCGAGGTGGGCAACTCGCCGGGCACGGCCACGGTCGAGGACTTCACGAACGAAGCCGACGGCACGTGGCTGGTCGAGATCGGCGGTTACGCGGCCGGCACGGAGCACGATCTGCTGATCGTGGCCGACGATGCGATGCTGGGCGGAACGCTGAATGTCGCGCTGGTCGATCTCGGCGGCGGCGTGTTCCAGCCGCTGGTCGGCGACGAGTTCACGATCCTCACCGCGGGCGACAGCCTCTCCGGCGCTTTCCTGGCCGATCCGGTGTCGTATGCGGCCGGCAAGATCTTCCACTGGTCGGTGCTGACCGATGCCGACGCAGTGACGCTGCGGCTGGCTGCGATCACGGTGCCCGAGCCGGCGACGTATGTGTTGGCCGCGTTTGGCGCGGTAGCGCTGGTGGCCGTGCGACGGCGGAAGCGGGCTTGAGTTGCAAGGACGAACTGTCGTCCGGCTCATTTCATCCCGACGGGTGGCGTCTGCTGCGGATCGCGGACGGGTCGGCGCAAGCTGTGCTCGAGCAGTTCTCGCAGCATCTTGAGGTACGTTCGTCCGCGCTTCGTCATGAGAACCACGACTGCCAATGCGAACGCAGCGAGGAGGCCGCTGAGGCCGAGCTTCACGATGGCGGAAAACTGCGGCATGGCATAGGCGATTAGCAGCGGCGCGAGCACCGCCGGGATGGCATACACAATCGCCGCGAGCGTGAGGCGGAATAGGTCTTTGGTGGTCACGTGCCCCTCGCTGCCGGCGTACCAGTTTGCCAGGGGAACGACGACGAGGTAGGTGACGATGGCGTAAGAGCGGGCCACGCCAATGGGACCCCAGGGAAGCCCGATGACGAACGAGGCGTTCATCAGCAGCGAGCCGACGAGTCCCCAGCGAAACATCGTATTCGCGCGGCTCTGGCTGACGTAGAGCCAGTTGTGCGACTTGATGAGCGGTTGCAGAAGTCCGGCGGCGGCCAGCCAGCGCAGAATCGGGACGACCTCGTCCCAGCCGGGCCCGAACAGGATCTCCACGATCCACGGCGCGGCCACGATCACAAACGCCATCAGGGGACAGGAAACGATTTGCAGCAGGATCGCGGCCAGAAAATAGGCTTCGCGGAACTTGGTCGGCTCGTTGTGCAGCCGGCTCAAGGCAGGCACGACGATATGGTGAAGCGGCGAACTGACCTGCGACAACGGTGCCAGCATCAGCTTATAAGCGCGCTCGTAGAGCCCCAGCGGGTCGGCGCCCCAACGCCAGCCGATGAGCATGTTGTCCGCATTTCTGGCGAAGTAGTCGACAAAACTGTAGCCCGTCAGGTTGACGCCGAAGCCGATCAGCTCGCGCATTTCAGGTTCGCGTCGCGGTCGGCTGGGCCTCCAGCCGCAGGCAATCCAGGTGGCCAACATGCGGATCAGCGCGTTCACGATGGGTACCAACACGATTGCCCAGTACGTGCGGTAGATGTATGCGACCGTGATCCCCACGCAGTAGGAGAGGAAGTAGGCGGCCACCTGGATTATCGAGATGGCCTTCAGACGCATCGCGCGGCGCAACAGAGCCTGGTGTTGAATGGTCAGTCCGCTGAAAATGAACGACAGGCAGAGCGCAAGCGTGATCGGAATTAAACGTTGTTCGCGGTAGAACGCGGCGATCACCGGAGAGAGAGCGGCCACGATCGCGGCTATGCCAAACCCTGTGGCGGTCGCCAACCAGAACAGATTACTCACCTGTTGATGCGTGATCCGCCGGCGCTGGATCGTGGCCATCGACAGCCCGGCGTCAATGAGCATCGCCGCGAAGCCGGTAAACACCGTGACCATGGCGACAAGGCCGAAGTCAGCAGGGTTCAAGAGACGCGCCATGACCGGCACCGTGGCCAGCGCAATCACCGCGACCGTGCCCTGCGCCAGGACGACGTACAGCCCGCCGCGCACGGTCTTTTGTTTCAGGCCCGAACGCAAGGCCTCTTCGGAAAAGTATTCGACCTGGCGTCGCATAACGGACTTACTTCAGAAGTGAGGACCTGGGAATCCGTTGGCGAAGCGATCGCCGGTCGACCGGTCCGGTGCGCGATCCATTCGCAAGTATGATCGAGGAAGTGATCTATCCTAGCTTTCGACGGCGCGACCGCTGAGAACGCCGTGATTATCGTCCGATTACCAGCCAGCCGCAAGGCGAAGTGCCGCTGTGGAAACTGGCTCACGGTGGCAACAGCACTAGCGGGTCGAATTGATTTTGTGCACCTGCACGGCGCGCCGCGAGCGAGGTGCTTGGCCCCTCGCGAGCAAGGCAGGCGATGGTTTAGAATGAGGGTCGTGTGTGTATACACGCTTCGTTTCTGTTCGACGCCTGCGGAGTAATTAGACGTGCCTCCATTCGAAGCGTTCAATCGCCAGAAGGTCTGCCGCTATGGGCAGATGCTATACAACAAGAACGACACCTACATCGGCCGCTCGCTGGACATGTACGGCGAGTATTCCGAAGGTGAAGTTGAGTTATTCCGACAGGTGATTCAGCCGGGCAACGTCGTGATCGAAGTCGGCGCGAACATCGGGGCCCACACGCTGTTCATCGCCCAGCAGGTCGGACGCAGCGGGGTGGTGATCGCCTTCGAGCCCCAGCGAATTCTGTTTCAGACCATGTGTGCGAATCTGGCGCTCAACAGTGTGCCGAACGTGTACACGCTGCAGCAGGCCGTGGGCGCCACGGCCGGCTCGGTGGTGATCCCCTCGATCGACTACACGCAGGAGAACAATTTCGGCGGCCTCTCGCTCGGCAGTTACAAAAACGGCGAAGGCGTGCCGCTGGCCACGCTCGATGGCTTCAACTTTCCCGCGTGCAGCTTTCTGAAGATCGATGTCGAAGGGATGGAACTCGACGTGCTCCAGGGCGCCGATCGGCTGGTCCGGCAGTTTCGCCCCGTGATCTACCTGGAGAACGATCGGCCCGAGAAGTCCGCGGCCCTGATTCGCCACCTGAACTCGCTCGGCTATAAGCTGTACTGGCATCGTCCGCCATATTTCAACCCGGGCAACTTCCTGGGTAACCCGGAGAACGTGTTCAGTAACATCGTGTCGCTGAACATGGTTTGCATCCACAGCACCACGCCGCACCAGTTGAACGGCCTGGTCCCGGTGGAAGTTCCGGCGGGTTAACTCCGAGCAACAGCCAGACGGACAAGCTGCGAATGAGCCGCTGGGAATTCTGGATCGACGTTGGCGGCACGTTCACCGATAGCTTCGGCTGCGCCCCGGACGGCACGGTACGGAACTACAAGGTGCTCAGCTCCGGCGTCGTGAAAGGCGCCGTCGCAGCAGGATCCACGAGCACGCGGATCGTCGATCAGGGCCGCGCCAGCGATCCGGCAAACATCTGGACGGGCTTCCGCTTGCGCGTTCTGGATGCAGCCGGCGGGTCGCGCTGCGAGACGCGCGTCTCGGCGTTCGAACCGGCGTCGCGTACGCTCGAGTTGGCGACTCCCCTGCCCTTTGCGCCGCAGCCTGGCGATCGCTATGAATTGAGTTGCGATGCCGAGGCGCCGATCGTCGCGATTCGGTACCTCTTGGGCGCGCCGCTCGCACAGCCGATTCCGCCGGTGACCGTGCGGCTGGGAACTACGCGCGGGACGAACGCCCTGATCACGCGGCGCGGAGCGCGGACGGCGCTGGTCACGACCCGCGGCTTTGGCGACATCCTGCATATTGGTTATCAGAATCGCCCACGGCTGTTCGAGCTGGCGATCAAGAAGCGAGTCCCGCTGTTTGAGGCGGTGGTGGAGATCGACGAGCGCGTGGATGCGGAAGGCCGGGTGCTAAGTGCGCCGGACGAAGCGGCGGTTCGGCAGCAGTTGGAGTCATTGCGCGACGCCGGCATCCAGTCGCTGGCGATCTGCCTTTTGCACGGCTTCGTGAATGCGGAGCATGAGGAGATCGTCGCGCGGATCGCCCGGGAGACTGGCTTCGAGGAGCTGAGCGTTTCCAGCCGGATCGCCCCACTGGTGAAAATCGTCTCGCGCGGCGATACGACCGTGGCCGATGCGTATCTGAATCCGATTCTGCGGCAGTATGTCGGCGGGCTGCGCAGGCACCTGGCCGACAGTTCGTTGCGGTTGCTCACTTCGGCGGGCGGACTGGTGGATGCCGACAAGTTCGTCGGCAAGGACAGCATTCTCTCTGGGCCGGCCGGCGGCGTGGTGGGCTTTTCTCGCGTCGCTCAAGCGGCCGGTTTCTCGCGCTCGCTGGGATTCGACATGGGAGGCACCAGCACCGACGTCTCGCGGTTCGACGGACGCTACGAGCTCGAGTTCGAAACCGAAAAGGCGGGCGTGCGCGTCGTCGCGCCGATGATGGCGATCGAAACTGTGGCGGCCGGCGGCGGCTCGATCTGCCACTTTGACGGCGTGAAGCTGGTCGTCGGGCCGGATAGCGCCGGCGGCGCCGC
>JBGSKX010000148.1:0-5520 GCA_041741015.1 Pirellulales bacterium
TGTCGGCCGCCGGCCTGCAGGCCAAAACGCCTTACGCCCTGGCCGGCTGGCTGCTCACCGATACGACGCCGGCGGCCGGCGTGCTCACAATCGACCTGTACGACGGCAGCGGCGTGATCGCCGACGAAGCGGGCAGCAACAACAGCGTGACGGTCAATCTGACCGCCGTCGACGATACGGATTTTGAAGCCTACTCGGCCGTGTTCCGCCTGCCGGAGCCCGTGCCGGCGACGGTCATCCTGCGCATGCGGCTGACGACCGCACTGACCAACACCCGGATCCTGTATCTCGATCACTTCGCGCTGGTGCAAATGGCGCAGCTCTACAGCGGAGGTCCCTATTGTGCCCTGTTTGGCGGAGCCACGGCGTTCAGCCTCGACGACCTGTTCGAGCTGGACGTGACGAACGATTACGGCGGAGCGCTGCAAACCAGATTCTGGCGCGCGTTCGACATGCCGGGCTTGGGTTTGATGTTGCCGAGCAATGCCGCCGGCAGCGAAACGATCGCCGATAGCGTGATCGCTTAGGCCAACACAGGTCAAGCGCGTAAGACAACACTGCGGAGAAGCCATGAGTGCGTATCTGATTTTTGTGGACGGCTGGCGCGAAGACACCAGCGCGCTCGTCGAGGAGCTCGGCCTGGCCGAGATCCAGCGCGGCGAGAGTCACCTCACGTGGGCCCGCGTCGCCGAGCCGGGACCGGGTGGCCAGCCGGGGATGTTGGGCTACTGGTTCGATTCGATCTGCGCCGGCATCGAGCGGTATCGGCCGGACGCCCAACGCTGGAGCGCCGCACCGGGCAAGAAGTTCTGGGTGGGGATTAATCGGGATCGGCCGCTCATGCCGGAGGACATCCGGCGGAGGCAGCCGCCGCACTGCACAACGTCGACCGTCGAGCTCGAGGATGGCAACACCTGGCAGGTGCCGATTGCCCGCTCATTGCCGCATCTTTGGGGGCAAGGCGACGATGGCCAGTTTGAGCGGCGCCCGAAGGAGCCGTTCGTCGCGTTCTGCCACGAAGCCGAACGGATCTTTCAGCTGTTTGCGATCAAGGACGACCCCACGCGGCTGGCGATCGAGCTCGGCGAAGACTTTCACTCGAAGCATTGGACCTACGTCTGCCAGGCCCTGGGGCTGCTGTACAAGCTGGCCCCACCCGTGATTTCGACGCTGGGACTGTTTAGCGACGTGTCGGCGGCCCGCGCTCTCACGCGGACCCTGGAGCTGGAGGCTATTGGACAGGTCGAGTCCCAAAAAAAAACTTCGGAGTCAGCCACCATCCCCGCTACTTCCGCTACCTGATGTGGCGGTCGGGTTACGCGCCGCTTGAGTACGAACCCTCGTTCTTCGATCGCTACTTTTTGACCACCGAATACGCCGAGTCACAACAACAGGTCATCCGCCATGCCTGGCCAAACCGTCGTATTTGAAGTTGCCACGCAACACTCCAAGGCCGTGCAGGGCTTTCTGGAAGTCGTCCAGGCGGCCGATATGACGGGCCGGGCCGGTGGCAAGGCTGGCGAGGAAATGAAGCGCAAGGGGGATCAGGCGGGCGACACTTGGGGCAAGATGCTCGGTGTGCTGAATTCTTACCCGGCCGCGTTTGCGCGGATGCTCACCGGTGCCAGCGCCGCCTACGCCACCATCGCTCTAATCCGCGAAGAGCTCGAGCGGATGGAAACGGTTCGCGGCAAGGCAATGACTGGGCTCGATACGACGATGGAGCCCTACAAGCGGGCCACCTTGCAGCTCAGCCCGCAGTACCGGGACAGCGCGACGTTCAAGAAGCTCAGCGAGGAGGGCATTCGGTCGCGCGGCGACGCGGCCAGTTACTTTGCGGCCTTGTCCGACGCGGCCAGCGCCGCCGGTGGCCAGGCCGGGCTGATCGGCGAAGAGGAAACCCAGCGGGCCGTCAACATGGTTTCCCAGTTTTCGGGAAACGAGGCGCTCAATCCCGAGGATTTTACCGCGCTTGCGCAGGGCCTCGTGGATTCGCTGCAAGTCGAACGGCGGATGGGCAAAAAGCTGAATGCCAAGGAGCTGCTGGGCACCATGATCTCGGGGTGGCCCGCCTCGCGCCCCACGGATATGGGCAAGTTCGCCACCTACGAACTCCAGCTCCAGAATCTGCTGATCCAGAACGCCGGCTTCTCGCGTGACGAATCCATTTCTCTGGCCAGTGTTTACGGCTCGATGATGATCGACCCCTGGGGCCGCCGCACGCGGACCGCGGGCTTGCTGTTCGAGCGGGATCTCGCTCGATCGTACCAATTCGCGAGCGAAATGGGCTCGCCAGCCAAGGATGAGCGTGGCCAGGAGATCTCGATCGACCAGTTCCGCAAGCTGGGGCTCAAGCAACTGGAGATTGCCCGCTCGAAGACGGATACGGGCCTGATGATGCGATCGTTCATGTCGCCGCAGAACGAAGAGGAGCGGCAGCTGGCGATGGGCTTCTTTGGCCTGGGGTATCAGGGCTCACTGCAAGGAGAAGCCGGCGCTAAGGAAGTCGGCGAGTTGTTCCTGTCGCCGCAGAGCAAGCTGCTCGACGATATGAGGGCCGTGCAAGCGACGGTCAAGCATGGGCCTGCGGCCGAACAGCTCGTGGATCAGCGGCTCAAGGGCCCGCTCACCAACCAGCACGATGAGTATTTTTCCGCCCGCCATGCCCAGCGCGGCGCGCTGGCCGCCATGCAATGGGCGAACGTCGAACAGGCCCGCCGCGGCAGTCTCCAGGAGTTCGTCCAGGAAGCGGGCGATGTGTTCGGCACGGGCGCGACGAACCAATGGGTCAAGTCGCGAGTCGCCGCGATTCGCGCCAGCGGCAAAGATCAGGCGGGCATGCGGCAACTCGAAACGGAAGCCGCGCAGGAATTCATCGACCGCTACATGCGCGGGGCGCCGGTCGACATCGAAAAGATGGACGCCGAGCTGAGCAAGCAGTATCCGGGGCAGCGACGGGGCGTGTTCGGGCAGGGCGCCGCGATGCTCAGTGAGATTTTCGGATTCGATCGCGAAGGCGTGGGCGCGCGCTCCGGGTTTCCTGGCGAGCTGCAACGGCGCTACATTCGCGAGCGCATGGAGCCACCGGAAGAGTACCGCGGACAGGTCGAATCCCTCCGCGAGTTCATTCGCCAGAACGGCCAGATCGACCATCGCACGCAAGATGGCCAGCCCGCGCCGGCCGCAACGGATGGGGCCAATCTGCAGCAGGTAATCGGTGACTTGCAGCAGGCAATTGCAGCCTTGCAGTTGAGCATCAGCGGGGGAATGTCCGTCAACGTGACCGTCGAAGACGCCCTGGGCCAGCAGCTCGGACACACCATCAGCCGGCCGCGACTCCTCGATCAACTCAATGAGGCGGGGATCGGATGATTAAGTTCAACGGCGAAGACATTCACGGCACCCACGAATCGCCCGTCTTTCAGGCTCCGGCCTTGCAAACGGTGCGGAGCTACTTCGCCGGCGTGCAAGGTGAGAGCGAGATTCGCCTGGGCCGCAAAGGCCGCCCGATTACGATCAACATCGTCCTGCACAACGGCTATTCCCAGCCCGAATCGCTCGTCGCCCAGCTCAGGAACCTCGAGCAAAAGGTTGGCAATCACGGCGTTCTACAGATCGTGGCAGGCCAGTGGGGCGGCGTCCCGCAGACCTTCAAGAACTGCACGTTCGAGGGCTTCACCAAGGATCCCTCGCCCGATGCCGGGCCGCTGCCCGACAACGCCGGCACGCTCGACGGCGGCGTGCCGAGCTGGTGGATCCGCGGCGTGCTCGTATGGCACCAGCTCAGCGTGGAGGATTAGCCGCCGATGGCCAACAACTCCCGCGAAGGCGTGATTCCCGTGGCCCTGATCGCTGGCATTCAGCCGGCCCTGTTTCAGGTCCAAAGCGTGCAAGTCTCCGCCGGCGGCCGCCGGCTGGACCACGCCCTGGTGGAGGTCGACCTGGGCCGCGCCGGCCGCTACGTCAAGGATCTCGATCTCGCGCGGCTGATCGTCAATAACGGCCAGCAAGCGATCAACATGGTCGGGGCGGAAATGGCCATCGTAGCGATCATCGACAGTCTGCCGAAAACGCTGCACTGGGGCCGCGTGAGTGTCTACGACATTAAGATTCCCGATAAGCTCGTGCTCAACTGCCGGCTGGAGTTCACGCACTTTGGCCAACCGCTCGGGTTCCAGAAAGTGCTCGATCCCGGCACGGGAGAAATCACGCGCGTCGATGAGGACGTGGTTTTTAACCCGGAAGTCAAAGGGCAGATTCTCGGCAATAAGCGGCTGGGGACCGGCACGCAAAGTGACGAACCGCTGTTCATGCCGCCCGAAAGCGTCGAAACGGCCGCGGCCGCCCAGTTCCACCAGGTGGCGTACAGCGACCCGAACGACATCCTGCGGGTCAGCGAGATCGCCAACGACAACTGGACGCTCGTCGACGCGGTGTACTATTGCCTGCGCGACTGCAACGCCGCCCAGGCCTACGTTCAGAATCCGCCCCTGGCCGAGCTGCAGCAACTGCTGCCACAGGATAAGTCGCTCCTCAAAAACCAGCGGTTGCGGGTGGGCATCTACCTGCCCGAAGCGCTCGACCAACTGCTCGAGCCTTATGGCTTCACCTGGCGTGTGCACCACGACTCGCCGACGTCACGCTGGATCCGGATCATCAAAAACGGCCGCGGTCGCTCGCGAGCGATCCAGCTGCAAGCCCCCGGCGCGAGCTTCCAGCCGTCGCTCAGCAAGACCAAGCGGTTCGACCTGCAATACGACCTGTCGATGGCGATCAATCAGGTGCGGGCCGTCGGCGGCAAAACGCAAATTGAAGCCACGTTTGAGCTGATGCCCGCCTGGCCTGATAATCAGGACAATCTGGGACAGGGACTGCTGTTCAGCGGGACCCCGATCTGGGAGCAACACCCCGAATATCACCGCGTCTGGCGGGATTGGGTCCTGAACGAAGACGGCAGCTACACCCGCGGCTGGGGTGACATTCCGCCCAGCGCGGGCAATCCGATCCTGACCGAGCTGTTTCGGGCCGTGTTCGGGGCAAATCATCCGTCGGTGTTTCCGCGGCGGCGGAAATTCTTGCCGACGCTCACCCGCGGCGACGATGGCAACCCGATCGGCTCGACGGGTGGCTGCCTCGTCGAATATTGGAACTCGAAGAAAAAGGGCGGGGCCGGCTGGGAACCGCTCAACCCGGCCCTCCCGTTTTTCCAATGCCGGCTGCTCGAGCACGAGGCCGGGATTCGTTTCAGCGGCCCTCAACCGCCCTATCTTATCCGCCGCGAAAAGGAAAGCGCCCGCGTGCGGATTACGGCCACAATCGAAAGCGATTCGCGGATCTTCAAAGTCGCCCAGCGGCAAGCGACCAGCGTCAATCCCCAAGTCAACGAATGGGTGGCCGACGTCGCCGATCGCTTCCACGCTCGCCTGCTGCACGGATCGAGCCCCTATCACAGCGAAGTCACCGGCGGCCAGCGCAAGGCCGACCAGGCCGACGGCCGCAACGCGCTGCAGGCCTTCGCCG
>JBGSKX010000149.1:0-11627 GCA_041741015.1 Pirellulales bacterium
CTGCGTCAGAACCATCACAATCGCCTTCCAGAGTTGGCCTTCCATATGTCGTCTCCTTTGGTGATGCTTGGGACGACGACTATGTTGAAGGCCAACTCCTTTTCGCGCAACCCCTTATGACCGATCGCGCAAAATCCTGGCCAGCGAGGGTACCCTGCCGAGGGATACTCGCCCGCGAATTGACTAACCGCGATAATACTCTGCCATCACCTGGCCCACCCAATCACTGACTTGGAGACCACCAACATGAAACGCACCCTCGCCCTCACCGCCGCCCTGCTGCTCACCGCCTCGTTCGCTCATGCCGCACCCGAAGTTGGCGACAAGGCTCCCGACTTTAAGCTGCAAGGTTCCGACGGCAAGGAACACTCGCTGAAAGATCTCGCCGGTAAGACGGTCGTCATCGCCTGGTTCCCGAAGGCGTTCACCGGTGGCTGCACGGCCGAATGCAAGAACATGAAGGAGAACGGCAAGGCCATCAAGGCTTACGACGTGGCCTACTTCACCGCCAGCACGGACGACCACGCCACCAACACCAAATTCGCCGAATCGCTCTCGCTCGACTATCCGATCCTCAGCGATCCGAGCAAGAAGACGGCCGAAGCTTACGGCGTGGTGCACGAAGGCCGCCAGGTGCCTGAGCGCTGGACGTTCTACATCGGCCCGGATGGCACGATCCAAGCGATCGACAAGATGGTGAACACCAAGGACGCGGCCGCCGAGATCGCCACCCAGCTCGAAGAGCTTGGCGTGCAGAAGAAGTAGCGCTCACACTGCCGCGCTCTATTCATCTAAAGCCCGGGGAATACTTTCCCCGGGAACTGGCCTGTCACAGCCATCGCTCACCTACCCTTTGCTTGTTCATCAACAAGTTCCGACTCACTTGCTCTTTATGTGGACGATTCGCCGCGTGCGATCTACTCATTCGACCAGTTCCGCTCCTCGACTTCTTCATCCAACAAGTAAGAGAAGAAATCCAAGTAGTCTTGCCATCTCGTGGGCGAACCGATCAGCGGCTTGGCGCTCGCGAGATTGTACACGTCGTGCGAGTCTAGCCAAAATACGCCACCGCCCTCGGTGTCAAGTAGGATTAGGCTCTCTGGCGGTTCAGCAAGTACGACGTACTGTTTCGGCAGTCCGATAGCCTTCCGCAGTCGTAGAGTTTCCTCGGTGACGTTCGTCGGTGGTCCCGACACGTCAAATCGATAGTGGCTTTTGCCACCCAACAAATCACCGCCAAAGAACCTCGATATCGCCCACACATTCTGCGGCAATTCAATATCAAGAGCAGACTCGATGTCGTTGACAGCTCCGTCTCTTGCTGGATCATTCGCGCAAAGCTGAGCGTAGCGGTTGCGCAGGTCGTCGACGGTACTCATATGGTCTTGCTCATTTTCGCGGATCGCGACATTGAAGCTGGCCAATTTACCACGTCCTTGCCAAGTAAGACGGGGTCGGCGCTGCTTGAACGACGCAGCGGGACTATACCTGCGGCAGCGCCCAGTGAATGGAGCAGCAGCCGAATGGGCTCGGCTTTACGTTGCGCGGGCTGGGGCTGGAGTACCCACGGTTCGTCAGCCATAACTGTTCCATCAGCCGCGCTCCGATCGTTCTCGTTCTTCCTCGTCAAGCATGTACTCAAAGAATTCCGAGTAACTCGCCCATGACTTCTTCCAGCCAACAAGTGGCCGACCATCCACCAAGCTCTCCACCTCAACTGAGTCAAGCCATGTAATCGCCCCTGAATCGACATCCAGAACAATTACGCTCTCCGAGTGATCGGCTAACACAACAAAACGATTAGGCAGGCCGATCCCGGCCCGAAATGCCTCGGTCACATCGACGATCCCACCTCCCGGCCCCCTCGCCTCGATAGTGGTGTGATCAATCCCACCAAGAATTCCACCACCATAGAAATGCGCAATCTCCTTGAGATCAGTTGGCAACGTTATCTGCAAGGAGGATTCGATCTCCTCTAAAGTGCCGGGATCCGTAGGATCCTCGCGGTAGAGAGCGGCATACCGACGTCTAGCTTCCTCGATTCTCATCCTTGCTAGCTCTTATAAGCAATTAGGGATCAGAGGTCAGAACGATTATTGGTAGTTCCGCCCGCTCGACCGAACAATTGGAACGCACCCATTTCAAGCCGTTGGCGCAGATCTCCGCCGATGGCCATCGCCGCCACCTGTCTCCTCACCCCTGCTCCTTCTCGTCGTACGGCTCAATCAGACAGTCCGAAAGCTGTCCAGCCTCTCTGATCACAGCCAGTGCGCGCTCGGAAACCACTATCCGCCGATCTTTAGCGATCCCGAAGTCATCAATTCCCGGTTGCCCAGTGACCTTGAGCCAAGAAAAAGCAGGCAACTCGACTTCGGAATGCAATTCCTGAAAGAGCTCAGACGTTGTGACGCGAGCATCACCGAACTCATATCCTGAGAAGTTGGCGCGATCCAACTCTACACGAACACGGTTGGAGAGAATAAAGCACGGAAACGACTCGATCAAATCATCGCCGAGCCAGCCATCCATCACGTAGTGCAGCTCCACCAAATGAGAGCCATTTGACAATGCGCGGATGCTTTCACCGCTAAGATGTCCAGCGACTTCAGGTTCTAGGTTGTAGTACACCGCATACTTCTCCTATCGCTGAGGATTGAACTGGCTGCCGAATCGACGATCAATTTCAGCCACCTTTGCAATGATCTCGTCGCGTGTCGCATTCGGAAACGCACGGTAAAATGCGTTCCATTCTCGGCGGATGCGGCTAAGATGCAATTTAGGATTATTCGACTTTGGTATGCCGCGAAGATTCGCCAACGAGTGCAGTTCATCCGCTGTGAACCGTCCCGGATAATTGTCCAACACATTCTGCTCGATCGCATGGTGTACTACCACTTTACCCTTGAGGTCCGGGTGGGCATCAAAGAATACTCGCCTGTAGTTGTTTGAGACTGCCGGGCTGCCAGGAGTGATGCTAATAGGGGTAGGCTCAGCAGCCTTGGGAGTCGGAGATTTCGCCTCGGGAGCCAAATCCGACTTCTTCTCCGGAATGGACCCGCCAGATCCCGTAGGCGTTTCTGCGAACCCCAAGCGCTGGTTTCGCGCGGATCGCAGCTTCTTCAGCTCGCCGATTCCGTGCACGACCATCACGCCGGAGAGCACCAAGTCGACCCGGACGCCAGTGGTGGCAACCACTTGCGGCATCACGTAGTTGGCGGCGATATACGCCGCACCTTGAATCGCCACTTGCTTGGCTGCCCGCTTCGCCGCGAGCTTCGCGGCGATGACGATTCCCTTCTCAGCCACCTCCTTCGCGATGACCTTGATGCCGCCAATGATTCCCGTGGCGATTTCAATCGCCGTAATCGCCCGATCCGTCCACACGGCGACCGTGTAGGCCGTGTCGACTCGCTTCACTACATTGCCAAGCGCATGGTCCAGTTCGGCTCGTGCCCGGGCGAGCGTCGGAAGCTTCGATGACGGGAGGTCGAACAATCGCGGGGGAAGCTTGCCCGCGAGCTTCTCGATCTGGTTCCCAACCAGCCAGCCAACCCACACATGCGACTTGATGTAGCTGAGATACCAACGATCGATGTCGATCAGTGCTTGAACGTACTCGTCGTGCGCCGCGTTCACTCGATCGACATGCTGCTGCAAGACGTCGATCCCATCGTCCGGCAGTTGATCAACGTTGCGAGCCAGTGAACCGAGCATTTGAAGCTCGCGACAGGTGGCGAGCATCTTGTCGCCCGCCACTTTGGCAAGTTCTTCGAACTTCTCCTCCCACCAACCGTCGCCCAGTTCGAACGGCTTGGCGTACCACCAGGGAAGCCCCTCTCGCGCGCGTGCCCTATCGGCTTCCGTCACTTCGAACGCGTTCGGATCCAGCTCGATTTCCGGCATTTCCGCGGCGTTATCCGTCATCTCCAGCGCCGCCCAGCGGCTGATGTAGGCCAGCAGCGACTCCTCGCTCTCAGGCGTCATATAACGCCCCTGAAACCGCTGGCCGGCCGCGAACGCGTGAAACCGTTCGTGCCACTTCTCCGTCGGATGGTTCCTAAGGCCGTAGAGAAAGTCCGAGAGCTCGATGGAGAAGTCTCGCAGCTCGCGCCCCATCTTTTCGAACCACAGGTTGCGGATGTCCGTGAACATCTGCCGCAAGGCGGGATAGGCTCGGTCCATGGCAACGCGTCCGCGAAAAAGAATGCCGCTGGGCGTAAAAAAAGGCCCGCTGCCTGAAGTGCGTTCGATGTTGAACGCCCAAGGCAACGGGCCCGCGCGAATACCCGAAGGCCCCGCTCGATACCCAACTGGGATCAGATTGTCAGAAAGAACTGCTGTTGGAACGTTGTCCGCTACTGCGGATTTGGCCCTCGCAAGCGATAGTCGGCCGCCCTACGCGCCGCGCGCTGCTCAAATGCGAACAAGTCAATCTCTTGTTTGGCAATCTTGTGGAACTTCTGCGTCGCGCGCTGAATTGCCGCTTCCACCGCTTGCTCGAACATGTCGCGAGAGTGCCCCAGGCTGACCGTCACGATGATGCTCGGCACGAGTCGCTCACGATCGCCCTGGCTGCCACGTGCAGAGTACGGCGGAACGGGCGCACGATGTCGAGGCAGCGGAGCGGAAGGCGGATTAAAAACATCGCCTGACGAATCGCTCGGCTCGGCACCACTGCGGTCCCAGCCGGTCGGCAACTCGATCTGGACATGGCGACTCGGCTCGGTCGGCCCTGATGGCGAATCCAGTGCGATACCAGATCGCTCGCTCGGCTTGGCGCCGCTTCCGTTCCAACCTGCGGGCAATTCAATCTCGACGTTGCGAGTAGGTTCCGTCGGCCCTGACGGTGTGGGGTCACTTGTACGAGCCGAACTTATCGGCTCCTGCGGCCCCGCATCGCTCGATTCAGTTTCTTCGCGCTTGACGTCCTTCGCGGATGTCGCCGCTGGTGCCGTATGCTCCGACGCGTGTGAAACCACGGCAAAGCCCTCATCGCCAAGCTCCTCACTTTGCACTAAGTGCTGCGGCTGCTTGTGATCGTCTTCTCCATCCACGTGATCGTCTCCTGTTGCGTTGATGGGGGCCGTCTACGTTCAATACGGCCAAACTACCGCAACAGGTGGCAATATTTCGATAGCCAGAAGCGAAGAATAAAAAAGTAAACGAGTGGCCGAAAAGTGACACTTGCGATCAGCGCAGCCGCTGAGCTACTGCGACACTTGAGAGCGGCGCTAGCCGTCACGCCCCCACGTCGCTATCCGGCACATGCCGCCGCGCATCGACCGCCAGCCAACAGAACGCGCCGACCACCAGCACGCCGGCGTACACATAAAACGCCGGATCCCACTGCGCGCGCCCCTCGTGCCCGTGCTCGCGCATCCAGGTGACGAACTGCCCGAGGAAAAGCGTCGACGCAAACGCGCCCGGCACACCTAGTGAGTTCATCAGCCCGAAGATCGAGCCCAGGTGCCGGCCGCTGATCTCGGTCGTCACGGCCCAAAACGTGGCTTGCTGCGACATGGTTCCCACACACGCGGCCGCCGCCCACAGGCTCGTCGCCAGCGCACTCTCGGCCCGCACGCTGGCGATCAAACACACCGCGGCGAACATCGTTCCCAGAAAGCCATAGATCCGAAATCGCGCCGGATGAAAGTTCGTCATTCGCGACAGCTTGTCATTGAAGTATCCGCTCGACAGGCAGCCGACCGCCGCCCCGGCTAGCACCAGCGAGGCGAGCCACGCCGCCTGCTGGCTCGAGACGCCGCGCCCTTTTTGCAGGTAACTCGGATACCAGTTGATCACCATGTAATAGATCGCCGACGAACAGGTCTGCACGACACCCAACAGCCAGATGTTCCGGCTCCGCAGAATGCTTCGCCAGGGAATCGGTGGATGCTCGGTGCTCGGCGCCGGCGGCCGGCCATGCTCGATCAACCGCCGCTCGGCATCATTCACTCCCGGGTGCTCGGCCGGCTCATCGCGAAACCACCAGTAGAACGCCGCCGCCCAGACGATCCCCAGCGAGCCGAACACGACGAACGCCCCGCGCCAGCCAACGCCCGGAATACTCACATCGCCGCGCCAGCCGATGCCGTTGATCAGCGCCTCAGCCACGGGCGGGGCCATCGCCGCCCCAAGCTGCGCGCTGGTCAGCATCCAGCCCTGCGCCATCCCGCGCCCGGAAAGCGGAAACCACCGCGCGATCACCCGGGCCGCATTGGGATATGCTCCCGCCTCGCCCGCTCCGAACAGAAACCGCACGACGACGAGCATCCCGATCCCGGTGGCCGCGCCGGTCAGCGCCGTGAACACCGACCACCAAACGACAATCCTGGCCAGCACGCCGCGCGAACCGTAGCGATCGCCCCAGCGGCCCGTCGGCACCTCGAACAGGCCGTAGGCCAGCGTAAACGCGGCCAAAGCATAGCCCAGTTGGGCCTCGGTCAGCCCCAGGTCTTCACTGAGCGGAATCGCCGCCTTGCCGATGCAGGCCCGATCGATGTACAGCACGAACGACAGCGAACACAGAAACGCCAAAACACCAAAGCGAGCCCGGGTGGGCGAAGAATCCAGCTCGCTCTTCAAATCCGCAGCAGTATCTCGCTCGTGCATCACGAGCCGGAGTGTAAGCGAGCCGGACGGACGGAGCAAGCAATTTCGATACGTTCTCAGTTCGGTGCGATTCGGTGCAGTTCACCGCTGACAATCTCCGCTCGTGCCCGCTAAACTGCGGAGAGTTTCACCTCCCGTCACCGCCTGGTGAAAAACTATGCACGCGATGCCCGACCCTTTGCCTACCGGCGACGCTTCGCCCCATCCTTCGCAGATCAAGACGCTGCCCCGCCGGCTGGCGTTCCTTGAAATCGACGAGGCCGATCGCGAGCGGCTGCAGAGTTTGGCCGAACGCTTGAACGCTAAAGGCGAAACCTTCGTCGAAACGTTTTATCGCCACCTGTTCAAGTTCGAGGAGACGGCCCGCTTCCTCGCCGATCCGGCACTTGTCACCCGGCTCAAGCAGGCGCAGCAGGCCCACCTGGAGTCGATGCTCGCCGCCGAATGGGACGACTCTTACGTCGAACGCCGCCACCGCGTGGGCGACGCACACGCCACGGTCGGCATCAGCCCGCAGATCTTCCTGGGCGCATACAACCAGTACCTGCAATTTTGCATCCGCGAACTCTCCAGCGAACTCGACGGCCCGGCCCAGGAGTGCGCCCTGCAGATGCTTTCCCTGCAGAAAGTGGTGTTCCTGGACATCGGCCTCACGCTGGAAGCCTACTTCAGCCAGGCCACGCAAAGCCTCCGCAAGGCGCTCGACCTGGTCTACCAGGCCAATGCCGAGTTGCGGCAATTCGCCCAGCTCACGTCGCACGACCTCAAAACGCCACTGGCCACGATGGCCAACCTCTGCGACGAAGCCATCGACGAGTTCGGCAGCCAGATGCCGGCCGAAGCCGTGAAGCTCGTCGAAGCCGCCCGCACGCGGGCTTTCAAAATGAGCACGACGATCGACGAGCTCCTGCACTCGACGATGTCCTTGCACGCCGAACTACCGCAGGACACCGTCGACACTGAGCAGATCATCGCCGAGGCGGTCGACCAGGTCCGCCCGCTACTCAAGCAAAAGAAGATCGAACTCACGATCAAGGACCATCTGCCCCATGTGCTCGGCGATCGGGCCCGCATTCGCGAAGTGTTCTACAACCTGCTTTCGAATGCCGTGAAGTTCAGCGACAAGCGGCAGGGCCGCATCGAGATCGGCTGCAAAGAGCGCGACGGCGAGTGCATCATCTCGATCGCCGACAATGGCAGCGGCATCCCCAGCGAAGAATTGGCCCGGGTGTTCGTTCCCTTTCGCCGCCTGCCGGCCCATCGCGAAGTCCCCGGCTCGGGACTGGGGCTCTACTTCGCCAAAACGATGGTCGAACAGCAACAGGGCCGTATCTGGGTCGAGTCCGAAGTCGGCACCGGCAGCCGCTTCTACGTGTTACTCAAGCAGGCCGCGTCGAAGGACTGACGAACCGTGCGACCAACCCTGCCATTGCGGCCTGGTATGGAATCGATCTTGTGCTACTGCGTTAGCAGCACGCCGATCAGCGTCACGATGCTCAGCACCAGTCCAATCGAGATCAGGGCGGTCAACACCAGCGAGACTTGCGTCCCGGCCTCCAGATCGTCGGCCAGCATCCGCTCCTGATCGTCTGCAGAGAAGCGATCCCACACCGAATGGGCGCGGCTCGTGGTGTACCAGTTCAATTTGTCGACGAGACGGGTGGGGCCGGCAGTTGCCATGATCGCTCGCAATCCTGTGAAACGTGGTGGAAAAATAGTCAGCACGTTTCACGCTTTGCAGCCGCCATGCCGAAGCGATGTCTGGACGTCAGCGCGACGACCTAAATCCGAGTCCGAGCGACAGTTGCGAATTTGCCCGAGCCAGCAGAAGATAAACCGGGCCGTGTGCGGCCTGCGACACGTCGGCACAGCCGCACAGTCATCCAGCCGCACAGTCATCCAGCCGCACACCTCACATGTGCTGGGCAGCCCCGGCGGCGCCCTCGATCGGCAGCTCGATGCCATACTTCTCCAGCAGCCGATACAGGCTGCGGCGGTTCACACCCAGCGCCCGCGCGGTACGGGCCTTATTGCCCCGCTCGCGCTTCAGCACCTCCAGAATGTGCGTTCGCTGCACGTCGGCCAGGAACACACCGTCCGGCAAGCTCGCCGCCACGCGCGCCGCCGGCCGCTGCGGGCCGGCGATTTCGCTCGGCAGCGCCGAGAGCTCGATCCGCTTTTCGTCCGACATGATCTGCGCACGCTCGAGCGCATTGACCAACTGCCGCACGTTGCCCGGCCAGGAGTATGCTTCCATTGCCCGCAACGCTTCGGGCGAGACGTTCCACTCTTCTCCCAGTACCCGCTTCACGAGCAGTGGAATATCTCCCAGGCGGTCACGTAGCGGCGGCAGCTTCAGCGACATCACGTTGATCCGGTAGTACAGATCCTCGCGGAACCGTCCTGCTGCCACCTCGGCTTCCAGATCGCGATTCGTCGCCGCCAGCAGCCGCACGTTAACCCGCCGCTCCTTGAGCGAACCGACCCGCCGTAGCGAACCATCCTCCAGCACCCGCAGCAGTTTCGCCTGCAGGGGTCCGGCCAGCTCGCCAATCTCGTCGATGAACAACGTGCCGCCATCGGCCACCTCAAACAGGCCCGGCTTCGCCGCAATTGCCCCGGTAAACGAGCCTTTCTCGTGGCCGAACAGTTCGCTCTCCAGCAGCGACTCGGGGAGCGCCGCACAGTTGATCGTGACCATTGGCTGATCCGCCCGCAGGCTTGCCCGCTGCAAGGCCTTGGCCACGAGTTCCTTGCCGGTCCCACTTTCACCCTGGATGAGGATGGCCTTGTCCGTCGGGCCCGCGCGCTCGATCAGCTTAAAGACTTGCTGCATCACGTCGCTCTTGCCGATGATCTCCGGCCGCGTATCGGCCCTGCGCAGCGCGGCCTTGAGCTGCTGATTCTCCTTTCGCAGTTCGCGCCGTTCGTAGGCCTTTTCGATCAGCGTCTCGAGGTCCGCCAGCGGAAACGGCTTGGTCAAAAAATCGAACGCCCCCAGCTTCATCGCCTGCACGGCCGTCTCGATCGTCCCCTGCCCCGTGAGCATGATCACTTCGCACTCCGGATGCTTCACCTTCAAGTGCTCGAGCGTCTGGATGCCCGAGATCCCCGGCATCACCATGTCGAGCACGACGACGTCGAACTGCCGCAAGTCGGCCAGTTGCAACGCCTGCTCGCCGTGCGCGGCCTCCTGCACGTGAAACCCACGCCGGGTGAACCGCCGCGCGACCGTCTCGCGAAAGTCGGCGTCGTCGTCAATCAGCATCAAGTCGATCTTGCTCGGGTCGAAATTCATGGATTCGGGCTCACGCGCGCAAAAGGGAAAGATGAGCCACTGGAGGCAAGCTGCGTACCACCGGCTACTACCACCACAAAGGATGCCACAAAAGCCCGCGATTTACCGAGTTCTCGCGCGATTTACCGCTCCAGCCCGGAGCAACCGGACGCGCGCAATCCGCACACAAAGTGTGCGTTACGGCACGCTGTAGTATACTTCGAGCGGGCAACAATCGGGTTGAATCGGGGTGGTTCCAGCATTGTTTCGTGCGTCTGGCCAGCGCGGCCAAAGGCATCTACAACCCCAGCGATCGCAGGTTTGACCGACGCCAGCCAAGCGACTCATTAACCACCCAAAGGATCGAGATCCCAGGGGCAGCCACCTCACTTGGCACCGGGTTTGCGTTCCCTTCGGAGACAGGCACCCCATCGGCTCGGTCGCCAGCAACGTCGCAAAAACTGACCAGACCTTCACTCATTTAACGCAAAGGGACGAGCCATGCACTTTCACAAAATCCTCTTCGCCACGGACTTCTCGCTGACCAGCGAAAGCGCGCTGGAATTTGCCACGGCTCTGGCCCGCGACTCGGGCGCGCTGCTCGTCATCGCGCACATCGAAGAGATGCCGATGCCCTATGCTGGCGGCGAGATGTACTTTGCCCAGCCCGAGTACCCGAATCCCGAAGTTCGCAAGATGCTCGAAGCCGTTGTGCCGTCCGATAAGAATGTGAAGTTCGAACATCGGCTCGTGATGGGCACTGCAGCGGACGACATCGTGCGCGTCGCCGAGGAAGAAAAAGCGGACCTCCTGGTCATTGGCACCCACGGCCGCACCGGCCTGATGCGCGTGTTGATGGGCAGCGTGGCCGAAAGTGTGATGCGCCTGGCCAAGTGCCCCGTGCTTACCGTCAAGCAAGCGAACCATGTTCCCGAGTAAGCGAACCCTTCGCTGAGTTTCGGATAACCAGGAGACCCCCGATGATGAAACCCCTCACTCTCTGCTTTCTGCTCACCACCGCCGTCGCACTTGGCCTGACCCGAGGGCACTCGGCCGCTGCCGACGAGTTGGACGACTTCATGCGAGCCAAGCTCATCCATTCGCAGAACGTGGTCGAAGGCCTCGTGCTAGGCGATTTCGAGAAGATCGGCAAGGGCGCCCAGGAGATGAGCCTCCTCAGCCTGGCCGCGACCTGGCAAGTCTTGCAAACTCCGCAGTACATCGAGTACAGCAAGAAGTTTCGCAAATCGGCCGATGCCCTCAGCGAGTCCGCCCGAAAAAAGAACCTCGACCAGGCCACCAAAGACTACAATGTCGTACTGCAGCGGTGCGTGGAATGCCACAAATACCTGCGGGATGTGCGTATGGCACGCGTCGACTAGCAACATTGGTACGTAGATTAAGCAGGCGGCACGTCCCGGAGTCTCAGCGCAGGGCGTGAGCGGTGCCTGCAGACTCGGTTTGCACTCGGAGAACAATCACCGATGAAAGTCCTGTTTGCCGTCGATGGTTCAGAACACTCGTTGGCAGCGGTCGCCCAGGTCGGCGGCCTGCTCAGCGCCGAGCGCGATCAGGTGGCTCTGTTTTGTGCTCCGCCCAGTAAGTTCTTCAGCTCTGCCAGCGCGGACAAGACGGTTCTCGAACGAGCCCGGCGTTCGCTCGTCGATGCCATCTTCGCCGAAGCCCGCAAGCGGCTGCCCGAACCGCTGCAGGCCAAGGCCGAGACGATCATCGCCGA
>JBGSKX010000150.1:0-5861 GCA_041741015.1 Pirellulales bacterium
GCCATGGCCATGCGCAAGGGCAGCGCCTGCTACACGCACACGCCGCTCCCCCGCACCATCGTCGACGCCCGCCGGCTGGGCGACATCGCTCGCGAGACGAAGGTCGCCACGCAGATGGGCAACCAGGGCACGAGCTTCCCGGGTTTGCGTAAGACCGTGGCCACGCTGCAAGCCGGCGTGATCGGCAACGTGCAGGAAGTGCATGTCTGGACGAACCGCCCGCACTGGGCCTGCGGTTGTCCGCGGCCGGCCGAAGCGCCGATCCCTCCCAACGTGCACTGGGATCTGTGGCTGGGCACCGCACCCGAGCGGCCTTACGCCCCGGGCTATCATCCCAATTCGTGGCGCGGCTGGTGGGATTTTGGTTCCGGCGCGCTCGGCGACATGGCCTGCCACACGGTGAACATGCCCTACATGGCCCTTGAACTGCGCGATCCGACGAGCGTGCAGGCCACCACCGCCGGACACAACCGCGATAGTTTCCCCAAGTGGTCGATCATCAACTTCGAGTTCCCGGCCAACGACAAGCGGCCGGGCTTGAAGATGACCTGGTACGACGGCGGACAAAAGCCTTCGCAGGAGCTGTTCGGCCGCGAGCCGATGAGTAAGACCGGCGTGCTGATGATCGGCGACAAGGGGAAGCTGTTCGCCAAGGGCGATTACTGCGAGTTCGGCTATCAGCTCATCGACTGCGAAGACGTGAAGGTCGAGTATCCCAAGGTGCTCAACCACTTCACCGACTTCACGAACTCGATCAAAGGCGGCCCGCCGGCACTGTCGAACTTCGCGGGCTACTCCGGCCCGCTCACCGAAACGATCCTGCTGGGCAACCTGGCCGTGTGGGCCGCCCCCGACCCGGAATCCCCCGGCAAAAAGATCGAGTGGGACGCCAAAAACCTGGTAGCCGCCAACGCCCCCGAAGTCGCCGGCGTGATCAAACCCGAATACCGGGCTGGCTACGAGCTGTAACGCCTACGAGCTGCAAAGACGTAACATTCGACGGCGCAAGGCATTTAGCGGCCAGGAACTGCGGCTGGAAACTTTGACACTTCTGCCCAGGTTGAGCATACTTGGTAGAGTGAGCAAACTTCCCATTCTCTGGTATTGCGGTGCCGGGGCTCCTCGGCTGTCCGCGGTGAGAATGCCCAGCCCCATCGAAGAGCTGCCATGCCCATTTCTCTGCGATCTGCGGCGCCCGCCGCGTTTGTTCTGGTGATTTTCTGCGGCACCTTCGCCTTGCAGTTAAATGCCCAGGAGCAGGTCGAAGACACCGTCGTGGCCGACGATGATTCCCGGCCGCTCTTCGAGCGCGCGGCCAAACCGGCCAAGAAGCCGGCCACGCCGCTGAAGGACGCGGCCACGCCGTTCAAGGATCCCGCCGAGCCGGTCAAAACCAAATCGGCGCGGCTTCCTCGCCCATCTGCCAAGAATCGTTACGCCATCGCCGACCCGGCGCTCGAGCTGGCCGATCCGCGCACTTACCAACTCAAGATCGGCATCCGCATTTCGGCGCCCGAAAGTCCGGCAAAGACGGTCGTCGCCACGGCGCCGATTCCCATGGATTGGCCCGAGCAGAAAGTCCGCCTGCTCAGCGAAAAGATCAGCCCGCACGCGCGTGCCACCGAGGAGATTCATCCCGGGCAAGCGGCGATCATGAAACTGCAGGTCGCGCAGATTCCCAAGGGCGGCACGGCCTTCGTCGAGCGGCTGTACGAAATCACGCGCTACCGCACCAAGTTCAATCTGCCGGCCGATGATCTGAAACTCCCCCGCGCGAATCCGGCCGAGCTGCGCGATCAATTGAACGGCACGTCCCCGGGCATGGAAATCCACAATCAAAAAATGATCGACCTGGCGAACTTGCTAAACTCCAGCAGCCGCGACGAAGGCGCCTGGGCGACCGCCAAGTCGTTCTGGAGCTGGACCCGCGACAACGTAAAGTTCGAAAACGGCGACTTCCGCGGCGCGATGCACGCCCTCGAACAACGCTGCGGCGATTGCGAGGAAATGAGCGCCCTGTTCGTCGGCCTGTGCCGTCTGTCGAACATTCCCGCTCGCACGGTCTGGGTCTACACGCACGACTACCCCGAGTTCTACCTGGTCGATCAGCAAGGCAAGGGGCACTGGATCCCCGCGCAGGTGCTCGGCCCGGCCTGGTTTGGCGAGATGGCCGAGTATCGCCCAATTTTGCAGAAGGGGGACCGCTTCTTCGATCCGCTGCGAAGGGAATACGTCCGCTACGTGCCGCAGACAGTGCGTGGCGGCGACGCCAAGGTCCAGCCGCTGGTCGAGTTCACGCACGAAATCATCGCCGACTCCGACATCAACGGTCCCGGCTACGGCACGCAGTGAGCCGCGTGTTCCTCATGAATCGAGTTCGGATGATTGCCAGAGCTTTGGCCAATGTTCGCGTTCGACGAGCCCTCTGCGCAGCGGCCTCGCTACTGTGCGCCGTGGCGGCCATTGCCACATCCACGGCCACGGCCGCTGAACCCGCCACCGAACTTTCCACCGCCGTCGATAGCGAACACGACCTCGTCCAGCGCCGGGCCGCGCGGCTGAAAACTCTGCCGGCACCCCCCGAACCGCCGGAAGTCGGCGCCGTCACGCATCCCATCGATCGCTTCATCGCGGCCAAATGGCGTGAACTCCCCGAGCCGCCGCGCGTCAAAGTCTGCGACGACGCGACCTTCTTGCGCCGCGTCTACCTCGATGTGATCGGCGTCATCCCCACGCTCAAGGACACCAATCGCTTTCTGGCAGCGAAGGCGAGCGCCGAAAAGCGTAGCCAGCTCATCGACGAACTGCTGGCCCGCGACGACGACTACGCGGCCCACTGGACCGTGTTCTGGGAAGACGCGCTGGCCAGCCAGAACGTGCTGGCTCAAGGCGGAATTCTCACCCGTGGCGACTATCGCGAGTGGCTGCTGTCGAGCTTTCGCCGCAATCGGCCCTACGACGTAATGGTCGCCGAGCTGATCGATCCCTCGATGCCCGGTCGCAAGGCGGCCGAGACCAAGGACGTGCTCGGCGTCGATTTCCTGGTCGACTATGTGCGCAACGAAAACCACACCGTTACGCTGCAAACCGCGGCTAACGTCGGCCAGGTGTTCCTCGGCACGAGCATGAAGTGCGCCAGTTGTCACGATCACTTCGAAAACGACGAATGGCCGCAAGAACGGTTTTTGGCCTTCGCCGGCCTATTCGCGGCCGAAGACCTGGAAAAGATTCGCTGCGAGTTGAAGTCCGGCCAGATGATCGCCGCCCGCTTTCCGTTCGATACCGACGGCGCCTCGGCCGAAGTGCCCACCGATCTCGACGCTCGCCTGCACCTGGCCGCGCAGTTGATTACCGATCCGGCCAACCCGCGGTTTGCCAAGACGATCGTCAATCGGCTCTGGAAGCGGTACTTCGGGCTCGGGCTCGTCGAACCGGTCGACGATCTGCGCGATGATGTGCCGGCAAGTCACGGGGAGCTGCTCGATTGGCTGGCGTACGATTTTCTCGCGCATGGCTGCGATCTGCAGCACACGATTCGGTTGATCCTCTCCAGCAATACGTACCAGTTGCGGTACGATGCGGCGCAAGCGGACCAGTTCGACGCGGCCAGCCCGGCAAGCCCACGTTACTTTCGCTCGCCGCAACTGCGCCGGCTGACGGCGGAGCAGGTGCTCGATAGCGTGCGACTGGCCGCGACTGGAGACCTCCTGCCCGAACAGCGGACTTTGCTTGACGGTCGGTCAACGGCCCTGATGCGAGCGCTGGGCCGGCCGGCATCGCGGAACGAGATCAGCACGGCGCGGCCGGACGACTTGGCGGTCGTGCAGTCGCTGGAGCTGATGAACGGCGGCGAGCTGCAAGAGATGCTGCAGTTGGCGAACGTGCCTGACAACCTTGCTCGCGGCGACCAGCGACGGCTCGTGGACCTGGCCTATCGCACGGTTCTCTCGCGCAGTGCCACGCCGGAGGAACGCAACACGGGTCGCGAGTTCCTGACTGCGTCGCCCGACATCGAGGCCGGCTATCGTGATCTGCTCTGGGCGCTGGTTTGCAGTCCGGAGTTTCAGTACTTGCAGTAGGACGACCGATCAAGACGCACCGAACCAGCCGCCGAGAGTTCCTCCTGCAAGCCAGCGCGGCAACGGCGCTGGCCGCGCTCGGTCCGCGCGCGACTGCGGCACAGCAAGCCGCGCGGCAGGCCATCGCCGCCAAAGCCGACTCGGTGATCTTCATCTGGCTCCCCGGGGGAATTGCCCAGCAGGACACGTTCGATCCCAAGCCGTTCACGCCGTTCGAGCCGGGGATGAAGGGGAGCGACGTGCTGGCCACGTGCGAGTCGATTCCCACCGCGGTCGATGGACTGAGAATCGGCGCGGGGCTGGAGAATCTTGCCAGCGTAATGCAGCACGGCACGGTGCTGCGCAGCCTCACGAGTGCCACGAAGTTCGGAGCCGTGCACCTCAAGGCCCAGTACTACATGCTCACGGGACACCTGTTCCCCGTGGGCCTGAAAGCGCCGAGCATGGGAGCGGCCGTGGCTCGTACGCTGGGGCCGCGCGATCCGCTGGTTCCGCCGTATATCTATATCGGCCGCGACATCGACACCAGCGACACCGAGAAACAGTTCATCGCCGAAGCGATCGGCCCGGGCTTTTACGGCACGGAGTTCGCGCCGTTTATGATTCCCGATGCGACGGCTGGGCTGGCGACGCTCGAAGCCGCGGCCGGCATGACGGTCGAACAGGTCGACCGCCGGCTGGCGCTGCTGAAGAAGCTGCACGGAATTGCCGGCAGTCGGCTGCAAGAAGCACCGCAGGCCGAACGCTTTCTGAAAACGATGGATGCGGCTCGGGCGATGATGGATTCGCCAGTGAAGCGAGCGTTCAACTACGCCAAGGATGAGTCGGCCAAGACCGTCGCGGCTTACGAACCGCAGATCGCGCCCGAGGAACTGCTCGACAAGAAGTACTTCTTTGGCCGCCGCTTTGGCCACGGACTGCTGCTCGCGCGAAGGCTCGTGGAATCCGGCGCGCGTTTTGTACAGGTCGAGTACCAGTACGCTGCCTTCAAGGGTTTCGACACGCACGAAGACGGCCAGCGGCGAATGGTCGAGATGAAGAAGCAGATTGACGGTCCAATCGCGCAGCTCGTTCGCGATCTGGCCGATCGCGGGCTGCTCGAGCGGACGCTGGTCGTGGTGGCGTCGGAATTCGGACGCACCGTGGCCAACCAGCCGAAGGCGGGCGTGGAACCCGACGGTTTCGCTGAACTGCAGAACGGCGACGAGTTGGTGATCGAGGAGCAGAAGATGTACGGCCTGCACGGCCACTTCTCGAGCGCGAACTCGCTCTTGTTCTTCGGCGGCGGGTTCAAACGCGGTTACGTGCACGGGCGCACGGCGGACAGACACCCTATGGTACCCGTCGAGGATCCCGTCACGCTCGAGGACACGCACGCGACGATCTATCGCGCGCTGGGGATCGCGGCCGACACGGCTTATGTCACGGAGGGTCGGCCGTTTTATGTAACCAAGGACGGCCGCGGCCGGGCGATTGAAGCGCTGCTGGGGTAGTGCGCCCCGGGGAATAACGTGCCGCGCTGCCGGGGTGGCACGCAACGCCGTTAACCCTCGAGCGGGCTTGGGTGCCGCAGGTGCTGCGCAGCAGTCACCTGTGCACGTTGCTACCTAGAAGAGTCCGTGCTGCCACTGCCAAAAGCGGACAGGTGAGCCGCGTTGCGGCCACCTGTGAAGATATAGGAAGCCGGGGCGCCTGGAAGGATACATTGGGGGTGTTCAACGTCCTCAATGGTCCAACCCAGGAGCCCCAGCATGTCCGCTCAGCATTTTATCGCGCTCGATA
>JBGSKX010000151.1:0-30040 GCA_041741015.1 Pirellulales bacterium
CGAGCTCAAGTCGGCCACCGCCACCGAGATCGTGCTGGCGACGGACTCGGGCGACGTGTCGCTGCCGCTGGAAAAGCTCGCGACGCTGGCGCTGGAAGGCGCCAAGCCGACCGTGGCAGCCGGTGCCGTTGAAATCAGTCTTATCGATGGGGCTCAGCTCACAGCGGCGGAGTACCTGACCAACGATGGCAATGCCTCGTTAAAGCTGAACGCGGAGACGTCATTAGAGGTGCCGACACGCTCCGTGCGTGCGGTGAGGCTGACTCCCATCGCCGAGCCCAAGCTGCAGAAACAATGGGCCGAGATTACTGAGTCGAAGCCCGCGGGCGATCTGCTCGTGGTGCGGAAGAACGATGCGCTCGACTACCTCGAAGGGATCGTGCGGAGTCTCGACGCCTCGACGTGCCAATTCGAGCTCGACGGCGAGACGATTCCGGTGAAGCGCGAAAAGATCACGGGGATCGTGTACGCGGCGGCCAAAGTCGGCCAACTGCCGGAATCGCTCGGCACGTTGAACCTGAAAGGTGGCAGCCGCCTGCCGCTGCGAGCACTCACCCTGGAGGGCGAAAAGCTCGCGATCGAGACACCGGCTGGAGTGAAGCTGAGTATCCCCGTCGCGGACACGCTGCGCTTCGACTTTTCCGGCGGCAAGATTGCCTATCTCAGCGACCTGGAGCCCGAGAGCGCGCAGTTCACGCCGCTGGTGGGTTTTTCCGAGCCGCCGCAAGCGCTGTTGGGCTATTTCGAATATCGCCGCGATCAGGGCTTCGACGACTCACCGCTCAAGCTCGATGGAAAGGTGTTTCGCAAGGGCTTGTCGCTTGCCAGTCGCACCGAGCTGGTCTATCGGCTGCCGGATACGTTCCGCTTGTTTCGCACGACGGTCGGGATCGACGACACGACGCGCGAGAGCGGCAGCGTTTGGCTCTCAATCAAGGGAGACGGCAAATTGCTGTGGGAAGGCGAAGTGCGCGGCACGGAACCCGCTAAACAGTTGGAACTGGACGCCGGCGGCATTCGGCGCATCGAGATATTAGCTGACTACGGCGATGGGCTTGACGTCGGAGATAGGCTGAATTTAGGTGACGCACACGTAACGAAGTAGCAGATACGATCGAGTGGCACGCGGCGCGGAAAGAGAATTCACTATGCAGGCACCAATGGTCAGGCTGGGGCTCCTACTGCTGATCGCCATGATCGGGGCGCGGCAGGCCCGCGCGCAGGTCGATCCGGCCGTGCTCGCGGCGGAAGAAGCCCGCGTGGCGGTGGTCGAGAAGTGCGTGGCGTCGACAGTGGCGGTGTTCTCGCCCGGTGGACAGGGCGGCGGAAGCGGCGTCGTGATTTCGCCGGACGGCTATGCCCTGTCGAACTTCCACGTCACCAGCGCCTGCGGTGATGCCATGCAGTGCGGCATGGCCGACGGCAAGCTGTACGACGCCGTGATCGTGGGACTCGATCCCACGGGCGATGTGGCCTTGATCAAGCTGCTGGGGCGGAACGATTTTCCGGCCGCGGAGTTGGGCGACAGCGACCAGGTGCGTGTGGGCGACTGGTGCTTTACGGTCGGAAACCCGTTTCTCTTGGCGACCGACTATCAACCCAGCGTGGCCTTCGGCGTGATCTCTGGCGTGCATCGCTACCAGTATCCGGCCGGCACGATCCTGGAATATGCCGACTGTCTGCAATCGGATGCCGCGATCAATCCGGGCAACTCGGGCGGTCCGATGTTCGACGCCCAGGGGAAGCTGATCGGGATCAACGGGCGCGGTTCATTCGAGAAGCGCGGGCGCGTGAACGTTGGTGTGGGCTACGCGATTTCGATCAATCAGATCAAGAACTTCCTGGGCCACCTGAAGAGTGGACGGATCGCGGATCATGCGACGCTGGGCGCCGTGGTCCGCAGCGACGCCGATCGCCGCGTGGTGGTCGACGACATTCTGGAAGAGTCCGATGCATATCGCCGTGGGCTTCGCTATGGAGACGAGATCATCGCCTTTGCCGGCCGGCCGATCACGACCGTGAACGCCTTCAAGAACGCACTGGGCATTTTCCCGCGCGGGTGGCGCGTACCGCTGTCGTTCCGCCGGCAGGGGCAGCGTTACGACGTCCTCGTGCGGCTGCGCGGCGTGCATGCCGAGATTGAACTGGAAGAGATGATCGCGGCCGAGCAGCAGGATCCGCATGAGAAGATGCCAATTCCCAAGGGGGAGAAGCCCAAAGACGAGCCCGGCTCGGAGCCCAAGGAAGAGGAGCCCGAGGATCAAAAGCCTGGTGATGGTGGGCCCGGCAAGGATCCGGTGCCGGTGCGGATGCCAAAGAAGAAGGCCCCGATGCCGGAGATCGTCAAGCAGCACTACGAAAAGAAGGCCGGCTATGTGAACTACTTCTTCAATGAGCTCGAGCGAAAGCGCGTAGCCGCGGCACTGACCAGCCGCGGCAACTATGCCAACCTGGGCAAGGCCTGGGCCGTCACCGGCAAGACCGGCGGAGCCGAAGAGTTCCGCCTGGAGTTCTCGGACGCCGGGGCCGCAATCAGGCTTCCTAGCGGCGAGCTTCGGGTGGAGTGGACCGGCGGCATGTCGAATCACCTGGAGCCGCCTGGCAGCGGTGGCTTACTCGCGGCGCTAGCACTCTGGCGGCGGATGCTTGTCGACGGGCCGCAGAGCTTCAGTCGTGTGCAGTACCTGGGAACGATGCCGCTAGCGGATCGCGAGGGAATGTTCGACATTCTCGAAGCTACGCATGAGGACGTCGAGTGCCTGTTCTACATCGATCCGCAGGGCAGTCTCGCCGCCCTGGAGATGTTTCCTGAGACGGACGTTGATCCGTGCGAGTTGTACTTCACCGACTACCGTGAGTTCGCCGGGCAATGGTTGCCGGGGAAGATCGAAGTCCGCTTTGGCGATGGCTATAACTACGAATTCAGTTGCGAAAGCTATGCAGCGGCCGACGCTCCGCAGCCGGAGGGCGAATAGATGAACCTCGCTGCTATTCAACGTCTGCTGGCTCTATCGTTGCTCGCTTTCGCCGCGGTCGAGGCCCGCGCCGCGTCAGTTGCCGAGGTGATCGACACGACGCAGCCCAAGATGGTCAAGATCTACGGCGCCGGCGGATTCAACCGGCTGGAGGCGTATCAGAGCGGTTTTCTGATTTCTGCCGAAGGGCACATTGCGACTGCCTGGAGTTACGTGCTCGATACCGATTACATCACCGTGACGCTCAACGACGGCCGGCGCTTTGAGGCGAAGCTGCTCGGGGCCGATCCGCGGCTGGAGCTGGCAGTGCTGAAGATCGAAGCGACGGAGCTCCCTTTCTTTGACTTGAACGCCGCGGCCACGGCCGACAGTGGTACCCGCGTACTAGCGTTCAGCAACCTGTTCGGCGTGGCCACCGGCGATGAGCCTGCGAGCGTGCAGCATGGCGTGGTTGCGGTGAAGACGCAGCTTGACGCGCGGCGCGGAGTGTTCGAAACGCCCTACCGCGGCTCGGTTTACGTACTGGATGCGATGACGAACAATCCCGGCGCGGCCGGGGGAGCACTGATCAATCAACGTGGCGAGCTCGTGGCGATGCTGGGTAAGGAACTGCGCAGCGCGCAGAACAACATCTGGCTCAATTATGCGTTGCCGATTGAGGAGCTGCGGGGTTCGGTCTCGCAGATTCTGGAAGGCAAGTTCCGCCCGACGGACGAACAGCCGAAGCTCAAGCCGGACGAGGCGATCGACCTGGCGGCACTGGGGCTGGTGCTCGTACCTGACGTTTTGGAGCGGACGCCGCCTTACGTGGACCTGGTTCGCGGAGGCTCGGCAGCGGCGATGGCCGGCTTGCGGCCCGACGATCTGATCGTGTTTGTGGGTGAGAACCTGGTGCACTCGTGCCAGGGATTTCGCGATGAGCTAGCGCACATCGAACGCAACTCGCCCTTAAAACTCGTGCTGATGCGGGGGCAGGAACTTGTCGAGGTCGAAGTGCCGGCCGCCGAGGGAGACCGACCATGAGCCGGCCGTATTACGAATCATGGATCGCTCCGCTGCTGTTCGTCTTGGCGCTGTGCTCGCTGACGACGCAGGTCCGGGCCGCGGATCAGCCACTCGCCGAGCTCGAAGAACAGGCGATCAAGGCGGCGGTCGAGCGCGTGGCGCCGTCGGTCGTGCGGATCGAGACCGTCGGCGGCTTGGAGCGCGTCGGCGAACTGCTCGTCGGCACCGGGCCCACGACCGGGCTGGTGGTCGACAGCGAAGGCTACATCATTTCAAGCGCGTTCAACTTTGCGCAGAAGCCGGATTCGATCCTGGTGACGCTCCCCAGCGGTAAACGCCAGGCGGCGCAGCTCGTGTCCACCGATCGTAGCCGGCTGCTAGTGCTGCTGAAGGTCGAGGCGGACGAACCTCTCACACCCGCCGAACCAGCTCCCCAGAGTGAAGTACGCGTCGGCCAGTGGGCAATCGCGGTCGGCCGAACTTTCGAGGCCGAGCGTCCGAATGCCTCGGTCGGCATCATCAGCGCGAAGGATCGCATCTGGAGCAAGTCGCTGCAGACGGACGCCAAGATCTCGCCCAATAACTACGGCGGTCCGCTGGTGGATATCCGCGGCCGCGTGCTCGGTGTGCTGGTCCCCATGTCCCCGCAAGAGACTGAGGAAGTCGCCGGCGTCGAATGGTACGACTCGGGCATCGGTTTCGCCGTTCCGCTCGAGACCGTGCTGCGCAACCTGCCGCGGATGAAAGAGGGAAAGGATCTGTATACCGGCCTGCTGGGCGTGTCGTTCAAGGCGAGCGACCTGAACGCCAAGGTCGCGGAGATCGCAGTGGCCGCGCCGACGGGTCCGGCATTCAAGGCGGGTTTCCGCAAAGGCGACAGGATCGTCGAAGTGGCTGGGCAAGCGGTTGAGCGCCACGCACAGCTCAAACACGCGATGGGGCCGCTCTATGCCGGCGAGAATGTGCGGGTTGTCGCACTACGCGGCGATGAACGCATCGATCGCGAAGTGACGCTGGCCGAGAAGATCGATCCGTACGTGACGCCGTTTCTGGGCATTTTGCCGATGCGACCGGTTGGCAAAGCTGAGGAGGCCGACGCCAAGGGCATTGCGATTCGCTATGTCTATCCGGACAGTCCCGCGGCCAAGGCGGGGCTGCAAGCGGGGGACCGGGTGCAATCGATCGCTGGAACGAAAGTAACCACTCCCGCTCTGTTGCGCGAACAGCTTCAGCCGCTCACGCCGGGCGAATCGGTCGCCATCGAAGCGCTGCGCGGAGATCAGACGTTGCTTGTGAATGCGGAGTTGACAACGTTGCCGGAAAGCGTGCCCGGTGAGCTGCCGCCGGCGTACGACTCGGCGGCGTTGGCCGTGGCCGAAGTCGCGAAGCCCGCTACGGGACTCGTGCCGATCAAGCTGCCCGAGTTCGAGAACGCATGCCAGGCCCTGGTACCAGACGATTTTCGCGCCGACGTGCCGCATGGACTGGTGATCTGGCTGCATGCTCCGGGGGGCTCGAAAGATGAAGAGCTGGTTGCGCTGTGGAAGCCGCTGTGCGAGAAGTACGATTTCATTCTGCTTGCGCCGAAGTCTGCCGATGCCACTCGCTGGCAGCCGACGGAGCTCGGCTTCGTGCGCCGCGCGGCAGATGCCGTGGCCAAGACCTACTCGATTGATCCGACACGCATTGCCGTGCATGGTCACCAGGCCGGGGCGACGATGGCCTACCTGTTTGGCGTGACGAACATCGATCTGGTTCGGGCGGTCGCCGCGGTCGATGCTCCCCTGCCCCGCTTGTCGCAACTGCCACAGCCCGATCCGGTCAACCGCCAGGCGTTCTACACCACGCTGGCCACAAAGAGCGAGCAATCGGCTGCAGTCGAGGCCGGCATCGAGCGCCTGCGAGCGCTCAAATACCCCGTTGTCGTGCAAGAAGTCGGCGAACAGGCCCGGTATCTCACGGCCGAAGAGCTCGACGGGCTCATGCGGTGGCTGGATAGCCTTGACCGCATCTAAGGACGCGTGTCTTTCTGCCGGCCCGGCGTCTGCCCTGGCGGTCGAGCGGCTGTCTCTCGATAATGTCGCGATGCGCACACTGCTGGGGATCATCGCCTTACTTCTGCTCGTCATCGGCATTGCCACGAAAGGACAGGCAGACGAAGCCTTCTGGGGTGGCTGCATCCGGATGGGCGTGATGCTGGGCATCTGGTGGTTCGCCTACCCGCAGGTGCAGCACGTGCCCAGGTGGCTGGCCGTGACGGGCGGGATCACGATTTTGGTCGTGGCGCTGCGGCCGAAGCTGGTGTTCTATGCCATCCCGATCTTGATCGTGCTGTGGTTCCTCAGGCCGCGCACGCCGGGAAGGCGAAGAGCACCTGCCGACTAGGCATTTGCTTTGGGGGAAATGGCGGGCACGTCGCTGGTTTCCGCATTCGGTCGATCGACCTGGAGTTCCGAATTCGCGTTGTCGCGTCGGGGCCGGTCGGCCTGCAAAAAGAGCGCGATGCTCAGCAGCACCAATACCGCCGCGCATATAAAGGCCGCGCCCGGGAATTGAACCGGCGCCGCTGCACTGGTGAAGTAACCGAAGAGCTGCGTCATCAACACCGGACCGACGATTGCGGTCAGGCTGAACAGGCTGGCCACGGCGCCTTGCAACTCTCCCTGGCTGCTCGGTGGAATACGTTGCGACATCAGCGCATTGAGCGATGGAAACGTGAGCCCGCCGAACATGCCGATGACCATCGCGGGATAGACCATCCAGCCTTGCCATACGAATGCATATAGCACGTAGCCGATTCCACCGGTGACGAGCCCCACCAGCACAGCCATGTGCTCGCCAAGCCTGGGGACCATCGCGCGTGTGAGACCTGCCTGCACGACGGCCATCATCACGCCGGCAAAGGCCAGCGAGAAGCCGATCTCCAGAGTCGACCAATGAAACTTGGCCTGCGCATAAAACGCCCAGGTGGCCGGCAGTACCTGGTGAGCCAGCGTCCACAGGAACAAGACTGTGGCCAGCAGAGTCACGGCCGGATACTTGCGTAGCTCAAGCACGGTACCCAGCGTGTTGGCTCGTCGCCAATGAAACGGTCGACGAGCCTCTTTCGGGAGGCTCTCGGGCAGGACGAACATTCCATACAACATGTTGATCAGCGCAAGCACCGCCGCGGCGTAAAATGGTGCCCGTGTGCCGAAGTACCCCATGAACCCACCGAGCGCCGGCCCCACGATGAACCCTAGGCCGAACGCGGCACCCATCAGGCCGAAGTTCTGGGCACGCTTCTCGGGCGGACTGACATCGGCGATGTAAGCATTCGCCGCTGAGTGCGCAGCGCCCGCCATACCGGCAATTGCGCGGCCGACGAACAGCCACGTGACCGTCGGTGCAAAAGCCATCAGGGCATAGTCGATGCCGAACGTCAACAACGAGAGTAAAAGGACTGGGCGCCGGCCGAAGCGATCACTGAGGTTGCCCACGACCGGCCCGAAGATGAATTGCATGACGGCATAGGCAAACGCCATCCAGCCGCCATAGATGGATGCCTCGCTTACGGTCGTGCCCGTCAGCTCCATGATCAGGTCGGGCGTGACGGGGAGCACGATGCCCAGTCCGATCGCGTCGATCAGAATCGTGATGAAGATGAACGAGATGGCAGCGCTACTATCGCGACGAATCACGGGGCACGCTCCGCCGGCGCTTGGGCGGCCAGTTGCTCAAGTGCCTCGCCAGCGAGGCGATAGACCGTCCAGTCAGATTGCGGCCTGGCTCCGAGCTTTTCGTAGAAGCCGATCGCCGGCTGATTCCAGTCCAGTACCGCCCATTCAAACCGGGCGCAGCCACGCTCGACAGCAATCCGGGCGACGTATTGCATCAGCACGCGACCGAGGCCCCGGCCACGATGGCTTTCTTCGACATAGATGTCTTCGAGATAAATACCGGGTCGGCCGAGAAACGTCGAGTACGTGTGAAAGAATACGACGATTCCGGCCGGAACACCGGCAGAATAGCCGATGGCCGCTTCCGCGCGGCGAGGTTCGGCGAAGAGTGTGCGGCGAATGTCGTCTTCCGTCGCGGTTACCGCCTGTGGCATGCGCTCGTATTCAGCGAGGCCCCGAGCCATCTGCAAAATCACGGGCACGTCTGCCGGTGTGGCCGGAATCACTCGATACTCAGTCGCCATGTGTCCCTGACTCGTGCAGAATTGTTCGGACGATACTCAGCGACTTGCGGACACAGACCAGCGGCGAGCGGCTTTAGCCAATTTTTCGCTTCAGCTCGGTGAGCAGCGCCAGTGCCTTGCCGATTTCGGCCTTTTGCCGCTCGGGTTCCTGCGGAATCTCACGTTCGATGGTGAGCGGCCCGTGATAGCCGATCTTGTCGAGCGTCCGCAGGTAGCGCTCCATCCCGACGTCGCCTTCGCCGAGGGCCACCTCGCGGCCCCATTCCTGACCCGGGTTGGCGGCCCAGGTGCCGTCCTTGCAGTGCACGCTGCGAACGTACTTGCCCACCTTTTCCAGAGCTTCGATCGGCTCGCCCGACCCGTAGAGGATCATGTTGGCCGGATCGAAGTTGATGAACAGATTGTTGCGCTGCGTATCCTGGATGAAATGCACCAGCGGATCGGCCGGTTCCTGTCCCGTCTCGAGGTGCACGTTCTGATTCTGACTCTGACAGTGATCACACAAGTCGCGAGTGACGGCCAGCACTTCCTTATAGAGCGGATCGCTGGCGTCGTGCGGGATGAAGCCCAAATGCAGGCCGACGGCGTCAACGCCCAGCAGCCGCGCGAAGTCCGCGATCTCTTTCATCTCCTTGGTGCGCGCCGCGCGGGTCCTGGGCGGCACCAGGCCAACCGTTTCTGTTACCGTGGGAATGTCGGCGTAGCTTTCGCCTTCGAACCCGCCAAACACGCAGGTAATGCGAATGCCGTAACCGGCCAGCCGATCGAGAAACCGCTGGGCATTGTCGGCCGTGCGCGTGGATTCCGCGGGGGCGTGCAGTTGAATGGTCGGCACGCCGAGTTCATGGGCCACTTCGAGCTTCACGCCCAGCCCGGCATCGATGCTGGCAAACACGCCCAGGGGCCATTTTTCCACGGTGGTTGCTCCTCGCTGATGGATCGAAAGAAGGTTGCGATCAGCGGCCATCATAGTGGGCGGCGCGGGGCGGCTTCAACCCGCCGCAAGACACAATGCGTTCGCAGGCGCAAAGAAAAACCCAGGGAAGGCATTCCCTGGGCTTAGGTGATTGAGCGCGGATCGAGAGGACGGGTCAGGCGTAACGCTTGACGTCCGGCGCGATACCTTCGGGCGTATCGTCCTTGTCGATTTCAAACCACTCCTTCTTGAACTCGATGCGGCGGTTTTCACGCATCGCGATGTTCGTCACGAGAGCAATCACCGCGTCGCCGAGCGCGACTTCCGGCTTGCAGCGCGGCTGGTTGACGGGGTCGGGATTGCGAATACACCAGGCGAAGTGCTCGAGCTCTTCGGTGTAACCGCGGCTGACCGGTCCGCCCAAGGCCTGCTGGGCCACGGCCGCTTCGCCGCCGCCACTCTGCGTCGTGTCGAGCGTGGGGCCGCCGGCACCACCCTTGGAGACGGTGAGGCTCGTGGTCGTGGGTGCCTTGTTGCTGAACAGCATCACCTCGGCTTCGCGCTCGAGGATCAGCGTGCCTTCGGTTCCCAGCACGGTTTCGCCATAGCCGCCGAAACCGTTGCCGTTGATAGACGAGTACATCACGCCGATCTTCTTGTCGGGGTTCTGCTCGTATTCGGGACCGGGGAACTCGTACACGCAGTACACGTGATCTTCGCAATCGCGATCGAGCGGGAATAGTGATCGCATGCCGGATGCGCTGACGGTCAGCGGGAGGGCCTTCTTGCCGTCTTCGCGCAGGCCGCTGATGAAGATGCCCGCCGCGTCGAGCTGGTGACTGCCGAGCTCGGCCATCAGGCCGCCACCGGTGCGATTCCAGAGGCGCCAACGGATGAGCTCTTCCAAGGCGCTGCGGCGGTGTCCGTCCGCCAGGGTAATTTCCTGGTAGCCGTAGTCCTCGGCTTTTACCTTGCCGTCCAGGTACTGCATTTCGAGCGAGGCCAGCTGGCCGTTGAGCTTGTCGATCAGCTTCTCGCGGGCGGAAGTCAGCTCCTTTTCAAGGCTCTTAAGCTTGCTGTCAATCGAGACGCCGCGAGCCATTTCAATGTCTTTCTTGAGGCGAGCGATTCGCTTTTCCATCTCGGCGTCCGGCAGCGGCATCGACCAACTGTCCGTGCCGGGCAGATTGCCCCGGTGCCACTGGGCGCGGATCATGTGGATTTCGCCAATCAGGCCACGGCGGATCGTATCCACTGCGTTGTCGTACAGCACGCTGTAGTGGCGCTGGTGGCCGGTGGCCAGGATCTTATTGAGTTCATGCGAGACGCGGCCCATTTCCTTGCACTCGTGGACGCTGTGGCCCATGAGTTTTTCGGTGAGCACGTGCTTGCCGGCTTTCATCGCCTCGATCGCCACCGGAGCATGCAAATGCAGCGGCAGTGCGATGATCACGGCCTCGATGTCCTTGTCGGCCAGCAGATCGTGATAGTCCTTGTCGTAGACCTTCACGTGTTTGCGAGCTTCGTCTTCGGTGCTCCAGCCATACTTGGTCATCAGGCCGCAGCGCACCTTGAGCGCGTTATCGCTCGAGTGGTCGCCGTGAAATGCCCGGTGCACGTTGTACGGCCGAATGTCCGAGATCGCCACGACCTGGATGTAGCTGGGCGTGATCGCGCCCATCAGGACGTTGCCTTCGTCGCCGGTGCCGATGACGCCGACGCGAAGCGGATTGGCGATCGACGAGCCGTAGCCGAAGTACATGGCTCCCAGCCCGGCGCCTGAGACGGCTCCGGCGGCGACGCCTGCCTTGAGGAAGTCGCGGCGGGTGACCCCCAGGACGTTGTGAAAGTTTTCCTGGCCGACGGATTTTTCTTCAGGACTGAGATACATCGCTCGTACCTTTCGTGGCGGCTGCGCGCCCCGTGATCAAATGGTGGACAAAGAAGTCGAGTCCGGCCCAGCGACCTGAGTGGGTGGTTGCCAGCACCAGGAGTGCAAACATTTCGACCAACTGATTGTATGTGGGGAGTGCTTCGGAAACCCAGAATGGCTGCATTGAAACGACAGACGCCAGGAACAACGCTCCCACCAGCGAAGCCGTGCGGCTGAACAGTCCTAAGAGCAAGCAGGCGCCCACGGCCATGATAACGTAAGTCATTACGCTATCGACGCCATCGATCGAGGTGCGCGGTCTGGCCAGTGGTCCTTGATTACGCTGTTCCTCGGTCAAAAGTTCGCTCAAATTTGCTTCAAATTCGAGCTCCAGCGCGGTCAGTTCCGTGCGCCAACCAGCCGATTCCGCGTTCAGCGTCGCTTCGCCGGTCGCGATTCGCTGTTTGCGGAAGGGCACTTTGCCGGCGTCGGGCGTCTTGCCCATCTCCTGCTGCCGTCGCCACTGGTGGGCATGGTTTGCCAGTTCATCGCGGCGGGCGCCCGCCCAGGAACGAACCAGGTCCTGGAACTCCTTGGTCACGGCGATCGACTGGATCTGCTGCTTCTCGTCCAGTCCGTAGTGAACGGCGAAGGCCTCGCGGCGGGCCTCTATGTCGGCTTCGAGCTGGCCGACCCAGCCTTTGGCAGCGTCCGATGGCTTTTCGCTGCGCGCGCTGTGAAGCCATTCGTCCATGCCGTGATAGTCGGGCAGGTAGGACTTATAGAGCGGCGCCAGCGGTCCGGTCGCGCTGCGAAGGGTGCCCTCGCTGGTCCAGTTCGGATCGGTGTAGTGCTTCACCCCCTCATTGAAGAAGTGCCAGCCAATGTTCAGACGCAACACGACGAGCAGGATCACTGTCGCGGTGCTGATGGCATATCGCTTGGACACGATCGGGAAATCTCCTGCCAGTCAGCGGGCAATTCAGGAATGTCGAGATGGCCGGGATGTCACTTTTGGCCGAGCTGATCCGCGTCTGCGACGTGCGGATCATGGTTCGCCAGGCGGGGGGCGAAACGGCATCAGGCCATCCACTTATTGTAACTGGCGAGCCCCCGTTTCCGCCAGTCGCCAAACCGCAGAGAATCAGCCGTTTTAACAGGCAAGCAAGCCGCCGAACTCCTGGCCGCGCAGTAGCGCACGGAGTTGCGATTCCCGGCCAAGCGGCTTGCGCGATAAGATTGACCGCCGAACCAAACGTAGATTTCGGGGCTCCTTCCATCCATGCGTATTGTTCTTTGTTATCCCGTCGAGCGGCGTCACTACGACCAGATTGCCGCCGTGGTTCCCTCGGCCGAGCTCATTGACGCCGGCCAGCAGCACATCGCGACCGAGATCCATCGGGCTGACATCTATTGCGGCCACGCCAAGGTGCCTCTCGACTGGCCCGCCGTCGTTCGCGAGGGGCGGCTTAAGTGGATCCAGTCATCGGCCGCGGGCATGGACCACTGCCTCGTGCCCGCCGTGGTCGAGTCCGACATCACGGTCACCAGCGCTTCGGGCGTGCTGGCCGACCAGGTGACCGAGCATGCGACGGGGCTCATCATCGCCCTGACGCGCAGCTTTCCGGTGTTCTTCCGCGCCCAGCAGTCAAAAGAATTCATTCGGAGGCCGACGCGCGATCTGCATCACAGCACGGTTGGGATTGTCGGTTTCGGCGGTGTCGGGCGAAGGCTGGCGCAGGTGCTCAGCTCGTTCAAAACGCGCATTCTGGCCACGGACATGTTCCCGATCGACAAGCCCGACTACGTCGACGAGCTCTGGCCGGCCGACAGGCTGATCGACCTGGTGCGAAAAGTCGACATTCTGGTGCTCTGTGCACCTCTGACACCGGCGACGCGCGGCATGATCGGCGCGGCCGAGCTGGCGCAGATGAAAAAGGGCTCGTTGCTGGTCAACGTGGCGCGAGGTCCGCTCGTGATCGAACGCGATCTGGTTACGGCGCTCGAAAGCGGACATTTGGCCGGCGCGGCCGTTGATGTGACCGAGGTCGAGCCGCTTTCAGTCGATAGTGCCCTCTGGAATCTGCCAAACGTAATCATCACGCCGCACGTGGCCGGGCAGAGTAAGGTTCGCATCGATCAGATGACCGATTTCTTCTGTGACAATTTGCAGCGCTATCTGGACGGCCGCCCGCTGCGAAATCTCGTCGACAAGAAGCTTGGATTTCCCATTCGCACGCCAGGAATGTCGTATTAAGCGAACGTAATTGTCGTCAAACCGACTTCGCGTCTGCCAGCAAGACGATTCTACCCGAGCCCGCTGGACGCGAATTCTGTTTAGCGCCTATGATGTGCCTTACCAGAACCATGCCTCACCACCACGCTTCCACGGGTTCCCAAGGCACGGCGCCATGACGACCACGTTTCACCTCGGCGTGCCGACGATTGACTTCGAGGGTCAACCGGCCACACGCTGCCCCGACGAGCTCCTGGCCCGCTATGACGATGTCATCGGCAACCAGCGGATGAGCTGGACCGAGCACTTGCACATGACGCGTCGGCTTGGTGCGGGTGGCCAGGGCGTGGTGTATCTCTCTGAACGGCGCGGTACGGACGATTTCACCCTGCCCGTGGCCGTGAAAGTGTTTTCGCCTGCCCGTTACGAAGACGCCCGCGGCTACGACGAGGCGATGGCCCGGATCGCTCGGATTGCAGCCCGCGTTGCGCAGATTCAGCAGGACAATCTGCTGGACGTGCAGAACTTCGTCGAACGGAACCGGATCCGCATCATGGAGATGGAGTGGATCGACGGCTACGACCTCAGCCGGCTGTTGACTCTCGAGATGCTCGATCGCACCCGTGAGCACGTCAGCAACCGCCGCTGGGAATACCTGAACAACGTGATCGTGACCCAGGGGCCGGTGCAGCCGCGACTGAAGCCGGGCATCGCAGTCTCGATCGTGCGCGAATGCCTGGCGGCGCTCGCCGCCCTGCACCGCGAAGAGATTGTGCACGGCGATGTGAAACCTTCGAACATCATGCTTAAGCGGACCGGCAACGCGAAGATTGTCGATATCGGCTCGGCGTTCGACCTGACGGATGCACCCGCCCAACGCACGTGCACTCCGTCATACGCCGCGCCGGAGGTGCTCGACGGCCAGGAATACTCACCGCGCAGTGATCTGGCGAGTTTGGGATACGTGCTGATCGAGATGCTCGCAGGTGAACAGCCATTTGCAGGCTTGAACACGCTACGCGATTTGCTCGAAGCGAAGCGTGCGCTTCCGCAGCGCTTGCCGCAGCTTTTACCGCAGGAAGTTGTGTGCAACGAGCTGCTGATGAACTTTTGCCGGACGCTGATTGCGCCCGATCCGATGCGGCGTTTCCCCAATGCCGAGGCGGCGGACTTGCTCAAGGAAGGCGCGGCGGCATTCCACCGGCAACTCATCAAAGGCGATCTGGCCAGCGAATACGAGAACGAAATCCGCTTGTGGCTGGAAGAGCTGGAGTAGTACGCTAACCGCGAAGGACATGCCGATGCCGGATGAGCGTCCCGCGGAATCGAGCGACCCACGCGTTTACTTCGCGGCTGAACGTACGCTCTTGGCCTGGATCCGCACCGGACTGGCGCTCATGGGCTTTGGCTTCATCGTGGCCCGCTTCGGACTGTTCCTGCGCGAACTGGCGGAAGTTCACGACGAAGCGCCTAGCCCACCAACAGGCTACTCGCTGTGGGTGGGCGATGCCCTGGTGCTGCTCGGTGTCGTGGTCACTGCCTGGGCAGCACGCAAGCATTTCTTGTGGGTCAGACGCTTGCGTGCGGGCGTCGTTACATTGCCTGGGCCGTTCTCACTAGTGACGCTGCTTGCGGTAGCACTAGCCGTGATGGGCATCGTCATCGCCATCGTGCTGCTGCTCGGCCTGCAGCACTGATTCGAGAGCGACTAGGAATAGTCGAGCTTGATGCGGCAACCTTCGGCATGGCTGCGATGAGCCTGCTGCACGATCCGCATCGCGCGGTATGCGTCTTCCAGCCCCCCGGTGCTGCGCACCAGGCTGGTTACGCTGCGATAAAAATGCGACAGCATCTGCTCGCCCACAGGTCGTTCTGTTTCGAGCGACTCCATATGTCGCCCGGCGTGGTCAAACCAGATCAGCGTGGAGGGCAGATCGATGAACGCGACCCCCTCCTCGCAAGCCACCTGCAGCGCCGCGGGCGGACGGAATGAAACGGCCTCGGGCCAACAGGCCGGCATGTAACGCCCTGAGCTGATCTGTGCTGTGATCTTCGTGCCGGGCGTCTCGTCCGAAAAATCGAGACTCATCATCTCGTAGTCGATCTCTTTCGGTTCGCCTTCTTTGACGTGCGTGAGACCGAGGACCGAGGTGGGCTCATAACCGGCCACGTACCGGCACCAATCCACGAGCTCGACGAGGTCGTGCGTGCGCGAGACGGTGTCGCCGGTGGCCGGCCCCTTGCGGGCTTCGGCTGGCACGCGCTGGTGGCAGAACATCAAGCGTGGTGCGCCAAGGCGCGTGGCGATCAGTTCCTTCAGCCGCAGCGTGGCGGGAGCTTGCCTGCGCGGGAATTCGGCCATAAAGGCCACGCCGGACTTTTCGATTCGATCGCGAATCTCCCGAGCCTGGTCTGGATCGAAGTCGAGCGCCGCGGCGCAGTACACCGCCTTACCAGCATCGCAGGCAGCCAGGATCGGCAGCGCGCCGAACCACTGCCCTGAGAGCACGATGACGGCGTCGACGTCTTCGCGCGCCGCCAAAGCCCGGAACCCATCCACCGTGTCGCATGAGAAGTCGCGAGCCGCGATCTCGGCCCGACGAGCGACGGGTTCGCAAATGGCGCGGACCTCAAAGCGATCGCTTAAGGCCCTTAGAGCGGGCCGATGTCGGTTCTCCCAGGCGCCACCCACACCGACGAGGCCGAGTCGTAACTTCATAGGTTTGAAGGCGAAACGTAGGTTCGCTCTCTAGCGATCGAAGGGAGCCTGGGAAGGGATCCGCGAGAAGGGGCTGCTCGCTTCTCTGGGCGTCTGGTGATTATATCGGTCGCGGGCGAATTCACAATCATTTTGGCAGTCGGAACTTTGGATTGAGAGTCTTAGCTGCCAAGGGTTTACGCTTTCCCAGAGGCGTCTTGAGCGCGGGTTTGGATTCTCCACCACTTGCGCAGAGATTACCCTACCGGTGGAACCCATAGGATTTGCCTATTTTGTGGTTGCAGGGGCATTTCTCCTGGCTAGACTGAAAACTCGATTTCAGGGTCCAGCGATTGCCCGTTCGCACAAGAGACAGGAAGGGAAGCCAGTCGGACGACGAGCGTCGCAAACGCCTCTGCGGCCTGTTACCCACAACTCCCTGCCCTTCTCCCCCACGTCGAACGTTCAACGCGCCTTGGTCTCCCACGAGTAAGAAGCCAGGCCGAATTCCCTCCACGGTAAATCGGTGCGTGCAGGCAATGTGCACGCCGGGTGTTAGTACTTTTTTTCACGAAGGAGCGTTCTGCTGTGATTCACTTGACCTGCAACCTGTTGCTCTCGGCCGCGGCCCTCGCGGCGGGCAGCCAAGACTACGCCACGGCCTTTAAGCAAACTGAGCAAACCGGCCAGCCGCTCGTCGTCCTGTTGGGCGCCGATTGGTGCCCCGGCTGCCGCACGATGAAGCATTCGACCTTGCCGACCTTGGAGCGTCGGGGGGGGCTGAATAAGGTGGCGTTCGCTTACGTGAATACGGATGAAGACAGCTCCCTCGCTGGGAAGCTCATGAAGGGGGGCTCAATTCCCCAGCTTGTGATGTTCCAAAAGAAGGCCGATGGCTCCTGGACCCGCAAGCAATTGACCGGCGCCCAAAGTGCGAGCGCCGTCGAGCAATTCCTCGGTTCGGCCGAAGAGGCGTCCGCCGCGAACGTCAGCGTCCGGCAATAAGCCGCTGGTTCGCAGTTCCCAAAACCAACGAGGTAAGAAGGCCCCGCAGCTCTTGCGGGGCCTTCTTCAGTTCGTGAGGTGGGCGAGCGGATTGTCGCGATTCGCCAGCGGAATCGTCGCCGGTCCGCCCACGCGGTGCGATTCATACACGGCCACGATCATTTCGATCGCCGCGCGGGCGTCGTCGATCCCGCCGCTGGGCGTGCGATTCTCGCGAATCGCGGAGAGCAATTCCAGGATGCAGGGCCGGTTGCCGTTGGGATCGGCATCGCGCGAAAGGGGTTCGGATTCATTCAGCCCCGCGCTCGAAACATTGAGCCACTTCGCTCCTGTTTGACCCGCCGACCAGCTTGGTTCCGGCAGGTAGCGAACGCTCGGCAAATAGCCCGTGGTCATTTCGAGGATGCCTTCGGTACCGTAGATCGATAGTCCGAAGCGGGTGCGCTTGGCCGCTTGCCGCTGCGTGCCGAAGTAGCCGGTGACGCTTTTGGGAAAGCCGTACATCGCGGCGATCGCGTCGCCGGCCAGGAGGCCAATCCCCTCGTTTCCTTCGACGACGTCCGCCTTGGTCACGGGCCTGTCGCCGGCATTGACCATTGCGAAGCACCACTGGGGATTGCCGCCGAAGATCCGCATCAGGTCCATGATGTGCGAGCCGAGCACCCACATGTCCTCGCCGCCGCCGCGCTGATCTTCTTTGCCGCGACCGCGGAGCTCCATGATCCGGCCAATCTTGCCATCGGCGATCAACTGCTGCACGACTTTGGTCTTGGGGCTGTGCCGCGTAGTGTGAGCGATGACGAGCTTGGTATGTGTTCGATTCAGGGCATCGGCCATCTGGTCGGCTTCGGCCAGCGTGCGGCAGAGCGGCTTCTCAAGATAGATGTGCACGCCGCGATTGGCCGTTTCCACCACGATGTCGCGATGCTGATCCAGCCAGCGGCAGCCGATGCTCACCAGGTCGGGCTTGACTTCGTCGAGCATCTGCCGGTAGTCGGCATACGCCTTGCTGAGCTTAAGCTGCTTGGCTTTGGCGGCGAGTCCCATCTTGTTGTCGTCGGCGACCGCGACCAGTTCGACGCCGGGCAGGTCGTTCCAGACCAGGTCCATTCCGTGGCCATAGTCGCCGTGACCCGTGCGGCCGATAACTGCAGCGCGAAGTTTTTCCATGATCGTTTTGCCTGGTGGGATGGTGGGCGGCGGGATGAAGGATGCACGCAGTGTAAGCCGCGCCGGCTCGGAAGTCCAACTTGATGCGCTCGCGCGACCTAGTTGCGTTTCAGCCGCTCATCGAGCAGTTCGTAGCGGCGAATTTTGCGGTCGAGCGTCGTGCGTTCGATGCCCAACAGCGCGGCCGTCTGGCTCTTGTTCCAGCCGGTAGCCGTGAGCGTGGCGAGGATATGCTGCCGTTCGACGTCGGCCAGCGACGCCGGCTTGAACTCGTTGCGCGACGCGTGCTCACCGGTGTCGCCCGAGGTAGCAAGTTTCGAAAGCGTCAGATCGTCCGGTTCGATGAACTCGCCGCGGGCGAGCACGACCGCCCGCTCGACGACGTTTTTCAGCTCGCGGACATTGCCCGGCCAGCGATAGCCACGCATCAGTTCCATCGACTCGGGCGTAAATCCGCGCAGCTTGCGTCCGGTCTCGGCGTTGAACTTCTGCAGGAAGTAGGAAGCGAGTTCTGCGATGTCTTCGGCCCGCTTGCGAAGTGGCGGGACGACGATCTCCAGGACGCGCAGGCGGAAGTAGAGGTCGCGGCGGAAGCGTCCTTCAGCCACGTCGCGCTCGAGATCACGATTCGTGGCGGCGATCACGCGAACGTCGACCTTGATTGTCTCGGTTCCGCCGACGCGTTCGAAGGGGTGCCCCTCCAGCACACGCAGAAACTTGGCTTGCGTGGCAGGACTCATCTCGCCGATCTCATCGAGCATCAGCGTGCCCGTGTGCGAGGCCTCGAACTTTCCCATCTTGCGTTGGGTGGCGCCGGTGAAAGCACCCTCTTCGTGACCGAAAAGTTCGCTGACCAGCAGGCTTCGAGAAAGCGCTGCGCAGTTCACGCAAACAAAGGGTCCCTTGCGTCTGGGGCTGGAGAAGTGCACCGCCCGGGCGACGAGTTCCTTGCCCACGCCGCTTTCGCCGCGGATCAGCACGGTGGCGCGGCTCGGTGCCGCCCGGCCGATCTCCTGGGCGACGCGGGCCATCAGGATGCTCGAGCCCACGATTTCGCTTTGCACGCCGAGTCGCTCGCGAAGCTGCAGGTTCTCATGCCGAATCTGACTCAGATTCTCGGCCAACTCCTCGCGGCGGCTGAGGTTGTCGATCGCCACGGCCACCGTATTGGCCACGGCCAACGTGAACTCCAGATCGTCCGGATCGGGAACGCGGTCCGGATTGGTCGAATACAGGTGCATTAATCCCAGGATGGTTTCGCCACGTCGAATGGGCGCGCAGATCACACTTGTGGCGTCGACCACGCCTCGGCTGTCGCGGCTGCCAAGTGTGCTGTCGCCCATCACGTTACGGGCCAGTACCGCTTCGCCCTCGCGCAGCACAGTCGATGCCAGGATGCCAGACATCCGGTGGTACGGGACCGACGAGTCGGTGCGAGCCGAGAGCATTTCCAGCTCGCTTTCGTGCGGATCGCCCTGATGTTGTCTTGGCAGTATGAAGACGGCGCCGGCGTCCACTTGCGTGGCGCCGAAGACGCCCGCCAGCGCGATGTCGGCAATTGTCGTTACATCCGGGGCCTGCGCGAGTTCGAATGCCAGGCGGCAGAGCGTCGCCGCGGCCCGGCCGATTTTCGGCAGATTCTGTTCGTCGGGCTCGTTTGGCTGCAAGAAACGCGTTTGCAGTCGGCGATGCGTGATCGTCGAGGGCTCGTGAATGGAGAGCACGCTTGAATCTTCTGGGGGTGGCGTGAGGCCGGCCGCGCGAATGTCCGAGGAGTCCGCGGTCGCCAGTTCATCAAGCGGCATCAGGCTACTTTCGGCGAACGCCTTGGACAGGTCATTCACGAATCGCAACTGCGAATGGCCGATCCGCACGATGTCGCCCGGCTGCAGGAAGTAATCGCCCCGCACGCGGTTGCTGCCGACAGCGGTGCCGTTGCGGCTGTCCAGATCGCGGAGTACCCACTGGTTGTCCGAGAAGAAGATTTCCGCGTGGCAGCGACTGCAACGCTCGTCCTTGATCACCACTTGATTCGTTGGCGCGCGCCCGATCGTCACCGCCTGTCCGGGGACGAGGCGGAACACATCGGCCCATTTCGAGCCTTCGCGAATCACGAGGTAAGCGAGCATAGGCGGAGTTGGATAGGAACGAATCGCGCGGGGGCATTCCCGCGCGGTGCTCATATTCTAGGGGAACGGTGAACGCTTGGATGCTGGGCGGCAAGATGTGACGTACGGCAACCGCCAAACTCCACCTTATCGTCCCGCCCTATCGGGCAGCAAGCGGGCGGTTGGCCCCACGTGGGCTGGGTCGGCAGCTTCGGCCGCAAATTCGCTACGATCCGCTCGACCCGTTCCAGAGGAAGTCATTGCCGGGCGGCCGCACGGCATCCGGGAAGCCCGGCGTGACGCCCCTCAGGCCTCTCCCGCAAGCATCTGGGCCAGCAGCTCCAGTGGCAGGCCGATCACATTCGATTCGCTCCCGTCGACGATCTGGAGCCAGCCCGCGCGGTCCTGGAAGCCGAACGCCCCGGCCTTTCCCTCCCATTGACCGGAATCCAGGTATTCGTCCAGTTGCTCATTGGAGAGATCGTCCATCCGGAGCGCGGTGCGGGCGACCCTTGTCTGCGGCGTCCGGCCCAGCGGCGGCCACAGGCAGAGCCCGCTGTACACACGATGTTCGCGTCCGCTGAGCAGCCGTAGCATCTTCCGGGCATGCTCGCGATCGGTCGGTTTGCCGAGGATTGAACCGGCGCATTCGGCGACGGTGTCGCAGGCCACGATCAGTTCGTCTTCCTTGAGCTGCGTACCCAACTGCTCGGCGACGTTGGCCGCCTTTTGCCGGGCGAGTCGGGCGACCATTTCACCGGGCGACTCCCGGCTGCAAACGCCGCACTCCGCTCCGGGATGCGGCTCGACAATCCGGAAAGCATAGCCGGCCTGCTCGAGCAACATCCGTCGCTGGGGTGAACTGCTGGCCAGGATCAATTGCAAATTCCGCTCGCCCATATTTCTGCTAGGATGCCGCGATGCGACCTGTGTCCGGTTCCTGTTTTACGCTTGTACGAAGTTCATGGCCAAAGCCGAACTCCACGTCCTGTACGAGGACAATCACCTGTTGGCCGTGAATAAGCCGCCGGGACTGCCGACGATGGGCGTCGCGGCCGGCGACGTGAGCCTCGTCACGCTGGCCAAGCAGTATATCAAACGCCGCTATCGCAAACCGGGCAACGTTTATGTGGGCGTCGTGAGCCGCCTCGACACCGGTACTTCCGGCGTGGTGGTGCTGGCTCGCACGTCGAAAGCGGCCGCGCGGCTGACCGACCAGTTCAAGAGTCGGGACGTCGAGAAAACCTATTGGGCCATCGCCAGCGGCAATGTCGAACCGGCCGAGGCGGAACTCGTCGATTGGGTCGTCAAGGACGAGCGCCAGCAGCGGATGGTCGTCACGCGCCCCGAAGCGTCCGGCGCAAAAGAAGCCCGACTTCGCTATCGCGTGATGCGGCGGATTACCGGAGGAAGCTTGCTGGAAGTGGAGTTGCAGACAGGCCGAAAGCATCAGATCCGGCTGCAACTGTCCGAGCGGGGCTTTCCCATCTGGGGAGAAACGAAATATGCCCTGGCCCGACCGTTTGCAGGCGGGCTCGCCCTTCATGCCCGGCGGCTGGTGCTGGAGCATCCGGTGCGGCGCGAGCCGCTGGAACTGGTGGCCCCGCTGCCGGCAGCCTGGCGCGACTTGGGCGTCACGGAGCCGGACAAAGCCTGACCGCGATTTGCGCATTTGCGAATTCCGCTGGTTTTGCGGCTACACAGAAGCCCGGTTTCTAACGTATTCTGAGTTCCCGGAAGGGGAACAGTTAAGAGTCATCACATTCGTGATACGGTTGATTTAGGCGGCCTATTTAGTTCGGCCTGACTCTTTCGCGCGGCGGTGTCCCTGGCCGCGAGAACTGTGGATCATTTACCCCTCACCGTTTTCCGTCGTTCGGCGCTGGCCAGCGGTTTGCTCACGGTCGAGCAGATTCTGGAGGCTGAAGCCGCGATTCGCGCTGGCGCAGGCCCCATCGGCACTTGGACCGTAGTGGACGACGCCGCGCTGGCTTCCAAGCTCGTCGAGCTCGGTCGCATCAATCGCTGGCAGGCCGAGCAGCTCAAGGTTGGCCGCGCCAAATTCAATCTCGGTCCGTACCAGGTGATCGACGCCATCGGTCAGGGCGGGATGGGCCAGGTGTTCAAGGCCGAGCATCGGTTGATGGGGCGCGTCGTGGCCGTGAAGGTGCTGCCGCGTCATCGCTCCACGCCCGATGCCGTGGCCAGCTTCACGCGCGAGATTCGCGCGCAAGCGCAGCTCGATCATCCAAACCTCGTCCGCGCGTTCGACGCTGGGCACGACGGCAACGTGTATTTCCTGGTGACGGAGTACGTGCCGGGCGCGGATTTGCGAAAGCTGGTTCGCGCTCGCGGCAAGCTCACGATGCAGGATGCCGCGACGATCATTTCGCAAGCGGCCTGTGGTCTTGGCCACGCGCACTCCCGCGGGATGGTCCACCGCGACGTGAAGCCCGGCAATCTGCTGGTCACACCGGAAGGGCTCACCAAGGTTTCGGACCTGGGACTCGCGGCATATCTGGGCATCGAGGATCCCGACGATCCTCGCGCCGGCCGCATCGTGGGCACGGCCGATTACCTTTCGCCCGAGCACATCTCCTCGCCGAAAAACGTCAACGCAGCGAGCGATATCTACTCACTCGGGTGCACGCTGTACTACGCGGTGACGGGGAAAGTGCCCTTCCCTGGCGGCACGCACCGCGACAAGGCGAAACGGCACTGCGAGGACATTCCGCTCAACCCGCGCCGCTTCAATCTCGAACTGACGGACGAGTTTGTGGATGCGATCGCGGCCATGATGGAAAAGGATCCGCAAAAGCGACTGCATACTTGCGACGACGTCGTGCGAAGACTCGCTCCCTGGGCGTCGGACTCAGTGAAGTATGACATCACGCAGTCGGTGAAAGCCACGAGCACCGCGGCGCCTTCGCTCGACGACACGGCGCCGGGATTGTTCGATGAGTTGCAAGTGGGGCAGGACGAAAGCCCCAGCCAGATTTCGCAGCGGACCGATCCGGTCGCCTCGGCCGCGCAGGAAACGCTGCCGGACTTCACTCGTTCGCCGGGTTTTATACCTGCCGATGAACCGACGGTCAGCCTGCCGGTGCTGATTGCGGTGGTCACGCCGCTGCTCTTGGCGGCCGGCGCTTTGCTGACGAGCATCGCGATCAAGGCGCTGCAGTAAGCAGTTGCTCTGTTGGATCCGCCTGCGAGCGGCGAATCGCTGGTTTTCTGTCATTCATCCGCACGTCGTGGAACCAATCACGTGCGCGGCGGCGGCCTTACTGAGTGACTAGCAAAGGCACGCCGCCAACGCACGCGTCTCATGCCGCGTTCCCTGGAGAGGCCGCGGCGAGGAGATTCCCTGGGGGGAAATTGGCTCGTTAGGTCGGTGACGTGCCTTTGCGACAGCGGTGTGCCGTGATGACAACTCCGATCGCTCCCAGGCCCAGCAGGATCATGCTCGAAGGTTCCGGCACCGGCTGGATGATCGCCCGAATTCCCCAACCGCGGAAGCCCGCGATGACCGGGTCGTGCCAGAAGGAGGTGAAAATCTGGATCTGCTGGCGAATTCCGTCCGTGGGCAAGTAAGTCGTGCTGTAGAGCAGTCCCGGCGAATTCAGTTCGCCGTGCGCTCCCTCACCAGCGAACTCAAGGTCGATCCAAAAGTCTTGTCCGGCGCTGACGGACACGCTGATCGGAATCAATTGAGTGCCTGGGTCGAGAAAGCGAAACTCGTTCAACCCAACGTCGTTCAGTGTGGGCGAAACGACACTTGCCAGAATGGTTCCCGGAGCGTTGTAGCCGACGGGATTCCCGCCTTGCATAAAGGGAGGACCATCCGACGCGGTGATGTTGATCGCCGCCTGTTGCGAAGGCGCAGCATTACCGCTGAGCGAACCCCAAAAGATTTGCACGCCGACAATCTGACCATCGGTGGGTGCAGTGAATCGGGTGCCCGCGCGCCAGCCGTCTTCCCAGTAATCGAAGACGCTGTCGCTGTCGATCGGCTCAGCGTAACTCATGACGAGCTCGCTGGCCCGGCACTGCGCGGCCAGTGCGACAGTCACGAGGAGTGGCAGAAGTACGCGCGCAGCGTGAAATGCAGAAAAATTACGTTGCATCGCTCTATCTCCGTTCCAGGGAGAGTTTGCCCCAATAGCTGCACCCTATACCGACGCGCGGGGGGTGTCAATCTTTATTGTGAAAGTAGGATTGAGCTGACATGATCCTCTTTCACAGGGCACCGACTTCAGCTGAAAAGTGCTTTCAACCGAAGAGCGCCTGCAGGCAAATCGACGACCAGGTTTCGAAACGGCTGGTGTCCGCGAGGATCTCCTCGAGCGGCTGGAAACCCGCCTCGCAGATGTCCGTTTCGCGCGGACGAACGTCCGGCGTGGCGACGTCAAAGATGTGCACGACGCCCAGGTGCACTCGGCCGACTTCCGACTCGTCGTCGTTGATCAGGCCGACGCAGGCCGCGGTGTACTCGGTGTCGATCGCCACTTCTTCCTCGAGCTCGCGGCGCATTCCTTCCTGGTAAGCAGCCGACGCATGGCTGGCCTCATCAAGGGCGCAATCGTCCGAGGAAATGTGCCCGCCGATTCCGACACTTCTCTTGCTGTGCAGACGGCCCTCGCCCTGCCCCTTGCCTCGCGTGTACTGGAATAAGTGCACGCGGCCTTCGGCATCGGTGTAGCGGAAAATCACGTACGGAATGAGCTGCTTGAAGCTCGGATCTTCTTCCATCTCGCTGCGCGGCCGGTAGCTCGTGTGCGCCGGATCGAGCAGGCCGGTAAGGTACTTCTCGATGTCGCGCGAGAAACCTTGAAAGTGCCCCAGCGTGTGGAACAGCTCCGTCGGCACGACCAGCACGCATTCGGTTTGGACTTGGGACACGGCAGATTCCTTTCTTGAGCGTGGGATCGAGCGAGTGATCGACAGGGATTCTACCAAATGCCGAGGCGCCGAACACCCACTTAAAAGATCAGCATCGCGTCGCCGTAGCTATAAAACCGGTACTCCTCGCGGATTGCTTCCTCGTAGGCCCGGCGAAGCAGTTCGTCGCCGCCGAACGTGCGCACCAGGACGAGCAGTGTCGTGCGCGGGAGGTGAAAGTTGGTCAGCATCGCGTCGACGGCTTTGAACTTGTACGGCGGGCGAATGAACAGCCGCGTCGGGCCGGAGAACGGCTGTAGCTCGCCACCTTGAGCGGCGGATTCGAGGGTTCGCACGCTGGTGGTGCCGACCGCCACGATGCGTCCACCGGCGGCTTGCGCGGCCCGCAATCGCTCGACTGCCTCGGCAGTGATCTCGCACCACTCGCTGTGCATCTCGTGGCCGTCGAGCGTTTCGCTGGTGACGGGGCGGAATGTGTCCTGGCCGACGTGCAGCGTCACGCGCACGGCGGGAATTCCAGCCGACTCCAGTCGAGTCAGCAGCTCGGGCGTGAAATGCAGACCCGCGGTCGGCGCGGCAACGGCGCCCGGCTTTTCGCCGAAGACGGTCTGGTAGCGCTCGCGATCCGCGTCGGTCATCTCGCCATCGCGAATATAAGGTGGCAGCGGCACGCGACCCACGCGTTCGAGCAGCTCGAACGGCGCTCCGGCAACTTCCGGCCGCGCGATCCACGATCCACCGGGCTCCTTGAGTACGAGCCGCAGGTTGAACACTTCCTGCAGACGCTCGGTCGTGAGCGCAATCGACTCACCGGCCGCCAGCTTGCCGCGTGTTTTGGCCAGGAGCCGCCAATTGCCGCTCTCATCGGCCGACAGGAACAGCCCCTCCCAGCGTCCGCCCGTGGCGACGCGAAAACCCACCAGCCGGGCCGAGATGACCCGCGTGTCGTTGATCACCAGCGCGTCGCCTTGCCGCAGCAGACTTGCCAGGTCGCGAACGTGATGATGGGCGATGCTGCCGCTGGCCCGGTCCACGACCAGGAGCCGCGCATCCGTCCGCTTCTGCAGCGGGTGCTGTGCGATCAGTTGCTTCGGCAGTTCGTAGTCGTAATCGGATAGCTGGTTGGACAAAGGAGCTTCTTGCGGTCCTGATTGCCGCTGGTCTGGGTGCTAAACTTAAGGATTCACGAGTTTGGTCAGGCCTTCGCAGTACTTCTCTACCGGCGCGATTTAACGCATGGCGGAAACCACGGCTTCAACCGGTTCGCAACGCAGGCCTGCGCGGATCGCGTTCTGTATCACCGAACTTGATCCGGGCGGAGCGGAACGGGCGCTCGTCGAACTCGTGTCAAGATTCGATCGCGGCCGCTTCAGTCCCGTGGTGTATTGTCTCGGCCCGCGGCCGGCGAGCAATCCCACCTCGCTGGCCGATCAGCTCGAGGCCGTGGGAGTCGCGGTCCACTGCTTTGGCGCTCGGCGGCTTTATCACCTGCCTGGGCTGGCGTCGCGCCTCGTCGAGCAGATGCGCAGGGATCGGCCCGAACTGGTCCAGACGTTTCTGTTTCATGCGAACGTGCTGGGAGCGTGGGCGGCACGGCGTGCTGGCGTGCCGCATGTGGTCACGGGCATCCGAGTGGCCGAACGAAGAGCTAACCGGCACTTGTGGCTCGCGAGATGGACCGATCGCTATGTCGACCGCCACGTGTGCGTGAGCAGCAGCGTGCGAGATTTCTCACGCGACGTGGGGCGACTGCCGGCCGAGAAGCTGCTGGTGATTCCAAACGCGGTGGATATCGCGCTATATGCGTCGGTTGGGCCAGCCGATCGTAAGCTTCTCAGAACCGCGCCAGACTCAAAACTCACCGCCTGTATCGGCCGGCTCAATCATCAGAAGGGCCTCGACTGGCTGCTGGAAGTCATGCGCGAGGTGGAGCGTCGCGAGCCGAATTGCGAGTTGCTGCTGGTTGGCGATGGGCCGGAGCGGGAGTCGCTTGAGCGACAGGCTCGGCGGCTCGGTCTCGCTCACGTGCATTTCCTGGGCTTTCGCCGCGATGTGCCCGAGATTCTGGCCGCGAGCGACCTGGTGGTGCTCCCCTCTCGCTGGGAAGGCATGCCCAACGTCGTGCTTGAAGCGATGGCCGCCGGACGAGCCGTCGTCGCCACGGACGTTGAAGGAGTTCGAGAACTGTTCGCCCCCGATGGCCTCGAGCAAGTCGCTTTGCCGGGCGATCCGCAGCGTTTTGCGGAGCAAATGGTGCGGTTCTTGGGTGACGAAACGCTAAGAAATTCGCTCGGCGCTGCAAATCAGGCTCGGGTGCGCGAACACTTCTCCTGCGCCGCAACGGTTTCGGCCTACGAGCGTCTCTACGACGAGCTGCTAGGGCGAGCTTAGGCACGCTTTCTTAGCCACCTTTTGCGGCGCAGCGTGTGACTGCGTAACGCTTTCCAGCGACACTCCGCGCTCAGAATCCGGTGGTCAAAAAAAGCCCGCTTGACGCATGGCCGAATCTGGATATCTTTGGGACTCGTTGGTGATGAATGGGGATTTGTGGTGAAGCATGTTGTTGACCGGAACGTTTGCTCGTGCGGTCGACGAAAAGCTTCGGGTCGCGATTCCCAAGCCCCTCAGAGAAGCCCTGGGGGAACTGGCCAAGGGAGTACTGTACGTCACGCCAGGCACCGACGGTTCATTGGCTCTGTACACGGAGGACACGCTGGCCGAGCAGGCACGCCGCCTGATGGAAGCCTCGCCTAACGCCACGGATGTACGAGCCTTCAGTCGCTTGTTCTATTCGCGAGCCCAGGCAGTTGAGTTGGACAGTCAGGGGCGGGTGCGCATTCCGCCGGAACTGGCTGCCCTTGCGGGGCTAGGCAAAGAGGCGGTGCTAGTCGGAGTGCTCGACCACTTGGAACTTTGGGAGCGAACTCGCTGGGAAGCCTACGTGGCCCAGCGACAGATGGAATACGACCGCTTTGCCGAAGCCGCTTTCGAGCGACCGGCGGGGTAAGGGAAAGACAGCTTGAGCCGCAGATTGGGCGGATACGGCTCAAGCTCTAGGAGATGCAAGCAGGTTTGTCCGTCCGGCGACCGCAATTTGCCTGTTCGAGCCGGAAGGTCGGTCCAAGGCCACCGATCGTCCTTCCCGAGTGCGACAGGCCCGACGCATGGATCGCGTTCGGGATTTGCGACCGTCAGCGGAACGCGGTGCTAGAGGCCGCGTCCCGCAAGCCCCACAATCCCGGGCACATGGAAGTGACCGGGCGCGGGGCTTTGTTCTATGCTGGTTTCGCCCATTCTTGTATACAGCCTCGCATGGCGACGGCATTTCTATCCGGCGAACCACGACACCGCATGCACGCATCGGCCCCGATCCACGTTTCCGTCATGCTGGACGAGGTCGTCGCTGCGCTCGATCCACGGCCGGGACATACCCTGGTCGATGGCACGCTCGGCGCTGGCGGCCATACCAGGGCCTTGGCCGAGCGCGTGGGACCGACGGGAGTCGTGATCGGTCTGGACCGCGACCAGCGGGCGATTGATGCCGCGGAGCGGAATCTGGCCGGATTGCCCGTCAAGGTTGCCGCGACGAACTACACGGAACTGGGCGAAGTACTGGACGAACTCGAGATCGCGGCCGTCGACGGTATCGTCCTCGATCTGGGGCTATCGAGCGATCAACTCGCCGATCAGGAGCGAGGTTTCAGTTTTGACGCCGAAGGCGAGCTTGACCTGCGCTTTGACACCGACAGCGGCGAACCCGCCTGGCGGCTGATTGCACGGCTGGATGCGACCCAGCTCGCAAATGTGATCTACGAATATGGCGAAGAGCGTCATAGCCGACGGATCGCACGAGCGATCGTCGAGCGGCGGACCGAAAGACCGATTCGAACCGCAGGTGAGCTGGCCGAAATCGTGCGGCGGTCGGTGCCGCGCACGCCGGACTCGCGGCGCATCGACCCTGCCACGCGGACGTTTCAGGCCTTGCGGATCGCCGTCAACGATGAACTCGGTTCACTCGAGAGTGCGCTTGCCGACTTTCCAAACTACCTGAAACCCGGCGGCCGTCTGGCCATCATCAGCTTTCATTCGCTGGAAGACCGGCTCGTCAAGAATGCGTTTCGCGACGATCCGCGTTACGAAGTGCTCACACGCAAACCGCTGCTGCCCTCAGACGCGGAAGTAGCTAAAAATCCACGCTCGCGCAGCGCAAAGCTTCGTGTCGCCGCCCGCGGCGCCTAACGGACAATCAACTCGCCGCGAGCGAAGTAGCTCGAATGCGGCAACTTAAGCAGGAGGCTTAATCAGATGGGCAAGGAAACCAAGATCGGTCTGGGCGTGATCGCGGTCCTGATGACGGTGTTCGGCGTGCTGCTGTTCCGCCACTTGCAAGCCAGCCACGAGTTGCCCTCACGCGGCTTGGGAGACCAGACTGCCGTCAAGCCATTGCCGACGCATGGCGATGTGACGGTGGCCTCGGATGAATCGCGGATTACGGGCTCGAAGTTGTGGGACACCCCGGCAAAGAGCGCGGCGCCCGCCACGATCGAAGTCGCCGCAGGCGAAGCCGTGGATCCTTACGAAGCCCAAGCGGCGGAAACCGGAACGGAAATCGTGGCGGCTGACACGCCGCGAAACGGGGGTAATCCGCTGCGGCGGGCAAGCGCCGAGTTTCCCGTGGAAGCGAGTGAGGAGCCGGTTGACGCCAGTGGCGATGAGGTCGTGGCCGATCCTTTGATGACGGTGCCTGACGCTACGGAACCGGCGATTGACGATCCCTATGCCGGGCAGGCGGCTGTGGTCGATCCGCCCGAGCAACCCTTGCCGACCGACAACGCTCTCGAAGCGCCGGCTCCGCGAAGCGCGGCCCTGCGCAACCCGTTTGATCAAGCACCGCCCGTTACAGCCGCGCCTGCGACTGGCGCGATCAGCGCCGAAGGCGCGCCGGAGCCGGCGTGGACGGAGCCGGGAACGC
>JBGSKX010000152.1:0-67778 GCA_041741015.1 Pirellulales bacterium
GACCTGACCGGCCTGCCACCGGAGCCTCGCCTGGTTGACGCCTTCCTGGCTGACCAACGCGGTGACGCGTACGAGCGCGTCGTGGAGGAACTGCTGAGTTCACCGCGCTACGGCGAACGCTGGGCTCAGCACTGGTTGGACGTGGTGCGCTACGCCGATACACACGGCTTTGAAGTGAACACCGAGCGCCCCAACGCCTGGCCGTATCGCGACTATGTCATCGACGCGTTCAATCGCGACACGCCGTTCGACCGTTTTATCCGCGAGCAGATCGTTGGCGACACCCTGCAAGTTGACGCCGCGACGGGGTTCCTGATCACTGCCTCGGTCCTGCTACCCGGCCAAATCGGCAAGGACGAACCATCCATCCGTCTGGCCCGACAGGATTCGCTGGATGAGATCGTCGTGAACGTCGGACAAACCTTTCTCGGCCTGAGCGTTGGCTGTGCACGCTGCCACGACCACAAGTTCGATCCGATCTCGCAGCAAGACTACTACGCCATGCAAGCCCTGGTGGCCGGCGTCGAGTACGAAGACCGCGAATTACACACACCCGAGGCCGACGCCCGGCGTGCCGAGGCGGTTCGCCTCAAGTCCGACCTGGCGGCAATCGATCGGCAACTCGCCGGCTTGGTGCCGCTGGCTAGCTCCGGGGTCGAGCGGGCTGCCGTGAACGCGGGCATGAACACCGATCGCTTCGCGCCGGTAGCGGCCAAGCGACTGCGGTTCACGATTCTGGCCACGAACCGTCTGGAACCGTGCCTGGACGAACTCGAGGTGTTCAACACCGCCGGCAGCAACATCGCTCTTGCGACTGCCGGCACCAGCATAAAGTCTTCAGGCGATACTGTCGTCGCGGATGTCCACGAACTTCGTCATATCAATGACGGCCGCTATGGCAACACACGCAGCTGGATGTCGAACGAAGTTGGCCAGGGTTGGGTGGAGTTGGAGTTTGCCGAACCGCAGACCATAGACCGAGTCACTTGGGGCCGCGATCGCCAGGGACGGTATCAGGATCGACTGGCGACTGACTATCGCATCGAGGTTTGTGCCCAGGCGAGCGACTGGCAAACGGTTGCCGACGCTTCGGATCGCAAGCCGTATCAGGCTGACGTTACTCAGCCGGTTTCGCTTTCAACCGTGGGTCTCAGTCCAGCAGACGCGCAGCTTGCCGAGCGGCTGAAGGCCGAGAAGAGATCGCTCGCCGAGCGACTCTCGGCTGCCGAATCCGGAAACGTGGCCTTCGCCGGCAAGTTTCGCATGCCGGACGACATTCACTTGCTCACGCGCGGCGACCCGGAACAACCGAAAGAACAGATCACACCGGCCGTGCTCAGCGCGTTCGATTCGCTGGCATTGGCCGCCGGCGCGTCTGACGTCGAGCGGCGGATGACATTGGCTAGTTGGATCGCGAACCCCGACAATCCGCTGACCTATCGGGTGATCGTGAACCGCATTTGGCAGGGGCATTTCGGTACCGGCCTGGTCGACACGCCCAGCGACTTCGGCTGGATGGGCGCCAGGCCTTCGCACCCTGAGCTTCTCGACTGGCTTGCGACCGAGTTCATTCGCACCGGCTACTCGGTCAAGCAGATGCACCGGCTGGTCGTCTTGTCGGCCACGTATCGGCAGTCGACATCGCACGACCCAGTCGCCGCTGCGAAGGACGCCGATGTGCGGCTCTTGTGGCGTTTTCCGGCGCGGAGGCTGGAAGCCGAAGCGATCCGCGATTCGATGCTCGCCGTAAGCGGAAGACTTCAGCACAAGATGGGCGGACCGGGCTTCAACCTGTTCGATCAACGCGGAGGCCTGAGCGGATTCATTCCCGTCGAGTCTTACCAGGGAGACGGATTGCGACGATTGATTTATGCGCACAAGGTTCGCCGCGAGCGCGACGCGGTGTTTGGCGCCTTCGACTGCCCTGACGCCGGCCAGAGCACCGCAAGGCGGCGCGACTCGACCACGCCGATTCAGGCTCTGAATCTGTTCAACAGCCGCTTTACCATCGAACAAGCGGAGGCATTCGCCGCGCGGGTGCAGGCGGAATCCGGTGTCGATGTCGGCCAGCAAGTTCGCCGCGCCTATCGCCTGGCGCTCGCGCGCGATCCGAGCGATGACGAAGCGGCGGACGCCCAGTCGGTGGCGATCGCACATGGTCTGCCGGCCGTTTGTCGGGCACTTTTCAATTGCAACGAGTTCCTCACGCTTCCATGAGTTAACCCGTGGACAAACGTACTCCGAAAATCTCGACATTGGGACGCGCATGGCTCGACCGCAGGCGCTTTCTGGGCGATGCTTCGCTGGGGCTAGGCTCGATTGCCCTGGCGAGCCTGCTGGGTCGCGATGGAGTTCTCGCCGCTCAGACGCCACGGATCGACCCGGCCAAACCCTACGCGCCGCGACCCGCCCACCTGCCCGCCCGGGCGAAGAACGTCGTTGTGATCTTTTGCGCGGGCGCCGTCAGCCAACTGGAAACGTGGGACTACAAGCCGGAACTCATCAAGCGTGATGGAACGCCGCTGGCCGGCGGACCGCCGGTGACGTTCCAAGGACCCAGCGGCAATCTGGCCCGGCCGCAGTACGAATTTCGGCCGCGCGGCCAGACCGGCAAGATGGTCTCGGACATGCTCCCGCACCTGGCCGAGTTGACCGACGACATCGCCTTCATCCATTCTCTGACCAGCAAGTCGAACACGCACGGTCCGGCCGAAAACTTCCTCTCGACGGGCTTCGTGCTCGACGGCTTTCCCAGCCTGGGCTCGTGGGTCACCTATGCCCTGGGGAGCGAGAACCAAACTTTGCCGGCGTACATCGCGATTCCCGATCCGCGCGGCGTGCCGCAGAACGGCTCGAACAACTGGGGGCCAGGCTTTCTTCCGGCGGCATTTCAGGGAACCGTCTTCAGCGCCAAGGAATCGATCCGCCATCTTTCAGCACCGGGCATCGCCGGCGACACCGACCGCGCGACGCACGAACTGCTGCAGCGGATGAACCAGCGGCATCTCGACGATCATCCTGGCGACGGCAAACTGGCGGCGCGGATCGCCAGCTATGAGTTAGCCGCGCGGATGCAACTCAGCGTGCCCGAGATCAGCGACCTGGCCAGCGAGCCGGCGCACATTTTGCAGCTCTATGGCGCGGACGATGAATCCAATCCCACAAAGGCGGCGTTCGCCCGCAACTGCATCCTGGCTCGGCGGTTGCTCGAGCGCGGCGTGCGATTCGTGCAGCTCTTCAATGGATCCTATGCCAGCGGTGGCGAGTTGAACTGGGACGGACACAACAAACTTAAAGAACAGTACGATAAGCATGCCGCAATCCTCGACCAGCCTGCCGCCGCGCTGATTCGCGATTTACGGCAGCGCGGGATGCTCGACGATACGCTCGTGGTGTGGTGCACCGAGTTTGGCCGGATGCCCATGTTTCAGGCCGGCGCTCAAGGCCGAGACCATAACCCGAACGGCTTTACCTGCTGGCTCACCGGCGCGGGCGTGAAGCCCGGCGTCAGCCACGGCGTGACCGACGAGATCGGCCTGAACGCCGTCGAGGACATTCATCCGCTGTACGACCTGAACGCGACGATCCTGCACCTCTTGGGTCTCGATCACGAGCAGCTCACGTTCGAGCACAATGGCATCCAGCGGCGCCTGACGAATGTCGAAGGACACGTGATTCGCCAGGTGCTCGCATAGCCGCAGCGCGGCCCTGACACTGTATTCATTGTTTCGGCTGCTTCGTTCGGCCGCTACTCCGCAAGCGCCGGCTCGAGCACCGCGGTATAGAGCTTCTTGCGTGCATCCTGAAAGTAAACCGGCGTCGCGGGCATGAATTGGGTCATGCCAATGCAAATCAGGTCGTCGTGCGGAGCCACGAAAAACTGCGTGCTGGCCGCGCCGCCCCAACCGTACTCGCCCAGCGAGCCGGCCGGTTCACCATTTTCAGTTTTAACTCGGACAGAGAAGTCCAACCCGAAACCAATGTTTGCACGGCGCACCGGCCCCAGGCCGATCGGAACCAGTTCGTCCGGCAGGTGGTTGCGAGTCATCAGGTCGACGGTTTCGGGTTTCAGGATCCGCACGCCGTCGAGCTCGCCGCGATTGAGCATCATCTGGGCGAACCGCAGATAGTCGTCCGCGGTCGAGACGAGCCCGCCGCCACCGGAAAGCAAAACCGGCTTCGTGGCAAATTGACTCGTCTTCGAGCCGTCGATGGGCGAAAGTCTCCCGTCCTTCTTGCCGTAGTTCACGGCCAGGCGATCGAGCTTATCGGCCGGCACATAGAACGCCGTGTCCGCCATTCTCAGCGGCTTGAAAACGCGCTCGACGAAGAACTCGTCGAGCGGTTTGCCCGAAAGCACCTCGATCAGTTTGCCTTGCACATCGACGGAGATGCTGTACATCCACTTTTCGCCGGGCTGTGCGGCCAGCGGAATCTTGAGCATCCGCTCCAGCATACTATCCAGATTCTGCGAGCGATCGAGCAGTCGAGCCTCGGTGTACATCACGTCGACGGGCGTCGCTCGCGAGATTCCGTAAGCCAGGCCGGCGGTGTGGCACATCAGGTCGCGCACGGTGATCGGCCGCTTGAGGTCCGTGACCGTCACCCTGTCGCCATCCTTTCCGGTAAAGACTTTGACCGTCTCAAAGCCGGGCAGATATTTCGAGACGGGATCATCCAACTGAAACCGCCCTTCGTCGTACAGCGTCATTAACGCCACGCCCGTGATCGGCTTGGTCATCGAATAGATCCGAAACAGCGCGTCACGGCGCATCGCGATGTCGGCCTCGAGATCCATCTTTCCGTAGACGCCGGCATGGGCGACCTGCCCCTCGCGCGCGACGAGTAAGACGATGCCCGCCAGCTTCCCTTCGTCGATATACGACTGCATGCGGGCATCAATCTCGGCCAGCGGTGCGGTTGCCAGGCCGACTCGGTCGGGCGCGACCGACGGAAGCGGCTGGGCACAAGTCGATGCTCGCGCGATGAAAACCAGCGCCAGAGCGAATCCCAGGATTCGAGCCTGCATAACGAATGCCTCCGCCGAGAGGATGAAATGGGCCGGCGCACCCGCCAGCGCCGCTGCGGCAGATTATCCGCCGCGGCGCGGCGGCCGGCAACCTTTTTCGCGCGTTGTCACGCCGACTTGAGTAAATGGCACGAATCTGCCGTGCCGTTTCCGTTTCGACGCTGGGGCTGACGGGCATCACTTGCAAGACCGTAGCAGGGCGCATCGAACGTAGGAACCGGCTTGATCAGCAAGGCTCCGACCGCCACTGCTTTGGCCAATGCATGCGGCAGTGTCTAAGTTGGCTGACGCGTGTGCTAAGACCACATGTTATTACCGTTTACGACGGCTACGGCTACGGAGCCCCCAACCCGCGAATACAGTCGCCCCGATACCTACCAATAACAAAGTGCTAGGCTCGGGCACGACGGTCAACTCGCCTGAGATTGCGTAAAAACGATGAAGCGCACTGGGGCTGTCGAATGATGCATCAACCCAGCCCACCAGCAAGTCGGTGCGTCCCAAATTGCTAGCGCCACTTATTGAGCCTAAGGGATAGCGTGCGTGGGGTTGCCCATCGAGTAATGAACCGGTAAAGGCATAATCTTGGCTCACTTGACCGCCCGACTCGTTGACCATTAGCGATTGAGCTATGCCCCCGTCCCATAGATCGGTGTTGTTATTTGCGATGCGGACGTCGTCGAGTCTGTAGATAGGGGACCCGGTGGCAACGTTGGGGTTCGTTCCCGTGTTGTCTCTGGCAGCGACTGATGCGGTGCTCCCGATCACCGACCACGTTGTTCCCAACGAGGCCAATTCAGGGATCCCGGCGGCAACGCTGGTCACGAAGGCGTTGTAGTCGGCAATGTTTGAGGATGTGGCGATTCCCGTGGTGCTGGTCACGAACACGAGGCGGTATATGTCACCCGGGTTCAAGCCTGTGGGCGCCGTGATCGGCGCGGCAGAAGCGTTCAGCGGGATGACGAAGGCCGTCGCGCAGAATAGAAATAGCGACGCGAAATTGCGGTGCATCATCGGAGGATTCCTAGGTTGGATTATGTTATCGAGAATCTGAGCAAGGATCAGCGTGGGTCACGCAGTTACGTGGCTCACGCAGTTGCGACGCGGGCACAGGATGGCAGCGAGCGAATCGCCGCAGGGCCCGATGAGATTAAAAGTCGCAGTAGCTCAGATTTCCGAAAGATGAGTGGCCATGGACTGCTCAATTAAGCAGTCGTCGCAAAGTCGTGGTCAAACGTACCCACGGCGAGTGTCGGCTCACTTCTTAACTGGCCGCCCAGCATCGCAGGATTGCCCGTTAGTTAGTCATCCAACTATTTGTGCGCGCACTATAGACGCTTCACGGCGAATTACAACTGACTTGCTAGCAGATTCTTGGAAATAACGCGCTGAGCGTTCGATGCTGGCGACGCCTTTCATGGAAGCACTGCTGCAAAACGTTCCTTTTGCGGCAAATCTAAATATTTGGACAACGAGCCCTGAGAACTCAGCTCGGTATTCAAAGTCCCGCAGCGCCGTCAATTCGGCGGTTTTTGATTTAGGCTGGCAGCCCGGCTACCTCGCCCAGCACCGCCGAGCTTCAGGATGCGCCGTCAGCCATGCGTCAGGGAGTTACGCCGCAGCCGCAGGCGGCGAATGTCCTGACAATTGGACCAGCAGGTCACGCACGTACGCAGACTAATTGAGCCGGCCGGATGTGGATCCTGTCGACGAATCGATCGGCAAAAGGGCCCTAGGCGTGTGGCAGCCTGGGTGCGACACTTCACCGATCGGCCGGGTTACCGGCCCTGCCACCATTCGATCGGCTCCCGCCAGGATTCACAGATGCCTGCCAACGATCCCAGTACGTCGACGGCCAAGCATGCGCGCTCCACGTTCGACTGGGTGATCCTGCCCGCGGTCGTGATGTCACTCGGCTGGGGTCTGCGCGGTTACATTGGCGGCGGACCACTGGGCGCGATGATTCCCGGCACCCTAATCGCGCTCGTGCTCTGTCAGAACCTGGGCATTCCGGCCCGGGCCGCCGCGGCGGTGACGGCGTTTGGTGCCATCGGCATCGGCTTCGGCGGCGAAATGACCTACGGCCAAACGCTCGGCCTGTTGCGCGACGGCAATACTTTCTGGTGGGGACTGTTGGGCACAACGCTCAAAGGCGGAGTCTGGGGATTGCTCGGCGGAGCAGTGCTCGGGCTAGGCTTCGTTGTAAATCGCCTTACATCAAAGAGCCTGCTGCTGGCTCTGCTCTGCTTATTGGTCGGCGTCGTTGTTGGCCTGCACTTCATCAATCAGCCGAAACTGGTCTACTTCTCCAATCCCGTGGATCGCCCGCGCGACGAGTCGTGGGGCGGGTTCTTGCTGGGCGCGATAGCGCTGCTCGCCTACCTGCGAAAGTTCGAGTCGGACCTGGCCAGCATCGCCTGGACGTTCTCGGCCTATGGCGCGATCGGCGGAGCACTCGGCTTCGGCGGCGGCAGTCTGCTGCTGGCGATGCAGACACAGCTTCCGGATGATTGGCGCTGGCTCCCTTGCTGGAAGTTCATGGAGTTTGCATTCGGAGCCGCATTCGGCGCGGCACTGGGGATGGCGGCACGCAGCGCGCAGGGGCCTTTGAAACGGGTTGTCGATCTGCGATCTTCACAGGATGCTGCCGATCTCAATTGCAGGGCATCCTTCGTTTGGCCGATTGGCGTGCTGATTGGTGGTCTGATCGTCGGCGGCGTGTTCCTCGGCTGGCTAGGTTACCTGCAACTGTTTGAAGCAAACTGGCATAGTGAAGCCCTCGACGACCCGCGCCGGGCGATTGCTCGCGTCCTGCTGGGCTTCACCGGGCTGGGCGGTGTGCTCTTGCTCTTGTCCCGTCGCTGGGACTTGGTCGCCTGGCAGGTGGCCATCAGCATTACTATCGTTGCCGCGGCGATCGATTGGCAGCGAGATCTGCTACCGCGAGGCGAGATTGACCTTGCGCCGCACTATCGCGCACTGTTTGTTGTCATTTTGGCGGCCATCTCAATCATCTACGTGACGTTCTGGCGCGCCGGCCGCAATCCGCGGCTGGCGCACCTGGCGGTATTCACCACCTGCGTGTTGATGGGAATCGGATATCTGATGGGTCTCGCGCTGGCCGATTTGTGGTGGCCAGCGCCCGAACGCGTGGCCGCCGCTGGCGGCCGCCTCGCGTACCTCTGGCAGTCACATCGCTCCGAGCTCGTCGTGCATGCGATTTTTACCGCGCTGCTGGTAATCAGCCTGGTGGGCTTCCTGCGGGCAGGCCGCCTGCGAGGGACGACCGAGACAACACCTGCCGCGTAGCTGAGGCACACTCATTCGCGCAGAAGTATTGCCGTCGCCAACTCGTCGATAAGCTCAACATCTGCTAAGTGCTCGGGCGAAAGCAGCTCCGTGTCGTCGATATCGTGGATTGCTCGATCGACCATCAACTGCCGGCTGGAGTCGTCGCCCCAGTTGAGTTGTCGCACCGCAACATCAAGTCGCTGGGCTTCGATTTCCGTGGGTGCAAGTCCCGCATCCATGCCCACCGTTGAATCCCAGGCCTCGGCCGGACTTCCAACAAGTGGCTCCGCCAAAGCGACCAGACTGTCGGCGGGTAGTGCCATGGGGAGGGCGCCCCCATAGAGTGACGCAATCTCAGCTTGGTTGAGCGCTCGATCCGCAATCAACACGTCGTCAAGGCGGCCTCGCATGCCGCGCTCGCCCGAGGCCTCGGCTCCAATGCCGACAGCAAGTGTGTTTGCGTTGATTGCGAAGGAGGCCGCCTTCGACGCCTCGAGCACACCATTGACGTAGAGGCGAATCGTGGAGCCGTCGTAAGTTGCCGCGACGTGCATCCAGCTCCCGTTCGTGGAGTAGCTGGTGGCCGAATCCAAACGAAATGAATCGCCGCTGGACTGTTGATTAAATCGGACAAAGACTTTGCCACCATTGCTCAACGACAGCTCGTAGCCATCGACTGTGTTCATGCTTGCTTTACTGACCACAGTTTGAGTCGCCTTCGAAATTGGTGCGATCCAGGCGGCGACAGTCAGTTGCGCTGTCGGCATGAGGCTCGCGGCATGAGGAACAACCAGCGAGTGTCCGGCCTGTGACATTAGGAGCCCGCCACCCGTATGTCCAATGCCGATGCGCACGCCCCCCTGCAGGCTTCCATCATTCAGGTTGCCGGACGAATCCGAAACGGTTATGCCGCTCTCCTCAAAACGCCAAAAGCCAACGACCCCCGAGAGAGGACTGGCCGGCGCGACCGAAACAATCAAATCGTCACTGGCGATCAGTGCACCGTCAGCCGCCCACAGGCGTAACTGATAGGTCCCGCTCGTTGAGAATGTCGCCGTCGTTTGCGCCGAGTTGGCGTTGCCAAAGTTGACGGATGCTGGCCCGGAAACGACGAGCCATTGGTACGATAGTTGGCCGTTTGGATTTCCATCATCAGAGGCGCTGCCAACCAACCCAATGGGCGTTCCGGCCTGGACCGACAGATCGGCACCGGCCTGCACTGTCGGAGCTCGATTCGCCGGTGCGGCGGGCTGAAGCCTGCCGCGATACAGCTCGTCGATCTCTGCGGCGGAAAGTGCGTGCGTGTCCAGCAAGACCTCATCCATCTGACCAATCAGGCCGCTGCCGAAAACCAAGGACTGATCATTCGTGCCGATGGCGAAGTTGGCAGCCTTGCTACCCGCCAATTGACCATTGAGGTAGAGGCGAATGGTTGCGCCGTCGTAGGTTGCCGCCACGTGCATCCAGTTGGTACCGGTCGAAGGATAGTTGGCGGTAGAATCCACTCGCAATACGTTTGCCGAGCTCTGCTCGTTGAATCGAACATAGACTTTACCTGTCTCGCTCAAGGCCAGCTCAAATCCATCCACCGCACTGCCGGCCGCCTTCTTGACGATCGACTGTGCTCCAGTGGTGGCAGGCTTGATCCAGGCCGCCATCGTGATTGTCTGCGTGATCTGAAGCGCAGGCATGTCGGGCACCAGATAGCTTTGCCCGGCCGAAGCGAGGGTCAAGCGACCATCGGTACTCACAGAGGCGCCCCCCTGTGTCTCTCCCAGATGACCAATCGCACTCGGATATTGCCCCCCAACCCCTGGCAGGAAATTCCAAAACCCCAGTAGCGAAGCGGTTCCAGCAGGCGATACCTGAATCGTCACCTCATCGCTGGCGGTCAGACTGCCGTCATTGGCCGTCAACCGCAGCACATATGTACCGGTGGTGCTGAACGTTGCTGTCGTCACAGGCAACGTCGAATTGCCAAACGTCACATTTCCGGGTCCGCTGACGATGCTCCACTGACTGGTAAGACTCGCGGGAAGCGGCTGGCCATCATCGGACACGCCACCATTCAAAGTGATCGCAACCCCGACGTTGGCCACAGAATCGACGCCAGCATCCACTACGGGTGCTTGGTTCGTCACGCCTTCGGACAAAAGCGTGCCTCCGTAGAGAGCCGATACTTCACCGGGGGTAAATGCCCGATTCGCCACAAGGGCGTCATCGATCCGACCATGCATTCCCCGACCGCCGATGGCATCCGCACCAATTCCCAGGCTCAGATTATTCACATTCACGGTGAACGATGCTGACTTGGTGGCCTGCAGGGCGCCATTGATGTACAGACGAATCTGCGAGCCGTCGTAGGTCGCGACGACATGCATCCAGCTGCCATTGGTTGGATAACTAGAGATCGAATCAACGCGATAGGCATCGCCTGAACTACGCTGGTTGAACCGCGCGAATACCTTGCCGCTATTGCTGAGTGAGAGCTCGAATCCATCTGCTTGATCATTGACTGCCTTAGACAAGACGGTTTGCGTTCGTACGCTGAAGGGAGAGATCCATGCCGCAAGTGTCATGGGCCCGGTCAGGTCCAAGCTGGCTGCGTCGCTAACTTGAACCCACTTCGTCGGCTGGGTCATGATCAGGCTGGTGCCAGATTGACCGGCAGCATAATAGGCGCCGAGCATCATTGTGCCATGATTGCCGTTTCCGGAAGTATCCTGAGCAATCATTCCACTGCCCTCGTCGAATCGCCATAGGCCCACCAGGCCAGCGACTCCTGCGGTCACATCGATGGTAATCGTATTGGGCACCAGGTCGAGATCAGCTCCGCCGTTCGCCGTGCCGCCATCGTCCTGCACCTGGAACGTGAAGGAGGCGTAGCTGGAACCACTGGCCCCGGTACCGGGGATGAATTGCATTCGCCCTGCGAGAATGTCCGTTGCAGACACGTACTGCCCTGCAGAAATCGGCGAGCCGTTGTTGACGAAGGTTCCCGCGCTCGGCAGCGTCGTCACGCGCACCGCCTGAAAGTTGTTTGGGGGCGCGTCGGCAGGATCGTGAAAGCCAAAGTCCGAAAGCAAGAACGTGTAGGGAACGTTCTGCTGTGTGGTCACCACCCGATCGATCCCCAGCGGAAAGTCGTTAACACTGGTGACAGAAATAGCGATCGCGTTCGGCGTGGGATCGAGATCAACGCCGCCGCTGGCCGTGCCGCCATTATCCTGGACCTGGAATGTGAAGCTGGCGTAAGCCGCGCCGTGAGCATGCGCTGCTGGCGAGAAGCGCAGCAATCCGGCAGCGAGTTGGGCGGCCGTAACGAACTGGCCTACGTTCACCGCGGATCCATTGAGGGAGAGTTGGCCCGCGATTGGCAGGGTAGCGATGCGCACCGCGGCCAAACCATTGGGGGGTGAATCCAACGAATCGCTGAAAGCGAAGTCGGCGGCAGTGAACGTATACGTCGTGTCTTCCGCCATGCTCACGCTGCGATTTATGCCCGCTGGTGGATCATTGACTGAAGTTACATTGAACGTGATCGTATTCGGCGTCGGGTCGAGGTCAGTTCCGCCGTTGGCAGTGCCGCCATTATCTTGCACCTGGAACGTAAATGAGGCATAGGGACTTCCACTTGCGTTCGCTGCGGGAATGAATCGCAGAAGTCCGGAAGCCAGATTCGCCGCCGAGATTGACTGCCCAGCCGTCACTGCGCTGCCGTTGAGCAGGAGCTGTCCTGCCGCGGGCAGGTTCGTGATGCGCACCGCCAGCAGGCTGTTTGCCGGTGAGTCGCTCGGGTCGCTGAACCCGAAATCGGCGGCCGTGAAGCTGTAGCTGGCATCTTCCGCCACCGTCACCGTGCGGTTGGTGCCCGCCGGTGCGTCGTTTACCGGCGTGACGTTGAAGGTGATCGTGTTCGGCGTGGGGTCGACGTCGACGCCACCGTTGGCAGTCCCGCCATGGTCCTGCACCTGGAACGTGAACGACGCGTAGTTGTTTCCGCTCGCGTTCGCCGCCGGCGTGAACCTGAGCCGGCCGGCCGCGATATCAGCCGCGGAGACGAACTGACCGGCGGTGATGGCGAGACTATTGTTGGTCAACGTTCCCGCCCCGGGCAGGGTTGTGATCCGCACCGCCGTCAGGCTATTGGCAGGCGAGTCATTGGGGTCGCTGAAGCCAAAGTCGGCGGCCGTGAAAGTATAGACAGCATCTTCGTTTGTGGTAATCGTTCGACTGGTTCCTGCAGGCGCATCGTTGACGGGCTGGATGGCAATCGTGACCGTGGCAAGGTTCGACAACTCACTGCCGTTACTCGCCCGATAAGTGAAGGAGTCGGTGCCTTGAAAGTTCGCGGTGGGTGTGTAGCTGAACGACCCGTTCGCATTGAGTTGAAGGACACCATGACTAGGACCGGCGGCCAGGATCGCGGAGAGAGACTGCGATTGCGGGTCGCTGTCATTGAGCAGTACGCCTCCGGCAGGCACGTTAAGAGCCTGATCCTCGCTCGTGGAATATGAATCGCCGGATGCCTGCGGCGCCACGCTCCCCAACGGCGTGAGGACGATGACCAGTGGCGTTGAATCGTTCTTGTGGGAGAGGAGGAAAGCGTTGCTCAGCGTAAGTGGCTCGTAGCCAGCCACGCTAATGGTCGTCGTGGTTCGATCTCGTTTGACGATCGGGGAGTTGGCCGCGTAGGCCTTTTCAAAGGCGAATTCGATTACTGGAAGGTCTACCACTCCCGATCCGCTCGTGGTCTCCTCGTAACTGTCGGCCAGGTCACTCGACACGCCAGTGGCTACGTTGCCCAGCGCGCCGCTCGCTCCGTGCAGCACAACGGGGACAGTCTGCCCCACTTTGACGGACACCTCGCCGGCGCTGAGGAAGTGATACGCAAACGAATCGAGGGCGACGCCGTTGCCGGCCTGGCTGTCCAGAAACGTTCCGTCCACTTTTGTTGTATGCGTGGAGTACTTAAGAAACCAAGTAGCCCGGTCAGGGTTTAGCGGAACTCCTGAGATTAGAGACTGAATCCTGTTCACCGCATTGTCGACCACCTGCAGTGCAACCGGATTCGCACCCATTTGGATTTCGTTGAGCTTAGCGGTAATGGCCGCAACAAAGTTGGCCGCGGCGCTGCTACCATCGATCCATTGCAGCTCGTTGTCGATGATCGGTGCGGCATTCTCCATGGTTCCGTCCCAGCCTTGCGTGCGAACCAGCGAGTCGTTGCCGCCAAAGACGTTGCCGCTGATCGAATTGTTCGACCGCTGGACGTAACCTTGCCGCTCGAAGGTAATAGGCTGTGCGTAGTGATTGATGTCTCGGCTGCCAACCAGAATCGTGGTCAGATCATTGTTTTCGTAACGGCTCGGCACGCCCGTGCCATCGTCGGTGAGGTACAGGCCCGAGGCACTCGCCAGGCCGACAGTCGCCCCTGCAATCCCGAGTCCAGTATTGCCGGTAATGGTATTCCCGCTCGTGTCATAGCGAGAACGAATCGCAGGAGCATTGAGCGCATCGCCGAATTCTGCATTAGGTGCTTCTAGGTGGAGAATAACGTTGCCCTCCACTTCAATATTCGAACCTGCATTCAGCAAAATGCCTCGGCCGTTGGAGGGCAGAATGATATTATCCCTTACGACTACGTTGTTCGTGCGATAGAGCCACACCCCATAGCCGTTCGTGACGTGGCCATCGTGTGCGATCACGTTGCCGATCAATTCGGAATTCTCAAGTACGGCAAACCCTGAGTTTCCGCCGATGAGAATGTTGTTGTACGCCGTGACTGTCACGCCATGTACATTTGCGGGCCCTTGGTGTCGATTGAAGGATTCGCTGGCATGTGAAACCAGCACGTTGCGATAGAGCGAGAAGTTACCGGAGTAGAAGTAGACCGAGTGCGAATCCTTGCCGTACGCTTCGGCCTGAAGGTCCTGGATTGTCACGCCGAGGGCCTGCCGGCCATAGATGGCATGTGAGACCGCCCCCGTGCCCTCGTGAACGATACGCCCGTTCTTGATCAATGCATTCGTTGGATTGGTGGCTCCGGGGATGCTGATCTCTGTGTTATGCCAGTTGAGGTAGACCACCACTCCATGAGCACCCTGCAAGTGATCATTCACCGTGTTTGTGTTGCCGCTTCCGTAATAGATCGTGTGGCCATTGAGATCGAGTGTCACGTTGGGTGCGGCAATGTAGATGCCGTTACCCGTGAACCGCAGCGATGTCTGCAGCTGATACGTCTGACCCGGCGTATTCAGAACAATTGGCGACGCTTGATTGACAATCACTTCGTTCAGCGGCTGCGCTATCGGATTGTTGTCTGTGATTGCAGTGCTAACCTCGGCATACGCGCCAAGCAACTCGGCCGCCGAACCTCCAGCCGCGGCTAGCATCGCGCGCGCCTCGAGAGCCTCGAAGCCCGCTGAGCCAACATAACCACTTGCCGCTCGCACGCTTGATCGTCCTTTGCGAGCCGTTCGCGGATTGAAATGCCACATGTCAGTTTTCCACTTGGTTCGCTGTGTGTAGATACCCGAGTCAGACGATCGCTGACACGACCACCGCACAAAGTCAAAAGCAGCCACTGCTCGAGATTCACCTGGCTAAAGAATGCAGATAAGCTGCGTGAAATGCGCGACGCGATCAGCGCCTCTCTCTACTTGAAAGACTACGCCATCTTTTGGTCAAGAGTTGCTCGACCTCCGATTCGAGAATTTCGCATTTCGTGTACCAGACTGATCGATCCCACAAAACTAGAGCGTTGGAGGAACGCTGGTCTATAGGCGAGATAGGGTATGCCACAGCTTGTCATGTATCATCACGCAAGCTGAGCAGAATGACTTCGCTGGGGGAGATAAGTCCGCCCCCAACGCACGCTTCTACGAGCGCGCTCGAGACACCCTTGCACACGCGCGAGCGGTTGCGTGCGGGCCGCAGAGAGCGGCAAGAATAATCAACAACCAGATCGTGGCGCTCATCGGTTCCGGGACGACAATGCTGTCAACCAGCGGTTCAACGGCCACCGCAACCTGGCTCTCGGCAATCGGCGTCTCGTCGACCATCACGAAGGCTTCCGCTATCCGCGTGTCGCGCAATAGGCCAGGGGTGGGTACATGCGCCCCGAACCGTGCCCCAACTTGAACGAACTGCGTGCCGCGAACGGCTTGATTCAACACAAGAAGACCGCCCAATCCAACGGGACTGCCTGGCGAAGCAGCGGAAGACATTGAAGTCGCAGTGATCTCGATTGCCGCGAGGCAACGATGAGATTGGCATTGAAAGATGCCAATTGCGATCACTAGTAATGTGACACTCCGTGTCATACCGAACCTCAGATATTTAACCAGGGAGTGCAATTGTCGTGTGCAGCATGAACCCCTGTCGATTCTTCTAGGCCGCCGATCACGATTTCCTGACATCCATGACCGACTATTCGGTTCTGCAGGTAAGATCAGCGATCAACGGACGATGATCCGACCCCAGATTCGGCCCCACCCAGCACCGCTCGAACTGGCAATCGCCGGTGCACAGCCAATGATCAATGCGGATCCCATATTCGAGTGGGCCAAGCGGCTCGAACTTGGTGTGGCCGAATCCGAATCCAACCCGGGAGAAGGCGTTCTCATAGCGGGCCCAGACTGCACGATAGATTCGGCTGTCGACTGGCATGTTGAAATCGCCGCCAATCAGTAAGGGGTGGGCGGCGCCGGCGAGCCAATTGCCAACCGCAGTCGATTCCGTACTTCGAATCGACAGGTTTTCATTCACCTTGCCAGCACGACGAAGGCTCACTCCAGTCTGTCGGTCGAGCACTTCCGCGAGGCCTTCGCGGGGAGATGTCTGATGCACGCAGGCGACGTAAATCGGTCCCGTGGGCAAGTGCGCCCGCACAAGCAGGCCGTTGACGGGCGGCCAACGACTGGCAGGCGTCAAGCGGCGCGACTCATCAACCAAATCTAAAGGATATCTGGCGGCAATCACTATTTGCCCCGCTCGCTGCATGTGCCAATCGGCAGGCCACTGCGCCTGAAAATCGGCCGGACACTCCTGCAACATCACCAAGTCAGCGTTCTGATCGCGGACCAGTTCAGCCAGGGAGTGGGGAGCGACGCGATCTTGCCCCATGTTCAAGGTAACTACCCTCAGCGGCGTGCCTGTGGTCGTACTTGGCGAACTTAACGGAACCTGAAAACCCATCAACGGGAATAACCACAGCAAGGCCGCCATTCCCAAGGGCCACAGCGCGCGACGGCGCACCGCTAGCGCCGCGGGCACGGCCAGCACCAGGGGCAAACCAACGAGCCACCTAGGAGCAAAGAGGATGAGTGTCGCTGGCCACCAGAGATCGCCCGCCAGCCGCAGCATGACGAGCACTGCGACCACCACGCCAAGATAGCCCCAACTCAGCGGCAAGACGGCACGACTGAGCCATCGCCGCCATGGAGCCGAAGCTCGGCCATTTTGCCTATTTGCGCCGTCGATAACATCCTCAGGCACAGACTCCCTCAGCATGAAGTTGGCAATCTGGCCTGCGATTCGTTGCGCAAGGTGTGCGGGGAGCTAGCTGGGATTCACCGCTGGATGATCGCAGCGGCCAGTCGGAGACATACCGTGATAGTCCAGGAACCAATCCACAAATCTGCGCACCCCCACGGCAATCGGCGTCCGCGGCCGGAAACCTGTGTCCCGCTGCAAGTCGCTGGTGTCGGCAAATGTCGCTAACACATCGCCGGGCTGCATCGGCAACTGCCTCCTGATCGCCGGCTTACCAATCGCTCGCTCGAGCAGCGTGATCAGCGCTTCAAGCTCCACCGGTTCGTGGTTGCCGATGTTGTAGACCCGAAATGGCGCATTGCTCGTGGCAGGATCAGGTAACTGGGCCGACCACTCCGGGTTAGGACCAGCGGGCAGATCAATCACCCGGCAAATTCCTTCGACGACATCATCGACGTAGGTAAAGTCTCGTCGCATCTGTCCATGGTTGTAGACGTCAATGGGCCGGCCCGCGGCGATTGCTTCGGTGAACTTCCAAAGTGCCATGTCGGGCCGTCCCCACGGACCATAGACCGTGAAGAACCGCAGTCCGGTGACCGGTAAGGCGTACAGATGGCTGTAGCTATGCGCCAGAAGTTCGCCAGCTCGTTTTGTCGCCGCGTAGAGACTTACCGGATGATCCGTTGAGTGGTGTTCCGAAAATGGAACTCGCACATTCGCTCCATACACGGAACTCGACGACGCATACACCAGATGCTCGACGCCGTTCTGCCGGCAACCTTCGAGCACGTTCGCGAAGCCAACGAGGTTGGAATCGATGTATGCCTGGGGGTTATCAATCGAATAGCGTACACCTGCCTGAGCAGCCAGGTGCACGACGCGGGGAGCCCGGCAGGTCTCAAAGAGCTGGCTGGCCCTGGCCCGGTCGGCGAGATCCATCTCGATGAAGCGAAAATGCTTCGACTCAAGCAACTCTGCCAGCCGAGCGCGTTTAAGCCGAGTGCAATAGTAGTCGTTAACGTTGTCAACGCCAACGACCTGCACACCTGCCGCCAGCATTCGTCGGCAGAGATGAAAGCCGATAAAGCCCGCAGCGCCAGTGATCAGTAGGGGGGAGATTCCCTATTCTCCGGAACTCGTACTGGTTTCAGCTAGCGGCTCGCAGACGTTTGCAGCCAGTCGCGGTTTGTTCAGAGACTTCCAAAGCCAGTTTGCAGACACAAACCTTGCGCTGGGCTCCAGGATCAACCCAATGAGTCCAAAGAGCGAGATTCCTAGCACACCGAAAGTGGCAAGCTCGCTCCAGGTGCTCGGCGCACCGAAGATCTCGCGCATACCAGACCAAAGCGTCAGCGGAAGAGCCGCCGCGATGAGTGGGCGCGAAAAAGTGTTCACCAAGTACTGCGCTGGTCCTTCACCTAGAAATCGGCAAGCTGCGGCCGCAATCGACAGGCTGAACAGAATGTTCGGTACCATGGTCCCGATGGCAACGCCCGTGATTCCATAAGGACCAACAAGAATCAGGCTCAAACCAAGATTCGCGATTGCTTCACTCACTGCCGCTGCTGCAAACCATTTCAACTTACCGATGCCGTAGAAGATTCGCCCGGCAATCGACTGAGATAGTGTGATCGACAATGGCACGGCGAGGCACACCATCGGCAAGTAGGCTTGATCGGCAACATCGCGAGAAATCCAGATCTCCAAAAACTCATATCCGAGACACACAAGCGTAAATTGAACTGGAATCACCACCCAAGCCACGCAGCGTGACCCTGTCAGAAAGATTCTCCGCACGCGATCGATATCCCCCTTGGCTTCCAAGGCACTAATCGCTGGAGTCAGCACCGTTGTCGCGGATCGAATTGCCGTCTTACAGTACTCCGTCAGTCGAGCACCAATGGCGAAGTAGGTGATATACTCGGGTGAAAGGTTGGCTCCAATCACTATGGCGTCTGTCGAGAACGACAGTCGACCGGAGATCATGATCAGGAATGCCCAGAGGCTGTATCCGCGAATCGCCTGAAACGTAGCGAGGTCCACAAATCGATGCGAGCAGCGAAGTCCCGAGACCAACAGATGTGCGGCCAACGCCAGGATCAGATTCTGGACGATTCCAAAGACCGTGATCGCCACGCCGATCGCCAGCAGCCCTCCACCATTGTGCAGAATAATGAGGAAAGCAACAGTCCGCAGGCCAAGCACAGATAACTGCACGCCCGTCCGCAAGGGGAATTGACCGACCGCGCAGAGCAGTGAGTCGTAAACACCAAGCGGCAATGCGGTCGCCAGATTGAGACCTAACAGGACAATCAGCCAGCGCGTGAGGTGCGCCAGGTCCGGCGGCACTCCGAGCGGGTTCTGCGGGATGAACGCCAAGCCAGTCGCAATGACCATCGCCAGCACTCCCAAGGCGGCGAACATTGCGAAGCTCGTGTTGAACACCCGATTCAGTTCGTCGGGCTGCTTGGTGGCCTCGAACTTGGCGCCGTATCGTACCACGGCCGCGCCAATCCCAAGGTCGAACAAGGCCAGGTAGGCCAGTACCGATTCGACGAGCGCCCAAACGCCATACTCGCGCTCCCCCAGCCCGTGGACGAGCAAGGGCGTCATGAAGAACGTGATCACCACGGTGGCCGCAAAGCCAAGCCAGTTGGCCGCAGCGTTGGTCACAATGATGCGTCTTGATGTGCCAGGCATCGCGGAGGTCAGGCGTGAGTACCGGAAACCTTCTTAGTACAGTCCGGCGTGCAGTGGCTCATGGTGGTCCATTCTTGCGGACGCCCCAACGCACGACGCGCGTTTCGACGCGCGCGTTCGGGCAGCAGCGCCGCAACCATGCCCCGGTAGCCTGACATGCCGAGTGGTTGATACATGACCGCTTGGCTGTAGCTCTTGAGCGAACGCCAGACGCTGCGTTCTCGCTGCACTAACCCCAGTGAGCAGTAGGTGTCGGCGAATGCCTGACGCACAACCGACGACGGCAGTGCGTTGCGGCCGCCCTGTTCATTCAGGAAGCGACGCATGATCCGCATTGCGATATGCAGGCGCTCCTCACTGCGTTGTGACAGGTTGGCATGACCTGTGCGATACAAGACCACCGGTTCGTCGACGTAGTCAAACTTCCAGTGTGCCGCGATCCGCAGCCAAAGGTCGTAGTCAATGGCCAGGGGGATCTGTTCATCGAACACACCGCATTGCTCAAATGCCTCGCGGCGGACCATGGCCGAGCTGAAGCAAACGAAGTTATCTCGAAACATGAACGGCAAGACGTTGCCCCGTCGCATTACGCGCTCGGCACGTTCGAGCGGTTTCCCAATCGAATTGATCCATTTGCGGCGCCCATAAACAACGCCAATGGCCGGCTCACGAGCGATGCACTCGACCTGCGATGCAAGCTTCTCCGGTAGCCAGGCGTCGTCAGCGTCGAGAAATGCGATGTATTTGCCTCGTGCGACGCGAATGCCATTATTCTTTGCGGCGGGCTGCCCAACATGGTCGGTGCGAACGTACTTGAAGCGGACATCGTTCAAATAGGGTTCAATCACCGCCTGGGTATTGTCGGTCGACCCATCGTCCACGACGATGGCTTCCCAGTCAGTGAACGATTGCGCGCATATGGAATCGAGTGCCTGCGCGAGGTATTGCCCGTAGTTGTAAGTTGCGACGATCACACTGACGGTGGGAATGCTCATCGTGCAACCGGCGAAAGCTGCTGAAAGGGATTCGCAACATGCGAGATGCAAAACCGGTACTTGCCCGATGGCTCTTGCGCGATGCGCTCTACAAATTCACAGGTATGGGTAACGCCAGCACCGAATCGATCAGTCACGAGTTCGGCGATGAGGCTCTTGCTTGTCCGCGACCATTCCGGACCTTGCACGATCTTGAACACAATGTGGTCGATCCGCTCCTGAACAATCTGCAACTGTGCAATCCCCGGCACTAGCATCGCAAAGTTCTCAGTGAGAGAAATGCCGGACACCATTTCGCCGTTGGGGGTGACAACATAGTCGGCCACCCGGCCAGTGACCTGTTCCAACAGCGGCAAACCGCGGCCGCAAGAGCATTGTCGCTCGGAACGCGCTGCCATGTCGCCGACCTGGTAACGAATCAGCGGCATTGCCCGATTCACAAGGTCGGTCACCACGACGGCACCCACCTCCCCTGGTTCACAAGGCGATCCGTCCGGCCGCAACACTTCGACATAAACGCCGTCCGCGTTGATATGCAATCCGTCGTGCTGCTCGCACTCGCAGGCGATCAGGCTCAGCTCTTCGCAACCGTAGCGGTTGGTGACCTTGGCGTCGAACACTTCTTCAATCGAGCACCGCTCCCAATCGTGGAGCACCATCGCCGTCGAGATGATCCCTTGGGGTTGAAACTCTGCTCCGCCCTCCCCGCGACAAAACTCGGCAAACAGGTAGAGCGAGTGGGCGTGCCCAAACAGGAGCGACGGCGGATGCTGCCGAAGTTCGTCCAGAAATCGCTTCATCGCCGCCTGGTCCATGCAGAGCGTGTCTAGAAAAGTGGCTCGCTCAAGCAGCGCATTACGCAGCCAACCACGCCAGCCCTGCTTTACGTATTCTGGATTTCCCCAGACACACGCCTTCCGCTCGCCAAGTCGCCAGCCTGACCACTCGTCCGACCGTAACGTGCAGGCCCGCTTGAACTGCTGGGCATCTTCATCGACGACCACGGCCACGGAAGTGCCGGTGGATCCGGATGTCTTTTTGTGATGCACAAGACTTTCATGATACGCGTCTGATCGCAGGTCCTCGAAGTCCGCACGCAAGTCGGACTTTGTAAGTAGTGGAAGCTGTCGAAAATCCTCGAAATCGGCTAGCTTCCCCGGGACGATACCTGCCGCTTCGAATCGTTCGCGATAATAGGGAGACGTGGCAGCAGCGTGACTGACGATCTGCGTCAACGCTTTTCGCTGCCGTTCGGCAATGTTCCGAGGAGAATCGAACTGGCATTGTCGCAAGGTACGCAGGTGCGCAAGGTATGGGCTTCCCTCCCAACTAGCCCAAGCGGGGGCGATAACCCATCTGCTGCCAAACGCGATCGCGTTGTCAGCACATCGCCTAATTGCGCCTCGGTGCGAATTCATGGCACCAGTTCCACTTCGAATTGCTCATAGTTGTTATAGTCAAGTGCCTCGACTCCGACGGACGGATCGTCCTCGAACCAAGTCTGACCATCTTGCACGCAGCGGACCGCGATGGCCAGAAAGGCTCCGTACCACAGCCAAGTAAAACGATAGAGATTGTGCCCACCGATGCCTAAGAGCAAAAGCAACGTCATCGCAACGCAGACCGCAACCGACAGCCAGAAGGGAAAGGGGCGCTCTGACCAAGGGATGCCCGCATAGCAGCGGGAGATCTCGCGCGTGTTGAGGGCGACGCAGACCAGCAGCCCCGCAAGAGCCCCGAAGCCGAGCAGGCCAACCTCCGACAATACCTGTCCATAGAGCGTATGAGCAGGCTGTCCAGTACCGCTGAGGTGGCGGAAGGAATCCGGACCGTAGCCCACCACTGGACTCTGCCGCCAAAGGTCCAGGGCGATCCAGAAGTACATCTCTCGCGACTCGGCGGACGTTTGCGCGTTTGCTGGCCCCAAGTTCGGATCAAGGATCGTAAGAAATCTCGTTTGTCGGTCCTCCGGCAGAGACATCCAGACAATGGGGACGATTGCCGCTGCCGCGAGCAACAGTCGCCACCGATAGCGGGATAGCATCAGCAGCACTGCTCCCGCGACCGCCAGGCCCATGAGGCCTGTTCGTGAGCCAGTCAGCAGTACGCACACTATCGTCAGGCCGGTGTAGCCAACTAGCGAGTATGTCTGCCAACGTTTGCGAACGCCGCGCCAGAATGGAATTGTGATCGGCAAGGCATACACGAGTGACGCGGCAAATGAATTCGGATCACCGAGCGTTGAGTCGACGCCGATCATCCGGGCGGTGCCCATGCGATAGACGTGCCTGCCGTTGATGTACTCGCGCAAGCTATGTGCCATGTAGAGCGCGGTGCATGCGAGAAAAGCGACGAGTATGAAGCGGAGCGTTCGTTCGTCTCGAATGCATGACATCAGCAGGACGTAGAAGACGCCAACCTTCGCGAAGTCCTCAACGGTTTTGGTACCCTGAGCTCCGACAGGACTGAGTATCCAGGCGATGAGGATCGCCCCAAACATTGCGGCTACTGCCACATTGACTCGACTGGACGTCCAGCCCTTGTTCGCGGTCAGTAGCCATGCCCCGAGTGTCACGAGCATATAGACTCGTTCGATGCGCATGTCTCCCAGCCAAGGCCAGATTTCAAACGGCCGGTGAATGAACAGCCACATGTATCCGGCTAGGAGCCAGTGCACGAAACGGACTCCTGTGGTTCGAGTTCAGGGGAAGTTAGCCTCTCACGAATCACACGTGCCGGGTTTCCAACCGCGACGCTCCAGGCAGGAATCGACTTGACCACGACACTACCCGCGCCGATCACACTATGCTCACCGACGTCGGCCAGGACCACGGTGCTATTTCCAAGCCAGCAGTCTCGACCAACGGATATTTTTTGGAATCGCCCGCCCTGCGCAGCCATTGGCCGTCCGTGATCATCGAACGAATGTTGTTGGCCTCCGCTGAGGATATCGACGTTGCTGCCAATCAAGGTATGATCGCAGATCTCAACCATCCCCATGGTGCAGCGCCCGCCAATGTAAACTCCATTGCCGACGCTTGCTTCGCGGTGGGCGAACCAGGTTCCAAATTCAATGTGAGCATCGATGCCACACTGCTCGAGAGTCATTCGATAGTAACCCCTTCGCAGAAATACTCCGACTAGGCCTGGTACAAGGCTCAACAGCTGCGCACAACTCAAGAACCATTGTTCATTGCGGTGGGAATCGAAGGCGAGCACCACGAGCCACAGCGTAGAAGTCAGCACCAAGGCCACCGCATTGGCCAGACGGCGCGCTTGATTGCGGAGTGCTGTGTTCATACTGGCAGACGGCTGGCTCGCGTGTACAGTGACGTGTAACGGCTCAATTCCTTAGTGCGACTGAAGTCGGCCTCAACGGCACTGCGAGCTGCAATCCCCATTTCCCTTGATGAGTCCACATTCGTCAGGAGTTCTGCAATGGCAGCTGCGAGAGCTGTCGCTGAATCATTCTCAGCAATGAGTCCTGTCCGGCGATGCTGGACCAAGCACGGGTCGACAGCGCCTTGGGTGGCTACAATCGCTCGCGCGGCCGCCATGTATTCCAGGACCGCGTTAGATACCCCTTCGGCCTCTGAGCACAGCACGGCGACGTCGAGACCATTCACAAATCCGGCAACATCTCTCACAGATCCCAATAGTTGCACGCGACTGCTTAACTGAAGCTCGTCGATCAGTTGAGTCAACGATGCACGGCACTCTCCTTCCCCAGCAATCTGAAACTCGACATCGGGAAAATGCGTAGCAAGGAGTGCCGCAGACTTAATAAACAAGTCGAGCCGTTTAACCGGCCGCAAGTTGGCGAGCACCCCGACTCGTCGGTGTGGGCCCTGCCGAAGCTTGGCGGCTTCCGGCTCTGAAAACCTCGCTGTATCAATTCCGTTCGGAATCACATGCACACTATCAGGCCGTGCCCCTTCCTGCTCAATCACTGCTTGGCGGCAGGCTTCGCTGTTGGCGATGGTGCCATCGACCAGTCGAGAAATGATGCGTCCCATGCGGCGATGACCGGGTGTCATCCAATAACCCGTATTGCGCCGCGTCCGCAACACGCAACGAACGCCTGCCAACTTCGCCAGCGGCGCTCCGAAGTACGTGCTGTCGGGAAAGTGCAGTTGCACAACGTCGATCTGCTGCTGCCGCAGGAAGCGAATGAAGCGCCAGCCGGCCGAGATCGCTCGCGGGCTCCGGAGCGAACGCGCTCCTAGTCGCAGAACGGAACAGTCTTGCGGCTCCAGCGCCTGAGAGCTTTCTGGCATTCCATCCAGCAGGCACAGATACGGCTGAACCCGCGAGCGATCGAGGTGTGCGATCAATGCCAAGAGCTGCTTTTCCGTCCCGCCCACGGCCAGGTTATCGATCAAGTAACAGACCCGGATCGGCTGCGCCGCCGCCTCTTTCGGCGAGGACGTGGTCACTCTTTCAAGTGCTTGCGTGGACAAGGGTCGCTTCCGATGAAGGTGCCGAACACAAAGTGCGAAACAACTGGCGATAGCTCGTGGCCTGGGCCGGAAATGAGAATTGCTCCCAGACCCAGGTACGGCTGGCGGCGCCCATGCGCTCGCGAAGCGACCCGTCCGAAGCTAGCCGAATGATCAGACCCGCAAGCGCCGAAGCACAACCCGCCGGCACCAGAAACCCCGTCTCTCCGTCGTCCACGACTTCCGGAGTGCCACCGACGGCCGTTGCGACGACCGGCAGCCCAGCAGCATGGGCTTCAAGAATGACGTTCGGCAGGCCTTCGGAGTACGACGATGAGCAGAACAGGTCCAGCGAGGGCAACAACTCGTCGAGGTCATCGCGAAAGCCGGGCATCACGAACCAATCTTGCAGGCCGCGCGCAACAATCTGACGTTCCAGCACCGAACGAAGCGGCCCGTCACCAAACAGCACGAAGCCGACGTCCGGACATTGCGCGCGAACCTCGGCTGCTGCCTGCACCAGGATCTCGAATCCCTTCTCCGGACTCAGGCGGCCAGCTGCTCCGACAATCAAGCGCGGCGGCGAAGGAAAGTGGTTGGCTAGCTGCGTTCGACTACTTTTTGACGCGGTTGCGAATCGCTCGCAGCGAACGGAATTGTGAATTACCGAGACGCGATCGACGGGGACACCGGCTCGAAGAACCTTCTCGGCTTGCCCGTGAGAGACGCACACGACGTGGTCCATCCGGCGGAGAACCCGGCGGTCGAGCGACTCGTACAATCGAACGCGAGGGCTTTCGGCAGTCCACCCGCGAGATACCGCGATCACAGCAACTCCAGCAGATCTGGCGGCCAGCAGCCCGAGAAGTCCGGCTTTATAGCCATGGCAGATCAGCACGTCGGCGGCAGTCTCGCGCAACAAGCCACGCACGTCCCGTTTGGCAGCGACAAGCCGCGGCGTATCGGAGGGGACCGAAACTGCGTCAATGCCCTGCTCTCGCGCGCGCCGCAGAAAATCCCGGCATCGCCCCCCCTCGGAAAAGCTGGCGATAGTCGTTTGGCAATGGGGTTTGAGCTCGAGCGAAAGCTCGAGCATCTGGCGCTCGGGTCCGCCGAAGAAGCGCGAGGAGGTAAGGTGCAGGAGGTTCATCTCGATGCGATCGACTCTTGCAATCTACTGCGGTTCGTCTTGAATCGACCACATCTGCGCCATATCTCGTCGAGTCGCTCGGCGCATGCGTCCCAGCCGTAGTGTTCTTGAACGTGCCTACGAGCCGCCGTTGCAATTCGGTCGCCTGTAGCAGGGTCGCTAATCAGGACCGCCAAAGCGTCTGCGATCGATTCAGCGGATTCAGCTTCCAGATAGTGCCGCCCCGGTGAGAGCGACAAACCCTCGGCGCCGACGGCCGTGGAGACTACCGGCAGACCTGCGGCCGCGGCCTCCAAGATCTTTAGCCGGCTGCCGCCGCCAATACGCAATGGTACGACCATCGCGTGCGCAGCTTCCAGGTGTGGCCTGACGTCGGGTACATCGGCATGCAGTTCGACGCCCTGCTGGCGACGAATAGCCTCGATCATCCAGGTAGGCGGCTTGCGCCCGACAACGCTCAATCGCAAGTCAGGAAGACGGGAGTATAGGCCGGGCCAGACTCGATCTAAGAGGAAACGAACCGCATCTTGGTTCGGTCGCCAATCGAGCGAGCCGAGAAACAGGACTGTTGTCGGTTCGCGCCCTTGTGTGACAGGCCGGAAAAAACCCAGGTCCACTCCATTGGCTACGACCTCGGGACGCCGCACCGAGAACCAGTCAGCCGCCAGTTCTGCATCCGACTCACTGACGACGACATTCTGACTGGACTCCTCAAATACCTGCTGCTCGAACCGTCGAAATTTCCTCAGCTGATGCCCAATGTACCAGCGCTTAAACGGATTGCGCTCGCTCTGATAGTAACGTAACCAGATTTGTGACTCGATATTATGAGCCATTACGAGCCATGGTGCAGTCACCATGCCGCGAACGCATTGGGCGTAGGGGGTCCATTCCACATGCCACAGATCAATGTCACCCTTTGCCGATAGCTCTTGGACTACCTTGCGCAGCGCGTGACTGTCATGCGATTGAACTGAATACGGAACCGGGGAGAAAAGGTTGCTCGCAAGGCGGCAATAGAACGATACCCCAGACTTGGGGGCGATTTCTCTCGGCACCGTTCGTAATTCGACTCCGAGTTCACGCAAGTGTCGCTCCGCTTGCGATTGCTCCACGGCATCAGGGTTGCGATGACATAGGTAGGTGATCTGGTGCTTCGATGCCAAACGCGAAATCAAGTTCAGCGTGCGGAGACGCTTGCCCGAGTTCGTCGGAAATGGCAGCTCTTCGTCGATGATTGCTACTCGCATCTGGTCAGCAGGCGACGTTCGGTCGTGTTTGGGCTTCAGCGTCTCGGTGCGCAAGTTCTGTTTGGGACGAGTCGCCTTGGAGAGATTCTGGAATTGATCGGCCAAACAGAATCTCCGCCGCTGCTCCCCACCCACAGGCAGCATGAATGGTCGCAAACACAAGGGGCAACCGTGTCAGCACATTCCAGTTATGACGGGCAGCTAGTTGCAGAGTGGCCAAGCCGACCGTCACTGCGTATACAAGCAGAGCGACCGCGTAGAGCAGTCCCAGCCAACGACTAGCGAAACCCAGTGGAAGTCCCACGACGACACCCGCCACAAACACAGCCGGCAGTAGTGATTTCCACGAAAACGTGCTGGGATGCTTACGCATCAGCCGCACTCGGCCGCGGCCGTAACGCGATAGTTGCTTAAACAGCCCTGAGAGCGTGGCTCGCGGCACATAATGCACGGCAATCGCGGGTGTGAAGTAGCAAGTCAGACCGGCGTTGTCGATTCGCGTGTTGAACTCCACATCCTCACAAGCATCAAATTGCTCGTCGAAATACCCGACCTTGTCGAATACTGAGCGACAATAGGCGACCGCCACGCTGTGCGCGGGCACGAACCGGGGCTCTGCGGAGTAGATGAACGAGTCGGGGTGATGCCCCAACCAGGAGCTGCGGGCAACTGCAATCGCCCGCTGTGTGGCATTTGCTTCTGATACATCCAACGGCTGCGGCCGTCCCAGGCAGTCTGCTCCCGAATCCCGAAACGCCTGAATGACGTTACGGAACAACCACGGCGTTTTGATCTCACAGTGGCCGTCCACGATCAGGATGTATTCTCCCTGCGCCGCGCGCACGCCGATGTTTCGCGCCGCGCTTGCGAGTCGCTTCGGATTCGTGAGCAGTCGCACGTTCGAATTCTGGCTGATGATCGCTTCGACCTGGCTGCGGGTATCATCCGTTGATTCACCGTCGACAACAATGATCTCGTACCATCGCGAGTCGAAATCCTGGGTCAGCAGCTGCCCCAGGGTGCGAGCGATAGCCTGCACTTCGTTCCTGACAGGCATGACGACGCTCAGCACAGGTTGACGCTTCGCTTCGACCCAACGAGTCAAGTCGCTTGCCGCCAGCACATCGTCCGGATGCTTCGTGCTCACGGCAGCTCCGCAGGGGTCAAAGCCGGATTAGCGAGGTTTGCCTGCATGACGGCACTGACGGTTGAAAAGCGATACTCGTCCAAGATCCGAATCAGGCGGCTTTCAGTTCGATCCAGATTCAAGTAGTGCCGAAACCTGGCCCGCGATCCGCAGGAGATGCGAGGCTGCGCCGGATCGATCTCCCACGGGTGCGTATAGAACATGAAGGGAACTCGGTCCCTTCGATTGATTCCCCGCAGGCAGTGATTGGTGAGCTGCCAGGGATACAACCGAAAGTAGCCGCCGCCAATGGGGACATTCATCCCGGCAACTCGCAACACGGATGGCGGAAACTCGACCAAGGCGCCGGCTGAAGTGTCAATTTGCCGAATTTCACGACTTGCGTTCGGAATTCCGTAGCGATCGTGTCGCACCGGAAAGACGCTGGAATCGACGGAGAAGCCCTCTTCCACCAGAATGTCGAGCGCCCACAGCGAACGATTGGTAATTGAGAAGCTTGGTGCTCGATATGCGACGATTGGTTCGCCGGTAATCTGCTCGAGCACTTCGCGCGAGCGGCGAATGTCCTGGCGGAATTCATCCGGGGTCTGGTCATAGATCAGGCGGTGCCAGTAGCCATGGGAGGCTATTTCATGTCCCTGCCGCTGAATGTCTCTGACGAGCTGCGGGAAGCGATTTGCCACCCACCCCAGCACAAAAAACGTACCGTGAACCTCACGACTCTCGAGCAGGTTGAGCAGGCGATGCGTGTTCGTGACCACGCGACTTGGATAGTCATTCCAGTCCGAGCGGCGGACGTACGGCTCGAACGCCGACACCTGGAAGTAGTCTTCCACGTCCACGGTGAATGCGTTCAGAATGTTTTTCGCGGCAGACAACGCGGAGAACCTTAAGTCAATCGGGCGGAGGCGTGAGTCTTCGGACGAGATTTCGTGCGGTGTGGCAGTTGCGGGCCTTCAGCCGCATGGTCAGCCCCAGTATCAGCCGACTTAGGGCCGCGACCGGTCCCTATTTCAATCATTGTGGGCGTCATCGCCAATCGCGAATCTGGTTCGGGTAGGCTTACGATCCGGTGCAAACCCAATGGACCAATTGTGGGCAGCTTGAAGATGCGGGTGAAAGTGCAGAGCAACAGCCTGGCTTCGAGCCACAACGTTGCGTCTTGGATGTATTCCAGATCCAGTACCAACTTGCGGGCCACACTGTTCAGGTCGGTATCTGGCGGCAGATTGAGTTGAGCCAGGCCAGTGATCCCGGGCCGTACGAGATGTCGGTCGTCGTACCTTTCGATCTTCCCAGCGAGGACACGCACGAACTCGGGACGCTCGGGGCGCGGGCCAACGAGAGACATTTCACCCATTACGACGTTGTACAGCTGCGGCAGTTCGTCCAAGTGCAGCTTCCGCAACACGCGGCCAATCCGAGTGACGCGCGGATCGTTAACTGCACTCCAGATCACGCCCGTGCCAGCTTCGGCATCGACCCGCATCGTGCGCAGTTTGTACATGGTGAACTCTGCTCCACCACTTCCGACGCGGCGCTGTCCGTAAAAGCCCGGACCCTTAGAACTGCACTTCACCACCACCCAGAGGATGGCAATGACTGGACTGAACACAACGAACAGCCCGGCGGCCAGCGGCCAGTCGATGAACGCTTTCCAGTTGAAGTAGGCGGCGACCACCTGCGATTGCGTCGGTGTTTCTGGCACCGCCACTGCGCAGAGTCGACATTCCTCTGTCGGAGCTTCTGCTGAACGAATTGCTCCAAGCGACATGGTGTTATTCCTCGTCGTGTGAGGGGAGATGCGAAGTTGCGGCACTGACGAGCTCCCTGCTTACTTGCGGCAAAAACTCACGTAGAAACGTGACTGACTGCTCATCGGATTCGCCGTCCAACGGCGCATATCCGGCGAGTTGAATCTTGTAGAGATAGGGCGAACCGACATACGAATAGCGAGGGCTCTCGGGTGCCATCCACGCTCCACCATCGGACCACGCGTAGTACACATACAACAGTTGTGCGCTGGCATCCGTCGATTCGAACCCGACTTTCCAGAACCGGTGCTCCACGCCAGCAGCATCGCGGATCGTCACCTCCTGTCGCTCACCCAGCAAATCGAAGTTGCGGCTCGGAAGACAGATCTCCGGCGAGTGCACCGAGATGGTGCCGGGGGGGCCGATGATGACACTAACGTTCACAGCGGCACCGGAAATCGGGTCGCGGTATGCACGCACGATATCGCCAGTCGATTCGAGCATCTTGCGACTCGTGTCAGCAATTCTTCCGGACGACTCGAGCTTCCAGCCTGGAACCTGTTGGGCGATCTCGGATAGTTGTTTACCGGCCTCGAGCATTCCCTGGCTGCTTCCCCAACGCTGAGAAGAACGCCCGTGAATGATGGCTCCCGTACAGGTCACGATCGTGATCAGGGCCAGTGCCACTAACTTACTGTTTTGCATAGCTCGTCGATCGGATGTGCTTTTCATGTCCAGTTAGCGCAGCTTCTCGTTTAGTTCGGCCAGCATCTCGGTATCGCTTTGGGTGAGCACCGTGCCCTCCAGCTTGCGGCGCCGAGCGTCCTCGAACGACTTACGGGCGCTACTCAACTCGCCGGCCCGATAATGGGCGACCGCTAGGTGAAAGAGATACCTCGGATCGGGACTGGGGCTCGAAGCCGCTTCAATCAGTAACGGCAACGCCTCGTCGACGCGATTGAGCGACAGCAGGATTGTGCCCTTGGTATCCAGTAAGTTGGGTTGAGGGCCAGCGAACTGGATGGCGCGATCCAAGAGAGATATGGCCTCCGCCATCTGGTCCGGACGATCCGCCAGGATGGCTGCCAAGTTGTTCAGTGCGTTTACGCTGTCGGGCTTTAGCTCAATGACCCGTCGGTAGAGTTTGATCCCGTCGTCGTAGCGAGACTGGATGATTCTGAGATTCGCGATCGCGACCAGTAGATCTGGGTTGTCGGCGTGTCGCGCGACGGCATCAGCAAAGATGCTCTCCGCTGCGGTCAGATCGACGGTACTCAACTCGCTTGCGACAAGTACCTCCGCCAAAGTCAGTGCCGGCAAGTGAGATTCATCTGACTCGGAGGCAATCCGGCAGATCTCGACCGCATCGGCAACTCGACCTTGTTTGGCAACCGAACTTGCCAGTCGTCCATACTCTTTCGGATCGAGTCCAAAGGCACGCCGGTACCAGCGTTCCGCCGCGGCAGGTTGGCCCGCGCTCATGTAAAGGTCGCCGGAAGCTCGACTGACGTACAATTTGTCAGCGTCAGTTATTTTCTCGCTGGAGGCCTTCGCAGTCAGACTCTGTTGGGCAAACTTTTCGATCGCCGGCTCAATCTGATCCGTACGTCCCATGGCCAATAGCCACCGGATCTGCAGTCCAACATTGTCGATGCCGTTGGCACCAAGCTGCTGGAGCCGTTCGAGCCAGACTGCCGCCTCATCCGCACGCTCCTGACGCAGCAACCAGTCGACGTAGGCTGCCACGTGAACTGGCTGCGGACTCTGCTCGCTGGCCAGGGCCAGCAACTGCTCACCGGCTCGGTCAGTATTCCCCTCGATCTCGGTTAATTGAGCCAAGAGAAACCGGTCCGCGACACTGGGCGAGTTGCCCACCCCGGACAGGTTCTCGAGAATCGATCTCGCTTTGGCAAGGTTATCCGCGCCTCCGCGGCGAGCCAGCATCATGGCGTGCATGCGTTGCGTGCTCAACAAACTCGCGTCGGCCGCCTGCGACTCTCCCAGCAGCTTGACGGCAGCCTGCCAATTCTCCTGTCCGCCACGGTCGGCAAGTACGGCCGCAAGCGCCCTTCGCGCGGTCTCCATGTTTGAGTCAAGTTCAAGCGCTCGCCTCAATGACTTCTCGGCTGCGACGGGGTCTTGCTGCAAAAGCGTCATCCCGATGCGCTCGTGCACCTTGGCGTTGCTCGGATCCAGTTCCTCTGCCTGGCGCAGTTGCACAAGTGATTCATCGGCGGCACCCATGGATTCGAGGCCGGCCGCCAAAACCAATGCTTTCTCAACTGGCGAAGCATCGAGGTGCTCGACAAATGTGTTCAGCAGCTCGCGAGCTCGTTCCTTTTGCCCAGTGCGGACCAGACAGCTCAACATCGCACCTTGCGCTCGCGGATCCCGAGGAGCGAGTTCGAGGGCCCGAGCCAATGTCTGTTCGGCCTGCTCGTACTCGCTGCGCGCCATCTGCACTTGACCGAGCCAGATCAGGGCCAGCAGGTCCTGAGGACTCTTAGCAACTCGTTGGCGAGCAAGTTGAAGCGCGGTTTCGGTCTGTCCGCTCCCGAGTGCTGTGGCGATCTCGAGTGTCGAGAGTTCCGAGACGTTCGGCGCGGCCCCTTGTAGTGTCGCCAGGTAGGCGTTCGATTCGGCGAATCGCCCCAGTTGATTGAGCAGTGCAATCAATCGCTCGACGGAGCCTAGCTGACGTTCTCCGCGTTGCATTGCCTGCTTGTAGGCATCGACAGCGCGTTCAAGGAGGCCTTTTCGCTCAAGCAACTGTGCTTCTAGCACATAGCCGGCGGGGGATTGGGGCATTTCCTTCTGGATGGCATTGCTGATCTGTTCAACTTCCTGCAAAGACGCAAGCGAAGCCGGGACAGCCGTCAACAGACGCCGAGCGCGGTAATATCGCACATCGGTCTCGCTTACTGCAGGAAGCTTTGCAAAGACCGCTTCGAGCGCCTCGGCTTCGGCAGCGCGCCCCGTTGACAGCGAAAACTCCATCAACTGTTCGAGTATGCCGCGATCCTGGGGCTGTTCCCGATGCAGATCGGAGAGCAACTGCCAGGCTTCGGCGTCTTGACCACCTTCTGCATGTAGGCCCACCAAGGCTAGCCGCAGTGGCAGCTGCTGTTCCGGCGAAGCCTTTGTTATCCCATCCGAGACCGTTGTCCGCGCCTGATCTATTTGGCCTCGTCTAGCCAACGAACGGGCCGTAGCGAGCACGGCAGCGGTGCTGTTGGGGAACTTGACCCGAAGCTGTTCGAGGACGCGATCTTCGTCGTCATGCAGTTCATAGCGGGCATAGGCCTCGGACAGCCCCACCAGGCTATCGGGCGAAGGCGGCATGGCTTTTTCTGTCGCCAACAGCACATCTCTGGCTGCCTGTACACCCTTTTCGCTACCGTCGCGGCGCGATCGATATTCGGCCTCCAGAATACCGAGTCGCCATAGTCCTGAGTTCGCAGCGGCCTGGGACACGGACTGTTTGGCCGCTGCAAGTTTCGCCTCGAAGGGCTCCCAGTTACGCTCCGCGACAGCAAGCTTCAGCTGCGATTGGAACATTGCACCGAGCAGCAGAATCTGATTTTCGAGGCTGCCTGCTAGTGAGACCACCTTCTCCAGCGAGGTCACCGCCCGCTCGGGATCTCCGGCGGACAGCCAGAGGACTGCGGTCGCCAGGTGTGGTTCGACCGCCGCCGGCTGCGCGGCTGCCGCCTCTGCATACTCCGCCGCGGCCAATTGCGGATCCTGCGAAGCATAACTGCTGGCCAGGAGCATCAACGCTTGAAAGGTCACTCCCCCCTCGGCATTGTCACCTTTCGGCCCTTTGCCGAGATCTCGCAAGATTGTCCGACCCTCTTCCGTCTTGCCTTGCGTAAGCTTGAGTCGCGCTTCGATCAGTTGCGTGCCTCGGGCAAAGGTTAGCTGCGACTCGAGCAGCCCGCGCCGTCGGAGGCTTTCTGCAGTCAACTTAAGTCGCTTGATGCATTGTTCTGAAAGATCAAACTGGCGTTGACTAATGTATTGATCTGCCAGCAGTGCATTGAGCGCAATATTGTCCAGGCCGCATTTCTCCAGGCCTTGCTGCCAAGCCTGCAATGCTAAATCAGGCTTTCCACGCAGCTGGTGGACCTCACCCAGCCCGATGTATCCGCGATCCAGGGTCGGCTCAGCTCGCAATACACGGGCGTAGTATTCCTCCGCGGCTAGCAAGTGCTTAGCACGGTCCTCGGAGCCCGAGATTCCGGCCATTTGCGTCTCGTGATTGGCCGCAGTCATGAGTACGACGGGATTGTCAGGCGCCAGCTCCAGTGCCATGCGGAGATCGGCGGCCGCTTCCTCGCTTGCCTGCTGTCCAGGGCGAGCCCGGTCCTGGTAACGTGCGAGATAGGCACTGGCCTCTTGCGGCGCCGCAGCCACGAGTCGCTCAAAACAGTTGTCAGCGATCTCTGCCCGCTCCGCGTCAGTCAGGGCGCGTGTCGCGGCGCTCTGCATTTCTGGATTTTGACGCAGCACTTGGGCGTACGTGGTCACTAGTGCGACGTCCGACGGCAATAGCGCAACTGCTTTCTCGAGCTGCACGCCGACGTCCGACGCAGAGTAACGCTCCATGTCGAGTCCACCCCCGCTCGCAAGTCCGTGCAGAGCCAGGGCGCGCACTCGATTGGCCTTCGCGTCCTGATCGTTGGCTTGCAGCAGTTTTTCAGACTCTTCGAGTGCCGAGGCGAATTGCTCGGTCTGCAACTGGAGCTCGGCTACCCTTAAACGCAACGGACCTTGTTCGTCAGGCTTGGCGTTTGCCAAGGCCTGATAGTACAGCTCAATCGCTCGTAAGATCTGCGGCCGCTGGCCAGCCGCACGGTCGACCGTCTGTGCCAACTTCGTGCGCGCGTCTGCGTCGTCGGGCCGCAGCCGCAGGTAGAGGTACAGATAGTCGGCTGATTGCGCCCAGGATTCCTCCTTGGCCAGACTTTCGGCGCGCTCCAGGTAAACGTTCGCTCCCCGTTCGACTTGCTGTGATCGCCACAGATAGAGCGCTGGCAGCATGACGAGCAACGTCACGATTGTCGCCACCAGGATCGGCAAACTAATCGTGCGCCGCGTATTGGGCTGCGGCGCCCTCGACGGGACGTTCGTGGGCATCGATTTTCCGCGTGCGCGATTCATGGTGTCTTGCTCTTAACGCTGAAGAAGATACGAGTAGGTGCCATAGCGCGTGGCGTAGTGGCTTGTCGGGATGCCGTTAAGAATCATGCCTCCCATGCGAGCCCCTGTGGACTTGATTCGGTCCGCGGCCTTCTGTAACTGGGGGAGTCGTGATACGTCTCTTAAGGCACACATCAAAACGGTGTCGACATTGCGCACCAACGCCAGGGCCTCGCTGGCAGCCAAAACGGGCGGCGTGTCGATGATGACATAGTGATACTCGGGCGGAACCTTTGCGAGCAGCGCTTCCCAGCGACCTTTGGCCAGGAGCACGTGGGGATTGCCCTGCAGCACTCCGGCCGCAAGCACATCGACACCCTCGACACGAGTCACCGAAATCGCGTCTCTTAGCGAGACCTTTCCGCTCAACACGTCGGTCAAGCCCGGTTCGCGAGGGACATCGAACACGCCATGAATGCTGGGGTCACGCATGTCGCCGTCGATGATCAGGGTTCGCACGCCACACGAGCGGGCGATACTCGCTGCAAGCTGCACGGCAACCGTGGTTTTCCCCTCTTCCTTGACAGCGCTGGCTACGGCAATGAACCGCAGCGACTTCGCATCCGCACCCAGGAGCAAATTGCTCCGCATGGCATCAACACTTTCCTCGAAGAGCCCGACAGCTCGCTGGTCGCGGATCCCCAAGCGAGCTTGGTCGCGGCGCTGGTGCGGGATCTGGGCGATTTCACCGACGACGGTGAGGCTTGCGCGCCGCTCGAGCGCGTCAGCGTCCAGGATTCGAGCGGCCACTTGCTCTTTGAGCACCGCCAGTCCGAAAGGAGCCCCCAGGCCGAGCATGAAGACCGCTAGCATTTTGAGGTAGGGCATCGACTCGACTGGTTTGGTTGGAACGCTGGCTGCCTTCATCTCCCACACGCGCGGAGGCGCGCCGAGTTCGGTCTCAAGCTGCACGATTCGCTGCGAGATCCGAGCCAAGACCTCTTCCTCCCGCGCCAATTCTTCCTGTTTGAATCGCAGTGTGATGGTGTCGCCGGTGCTCTGTTTGCGGCTTTTGACCTCATTCTCGTAGCGAACCTGCAGAAGCTGGCGAGTGACCTGGCAGTCCAGGAGTGCGGTCTGCAATGAACGCAACTCGGTCTCGAACTTTGCGAATCTTTCCGCGCCAAGCTTCTCCTTAGTTTGTGTTTTCAGCGCGGTCTTATACGCCTCGACCGCCTGCTCCTCCTCCGCCACCTGAGCCGCGGCTTGCTGATAGGCCGGTTCTCCCGTCCCACGTGCCGCCTTGCTGGCGAACTGACTGAGCTTGGCTTTTTTGTCGGCAATGGACTGCATTGCCGCGGCGACTTGCGGATCGCTAGCGACACTCTTCTCAACGTACTCCTCGGAAACCTCTAAGGCCGCGGCAGGGTTCGCTTCCTTGTAGGCATTTACCTTGGCTTGCAGAATCGACTCTTCCACTTCCAATGCAATCAGCCGATTGCGAAGATCGGTGGCAGCCGTGGCTTCGGCGGCCGGCGCTTCATTAGTGGTATTGAAGGGATCTTTACCAGTAATCTGCTGCGCAAGTTCACGAACCCCCTGTCGCAGGACTTCGACTTCCTTTTCACGAGTGCCGCGCTCCGTTTCCAGAATCTTGATGACACGCTGGACTCGCTGCCCATGTTCCGCTGCCCGCAGGGTAAAGTACGAGTCGACGACAGCGTTGACGACCTCTGAGGCCGCCTTGGGTTCGGTGCACGTGAACGCAATCGTGTAGATCTCCGATTCGCCGACCGCACGAATCGCAAGGTTTCGCGACAGCCAGTCGACGAGATCATCTTGCTGAGCGGCGTCTGGTATGCGGTTCAGGGCGGGTAATGCAATGATGGGCTGCAAAACCATCGGGCTGCGAAACAGTTCGATCTGAGTCTGGACAAATCCCTTGGACTTCTCCGCACCGTCCTCGGCTTGAAACGCCAGGAACGGCACGTGCTCTTCAATTCGCAGCCAGGCCATTGCCTGGTACTTGGGGGTAAACGTGACTCGAACGAAAATGGCCCCACAAATGCCAAGCACCAACCCAACGGGCAACGCCCATTTCCACCAGTAGCGAAGTGCCGCCAGAATTCGCTGGGGTGAAATCCCTTCGCGCGGTGGTTCGGCAGGGCGCGGAATTCGGCTCGTCGCCGTCGTCAGCGGCGCGGAACGGGCAATCGTGGCAGGAAGTCGCGAAGGCTCCACGTCGTTCTTGTTTTTGGACGGTTGTTCGTTCATGGTGTCGTGCCTCGGTTGAGCGCCGTAGTGGCGACTCTCGCTCCCCTTCATCTCCTGTTCGGAGAAGAACCCTCCTGCGGAGATTCCGCATGCAATAGGTCGCGCAGCTGCATTTTCTGCTGCTCAGGGAACAGCCGCTGGAGATACCACAGTACGCCGCCAAAAAGCGCGACTGCGAACAGGATCATCATCCAACCGGCGAAGTCGTGACTGAACTTCTGGCCCGCCTCACTCGAAACATATTGGAAGAGCAGTCCCGTGATCACGATCCGGGCGGTGTTCGCCGCAAGCGCCACCGGAACCACGCTGACCAAAAGGATCGCCCGCTCCCACCAACTCTTGGGAAACATCAGCACATAGCCGACGGCCAGTGCCAGGACGCCAACCAGCATCCGCAGTCCCGAGCAGGCCTGCTCCACCTCGAGCTTGTGTGAGCCTAAATGGATCGTGTGCGCCTCGGCGATAGCCGGCTGTCCCAGGCATTGCAAGGACCAGACGCTGAGCTGCGTGGCGATTGACTGCAGGGGCAGACTAAGCAAGTGCTCCATGCGATAGGGCAGCGGCACCATGAAGTACAGGAACGCGAGCGCGGGCAAACTCCATAGGGCTACGGCCCGTCCGGCCAGGGTCCACACCACGCCGAAAATCCAGACCGGAATCGTCCAGGCGTCAACCTGCGTCAGATGCAGTCTGGCCGCGCCGTAGCGCATCCCGACAACGACCACCAGCACGAGTAACCCCTGCCACGCAATGCGACCACTCACCTCGGGAAGCGAGTCTCGCCATTTCCACAGAAAGAAAATCGACAGCAACGGCACCAGGAAACCGTGCGAATAGTCAGGCTGGTCATTCCACGCGGTTACCAGGTAGCGGAGCGTCGGCGCATATGCCCACGCAAACAAAGCCGCCAACACGACAGCTCCGACGAGGGAGGTGTAGACTCGGCGGGAATTCGACTCTGGCGCGATCGGCTCAACTAGCACGTTCGTGTTCGGTAAGGCAGTGCCGTGAACTTGGTCTGCAGCGAATTGCAAAGGTGAGCTCATCTCTCGACTACTCCGCGAAGTACTCAACGAAGCGGCGATAAACCCGATGCGTCTTCTGCCAGACGTTGGCAGACGTAAGTTCCGCGAGCGGGCCGTCGGACTCTTCTGAGTTCAGCAAATGACCGCCACAAAACTCGCGCTCGCTCGGGCTAAGGGCGGCCAGGAACTCACCCAGGGATACATCGACCTGGTCGAGTTCCGCCGCATGGTGGTCTCGCCGGTCCGAAACCGCAATCACTTCGCGCGCGCTGCGCCGCTGTTCGGTACGGAAGTGCCGCCCCATGACATCTCGCACCAGCACCCGCAGAAATGTCATCAGGCGCGCCCCGCGACTGGGATCGTACCGCGTCAGCAGTTCACCATCCTTCACGACCAGCAGGTACCACACGCGAGTCGTCAGCTCTTCGGCCAACGTTGGATCGCAACTCTTTCCGGCCAACATCGCCCGGGCGCTGGCCACAAGCCGGTCGTGGTAGATACGGTAGAGCTGTTCCCAAGCCGCGACTTCGCCGGCAACGCAGCGCTGGGCCAATTGGTGGTCGGCCAGCAGCAGCGACTCTGCCGACTGCTCGGAATCCAATCGCGCGATTTGCTGCGCGGTTTTTAGTTTTGGCGACATCTGTTTCTCGCAGTCCAGCCCGTTGGTAACTTTGCGTGACGGGACCTTGAGCGCCATCCGGCCCTACTGTGCGCGCGGACTCCGTTCCCCTGGGTGACCGAAGCCACCCTTCCTGACTTGAAAACGATTGAGTCGATTCGCCATCCTGGCGACCGTCGGCTTCCTACCCTATGTGCGCCGCGCGAGGCGACGCTCCAAGCAGTAGCCAACACCAACTCGACGGCTCGGTAGGAAGCGCGCGCAAATAGTGCGCGCCACGAGCATTCATGAGGGTGGACCCTGTCGCACGCATGTGCGTCAAGGGCCGGCTTGCAGAACACGCGATCTCACCGGCAATGAATTCCGGACAACATGCCCCATCACCGCCAGCTGAAGACAAACACAACCTCGGCTTGCTGCAGAATCCAGGAATCCCGCGAAAGCCACGCTCATTCGGCGGCCTACGAGAAGTAGCACCAACAAGCTGCGCCGCAAGAGATCCGGGGACAACGGCGCACGAGCAAAGCTCGAACGACGCAATACGCCCGAACCCTGCCGCGCCTGACTTGGCAGGCAGCTTCGTGCGTAGCCGAATTGTTGAGTGCGCGCAAGTGCGCATTTGGCGTCCCATTGTCCGCGACGTAGCCAATCAAGTTGTAACTGGACAACCAACTACTGGCAGAGGACACCCTGTCGCGACGGCACAACATCACGACCGGCAATCAGGCAGCGATTTCATTTCGCGAGACCGCGACTAGCGCCGCTCTGACGGGTGCCCCCCTACACTAGTAAGGCGTGGAAGAAAGTCAAACCGGACGGAGGCTGAGAATAAAAACTTGAGCGAGCAAAATTTGATCTGCGGGCAATCACACTAAACCATTTAATTCGCGAGTTGATCTACGACAGCGCTCTCCATCCGTGACACCACGCGTCCTAACTAGCTCGCATACGTGTGGCGATCGGGCCTGTTTCAACCGAGAAAACACAAGTTTATTGTCGCTGCGATAGATTATCCTCGGCTTGCATCTCTGACCTCCAATTGCCACTTCGTTTCGCTCGCGATCGGCGACGCCGAGAGACGTTGCAATTGGGGACACGTGAAATTATCACCCTCGATTGTGAACAACTCTTGTTTCACACAACGTTCGTCCGCAAAATTATGAGATCTTGTCAGGTATCGCGTGCGCGGGGCCTACCAGTTAATAGACGGGGAATTTCGACAGACACAGCCACCACTGCCTGCTCAAAGATTGCCCGTCGCGGCTGCGGTGAATTCTGCGGGTGCCCCTGCAAATTCCGCATCGACCGCCGGCGGGCAGTCGGGTGGCACGACTGTCCGCCTTTTTCTTCATCTCCGCCGGGAGCGGACAATGCTCGCGACAAATGGCTTTCGCAGAATTCTCTTCGCGGCTGCGGGACCGCTGCTCGGACTGGCCGCGTGTCTGCTCGCTGCCGCGCCGGCCAGCGGCTCATTTGTCGTCATCACCAATCGCACCAACAGTCCGGTTGTGTTTTCCATGCTCCCGCTGGCTGGCCAGGGCGTGGCTCAAACGTGCAAACTCGCGACGAATGACTGCCGGCCATTTGTCATCGCGGGAACCGTCAAACTGACATTTGACGACGGCGCCGGCAGCCGCGATTACGGCATCGCGCCGAACGGAATGTACTACATCCACCGCAACGAACAGCAGCAGCTTGAATTGGGCCAAATCGGAACTCCCGGCCCAGACAACAGCGAGCCGACGCCAGCGGCGATCACGGAAATGTTCGACCAGGCCTCCGCAGCCGATATCGAATATCCCGCTGTAATTCCCGTCAAGATTCTGTACGACGACCAGGAAGTCAGTCAGCCCGCGGCCTGGGAACAGCGGGTTCGCCGCCGCATCGAAGCAGCGTCGCAACTGTTCCGTCGCCAGTGCTTTGCAACCTTCAAGGTGGTTGCCGTGGAGCGCTGGCAACCGGCCCCAGACGTGGCGGATGTTCGCGCGCTGCTAGCGGAATTCGAGCGGAATGTTGACCCGTCACCGGGACGATTGGCCATTGGCTTCTCTGGCCGACCTTTACGCGTTCCACTCGACGGCCACCTCGGAGGAACTCGTGGACCGCTGCATTCCCATTTGATCGTGCGGGAATGGGCGATCGAGAATACCGAGTCCGAGCGACTCGAGTTGTTGGTCCACGAGTTGGGTCATTTCCTGGGCGCCGCCCATAGCCCCGAGACCAACTCCGTCATGCGACCCGCGCTGGGAGATCGCCAGGCCCGGGCCGCGCAGTTCAGGCTGGCCTTCGACCCGCTCAATACGCTCGCCATGTGCCTTGTCAGCAGGGAGTTGCAGCTCCGCCCGCACGTCCGGATGGCAAGCATCGAGCCCGAGATCAAGCGGCGATTGCAGCGGATCTACGCGGGCATCCACGAGGCACTGCCGCGCGATCCAGCCGCAGCCGATCTGATCCGACAGCTCCACCAGCCGCTCGAGGAAACCGGAAAACGTTAGCACGCTGAAGAAAATTGGCATTTCGACAGCGCCCACAGCAAAATGTTTGACAACGCCTTGTCAAGGGCGTTAAAGTTTGTCGCGTGTTCGTTCGGAAACACGATGGCGCCGTGAATCCATGAAGTGGAAGCCGCACTGCTTTCGGCGTGCGTGCTCGTTATCAACCCTTCTTCGTAGGTGCCGTCCATGAAAACACACCGCATTCGGACTCTTCTTCTTGTGGCTGCGGCCGCACTGCTGGCTTTGCCGGCCACTGCTCTCCAGGCCGGGCAAATTCGCTCGGCCGATGCTCTTGGCAGTTTCCACGCGTCAAGCAGCGTTGCATCTTCAGCCGCCGCCTCGCGGCCGGTAGAAGTTTCGCTGGGTGACTTCGCTATTGAAGCCGTCGAGCCGACCAGCCTGCTGGCTCCCATGGCGACGGCGACGCTGGAACTCCCCGCGGCGTCCTCGCTGGCTGAGAATTCGGAGTTGGCAAGCGTCAACCTCACGCCGATCGGCTACCTGGTCGCAACTTCGGCGGTCACTTCGATTCCCGAGCCATCCACAGTCATCCTGCTGGGCTGTGGCGCCATGGGAGTTTTTCTGGCGGCCCGTCGACGTCGCGGCTAAGCCGCTGTTAGATCCAACCGGCTGATCGATCGCTCGGAGGCGATCCCAACCTGACGTCGCGCGTCGCCAGGTTGTGAGCCACGCGAAGCTTTGCTTTGTACTTGGCGAAATCACCGAATGCCAGGACGGCATTCGTCGCCGAGTCGCTATGCCGTCTGCAACCTTCGAGCAAGGACCGCCTGTCCCTGGGCGGTCCTTGTTCGTTTTGCTGAAATCCGCCTCAAGCGATAACCCGGGGTGCTGGCTGCATAGCGCAGGAGCGATTCCGCTCGCTTCTGTGAATCGCAATCCGGACATAAGTAACCATCCTGGCTCGGTTTGCGCAATAACCCTCTTCCACGGAGTTGCCCGAAGAGAACTTGGTTGGCCACCGCGTCGGGTCCCTGGACAAATCTTTGGGAAAAATGGTGTCAGGTTTCTTTGCCGAGCAGCCTATAGGCTTTCGACAGGCGGAAATTGGCCCCTGCTCACACCTCCCTTGAACACAAGCAAGACAGTAAACGACGAGGATTCCATCATGAAAAGAATGCTTTCTTACGGGGCCGTGGCCTTCGCCTGCTGCTTGCTGCTGGCCCAACCGGCCCGGGCGGCGTTCGATTCGACCATCAATGTGAAGGTCGGTGACACCGTTCGATTCTTTGACTCTCCGTCACTGCCCAGGGCGGGCAACGGTGGTCCATTCCTTGGTGCCATCAATGCCCCCTTTTCAAATTCTTGGGCCGCCTATTGCGTCGAATCCGGCGGTGACCTGACGACGGAATACATCAACTTTACCCCCAACAACGACCGTACGGCCACCAATTACGCTTACAAAGTGGGGAGCATCTCAGCGAATATCGCGTCGGCGACAAACAATGTGGTAACCGGAGCAGCCAAGTACCTGTACTATGCTGCCGCTCACGGCCTTTTGAATGGCCACACCAATGACGCTACGAGCAACGCCAGACTGCAAGATGCGATCTGGAGCTTAGTGATTAGGGGTACTGTCGGTGGCCCCGTCAATAGCATCCCGAATAACAACTTTGCCGAAGTCTTAAAGGTAGCCGCTGGCAATGAAGACATCGTCGGCACTGCTGCCAACTTTCGAAAGCAGGCCGTAGATTTCTTCAACAACAACAATCTAGCTGCCTTGGCCGCTGCCAATCGAATTTACGTAGTGAATCCCGTCACGCTCAACGCTAATGGCGATGTTGTTGCAAACCACCAGAGCATGGTGTTTGAAGTTCCGGAGCCTGCCAGCCTCGTCGTCTGGTCCGTCCTGGCCGGTAGTGCCGCGGGCCTGACCGTCGCTCGCCGCAAGCGGCGGAATGCTGCGGCCGGACGCTGGTCCGATGAATCCCGCTCGGCCATCTTCGCCGTCGTCGACAAGTGCGAGCAGCACTAGTCGCACCGCTGACCCTGGCTGCCGGGTTAAATTAAGTCAAGCGAATAGGAGGAGGCGCCGAACCGATCGGCGCCTCCTTTTCTTGTTTCACGAATCCAGCACGGGATGCCCCGCTTCGGCCATCGAGCCGACGACCGTCGAAAAGCATCCACACGATGGCGCGACGTGATCTGGTTGAGACGCCTTTGGCTCGCGAGCCGAGCCGGCACCTCGCCAGAACGAACCGAACTCGGCTACTTCAGCCCTTTCGAGCACGAACTCTTCGCCACCGTAACATCGATCATGCCCCGAACTGCCGCTCTCGATCGCCAATGGAACTTGCTCCGGGTGCTGTCCCAACATCTCGATGGGTTGTCGATCGACGAGATGGCCGCGCGCACCAGGGTAAATGCCCGCACGATCCGGCGCGATTTGAGCTTGTTTCTGGACGCCGGGATTCCCCTGCGCGAAACCGTCGGTCGTCGCAACAAGAAAACCTGGCGAGTCGATTCCGGAAAAACGCCGTTCCTGGATAGCTATACCCCTGACGAGTACCTGGCGCTTCTGCTGACGGAACGCGTCCTGGAACCGCTAGGGCAGACGGACTATTTCAATGCTTTATCTCGCTGTCGTAACCGAGCAGCTCACAATGTGGACAAATCAGCACGTATCCGGATCGAGCGTCTCGTCGCGGGGCTCTCGTTGCGAAACGATTCGTGCGCCCAAGAACTGGGCGTCCACCTGGCCAGGCTGTTTGACGAGGCCATGAGCCGGAACCGATCCCGCGATTACGCCACGAACGCTGACGCGCACCAAGCGTGAGACCAAGCCATGAAGGCCTGTAACAATCGTTGCCGCAACTTAACTTCTCCCGCCCATCACCGCAGGAGCTGCTCCCGTCCCGCGGCCTGTACGAGGACATCACATCTGGACGCGGCTTCCCCAGCGAACGTGGCCAAGGCTCGCCAATCGCGATGTCCCGCTATAGATAGTCGCCCGACTTCCGCGGTCGTCCGCAGACGGCTCCTAAATTGAAGTCGTCCAGCGGTACGCTACTGGCATGCAAGTTCAGCGGCAAACCCGATGCCAGGACAATCTATGTCCGATTTTTGGCATAACAGACACCGTCCCGGTTCGAAGCTTCCGTGTTCCGAACCAAACAGCGGCTTTGCGCGACAAATTTCGCCGTGGTTTGTGCGATTTCTCTAGAATCCGCAACTCCCGGTGAATTGGTGTGTCAGGTTGTGTCCAGCGGCGGCCCTAATAAGGGTGTATTGGCGCATCGCATCCAAACCAACTTGAGGCGCAATCGAATCATGAGAATCGCCACTTTCGTCACCGCTGCAATTGTTGCAGCTTCGCTACAGACGGCCGCATTCGGAGCGATCTGGACGGCATACAATGACACTGTTTTCACAAGCGCAGGAAATGTGACCAACTACAGCGGTTACCTGGGAGGGGGGGCGGTTTTGAAACACCCTCTGGTTTGCTCAAGGACTATAGCACCGGACTATTCACGTCCGTGACCGCGACGCTTGAGGCGTACAATGTCTCCGGCTCGACCGGTTCTATGCCGAGTTCAGGTACACCTGCGCACAGCGTCTTTAATGGGATTATTAACCTGAGTGGAAGCGCTTCCTACAATAACAGCGCGTATGGCTGGTATTACCAGGTGACGTTCAGCGGGCTCGACCCCGCCAAGACCTACGAATTCGTTACGACGGCCAATCGAGGGAGCTCATACAATCCTGAGCGCTGGTCTAAGTTCAGCATCGTTGGAGCAGACGCCTACACAAATGCGAGTAGTACAGGCACGATTCAAATCTCGCCGGACGTAGTTCACCTAAACGGTGGGGCGAATACCGCGGCCGGCGATGTCGTCCGATGGACGGGAATTGCCGCCGCCGACGGAATCTTTACGGTACGCTCGGAGAATCTGCTAGATATCAACGGCAAACCGTACGGTTACGGCATGCAAGCCTTTGCGCTAAGCGAACTCGAGGGTGTCGTCGTTCCGGAGCCTGCCAGCCTCGTCGTGTGGTCGCTGCTTGGCTTGACAACCGGCGGGCTGGGCTGGCGGCGGCGAAAGCGATTGGCCTAATCCTTGCCGACGATGTCGCGCTTACGAACAGCCGCCTTTCGAGGCGGCTGTTCTGCTGCGAGCTAAAGACGACGCAGGGTTGCTTCGTCATCGGGAGGCCGTCGAGGGCGTGGCTCGCGCGGCTTTTCTCGGCCAGAACCTGCACGTAGGGCCGCCACGAGTCGCAGGCCGCAACAGAACTCCAGTTCCAGCACTTCCCCGTCGGCGGCACAAGCATCGTTAGCTAGCCGCCGTCCAGCGGCCGTAATGAGCATCCGTGGTTTGCGTGAACGCAACACCAACCGCGGCGGCACGCCGCCCCACCATCACCCTCCCACGAAATCCACCCAGAGATTCCGCCGAAGCGCCGAAGACTCGTTATCGTCCGCGCCCGCTTCGCCTAAGGCGGGGAGTACCGCGCATAAAATAGCCCGCGTCACGCCCGGGGGCAATGACGCGGGTTTCGCAGCAGCTCCGGATGGTCAATGTGGCGCACATCGATCCGGAGGGGCGATAAGCTATAAGGCGTAGAAACTCCGCGATGCGGACGGGAACGCGCGGAATTAAAGGTCATTGCAGAGAGGACGAGCGGGCGAGGCCCTGTAAGAACCGATCGCCGTCGCGGCCACCGATCGCAATAGACCAGGCTCTACGGGACAAACATGGAACCCGGAACTACCGCTGTGTTCTCTGTTGGTGTGAGCCACCGTAGGCACTTCCTTTCCCAACGGCCGCTTGGGGCAGCCCGCCGGGAACCACTGGCGATTCGTGGCAAGCTTTCTCTCTGCACTCGACCAGGGAACCCATTCGGCCGTCGCGCGGCAGATCAGACGCTCGAGCTGCGCAAGCGTCGTACACGCACACCACGACAAACTGGCCAGACTAAAGGCCGTGATCTTCGCCGAACGCAATCACCGTTGGAAGCATGGGGCGTCGCCAAGAGCAGTTCATGCGATTCGCGCCCCAGAGTGCCCTTCTTTTTAGTAGTTATTCTACCCCCCCTAAGGACGAGTGCACGGCTGCCTGGCGGTAACGGCGAAGCCGAGTGGCGTTGCCGGTCGCTTGAACCCTTCAGCCGGCCTAAACGCCGTGCTCTTCGCCGAACGCAATCACAGTTGGAAGCGGGTCACATGGGGCGTCGCCCAGAGCAGGCCACGCGACCTGCCCTCCTGAAGTCCCTCTTTTTTTTAGTAGTTACGCTACCCGCCGCAGGACGATTGCACGGCTGCCTGGCGGTAACGGCGAAGCCGAGTGGCGTTGCCGGTCGCTTGAACCGTTCAGCCGCTAGGCGCTGCTTCCAAGTGGGGAATCACATACCTGGCTCACCGAGTTGGGTCGGCTTCGGTATTTACCAATCGCTGTGTCCAGGTCGATGACGTGAACTGCGGTCAATCATCCGCTGGTCCGTCCATGAGGTCGACTAACACTTTGAAATCGTCGTCATTGTGGGCCGGGTCAAAACCCACTTGCTGTTCTTCACGAATCAACTCGTTGTTGAGGACTTCGAGTGCGGCACGCTGGCCAGACTGCGGCGAAACCACATAAATAGCAACTTTGTTCACGATGTCGGAAAGTTCAATTCCTCCATCGACGCACTTGTACGCGACATCGTGTGTACCATCCGCGTCGACGCGAAACACTTCGGCGGGCGCCTGACACCAACTCGGCAGTGCGAAGCAGAATTTGGCCGCGCGGGGCGGCCCGAACTCAAACACTTGCGTCGTACTGCCGGGTGCATAGTCGAGGTCCAGCGCGAATAGCAACGCCCCGCGCGGCCCAGCGATAGAAGCCAGGTCCCAGTCGGGCTGACCATCTCGAACCATCCGATGATGCTGGTTCGCGTCCCCTTCAAGGTAGAACTGCTCGAGCATGCGGATCTCTCGACCGACGCGGGTGAGCTCCTCAAGCGTATCGCGATACTTGATAAGCGAGGGCAGGCTCAGATTGAACCAGTACAAGGACGTAATGCGACTTGCCAGGGCATGATAAGCTTGCAGGCGGATCTCGTCCGGCGTGGGTGAAGCACGCTTTCGACCCCACATTGGTCCCCAACCGTGATGTGGTCCTTGTGACCAATACGCCGTAGGTGCAGGGCGGTTCAGTTCGCGCAACGAACGGGACATCTCGCCGATCGTCTCGAGCGGAGCCCCCCAGAAAATCTTCTTGCCGCCCCAGCGATCGTACTTGTACCAGGCGTCGGGCGAAGGCGCGCTGACTCGATAGGCATCGTAATGAGGGTAGTCGGAGAGGCCCGCATAGTACCTCCAGATGCGTTCCTCACTATGAGTGACGCTCGTCGGCAAGCGGGTGGCCTGATAGGGTGCGAGGCTCGTCCACACTTCCATCGGCGGGACTGGTTTCCCACCGCCATACTGTGGCTCGCCGAGAAACTCCACGGCGTGCACGCGCGGCAAGACGGCGTCACTCTCGTAGTGTTCGATCGGCTGCAGACGGTTGAAATACTTGAGTGGATATCGCGTGTAGAGTCCCTCAGGACCGTTCTGGTCGGTGTAGCCGGGGGTCTCAGCGATATGTGCCGTGTTGATATGCAGTCGCTTGAGCGTCTTCAGGAACGGTTCGCACTGCAGGGCGGTGCGCGAGCCCAGCGATGAATTGACCCAGCCGCCGCTGATATCGAACGCTTCGCGCTTGATGCGCAAGTGCGCCCAGAGTGAGTATCTCGAGCCCGACTCACCCGTGCACAGCACTTCGATGGCAGTGTAGGTCAACGGGAGCAGACCGAAGTCGACGACTGCTCCTCCTTTCTCACCGACAGCGATCATGCCGTCAGCGGGAAACGACTGCTGGATAGGAACGAGTGCTCCCGGGGCCAGCGATCGCCAGGTCTTCCGATCGGCCGGCAGCCATAGCCGGCAGGCTTCCAGGTGGATCGGCGCCGTGGATTGGTTTGCCACATGCAGCACGAGTCGATCAGGTTGGACGTTTCCGTTCTGTCCTAAGAAAGTCGCGGCGGAAATCCAGATCTGCGGGTTCGCGATCGGCAAGCTCTCGAATCGCTGGACCTGCTGCTCGTCGAATTGCACATCAAGATCGAATTCCTTTCCCACGCCCCAGTTCGCATCGCGAGTGTTGAACTGCCAGACCGTCATCGCCCCGGCGGGCAATCGCAACTCGGCGTCACGCCATGCTGCCGGGGTATCGAACCAACACCAGGCGGCGGTCTTCAGCAGTTCGTCCGGTTGCATTCCGCGGAACCGCGTCACCAACGAAGCCGGCAGCCCGAGTTCAGCCGAGCCCGCATTGCGCACGAAGAGTTGAACGCGAGCGCCCAGGCTAGGATCCGGGGCCTGGCGATAGCGCATGTCGCTCGCCTGAACGTGGGGCGTCACGGTGACACCGGCGATTTCCAGTGGCGGCGGCGAGTCCGCATACAGCGGCCCGGAAAACGGGCCGCTTACCCAGAAAACAAGAACCGCAAGTAATCGCACGTTCATTGATGGCATCCGCGATCAGTTACACTATCTTGGCAGGCAGCACCGGCATGGTCCTCACTGCCCGCGTCGATTGTAGTCTCGACGACGTGGAAAAGCATACCGGTGACGATTGCCTGTCAGTCAGGGTTCGAAGGATACTCCGATGCCGATCGTTTGCGAATCTGCGTGGCGCCGAGTGCGCGGTTATTTGAAGGTCGTGGGACATCTCGGACTGGCCTCCTGCTTGCTCCTGGTCTCTACCGATTCCAGCCCCGCCGCAACGACGGGCCAGGTCTGGATAACGACCCAGGACATGACCCGGCGCCTCGCGCCGGCCGAGAAGATTGAGTTTCTCGCAGCTCGGGATGGCGGCCAACCAACCGCCGCGGACGTTACGATTCGGATCGACCCGCAACGAATCTATCAGAAGATGCTCGGGCTCGGCTCATCGCTGGAGCACACGACGTGCTTCAATCTAATGCAACTGTCGGACGCGGACCGCGTCGAGGCCGTCACTAAACTTGTCGATCCGAATAATGGGATCGGCATGAATTTGATGCGCATCTGCATCGGTACGCCGGATTTCACGGGCGAGCCGTGGTACTCGTATGACGACCTGCCAGCCGGCGAGAAAGATCCATCGCTGAGCCAGTTCTCGATCGAGAAAGATCGCCAGTATGTGCTGCCCGTGCTCAAGCTCGCCCGCGAGACCAATCCCGCACTGCTGTTTTTCGCTTCGCCCTGGAGTCCTCCGGGATGGATGAAGTCCAGTGGATCGATGATCGGCGGGCACTTACTTCCCGAATTTTATCCGGCGTATGCCAATTACTTCGTCAGGTTTGTCTTGGCCTACGAGCGCGAGGGAATCCCAATTCACGCCATCACAGTGCAGAACGAACCCGGGGTGGACCGGCAACGCGATGCGCCCAAATGGCACTATCCATCTTGCCGCTGGACCGGCGAGCAGGAGCGGGACTTCATCCGGGACCACCTGGGACCAGCCTTTCGCATCGCGGGCATCAAGACACCGATCTGGTCCTACGACCACAACTTCAACGTTGAACCCACGGCCGACGGTGACGATCCGGGCATCTCGTATCCGCGCACGGTTCTCTCTGATCCTGGGGCCGCCCAGTACGTATCGGGCGTTGCGTTTCACGGCTATGCCGGAAACCCTGACGGCATGAGCCGTTTTCTTAGCGAGTTTCCGGATCGTCCCGTGCACTTCACGGAAGGTTCTGTGTTCGGCGTACTTGGCGCGCGGCGTTTGATCGACCTGCTCTCCCATGGCGCATCGAGTTACAACGCCTGGGTAACGATGATCGACACCCGGGGGAAGCCAAACAATGGTCCCTTTCGCGCGTCGCGGACTTGTATCATGCTGGATGCCGAGACGAAAACAGTCGACTACCGGGTCGACTACTATCTCTACGGCCAATTCATGAAGTTCATCGAGCGCGAGGCGGTTCGGATCGGGACGGAAATAACCGGCGCGGACTTGCGCGCGGTCGCCTTTCGAAATCCCAGGGGTACGCATACACTGGTCTTGGCCAACTCAAGCGGTGTCGCGCACGAGGCCAACATCGCAGTTGGCCAAGATTCGGCGCGGCTCCGCCTGGCTCCCTACTCGGTCGCGACCGTCGTCTGGTGACCGATTTGCCCAGACTGCATGGCCGCGGCCAGAGAGATTCTAATAGCGATCCCCCAGCAGTGTGGGCCGGCCAAAATCTCTGCCGCGACAGCAGGCCAGCTTATTTGCGTGTCACTTGAACAGTCCCTATTCTGGTGCTGCCACCGGCAGGCGCTGCAAAGTGTGTGGCGATGTAGGCTTTGCAGCTACGCCGCTTCTCGGGAGACTGCTCGCATGTTGCCATCACTGCGCTTTCCAATGGCGCTTTTCGTCGTCCTTTCCGCGCTGCAACTCTCGACTGCTGCGTTCAGCGCGGAAGCAAAACTGCCGGGTTTGTCGGCGGTCGTCTATGTCGAAGTTGACGGCTATGGCATTCCACATATTTACGCCGAATCTTGGCCTGATGCAGCCCGGGCAATCGGCTATCTGCACGCCCGTGATCGGCTTTGGCAGATGGATCTGCTGCGCAGGCAGGCATCAGGCACCACGGCAGAAATCCTGGGCGAGGAGGGGCTCGCCAGTGACATCATGATGCGACAACTGGGCATTCGCCGCACGTGCGAACAAATGTGGAAGCACGGGGACTTGCCAGCGGACTTTCGCGCGGAGTTGGAAGCTTACGCTGCCGGCGTGAATGCCTGTATCTCCCAGTTGCGAAGCGCGAAGTCGCTTCCGCCGATGTTTGCTGGGCTCGACTATGAGCCCACGCCCTGGACACCCGTTGATAGCCTCGTGTTCTCCAAGTACATGGGCTGGGATCAGGCGGGAACGGACGACGATCTGTGGTTCGGGATGATGGTCGAAAAACTGGGGATCGCGGCAGTCGAAGAATTGTGGCCGCTCGAGCGACCGTATGAGCAGCCGACGGTTCCCCAGCAAGCGCCGCCGGCCGCGGTCAAGAAGCTGACCGGCGTATCCTCGATTCACGGCGCAGGCGAAGTCTACGCGGAGGTCCAACGTCGGCTCGCGCGCGTGAAGCTGTTCGGCCGAGGCCCCAGCTTCGGTAGTAACAATTGGGCCGTGGATGGCACCAAGACTGCGTCCGGTAAGCCGATTCTCTGCAACGACCCTCATCTGGGCTTCTCGCTCCCTTCGCTCTGGTACACGGCACACATCTCCGTCCGCGGCGAGAATACCGCGGGCGTTACATTCCCCGGTTCGCCCGTCTGCGTGCTGGGCCAGAATGATCACATCAGTTGGGGTGTGACCAACATGCAAAGCGACACCGTCGACTACTTTGTCGAGACGGTCGATCCGGACAACCCGCTCCGCTATCGGCATCGAGGCGAGTGGAAGGCGATGGAGCATGCGGTTGAGCAGGTTGCGGTCCGCGGTCGGTCGCCCCACATGCTTTCGATCGACACGACGGTTCACGGTCCGATCATCAATCGCGAAGGAAAGGTCATCTCCTTGCAGTGGACGGGACTCAAACCGACCAAGGACGCGCTTTCGTTTTGGAAGCTTTCGCACGCGAAGAACTTCGCGGACTTCCTCGCGGCAGCGGACGATCTGACGGTACCGGCGCTGAATCTGGTCTACGCGGATGACTCCGGCAATATTGCGATCCATCCTTGTGGCGAGCATCCCTTGCGACTGCGAGGTCAAGGGCGCATCCCGATGGATGGAGCGTCTGGCGACAACGACTGGTTGGCTTCCGTGCCGCGGCGCGAACTGCCGCTGTCGCTCAATCCCGAGCAGCACTTCGTCGCCTCGGCGAATGCACGTCCCATGCCGCTGGGCTACCCGCACTACCTGGGCTGGATGTGGGATCCGAGCTACCGGATGCGGCGCATCAACGAAATGCTTTCGCAGGCCCAGGGGCTGACCGTGGAGTCGATGCGCGCCATTCAGCTCGATGCCTACGACAAGGCCGCGGAGCGCTTCTTGCCCGTACTGCTGGAGGTCGTATCGCCCGCCAGCGCGGAGGATACACTCGCCCAACGCGCTCTCGAGCAGTTGGCGGCCTGGGACTATGTCGCCGATGTCGATGCCCTCGGTCCGGCAATCTGGATGCGCTGGTTCGATCACTACCGGCGAGCCGTCTGGGATGACGAATGGTCCACTCGCGGCATCGAACAACCGGCAGGCTCCTGGGGTTTTACGGGCGACAATCGCCGTGAGCCCATGCTCGAGGTGCTGGAGTACATGACTCGCGAGTACCCTGAAGCAATCTGGTTCGATGACCGCCAGACGCCGCAACGCGAGACTCGCAACGACCTTGTCCGCAGTTCGTTCGCGTCAGCGGTCGCTTCCCTGGCCGAAGAGTTCGGAAACAATCCAGACCAATGGACGTGGGGGCGCTTCAACAAACTGCGAGTCGGTTCGCTAGCCGGGCAGGAAGAGCTCGCACGCGACGGCGGTCCCGTTGTCGGAACCAGCTTCACGGTTAACCCCGGTGGGGATCTGGGGCCGGTTGGCAGTGGCGCTTCGTGGCGCCAGATCGTCGATTTGGCGCAGCCGGCGCGCAGCGTCGGAATCTATCCGGGCGGGCAGAGCGAGAGCCCGACAAGTCCGCATTACGACGATCAGATGAAGCTGTGGGCGCGCGGCGAATATCTGCCCCTGAACATGGTGGGCCGCGATGATTTGCCGAAGTCGGCGCGTGTCACCGCGCAAGTATTCGTGCCGTGACCACTCCGCCAGGGAACGCCGCAACGCGAGGGACGCCGCTTGAATCTGCCCAGCCATGACGACGCCCCGGCGCCAGTCGACCCGGATACCGCCGAACTAGCGCAGTTCGGGTATGTCCAACAGTTGCGGCGCTCGATGGGCGCGTTCTCCAGCTTTGCGATCTCGTTTTCGCTAATCTCGATTACCACGGGCATCTTCGCAAATTTTACTTTCGGCTTCCGTCAGGTAGGCCCCGCCGTCATCTGGTCCTGGGCCGCGGTCGCGATCGGGCAGTTCTTGGTCGCGCTGGTCTTGGCCGATCTTTCGACGCGAATTCCACTTTCAGGTTACGGTTATCAGTGGTCGACACGATTGGTTAATCCCACGTACGGCTACTTCGTCGGCTGGTTACTGCTGATGCAGTTCATGACGGGATTTCCAGGGGTCTGTCATGCACTCGCCACCGCGATTTGTGCGTGGGCTCTGGACGGCGCAACCGCGGCGGCATGGGTGCCCTGGGTGGCCGTGGGCATCGTGTCACTCATCACCCTCGTGCATCTATTCGGTATCCGTCTCGTGTCGTTGGTGAACGATGCCGGGGTCGTTGCCGAGATTGCGGCCGCAGTTACGATCACGGCGGTTCTGCTCGCATTCCACCTATTCTTCGGCTCACATGACGTGAGCTTTCTATTGGACAGCACGAGCCCAGTTGATGGGCAGCCGGCAGGCATCTCGGCTTTTGCGCTGTCACTGCTGATGGGCGCCTGGTGCCTGACGGGGTTTGAGGCGGCCGCGGACTTAGCGGAGGAGACGCATCGTCCGAAGCAAACGATTCCGCGCGTGATCCTGATGGCCGAAGTGAGTTCCGGGGTGTGCGGCTTTCTGTTATTGGGCGGCCTGATCCTGGCGATTGGCGATGTGGCCTCGGCGGGGAAGCAGGAGAATCTGGTCATCGCCGTCCTTAACGACACGCTTGGTTCGACTTGGATGCCGCTGGTGATGCTGGCGGTGGCGATCTCGATTTTCGCGTGCGGCGTGGCCAGCATGGCGGCGACGACGCGGCTAGTATTCTCCCTGGCGCGTGACAACATGTTGCCATTTTCTCAGCCGCTGAAGGCCGTGCATCACCGCTGGCAAACCCCGGCCGGCGCAATCGTGCTGGTATGGGCGATTTCGACCGCCGTGATTCTGGGCTTTCGCCGCTTGGAGATCATCACCAGCATTTCCGCCGCGTCGGGGTTCCTCGGGTATGCCGGAATTATCTGGGCTTCCTTTCGCGCTCGCGGCAGTTCCGCGGGCTTCACGCTAGGGCGACTGCAAACCCCGATTCGGCTGAGTGCGCTCGTGTGGACGCTTCTGGTCGTCGCGGCGCTCACGATTCCGGATGCGGATACTTCACCCGGGGCTATCGCTCATCTATCGGCTAAGAGCACTTTCGTGGCCATCCTGGCGGGAACCGCGATCTATCTGCTGATCATTCGGCGACGGGTTGGACGGGGAGAAGCCGGCCCGCCGCGGACTGCTGCCACAGTGCTCTAGCGTGTGACGCTCAGCCCCCCCGCCATCTCGACGTTTAACTTGTGGAGTCGCGAGAAGATGAAGTTTGAAGGCAGTACCAACGTTCGCTCCGAACGCTTCGGCGCAGGCAGTATTGAAAGGCTGGGTGATGAACTCGGGAACTTCATCGTAACCACCATGCCCGTGCCTTGGCAGGTGGCTCGGCCGAGAATGGGCGGCACACCAACGGCGGTGGTCATGGTCGAATCGATGGAAGTCGACGTTCTCGACCGACAGTTGGCGGAGCTTCCCGCTTGCGATACGTTCGTTGGCATCGGCGGCGGACAGGCGATCGACATGGCCAAGTACTTCGCGTGGAAACGCGGAGCGCGGCTGGTAAGTGTTCCAACTGTTCTCAGCGTGGACGCATTCGTGACGCCCGCGGCCGGCGTCCGGCGAAATCACATCGTCGAATATCTCGGCATCACGAGCCCCGACCCGCTGGTCATTGACTACGAACTGTTGCGCACCGCTCCGGCAGATCTGAATATCGCGGGAGTCGGCGACCTGCTTTCGATCCACACCGCGACCTACGACTGGTGTCTGGCCGAACAAGCCGGCCACAGTGAGTTTCCCTTTGCGCGGCGCGATGTGGACGCGGCCCGCGCGATTCTCGCGGATACGATCGCCCTAGCGAACGAAATCCGGCGGTGCACCGACGCGGGCCTGCAGGCGATCGTTGACGGGTACATGCGGATCAACACCCTGTGTCTGCCCGCGGGCCACTATCGCGTGGAAGAGGGTTCGGAGCATTACCTCTTCTATGAGCTCGAGGAGCGGCTGAAACGCCCTTTCATTCATGGTCATATCGTGGGCCTGGGCGTTTATCTGTTGAGCAGACTCCAGGAAAACGAACCCGACATGGTAACCTCGTTCATGCATCAGGTCGGGCTCAAATTTCAGCCTGCCGAGATGGCTATTCGGCGCGACGATCTGTTGGAGTCGTTGGGCAACTTGCGAGAATACGTCAAGAGTCGCCAGCATCTGTGGTACACCATAATCAACGAACGCAAGATAGATCGCAAGTGGAGCGAGGCCTCGATTGCCGAACTGAAGTTCTAACACCCCCGGACACTCAGTAGGCTGCGCGATTCCTGTCGCCAGAGAGTTGCCCGGCAAGCAGCCCGGAACTGGCCCGATAGCTGGCAGAGGTTTTTTGTGATGAGCTCAGTGAGTACCGTCGCGATTATCGGGGCCGGCGTTGCGGGGCTCAACTGCGCGAGAACGCTACTGGCTGCCGACGTGGCGGTCACCGTGTTCGAAAAATCGCGCGGTCTGGGCGGACGCGTGGCAACACGCCGCCTCGAATCGGGCACGACCTTCGACCATGGTGCTCAGTACTTCACCGCCCGCGATGAACTATTTCGCGCTCAAGTCGAGCGTTGGTGCACCAACGAGACGGCCTCGCTCTGGCAAGGGCGGATCGTGTCCTTGAATCACGGAATGTGCTCCGAGCTTCCGGAGAAGCAACATCGCTATGTCGGTGTGCCGACAATGAACGCGATTACCAAGTCGCTGGCAGCAGGGTTGGATGTACGCACGAGTGTCACCGTAAAGTCCCTTCGCCGCAGCGATGGCAGCTGGTACATCGAAGATGCAAACGGCACGTGCCATGGCCCTTATGCCGCGCTCATCTCCACGGCGCCACCACCACAGACGCAATCTCTGGCAGGCAGCTTTTCTCCAGCAATTTCCGAAAAAATTACAAAGGTCACAATGGCACCCTGTTGGGCGGTGATGGTGCAACTGCACAAGCCCCTGGTGGTGCCGTTCGACGCAGCGTTCGTCAACGACTCTGCCTTGAGCTGGGTCGCCCGAAACTCTGGCAAACCTGGGCGAAGCATCGCCGAGAGCTGGGTGCTGCACGCGTCAGCCAGCTGGTCTCGCAGTCATCTCGAGGAGTCGGCAGACGACATTGCTTTGGCATTGATCGAAGAGTTTTGGAAAGCAACGCGTGCGACACCGCAGGCCCCGGCATTGTTGCTTGGTCATCGCTGGCGGTATGCCTTGCCGGAAGAGCCGCTTTCGGAACGTTATGTGCTGGACTGGGACCGCAAGCTTGGCGTGTGCGGAGACTGGTGTGGCGGTCCGCGCGTGGAAGGCGCCTACCTCAGCGGCCTGGCGCTTGCCGAGGCACTGCTCGCGGGGACGTGACCGTGGTTCGCTCATTCCCCGAACCTCCGTCTTCGACGGGCATCGCCGTCGCACGCGGATGGACTCGACAAATTCGGTCACACCTCGGAGACGGACGCTGGCTGTTTCGGCTCCTCGGCTTGATCGATTTGCGAAGCTGCCGCCTCGTCCGTACCTTCTGCTGCCCGAGCAAGGTTCCGCAGCATTCCGGAAAAGACGATCTGATGCAGCGGGTAAATGCCGTACCAATACACCAACCCAAACAGACCGACCGGGTCGAAGACCGCCGTTTGGCGAATGGTGCTGCCGTGCGTTCCGTTTTCCTGGACCTCAAATTCCAGCCAGGCGCGACCGGGAAGCTTCATCTCCGCCTGAAGCCGCAGCCTGTTTGGCGGTTCGTATAGCTCGACGCGCCAAAAATCCAACGGTTCACCGACCCGCAGTGTGTCCGGGTCTCGGCGCCCACGACGCACCCCCACGCCTCCCACGAGCAAGTCAAGAAAACCTCGTAGCGTCCAGAGCCAGTCGGCGAAGTACCAGCCGGTGCGACCGCCAATCCGACGAATCGGCGCAAAGGCCCGCTGCGGTGAAACACCGACCTTCATCGTTCTGGAATCGACCAGGCGCGAACCGAAGCGTACACCACCCCAGGCCTTTGGTTCGCCGGCCGACGAGCAGGCGTCCGACCAGCGGGTTTCGGCCGCTTCCTGGTCCTCGTTTAGTAAGGCACGTCGGATCGCCTCGGGCACGGATCTCGGTTGAATTGCAAAAGTGGCCTCGGCCAAATTACTGGAGACGAGCGTCGGATTGCGCAGGCTTTCCACGAGCTTGCGTCCCACGCGGGCATACAGTGGCGTCACGAGTCCGAGCCAGAGACTCGACAGATAGGGTGTCAACAGCGGTACCGGAATCATCCACCGCGACAAACCGCGCTGACGGGCATACTCGTGCATGATCTGGCCATACGACATCTGGTCCGGTCCACCGATTTCGTAAACTTGTGATGGCCCTGGCGGCAGCGCGATAGCCGCCAGCAAATATCGCAAGAGGTCCTCGATGGCGATTGGCTGGGCCTTCACTTGAACCCAGCGCGGACAGATCATCACCGGCAAGCGCTCGACGAGTGCTCGAATCATCTCAAACGACAAACTTCCCGAGCCGATCACGATGGACGCGCGAAATTCGATCACCTGGGGATGATGTGCTCGCAGTAAGTTACCCGTTTCCTGGCGACTGCGGAGGTGCTTGGAGAGTTTGTGATCCGGGTTGCCGAGCCCTCCCAGGTAGATGATTCGGCGCACGTTGGCCGCAGTTGCCGCTTGGGCAAAGTTCTCCGCGGCGATCCGATCCTGCTCTTCGAAGTCTCGGTCCGCTCCCATCGAGTGTACCAGGTAGAACGCAGTGTCGATTCCAACCAGAGCCTTTGCGAGCGAGTCTCGATCCAGAACGTCGCCAGCGACGACTTCTGTTGTGCCGCGAACGCGCCCCGCGAGCGCACGTGGGTTCCGAGAGAGACACCTTACGCGATACCCTCGCGATTCCAGCAGTGACAGAAGCCGACCACCTATGTAGCCAGTCGCTCCTGTGAGCAAGATGCGTTGATTCGACGGCGGCAACTCGGAATAGCCTTCGGCAATCATTTCGATTCCTCGCATCTGCCAACCGGCGCCCATCGCGGTGACCTGGGCGCGAACCAACCGTAGCCGGCCACCGGTCCGTGCCGGAAGGCTTCGGATTAACTTCGAGAGGCGCCAACGCTGCTGAAACCGGCGGGATGTTTCATGGATTAAGTGGCCGACTTTCGCCGCGGTTGCACACGTGACAATCCGCCGTCGAGCCCGATGACTTGACCCGTAATCCAGTCATTCGCTGGATCCAGCAGCCAGGCTGCGAGGGATGCGACGTGAGCAGGATCGCCGAGACGCCCCAAGGCATGCAAATCGGCGGAGTTCTTGGCCGATGCAGTGGACTCCCAGATTCTTTGTGTGAGTTGCGTACGGACCAGTCCGGGACTGATCACGTTCACGCGGAGGTTGTACGGAGCATAGGTTGCTGCCGCCGAACGAGCCAGCCCGATAACGCCCCCTTTAGCTGCTGCGATGGCCTCATGATTCTGAATACCCAACTCGGCTGCCGCGGACGCGAACAGCACGATGGAACCGCCGCGTTCTCGAAATAGCTTCCCTGCCGCACGTACGGCTGCGAAGGCAGTAAACAGGTTGGTCTCGATCACTTCTCGAAATTCGTCATCGGTGGTCGAGTGAGCGGGCTTGAGCAGCAACGAGCCGATGCAGTTAGCCAGCCCAGCGTAGCCGCCGCACCGCTCGATATGCGCCTGCAGGGCGTCTTCCACGGCACGCGATGTCGAGAAGTCGATTTCCACGAAAGGCTGGTTCAATTCGACAGCGAGTGCGGACAGCTTTGCTTCGTTGCGACCTGCCAGCAGCACATTGCCGCCGTCAGCAACCAGCCGCCTGGCCAATGCCGTTCCGATGGTCCCGGTCGCACCAAGAATAACTGTGCTGGCCATATTAGCGCTCTCACCATTGAACGGGGGCCGGTTTCCAGGAACCCTAGCGAAGGCCGCCACGATTCAGCCGCTGCCGAAGGGCAGTATTCACTCCCGGTCTGCGTCCCAGGTTGGTCTCGATTGTGACGAGTATTTAGCTTGGCATTCGATCTTCGATTTTATCGCAAGACGGCTTGTGACCGCTGTTCGATGTCAGCGAAGTAGAAAATGCGGCAAGGTGGTTCAGCGTGTCGCAATATGCGGCGTAGGTCATGCGTTGCCGGATGTCAGCGGTTAGCGCACGCCCACCGACTGCCACCACAGTATTCACCTCGGTCGCTGCTCGTTGAAGAAGATCGTACCCAGCGAGGAATTCTGAAATCGATACGACGCAAGATACGCTGACCCACAGCAGTCGAGGTTGGCTATCGTGAACTGCCTGAATCAACGTCGCGACGGGAAGTTGCGTACCCAGCGAAGTTGCGTTCCAGCCTTGCTCACGCATGACGACCTCGATCATCTCGGTCGGCAGCCTGTATGGATCACACTCCAAAGTGGCTCCCAGAGCCACGGGAGCTTCGATCGAGGGAGCACGAATCGCCAGACGCAGCTCATACAGTGTCTTGGAGGCAATCTCGCAAGCCCGCCGTTCTCGATAGATGGGCACATCGCCGCACTCCCATCGGGCACCGATCTGATGCAATGCGGGAGCCAGTACGCCATCGCAGATTTCGCACGCAGATTTTCCAGACAGGTACAGGTCAAAGACGATCCGCCGGCACTGATCTTCGTCGCCGGCCACCAGTGCATCGAACATCTGTTCGCGGGCACGGAACGGAACGGTGGGTGGTTGACCAGTATTCGAAGGGAGCCCCAGCAACTCCGGGCGCACCAGCGGTTGCCCCGACTGCCTGAGGAACTCGAAGACGCTCTCCAGAGCCAGCCGGCGATGGCCACCGGCCGTGCGGACCGTGGACAATACGCCGCGGTCACACCAGCGCTTCAACGAAGATTCGCTGACGCCAATTGCCTGTGCGACTTGCTTGGGAGTGATGAGTTTGTTGGTCAGTCGCACAAATTCGAAGCCTTGTCACTCTGTGAATGATTTGAATGAATTGTAGATCGCTCACGACGTGCTGTCTATGCCCCTAAAACATCGCATTCCATTTAAATATAGGTGCTTATAGCGAATTGACTTACGATCGCTGGCGTGGATTGGAGTGAATGTTTTGGACGAAATAGTGTTGTCAGCTGGATCGGATTGCGGTATAACGGGCGGGAACGATTTGAACGAATTTGGTTCGCCGCCGTGTGATGAAATAGGCCCCACCTCCAAACCAGGGTCAGCCAGTCGAACATCGCGGGGAGGCAACCCAACTCAACGAGTCCCATCGCCCTACTGAATTCGATCGCATCTTCATTGTTGAAAAGGAGTGTGTTATGTCGTCCTTTCTGAAACGTTCCCTGGTCTTCAGCGTTGCTGCCGCTCTGTTCGCACCATCAATCGCCGAGGCCGGTAAGAAATGTGCGGGTACCAGCACCCAGGTCATCGCTTACAAAAAAGCGAAGATGGACATCGTCGACACGGCGGTGAGCGCAGGCTCATTCAAGACGCTCGCTGCCGCTCTGCAGGCAGCCGGATTGGTGGATACGCTCAAGGGCAAGGGGCCCTTCACCGTCTTCGCTCCCACGGATGAGGCCTTTGCAAAGTTGCCTCCCGGTACCGTCGAAGCTCTGCTCAAGCCGGAGAACAAGGCCAAGCTGGCAGGAATCCTCACCTATCACGTGGTCGCTGGAAATGTGAAGGCCGCCGATGTGGTGAAGCTCGAGTCAGCCGAGACCGTGCAAGGTCAGAGCGTTGCAATCGATGCTACGAATGGCGTGAAGATCAACGGCGCCAATGTAGTAAAAGCCGACATCGATTGCGGTAACGGTGTGATCCATGTGATCGACGCCGTGCTGCTGCCAAAGGAATAGTTCGCTTGCCCGTGTGGTCATGGCCGGAGAGTGAAGGCCGGCCATGACCCTTGGATGTAATTCTTTAACACGTCAAGAACAACTTGGGAAATCTACAGCGATGAAACCTCAAGCTTTGAACCCATTCGGCTGGACAATTGCGCACTCTCGGCGACAACCGGCGAGCAAGCACCGCACTCAACCCCGAGTGATTGAATGCCTAGAGCGACGCGAGGTAATGGACGCCAGTTTGCAGATCATTCACAATTCGCCTTATGCTGCCGCGGCACTCGTTGACGTGTACGTCAACGATGCATTGTTGCTGGACGACTTCGCGTTCCGGTCTGCCACGCCATACGTGACTGTTCCTTCAGGCGTGGATCTGAAGGTCGACATCACGGCTGCAAATGCTCCCAACAACCAGGCTCCGGTATTCACCACGATTGCGAATCTGGCGGACAATACTTCCTATGTCGCGATTGCCGCGGGTGATCCGCTCGCATCCGTTGGGCCCACTGCATTCGGTCTGGCCGTTTCCGCCCTGGGTCGACAGTCAGCACAGTTCCCGGGAAATGCTGAGTTTCTGGTATTCCATGGGGCCCCGGACGCCCCCGCTGTCGACGTCGTGGCTCGCGGCGTCGGCACGCTTGTTGACGACATCGCGTTTCGCAGTTTTGCGACCGACTATCTCTCCGTCGCACCTGCGTCCTACACGCTCGACGTAACGCTCAGTGATGGCCTCACGCGCGTTCGCTCGTTTGCCGCCGATCTGTCTGGCGCCGCAGGCGGCGCAATCGTGGTTGCGGCCTCCGGCTTCGCGGCCCCGGCTGCTGGCCAACCCAACTTCGGGCTTTTGGCAGTGTTTGCAGACGGCACGACGGGACTTCTGCCAGAAGTCAAGCCGGTCATCACCGGCACGAACGGCAATGACGTTTTCGAAGTGAAGCTCAAGGAGAGCAACGCTGGCATTCTGCAGGTGACGCGAGGCTCGGAGACCACGCAGTTCCTGACGCTCACGAATCCGTTGGTGACGATTGAAGGCGGTAAAGGCAACGACCGTCTTAACGTTCGCTTTCCGGATCCGGGTGCAACTCTACCCATGATTGCCTTCGACGGTGGCGCGGGCTATGACACCGCAACGATTCGTGGAAGCGGTGGCGACGACGTGATCAAGTTGTTCGAAGTTAACAACTTCGCCTCCAGCTTGCCGAGCAGTGGCTTGGTGTTCAAGGCGGTTGAGGCGATTGTCGTCTGGGCCGGTTCAGGCAACGACCTGGTCGATGCGACCGGTCTGCGCACGATCAATACCTGGTTGCATGGAGAGGCAGGCAATGACGTTCTGCACGGCGGTAAAGCACGCGACATCATCTTTGGCGGGCTGGGGAACGATCTGCTGGAGGGTAACGATGGTGACGACGTGCTCTTAGGCGGCCTAGGCAAAGACAAATTGGTCGGTGGTCGCGGCTTCGACCTGCTTCTCGATTTTCTCGGCCAATACGCGATCAATGATTTTCATGCCAAGAACCGGAATTCGTGGAGTTGGATCTGACCGTTGTGCCCCACCCATCAGGTCTCATGTTTGAGAGTCGCTGGTATGGGCACTGCGTAATCCTGCTTACTGCGCAGATTCCCCATTTGAACCAAGAGTTGAAACATGCGAAGTGTGAATACAGCCAAGCTTCTGATTCTGATCGCGGCCGGACTTTCGTTCCTGTTCTCGATCTATCTCTGGTTCGCCGTCGACAAGGATCAGGGGGTCTTCGTCGGACTCTGGGTACCTTCGATCCTCTCATTCGGCGCGTTGCTCACCGGCGGCAGGGGACCTAGACATGAATGAGTGGATAATCTTCCTCGTGGGCTGTTTTGCGACGTTCTTATGCGTCGCGGCAACGGTAATCCTGGTCTATGCAGTTGAGACCGATGTCAAGCGCTGACCGATTGTAATCGCCAGCTGCAGCTCTCTTGTTATAACCGACCCTGATCCGAAGTGAATCGCTTAGGAGGATCAAGTGCTAGTACTTTCGCGGAAAATTGGCGAACGAATCAGGATTGCCGGCGACATCGAAGTCATCGTCAGGTCAATCCAGGGTGATCGGATCAAGATCGGAATAGAAGCTCCACGAGACGTGAACGTCAGACGTGGTGAACTCGCAAAAGACGGTTGCACCAGCGAGCATCTAGCAAGCAAGCGAAACTGAGTGGCAGATCTGGTACAAAGCTCGGTGAAGCCTGGACGAACGTCTGGGCCAAACTCGGCTCTTGCCTTGGAAATCCCATGAACTCCAGTTTCCTGACCGTTCCCTTCCTCGTCCTCATTGTTTCAACCTGCTTCGCAGAGGATCGGCTGCTTTTTGACTTCGCCACCCCTGCTGCTTCCAGAGATTGGAAGACGGTGAATGATGGAGTCATGGGGGGCGTTTCCGCGGGCAACTTCAAGATCACCACGGAAGAGACCCTGGAGTTCTTCGGCAGGCTTTCCTTGGCGAACAATGGCGGCTTTGCCTCGATCCGGTCGAGGCCAAGGAAACTAGGGCTGGAAGCTGGCGATGCGATTGTCGCCCGAATAAAGGGCGATGGTCGGGACTACTCGTTCAACCTTTACGTGCCCCGACCTTTGACCGCCTTCTCTTATCGGGCCTCATTCAAGACGACGGCGGACGAATGGACTGAAGTCCGTATTCCGTTGGATAAGTTTGTGGCGACATCGTTCGGCAGAATCGTTCAAAGCGCAGCGCCACTGAACCCAGGCGAAATCACGTCGGTCGGTTTTCTGCTATCCGACAAAAAGGCAGGTCCGTTTAAGCTGGAAGTCGCATGGATCAAGGCGAGCAACGCTCCGGCCGCAAGGTAAGCGACCCAAGGAATCACGCATGGATTGGATGACCTGGTACAACGGCCTGGAGAAGCCTGGATGGACGCCAGCTCCCTCGACCATCGGGCTGATCTGGCAGATCATCTACCCGATCATCATTATTACATTCGGCTTTGCTTTCATGCAGGCGTTTCGGGGCAGGATCAGTTGGCTCGTTGCCTTGCCGTTTGCCGTCAATCTCATAGCGAACCTGATCTTCACTCCGATTCAGTTCGGGATGCGAAACCTGCCGCTGGCAACGATCGACATCCTGATCGTGTGGAGCACGATCATCTGGTTGGCCGTCGCAATCTGGCCGCACTATCGCTGGGTAGCGGTGGCTCAGGTGCCTTATTTCGTCTGGGTCTCTTTGGCGACGACCCTGCAGGTCTTGATCACCTGGATGAATTGGGGCAGATGAAGACGCGCTCACTCGGTGACAGGGGAGTGTCTCTCATCAGTATCTGAAACCGATTGGCATTCGTCGGCGTGAAGCGGTTGATCGACACCTGTTGCCAGGAGCTGGTCCGCTTTTCGAACGTTGCACGGCTGACAGGCAAGAACCAGATTGTCCATCGAGTCCGTGCCGCCCTTGGACCTCGGGACTACATGATCGAGGGTCGCCGTGCCCCAGTTCAATTCGCAGCCACAATAGCTGCAATGTGGATCAGCTTTGAAGAGGCGACGGCGCTTTATCGTGAGTGAGAGTTTCCATCGCCTCTTTGATTTGCCCTTTCTCGGTATTGGGCTCGGGCTGGGCTTGGATTTCTTGGGCTTTACTCCGTGGCACTTCAGGCACCATAGTTGACCGTTGATTAACTCGGAATTGTCTCGAACGACCTTCACGCCGCATTTGACGCAAAACGGACGCTCAGCCAGTTCTCGTTGCCTGCGGGTCAGTTGCCCAGCTTTCGTTGCGGAAATCATAGTCATCGATCCTTCCTGGCATCCGCTTTCTGGGAATCCCCTAGCAGGCATTTTACAATGGCTCGCAGCGGCCACTTAGAGAAAAGGGCCGAGGCTGCCTGTCCCCTTTTCTTTGACGACCTCGTTTTGGCGGACATCTGACCATGGCAATTGCAAAACAATACGGCATTGCACTGCTCGTGCTTGCCGTCATCACGATAGTCCGGGTCATGTTGATTCCAGTGATCGGAAATCGCATCAGTTACGGCTTTTTTCTGATCGGCGTTTGGCTAAGTGGTCGGTACGGTGGATTCGGGCCGTCTGTGTTTGCACTCGTCTTGGGGGGGCTGATTGCCTTGGTGGTGCGCTCCTTTGGACAGCCCTCTGAATGGACCAGCCTGGAATCGCAGGTTAGTTTCGGCCTGTATCTTGCTCTTGGCGGTGCCGTTGCCTACTTGAGTCGATCCGAACAGGTCAGCCGTGCATCGCTGATTGAACAGAGAGCCGAGCATAAGGCCCTGGAGGACGTGAACCGAACCAATGCACTTCGGTTTCAAGCGATCATGGACAATGCATTGGCTGTGATCTATGTCAAAGATTTGCAGGGTCGCTTCTTGATGGTCAATAAGCGCTTTGAGGAACTTTCCACCCACGGACCCGTGGTTGGGAAAACGGACATTGATCTATTTCCCCCAGAAGTCGTGGCACAAATCCATTCGAATGACCAGAAAGTTCGAGATACCCGCCAGCCATTGGAATTTGAAGAGATCGTGCCACAAAGTGATGGACCTCACACCTACGTGGCCGTGAAGTTCCCGATCATCGACGAGGCGGGGCAAGTCACCGCGATCGGCGGCATTTCCACAGACATCTCAGAAAGAACACGAGCGTTGGATGCCTTGGAAGCCGAGCAAGAACTGCTTCGCCACATCATCGAGGCTCAGGATCACGAACGACAATTGATCGCTTACGAGATTCACGACGGGCTCATTCAATATCTGACGGGGGCCCTCATGCAGTTAGAAGCATTGCACGCCGACGACCGGCCGGTTCCGAATCAAGAAGCCATCGAGAGTATCCTCGGTGTCTTGAGAAAGGCCGTGGCGGAGGGGCGTCGGCTAATGGATGGAATTCGGACGCCAGTCCTCGACGGCCTCGGAGTTGTGGCTGCCATCGAGCATCTGATTGAAGAGGAGGAGCGGGCACATGTAAAGGTCGAGTTCATCAAGGACAGCGAGCTAGATCAGATGGACCCAAGGATTGAAGAGGCTGTTTATCGCATTACGCAAGAAGCCTTGACGAACATTGGCAAGCACAGCCAAAGCAAGCGCGTTCGCATTGCACTTGGTCGAACAGATGACAGAGTGCACCTCGAAGTTCGAGACTGGGGAGTTGGATTTACACCCACCAATGGAGTCAATGGCGCCGTGCACGGACTACGAGGAATGGTGGAACGGGCGAGAATAGCAGGCGGCAAGTGCACGATTGAAAGTACCCTTGGCGAAGGAACATCCGTGATCGTTGATCTTCCGTACGTGGGGCGCAATGCGGCTGCCAGCTGAAGTAGTTGGCTTGATCTCAAAGAAGATCGGCGAGTTCGATCCTCTTTCGTAGGGCCTACTGCAAATGGCGCCGAAGCGGATTCTGTGGCCGCCCACAATCTCTCCCGCCAGAACGTTAGACCTTGCTCCCCATGTTTCACGGGAGTTCAAGCGTCCTCCCTTGCCAAGCTCGCCGCCAACCATCGCCTAGACTAATAGGCGAAGTCCAGCGTACCCTGGCCGCTCGCATCGAGGGTTACGGTCTGCTGCTTGCGACCAAACTTCTCGTGCCAAATGCCCACCGTGTACTCACCGGGTGGCAAGTCTGCAATCGAGTAGGTGCCGTCGTCCGATGTCACGCAGTAGAAGGGGTGCTCCATCACGAAGATGTAAGCGTGCATCCAAGGGTGGAAGTCGCATTGCACCTCGATTTCGCGTTCTGGTTCGTCAAAGATCCGCTCGCGAGGATCCATGTTAGCCGGCTGGCCGAAGTTGAATGGCTTATTCTTGACGGGAAACGAGCGGACGTTGTGTGTGACCGGGTCGCTGTTGGCCACCAGAAATTTTTGGCCGACGCGGATACCCTGTACGCGCGGATGATACATACAACCCTTTTGATCAAGTTGGGCCGGCTCCGCAGGCAGCGGATAATCACGTTCGGGCACGCCGCGGCGAATGTACACGAACACATTCTTTAGTCCGCCGCCGGCGCCAACAATCACTTCTTCGTCTAATACGGACTCGCCCTTGTGCATCTCAACGCACTGGGCGTCCTTGCCCATGTTGATGATCC
>JBGSKX010000153.1:0-3062 GCA_041741015.1 Pirellulales bacterium
TGCACCGCCGTGCGACCGCCGCCGCCTCCGCCGATGCGAATGCCCGCCGGGTTCTCACCGCCGTGGCCGAAGGGGGACGTGCCGCCGGTGCCGATCCAGCGGTTGCCGCCGTCGTGCCGCTCCTTTTGCTCCTCGAGCAGCTCGCGAAAACGCCGCTGGAGCTCATCGAAGTCGAACGCTTTCAGCTTGGCCCGATCTTCGTCGCTGAGCTCGGGGAGCTTGGGATTCTCGAGCCACTGGAGCAGTTCTTCGGAGATGTCGATCTGGTGCTCGATGCCGGCGAAGTAGGAGGCGAACGCCCGGTCGTAGGTGTCGTAGTCGGTTTCGCGTTTGACCAGGAGCGCTCGGGCAAGGTGGTAGAACGTGCGTAGGTCGGCCCGCGCGTGACCGCCGGCGAGGGCTTCGATCAGGGCGAGCCACTCGGTGGTTGAGGCTTTCAGGCCGTGGCTGCGCAGGTGATAGAAGAAGTCGATGAACATGAGGGTTTCATATTAGCCCGACGCGTGAGCGAGGGAGCCCTGCTGGTCGGCATTGTCATTGTCTATACACGGTGCAATCAAGCTACAGAGCATGGAAAATCATCCGGTAAGTACCCTCGCTAGCGCTTCGGGCTAGGATGCGTTCAGCATTTCAACACGCTAACTTACACGTCCGAAGCGGCGATTGCCCTGGACCGATTCGATGTCGCTTTCGCGCTTCAGCAGGACGCCCAGGAACGGAAGTTCTTTTTCGATCGTTTCGGGCGTGATTCCGCCGCGCTGCAGGGCCGCGATCCAGTCGATCAGCTCGCTCGTCGAGGGGCGCTTGCGCACCTCGGGCAGATCGCGCAGCCAGTAGAACCGCAGCAGCACCTGCTTGAGTAGTTCTTCCTCGACGTTGGGATGATGCACGCGGACGATGTCGGTCATCGTCTGCCGGTCGGGGAAAGCAATGTAGTGAAACACGCAGCGGCGGAGGAACGCGTCGGGCAGCTCCTTCTCGTTGTTCGAGGTGATCACCACGATCGGCCGCTGCTGGGCCGTGACGCGTTCGCCCGTCTCGGCGATGGCGAAGCTCATGCGGTCGAGCTCGTGCAAGAGGTCGTTGGGAAACTCCATGTCGGCCTTGTCGATCTCGTCGATGAGCAGCACGACGCGCTCTTCGCTGCGGAGCGCCTGGCCGAGCGGACCGAGCTTGATGTACTGGCGGATGTCGCTCACTTCGCGGTCGCCGAAGCGGGCGTCGTTCAACAGCTGCACGGTGTCGTAAACGGAGAGCCCGTCCTGGGCCTTGGTGGTCGACTTGATGTGCCAGGTGAGCAGCGGCTTGGCGAGATTCTCGGCGATCGCTTCGGCCAGCACGGTCTTGCCCGTGCCGGGTTCGCCGCGAATGAGCAGCGGCCGCTCGAGCGCGCAGGCGACGTTAACCGCGTCGCGCAGCTCGGGCGTGACCAGGTAGGTATCCGTGCCCGTGAAGAGATGAAAGGACATGAGGGCTCCAGGAAGTGAATTCGCGTGTCGACTGGAAGCACCCATTGTGACGCGGCGGGTGGTTGATGTTCAACCGGTTTGTGACCGTCGGAGGGGAGTTATTCACCGCAGAGGGCGCGGAGGTGCGCAGAGGAGCAGGCACAGCCTTGTAGTTATTGACCTTCTTTTTTCTCAACGGCCGCAGCTTCCTTGGCAGGAGCTGCACTGGGCGCGGCGGCTTCGGTGTTCGTCGGAGGATCGGCCGGAGGAGGTGCGTCAGCGGCTTCCTGCTCGGCGACCTCTTCGATGGCGGCTTGTTCTTGAGAAGGACGCATCCACTCGCCGCGGAGCCAGTCGGCCAAGAGGCCGATCGACTTGGCGTCGAGCAGGTTGCCTTCGCCGTTTTCGTTCTCGGCAAAGGCCGGCATGCGATCGTTCGCGTCGCGATAGAACCGCTCGTGCATCGGATTGCTGATCATGCCAATGAGCCACTCGCGGGTGCCATAGCCGGTCAGGTCGGGGGCTGCGCCGAGCTCGCCCGTATCACCGAACTTGTGGCACATCGTACAGTTCTCTTCGTTGGCGATGAGCGCGCGGCCGGCTTCGATCTCGGCCGAGTCTTTCGCATCAGCCGCGGCCTGTGTGGGCAGTTTCGCTTCGGCCGAGAGCGCGAGCACGACCTTCCGCACGTCGTCGGGTTCCCAGCCGCTCATCGTGTCTTTCACATAGCCGACCATCTCGCCTTCGGCATGGGCGGTGCCGCCGAAGTAGTTCGGACCGGCGATGTGATCGGCGCTCAAGAAGCCGGTGAGCCAGGCGCGGTCGGCGAAGCCATAGAGATTCGGTGCGCTGGCCTTGGCCAACAGCGGCGAAGGCTCAGCACCTTCGACCGGCGGCGGCAGATGGGTGTGGCAGCTCGCACAATGCTGCGCGAAAAGCCTGGGGCCTTGGATGAGCGGATCGTTGCGAAGCAGGGTAACGGCGCCCGTGAGTGGAATCATCTCGGGACCGGATGCGAGCTCGATCGCGCGATGCGATTCGACTTCGGCGGCTTCGACCGCTTTGAGATACTCGTCGGACTTGCGGTAGTGTTCGTAGGCTTTGTACTGCTCGCGGTACTCGGCGATCTTGGCGGCATCGCCGGCGAAATGGGAGTCGATTTTCTCCTCGTCGTTGCCGAGTTCTTCGATCACCGGGAGGAGCTCGGCGAATTGCCCATGATCGGTCCAGCGGGCCTGGTAGTCTTCGTTAATGGCGGCGAAAGTCAGGTAGCCGACGCCGGCCAGCAGGATGACGATCAGGCCGATGTTGAACCGATGGCCGAGGTTCCACTTGCCGATCAGTGGCATCAGGAACAACAGCCCCATTACGGCGCCGGGAATGACGATCGCGCCGAGCAGCTCGCCCGATTCGCCCCAACCTTCAAACAGCTTGAGGAACTGGAACAGAAACAGGAAGTACCATTCCGGACGTGCGGCATCGAACTTCACCGCCGGATCCGCTGGCGCGCTGAGTTCCGCGGGGCGAAGAATCGCCAGCATCAACACGACAGCCAACACTGCGAGACACGCGACGGCATCCTTCAAAACCTGATCCGGCCAGAAGGTGGTTTCG
>JBGSKX010000154.1:0-3667 GCA_041741015.1 Pirellulales bacterium
CGCCTGCCGGAGGTGGTCCGGGCTCGGCCGAGTTTGGCGCCGCGATGCAAGCGGCCCAGCGCGATCTGGAAACGGGGCAGCTCGCCGCCGCCTTGCGTCAGCTCACGCCCTGGTATGGCAACACCCAGCTTGCTCCGGAGCAGCAACAGCAACTCCAAGCGCTGCTGGATCAGGTCGCTGGCACGGTAGTTTACTCCACGCAAAACCATCTCGAGAATCCTTACGAAGTGCAGCCGGGCGAACGGTTGGAATCGATTGGCGAGAAGTACCAGGTGCCCTGGCAACTGCTGGCAAAGATCAACGGCATCGCCGATCCTGCGGCGCTACAGCCCGGCGAACGCTTGAAGGTGGTGCGCGGTCCGTTCGAAGCGGTGATCAGCCTCGATCGCCGCGAGCTGGTGCTGCGCACGGCCGATGGCCTGTACGCGGGCCGATTTCCGATTGGATTAGGAGCCGAGAATCCGCCGCAGGAAGGCAGCTTCGCGGTAAGTGACAAGGTGGAGAACCCCGTCTATTACGGGCGCGAGAAATCAATCGCCGCGGAGGATCCCGCCAACCCGCTGGGCGAGCGCTGGATCGGCCTCGGCCGGCAGATGGCCATCCACGGCACGAACGATCCGCAAGTCGTGGGTCGCACGGACCTGCCCGGCTGGATCAGTCTCCGCGAACAGGATGTCGAAGAGGTGTACGACATTCTGAGCCTGGGGTCGCGGGTCACGATTGTGCGGTAGGGGCGTACTCTTGGGTGGCAGCGACAACTTGTTGTCGGTGTTGCTTGCAACAAGAGGGACCCCAGAAGGCCCTACAGCAGAGGCAGGCTTTGCTTCTTGTAGCGCGTTGCCTAAACCCTCTTGTGCCGGAGGCACCCTGACAACAAGTTGTCAGGGCTACCCTCATCCCTACTCGACGATCGGACTTTCGGGTTCGGCGGTCTTCGCACGCGGGCGCTCGCCGAAGGCATAGATCGCGAATTTCAGTAGCCGGCATTCGATCTGGCCGTTGAACAGGCGAATCTTGCGGTTGGGCTTGAGGCCGATGAACTTCGCCGCGTCGAGATTACCCGCCAGGACCCAAGCGGTGTATCCGGCCCAGCGATGCTTCAGCACGTCACCGATGCGCTTGTGAAACTCGATGATCTCGTCGGTCTTGAGGCGTTCTTCGTAAGGCGGATTAGTGACCAGCGTGCCGGCCGAGGCAGGGGGCACGACCTCCACGAAATCCGATACTTGCCAGGTGATGTCGCCCGCGACGCCGGCACGTTCCGCGTTCTCTTTGGAAGCCGCGATCATCTCGGGATCGTGATCGGAACCGAGGATCGGGAACGGCAGGCTGGGGCGCTCATCGCGTCGCGCTTCGGCGAGCACTTCTTCGTGCAGCGCGGCGTCGTAGTCGAGCCACCGCTGATAGCCGTACGTGCGCCCGCACGCGCCGGGCACAATCCGCCGCGCGAGCATGGCGGCCTCGATCGGAATGGTTCCCGAGCCGCACATGAAGTCGACGAGCGGGCTGGCGGCGTCCCACTCGGTGAGCCTTAGGATGCCGGCCGCGAGTACCTCGCCCAGCGGGGCGGCGCCGGTCGCCAGCCGATAACCGCGCTTGTGGAGCGATTCGCCCGAGGCGTCGAGATAGACGGTTACTCGCTTGCCGTCGATGTGCAGGTTGATTCGCAGGTCGGGGTCGTCGAGTTCGACCGACGGCCGCTGACCGCTGACCCGGCGAATCTGATCGACGATCGCATCCTTGGCGACTTGCGCTGCATACAGCGAATTGGTGAAGATGGTGCCGCTGGTGACCGGATCGATTGCCAGCGTGCCTTCCTTGTCGAGGTGCTTGATCCAATTCGTGCGACCGATGCGGCGATAGAGCGCGTCCGAGCCGTCGGCCGGAAAACGAAGAATCGGCTTCAGCACGCGCGTGGCAGTGCGGCAACAAAGGTTCACGCGATAGAGCATCCGCTGGTCGCCGTGAAACGAACACAAGCGGCGGCCGACTTGCACGTCTTCAGCCCCCAGCTCGCGCAGCTCGGCGGCAAGGACCTCTTCTAGGCCGAAGAGCGTCTTGGCAATGATCGGGAACGTTTCAGCCACCAGTGGGCTCGCTTTCTGTAAGGAGCCGCACGAGCTCGGGCAAAATTGCGTACATGGCTCGGGCGCGATGGCTGAGCACGGCCTTGGTCACGGGGCCGAGCTCGCCGAACGTGCGATGGTATTCGAGGACTTCGAATAGTGGATCATACCCGAAGCCGCCGCTGCCTGCTTCGGCCGTGCGAATCCGACCGTGGCACTTGCCGGTTGCCTCGGCGCGAACGGCGCCGGTTGGATCAGCAAGCGCGAGGTGGCAGACAAAGTGCGCGGTACGCTTCGGCGGCGGGACGTCTGCCAATTCGGCCAGGAGCTTCTGGCGGTTGTCGGCATCGGTCGCCTTCTCGCCGGCATACCGCGCGGAGTAGACGCCGGGCCGGCCGCCAAGCGCATCGACCGCCAGTCCGCTGTCGTCGGCCAGCACCCAGTTACCCAGATGCTTCGCTTGCTCGGAGGCTTTGAGCCGGGCGTTGTCGGCGAAGGTCGTGCCGGATTCGTCGACGTCGAGCGGCGCGGGAAAGTCGGCGAGCGTCTTCAGGTGGATGCCCGTGGGCGCGAGCAAATCCACCAGCTCCGCGGCTTTCTTGCGATTGCCGGTGCCGAAGACGAGCGTGGGCCGTGAGGCGGGTGAGTTCATATGTGGAGGAGTCTTTGCGCGCCAGCTAAATGATGGCGAGCGGATTGCGACGTTCTTCAAGCGTGCCGCGTGTGACGCCCACGCGGTTCGAGGCCGCCAGCGCGCTGTAGACCTCGCGCCCCGTAATCTCGCCCGCCAGCAGCCGCCGGTACAGATGGATCGTGCGGGCGATCGAGTCTCGTGAAGCATCGTGCAACAGCTCAATGCGAAAGTCACGCACGCCGCGGCGGATGAGTTCGAGCACGGCCTCGGCGCCGCTTTGTGGCACGGCGTTGTAGAGCGTGTTGCGGCAGCCTACGTCGGCCGTGAGCGGATGCTCCTGACCCACGCGATCGCGCAGCCGCACCTGGTGCACGTCGCAGGGGCGTCCGCAGTTGTGCTTATTGGTGCCAGGTGAGAGCACGGCGCAGAACACGCAATGCTCCATGTGGAACATTGGCATGTGCTGGTGGATCACCACTTCGAGCCAGGCGGGCGGAACGGCCGACACCAGGTCCAAAAGCTGGTCGCGGTTCATGTCGTAGGACGCCGTGACGCGCTGGGCGCCGGCGGCTTTTAGCCACTCGACTGTCAGCTCGTTGGTGGCGTTCAGCGAGAAGTCGGCCACGGCCGGAATGTTCTGCTCGCGGAAGAACTCCAGCCCGGCGAGGTTTCGCACCAGGATGCCGGCCGCGCCGTGGCGCGTGATCACGCGCAGCAGGCCCATCTCGTCGGGCTTTTGAATGCGCGTGGTCGCGATGAACAGGGATGCGCCGGCAGTGCGGGCCACGGCCGCTGCTTCGCGATACTCGCGAATGTCCTGAAAATCGACCATCACGCTGCGAACGTTCGCGGCCAATACACTCTCGAGTTGGACAAGCGATCGGCAAAGCACGTGCAAGCGAGGCTCGCCAGAGGGCGGTTCGGCGGCGAGCTTCTGCGCGATGCGAGCGCGGGCCGCGGCCAGGGG
>JBGSKX010000155.1:0-5241 GCA_041741015.1 Pirellulales bacterium
GCTCGACGATCCGGCGCTGCAGACGGTGCTCGCCTGGAGCGACCTGCTGGCCGGGGCGGCGCCGTTTCAGATCGAAACATCCGCCGGCGTCGTCGTCGAAGCACCGCTGTCCGAGGCTGCGACAGGCTCGCTCGCCGCGGAGCTCTTAGCCGTCGATGGCGTGGCCAACAGCACGCCTTGCCGAACAATCTTCATCGATACCGGCGCACAGCACACGGTGATGACCCGGGCAGCGGCTGAAGCTGCGGGCGTTCGCGTCCAGCATGGAGACATCGAACTCGCGGGGTTCGCCAGTGCGACCGCCGAGGCCGGACTGATCGAAAAACTCGAACTCGGTTCGCTCACGATCCGCAATGTGCCCGTGCTGGTGGGGGACTCTCCGGCGCTCACCGCGGCGGATGGCTCGATGTCGATGGGGGCCGACATCTTGTATCACCTGCGGGTGACGCTCGACTACCCGCAGCGGCGCGTCACGATCGAGCCGGCCTCCGCCAGCGTAACGACCACCGACGAAACCGCGTCCACCGAGTGGCGAATTCCCGTCTGGACGTTTTCGCGGTTGCCGCTGGCCGAAGGCACTGGAGCCGGCGGAACCCCGCTCCGCGTGCTGATCGACACCGGCGACCGCAGTGGAACCTATATTTCCTATCGCTGGGGACGGCGCGAGATTCCGCAGCTTGCGGGCGCGCACTCCGGCATGGTGTTCCGCTTCAAGAAGAAAGACCTGACGCTGCCGCCGATCGAGCTCGGCGGACGATCGATTGCCGACTGGCCGGTCGTCGATACGCTTCCCAAGGAGCTCGACCGGCTCGACGTGGTGGACCTGATGCTGGGGCACGATTTGCTCAAGCGATTCCGTGTAACCGTTGACTTATCGCGAAACGAGTTTCGGCTCTCCTCAAGTGATCCACAGGCGATGCAAAGTCCGATCCGGCCGGCTGAGGTGAAAGGTGAACATGATCTTCCGTGAAGTGTCGCGAGCACGTTTGTGCGCCGGCTGTTGCGGGCTGCTGGCCCTGCTGCTGGCGACAGGATCGCTCGCCAATGAGTTCGACACGCAGCGCAACAAGATGGTTGACGAGTCGCTCGTCGCCGCCGGGATCAAGAACCCGCGGGTGATCGAATCGGCTCGCACGACGCCGCGCCATGAGTTCGTCGCCCTCAACCAGCGCGGCCAGGCCTACTACGACATGGCCCTGCCGATTGGTAATGGTCAGACCATTTCGCCGCCGTTCGTCGTGGCTTACATGACCGAACAACTCGATCCGCAGCCGACCGACAAGGTGTTGGAGATCGGCACCGGCAGCGGTTACCAGGCGGCGATCCTCAGTCCGCTCGTCGATCAGGTTTACACGATCGAGATCGTCAAGCCGCTGGGCCAGCGCGCTGCGCGCACGCTCAAGCGGCTGAACTATAAGAACGTCCATCCGCTGATCGGCGACGGCTACAAGGGCTGGCCCGAGCATGCGCCGTTCGACAAGATCATCGTTACCTGTTCGCCCGAGAAAGTGCCGCAGCCGCTGGTGGATCAACTGCGCGAAGGGGGCCGGATGATCGTGCCCGTCGGCGAGCGCTACCAGCAGATGCTCTACCTGTTCGAGAAGAAGGACGGCCAGCTCGAAAAGATCGGCTCGCTGCCGACGCTGTTCGTGCCGATGACCGGCGAGGCTGAGAAGAGCCGCGTCGTGAAGCCTGACCCGAACAAACCATCGATCGCCAATGGCGGGTTTGAAGAAGTGGCCACCGAACCGGTGACAGCTCCCGCTGGCAGCGCCGCCAGCGACGAGCCGGAGCGGCGCGCAAGCAGTTGGCACTATCAGCGCCAATTAGAACTGGTCGAAGCGACCGAAGCACCTGAGGGGGACCAGTTCGCGGTGTTCAAAAACACCGAGCCCGGCCGGCCTGCGCAGGCTTTGCAAGGCATGGCCGTCGATGGCCGCGAGGTGCGTCGGCTCGACATTTCGGTTTGGGTGCGCGGCGAGAACGTTCGGCCCGGCCCCGCCGAGTTCGACCAGGCCACGGTGGCGATCGTGTTTTACGACGACAACCGCAACGAGGCGGGCTACCGTTACCTGCGGCCGTGGCTGGGGACGTTCGACTGGCGGCTAGTCAAAGAGACCGTCAGCGTTCCGGTCAAAGCGCGCGAGGCCGTAGTGCGCGTCGGCCTCAACGGCGCCACCGGAGAACTGGCGGTGGATGGCCTGCGGATCGAAGCGGCGAAGTAGTGGTTACGGCGGACCAATGTGGACCGAGCCTCCCCGGACGAGGTATAATGTTTACATGGAATCGAAGTTCATCCCCGCCATCTTTGAATCCGGCAAGCTCCGGCCACTTGAGCCGCTCGACCTGAATGAACAGGAGCGAGTGGAGGTGGCGATCGTCCGCGCGATGGAGACGCCTGCCGAGGCGGAGGATGATTATCAAGCGGAAGTCGCGGCAGTCGCCGACGCCACGGTAACTCTGGAACAGGTCCACCAAGCTCTGGCCAAGATTCCCGGCTCTCTGGCAGATGACTTCGCTTGCGAGCGTGATGAGCGATCTATCTCCGCAGTCTGATTGCTAACAGACTCGACAGCGCGATTACACCGAGAATATAGCTCGAGGGCTCAGGAACCTCCTGAATACTTAGCCGTAGGGCAGTCCCGTCGTACGTGCCATCTTGTCCCTGCGCATCGGCAAAGACAATGAATCGCAGCGACTCGCCCGCGGCCAAGTAAACATTCAGATTAAACGGAGCGATGGCAGCGCCCGCGAACGGGTCTGGTGGCACTGGAGCTATTGAAATGGTCGTTGCAAACAAGGGCGTGTCGATGTCGTCCTGTTTGGCCACGAGTACGTCCACGCCATTGCCGGAAAGACCGTTCTGCCAAGCGAAAGTTCCATTCGCGTTGTACCAGCCATCCGCTGCGGCCTGGAAGCGAACCGACGCGCCGATGTTTGAAGTCCCTGTGCCAAAATTGGCACCGCCCGTTCCCGGATGCATGAGCAGATAGTCACCACCAATGTGGTTCTGTATGAAAGGGAACGACTGCGGAACCCGATAGGTCGGCCGCGCTGTGTCACCCGAGAAAACAAATGCCGGATTGAATTCCATTGAAGTCACGCCGGCTCCAGGGTGAAGAATGTTCGTAGACCGACTGTCGCCAATGGCTTCATAGTAGATACCGCCTGTTCCTTGCGTGCCGCTGAAGTGTGCCGGCAGCGAAACGACGTTGCCCAGCGTGGTTGCGGTAACAAATAGCAAGAGGGCGGAAGCGGAAAGCAACTGAGACATGCAGACATCTCCGAGGGTAGTCAAAAGGGTCCGCCAATTCTAACCCGCCCAGAAACCCGATTCCACTCTGGCAGGGGGAGAGCCACATGCAACACCCAGAGCCGTCCTGACACTCAATCCACAAACCGGAACGGTTCGTTCGTCACTTCGTAGCCGGGGCGCATGGCGATGTTGAGGACGAGGCCGAGGGCCAGCGCGTTGGCCAGCATGCTCGAGCCGCCATAGCTTAGCAGCGGCAGGGCGAGACCCGTGATCGGCAAGAGGCCGACAAACATCGCCGTGTTGATCACCACCTGCGTGCCGATCAGCGCCGCGATGCCCACGGCCACCAGGCGGCCGAACGGCTCACGCGTGTGTTCGGCGATCGCCAGGATTCGCCAAGCCAGCAGCAGGAACAACGACAGCATCACAGTCCAGCCGACGATTCCAAATCGCTCGCCGAGCACGATCGCGATCGAATCGGTATGCGGCTCGGGCACAAAGCAGAAGTCATCGATCGCCTGTGAATCGAGCACGCTGCCCGTCCAGCCGCCGAGCGCAAGCTGTAACTTGGCCTGATGCAAGTGATAGCCATCGTCGGTCGGACTTTCGCCTGGGCCGGTCTGTTCGGCGAGCGCCGTGACGCGCGACTTCTGTTCGCGGCTCATCTGCGACCATACGACCGGCGACAGCGCCACGGCGATCGCAACCAAGAGCGCCAGGTGCCGCTTGCGCGCGCCCGCGGCGAACAGCATCGCGAACATCACCGGCAGAAACACGAGCGCCGTGCCGAGATCAGGCTCCTTGAGCACCAGCAGCAGTGGAACCATCACCAAGGCCAGCGGTACGCATAGCCCCAGCAGCCGGCGATAACTTTCGCGGTACATCAGATACCGGGCGAGCGCTACCACGCAGGCCAGCTTGGCAAACTCAGATGGCTGCAGGCCCACCGGTCCCAGACGAATCCACCGCCGGGCGCCATTGATCTCGGGAAACCAGAACACGGCGACGAGCAGCACCAGCGCGGCAAGCAGGGCCAGGTAGCTGTAGCGCATCAGCCGGCGGTAATTCGGCAGGCTCGCGGCGAACATGGCCAGGATGCAAACCACGGCCCAGGCGAGCTGCCGAGTGAGGTGCCGGCCGGAGCTGCCCGAGAGGGTTTCAGCCCGAGCGATGGCCGCCAGACCAACGAACACCAGGAGGGCGGCCAGAGCGACGACCTCCCAGGGGAGTCGTCGAAGGAAGGAGGCGCGGATCCAGGCTTGAGGGTGCATATGCACACCGGATGCGGTCGGTGGAGAAATTCGCCCAAGCGGCGGGGTGGGATTATAGGGCCCGACGGCATGCTTCCCGAGACCGGTTCAGCCGGTAAAATCGGCGCTGCTGGTAGCCTTCAGCCAGCTTGCAGCAGCAATCGTTGCCAGCGGCGTTAAACTTTCTTAATCCTATGCAGAACTTCCACTTATCGCACTTCAGTCAACCGGCAAAAATTACGCAGCTTTCTTGTATTCCGTGCTAGGGTTGGTATGTTTTCAATGGCTTGAGCCTTGTTAGCCCCCGTTTGGAGGGTAGGGCAAGCCGGTAAGACCCAAGGTTTGAGGGGAGCTCAAAATTATGTTGCGTACAGGACTTAAGGCCCTGGCGGTAATTATGGCCCTGGGCGTGTTTGCCCAAGAGGCTGACGCATTCCATCACCGTCATCGTTGGGGATCCAGCGGCGGTTCGTGGGGTTCCAGCGGTGGTAGCTGGGGCTCGAGCGGCGGCAGCTGGGGATCCAGCGGCGGTTACTACTACGGCGGCTCGAGCGGCGGTCGTTGGGGCAGCAGCGGTGGAAGCTGGGGCTCGAGCGGCGGTAGCTGGGGCAGCAGCGGTGGTTATTACACTTCCTACGGTTCGAGCGGTGGCTCGAGCGGCGGCAGCAGCGGTGGCTCGAGCGGCGGTGCCTATCGGACCGTTCCCGCTCCGGCGACGAGATCGGAAGAGCACAC
>JBGSKX010000156.1:0-3326 GCA_041741015.1 Pirellulales bacterium
CCGCGGCCTTTTGCATGGCCGGTGTGCCACGCGACATGGCGACCAACAGCACGGGGCCCGCCTGTTCGAGCGGCAATTCTTCAAGCGAGTTGATCGCTTCGAGTTGGGCTCCATTCGCGGCAGCTTTGGCCGACTCTGTCGCGCCCATGGCCGCATCGTGCGCGAGCTGTTTGCCTTGGGCCTTGGCGTCTTCGAGCGAAGCCGCGGCCACCTGGCGAACATCGCTGGCGGTGTCCGAGGCGATCGCCGTCGCGACGTCGCGCAGTTGCTGCGCGCTGTCGGCGGTCTGCGCCGCGGAATCCTTCAGGTCCTTGGTGCGATTCTTTAACTTGTTGAGGGACGCCGCCAGCGGATCGCCGGAGTTGTCGGGGTAGTCGTAGCCCGCGTCCGCTTCGAGAAAGGGATTCGTGGGATTGGTGCGGCAGCCCACGAGCGTGAGCGCGACAACTGTCAGTAGAGCGCTTGCGGCGAACGCCGGACGCTTGACCCATCCTGAGGGCATGACCATGGGCAAATCCTTTTGCCATTCGGAGAGTGTTGTTGAATTGTCGTAGTTCGCGAGCGTTCATCCTGAACGGTCGCATTATGTTCGAAATCAGTTCGCGGGTCTGGCTGCCGTTGCCGAGGCGGCTGGTACTGCCGAGGGCGCGGGTTCCGGCCTGGCTTTCAGGAGTTCGCGGATCGCTTCGAGTTCCGGGACCATAATCTCTACGATCTTGCCGTCGGGCACCTTTGTCACATCGTCGAGCTGGTTGAGCAATTGCTGAATCTTGTTGCGAAGCTTCGAGACGAAGGCCGCGGCCTCGGGGCTCTTTAGATTGCTCAGGCCCGCGTCCGCGGTTCTCAGGGCGTACATCAATATCCGCCGCGACGGCTCTCGTTTTTCTTCTTCGGCCCGCAGGAGTTCCTGGTCGCAAATGTCGACGGTCTGATGACCGATGAGGTTTGCCAACTCTTGGAGATCGATTTTGGACTCGGCCGGGAAGGTGATTTGAGAGAGGAACTGAACCATTTCGCAACGCATCGTTAGCTTGGCGTTCGGATCGTCCATGATCTTACGCATCTCCAGTACGACCTCATTGTTCGGTCCCGGGCTGCCAATGGCGGCCAATGCGCGGGCGGCGCTGCGGCGCATGAAGTTGTGGGCCGAGTCGGTGCGGCCTGCCGGGGGTTCGGGCTCAGCCAGGATCTTGAGCAACAAACCCGACAGCGGAGCAACGATGTTCGGCGGCAGGGCCTTTTCTTCAGCCAGTCGAGTGATGCCAATCAAGGCCGCGGCTTTCAGGTAATCCGCATCGGAGTTGGGAGCAGCCAAGGTTCGGCCGAGCGTCATTAGTGCTTCGCGATGCGGCTTGATCGCCCCTGGCACGTCGCTCTCGTTCAAGTCCGCCAGCATGAGCATCGCGTTGTATTTGGCAGCAGTCGAGAATTGCTTATTGGTGACGATCGCGTTTGCATACTTGTAAGCGGTCGCATTCAGAAAGTCGTGACCGGGAGTCTTGCCGACGCGGCTGACGATGTTGCCGTATTCCTTGCGCAAGTTCGGGACGGTCATCCCGTCGACAGGCTTAAGGAAGCTACGGAAGAAGGGATCCATGTACGAGGTGATCGTCTTCTTATCCGCCTCGCTGGGCGTGCCGGGGGCACTAATGATCTTGCGAACGTCGTCCTTGGGGGCCGCGACCGCGCTTTCCAGCGAACATGCCAGCGCGAAGGTCCCAATCAGACCCACAAGCGAAAATTTCCGACCGGTGTTGCGCAATACTCGACGAGACATCGATCCGGTGAACCTCTGCGGCGAAGCAAACCCCAGGGCGCCAGGTCGGCGCAAACTGAAATGTGGCTTGGGGTTCTAAAAATTCCTACCTCCAGGGTACCACCACCCGCTAGAATCTGTCAAGTTTGGCCGGTTCGCATGGCAGCCTATCTGTCAAGGGCTGCTAGCGTTCGGGCGATTCTGGGCGACGTTAAACCTCGCAAATTAACGCAATGACTCTGCTTTATACCGATCCAGCCTTTCTTGAGCATCGAACCGGCAGCCATCCGGAGCGGCCTGAGCGACTGATGGCCATAACCCGTCAGCTTGAGCGGACGGGGCTGGATCAAGAATGCACGCGTCCGGAGTCGAATCCGGTCTCGCCGGAGCGCCTGGAGCGGGTACACAAGCTGGCCTATGCCGATGTGGTCCGGCAATTCTGCGCGGCCGGCGGCGGGCACATCGAGGAGGACACCGTCTGCAGCGACCGCTCGTACGAGGTGGCCCTGTTGGCTGCTGGGGCGGCGTGCGACGCAGCGGCCCGGGTAATCGCGGGACCGGAAAAGAAGGCCCTGTGTCTGGTCCGACCGCCGGGGCACCACGCTCTGGCCGATTCGCCGATGGGCTTTTGCCTGTTTAATAACATCGCCCTGGCTGCGCGAACGGCGATCTGCGAGTTCGACCTCAACCGAGTGCTCATCGTGGATTGGGACGTGCATCACGGCAATGGCACCCAGGCACAGACCTGGACCGACTCACAAGTCGGGTTTTTCTCGGTGCATCGCTGGCCATTCTATCCAGGCACGGGGCGGGCCGACGAAACGGGGACGGGGGACGCGCTGGGCACGAAGCTCAACCTGCCGCTCGAATTTGGGATTTCGCGCGAACGTTACCTCGACCGGTTTCGGTTGAACTTGGAGAAAATTGCCGGGCACATGAAGCCGGAGTTGGTGCTCGTCAGTGCCGGTTTTGACGCGCATGCGGAGGATCCGATCGGCTCGCTGGGGCTGGAAACGGAAGACTTTGCCGCCCTGACCGACGCCGTGCTGGATGTGGCCGACGAGTTTGCCGGCGGCCGCGTGGTGAGCATTCTCGAAGGTGGTTACAACACGGGCATCCTGGCCGGCTGCGTGGAGACTCATCTGCGGCATCTACTGGCCCGCGATCGGCCTCGGGAATCGTAGCCGGCTCACTCGCAACGGGCTGATCTCAATTTGCCGGATGCTCCGGCGATTCCCTTGAGACCGGAAACACCGACGAAGCGCGCTCGTGCGGGCGAGTCGGTTCGGCACGCGCGCTCTTTGACGGATGAGACAGGCAGCTCGCATAACGGATGCTTGCACTAGCGCGAATTTGCTAGGGGCGCTAAGCGCGGCCGGTCGATCGGTGAAATAACTTACGCGCCGCATAACGGAGTCTTGCGGCGCAAACGTCACGGAGGAAGCTTAGGCACACGCGATGGATCGTTCCGCCCTTGCCGTCTGCGCACTGTTGATTGCCCCGGTGGCGATTTGCGCCGGCTGCGGCGTCAAGCAGGAACCACCGGCCTCGAGCCCGGCACCTCTGGTGC
>JBGSKX010000157.1:0-16621 GCA_041741015.1 Pirellulales bacterium
CGAACAGGTTGATCGGATCGGCCGCGGAGATCACGATCCAATCCTGCGGCTGCCTTTCTTGCGGCGGCGCGTCTTCGAGTTCGCGTCGCGCTTCACGCAGGGCGTCGACTGCCGAGGGAAGGGCATACTGTTCGCCCGCCACGCCGCTGACGAACCGCCCGCCGCGGACTTCGCCGCGCAGCTCTAAGAGCCGCAGCACGGGCAAGAGATCCTGCCAGCGCGGGGCGTTCACTTCGCGAATCAGCACGTCGCGGAACAGGACTCCCCAGCGTTTGAGAAGCTGGCGCGCCCAGGCTTCGAGGTAGGCTTCGCGCGTGGCGGCCGTGAGCGGACCAGGGAACAATGACCAGCGACCGACCGGCGTCGTGGAAGTGTGCATCGGGCCGCGCGACTTCTGACGCGCGCGGCTGGCCGATTTGCGTTCGTCGACAATCTTTCGCACCGCGGCGAACGTATCCGAGGTCACCAGGCCCGCCGCAGAAAGTTCGCGGAGCGTCTCTTCAAGCTGCGAGGGAAGCGTGCCAGAGATGACCTTGAGCTCGCCAAAGAAGAGCGCGCCGTGGGCCTTGAGCGCGGCGAGTGCTGCTTCGGCCGTCGAGCGAAGCGGCACAGGCGCGGCTTCGTGTTCGCTGGTGAGCAGGCCGGAGAGCTCTTCGCGCAGCAGCAGCGAAAGCGGCATCGTGCGGGTGAGCGCGGCCATGCTGGGGCGTTCGTCCTCTTCGCGTCGCGGCGGGTTGAGCCGGCCCCAAACGGCTTCGCCCGACATGAAGAGCTGATCGAGCCACTGCGGGTCGTACTCGCTGACGCGCGGGGCGAGGATGCGATGTTCCCAGGCGCCGGCCGGCAGCTCGAAACCTTGCAGTTGGCCGATCGCTTCGCGCACGCCGACCGCGCCACCCCAATGATTCTCGGACGTAAGGTGATGGAACTTCGTCAGGAAGTGCAGGTAGTGGCGCGGCTCGACGGCTTGGATCTGCTGCCGCAGTCCGGTGAGCGTCAGGCGATGGATGCGAGCCAGCAGGCGGCGATCGCACCAGCCAACAGGCGGCGCTTCGGCCGAATTTGCCGGTTCGATGAAATTGCCACGGAGCACCGAGCCGTGACCCTCGAGCGCTTCGAGCGAGGCGAACACGAGTCCTTCGTCGAGACCCAAGTACTCGGCCAGCTCGGCGGCGGTGGTGGGACCGGTGTGCTCGACGCGACCTTTCACGAGTGCAACGGCGGCGTCGGCGCTCGTGACCTCGCGTTCGAGCTTTTCCGGCAGCACGACCGGCGGATCGCAGGTAGCGCCGAGATACGCAGCGCGGAGGATCGGCCAGTTCTCGGATGTGGTCCAGAAAGTTCGCGCGCCGCCGGGAGTGATCGCAATGACTTGTGTGGCCCGCTTCGCCTTGGCGAGCGAGGCAAGCCACGACTGCCAGGAAACGGCTTCGCTGCGTTTGATATCCAGGGCATCGATCGTGACCAGACTGGTCAGCGCATCGTGCAGTTCGTCAGCGCTGCGGACCAGCGGCCAGGCTTCGGCGCGGACTTGCGAGACGGCGGCCGCGTCGAGCTTGGCGAGATCTCGCATGTCGTCGGGCGAGAGCGTGCGGCGGGTTTGCACCGCGCGCACCCGGCGTTCTTCCAGCGGGGCGCCATCGAGGAAGGCATACGGCGCGGCGTTCAGCAGTTCATAGCTGAAGGGCGATGGCTCGCGCGTGTCGCGGCCGACGAATGTGATCTCGCCGTCACGCACGCGGCCCATCACGTCGATCAGGGCATTGATATCCATTGCCTCGGTCAGGCAGTCGTGCATCGTCTGGCGGACGAGCGGATGGTTGGGGATCTCGACGTCGCCGTGATGATTCTCAAGGCAGCCGACCGTTTCGGGAAACACGGACGCAAGCAAATCGTCGCTGCGGAAGCGGAGCATGTGCGGTGGAACGCGTTTGCCGCCTTGCTGCCGGAGCACCGCGAGCGAGCGGGTGAGGTTCCATCGCCAGCGGACCTGGAACATCGGGACCGCGAGCAGCGCCTGTTCGAGCAGGTACTTGACGTTCTCGGCGCTGAGCATCTTGAACAGGGCTTCGATCGGCACGCTGTGCTGGGGGCCAAGTGAGAGAACGATGCCGCCGTCGTCGGCCGCGGCTTGCAGCTCGAAGTCGAAGCTGCGGCAGAACCGCTTGCGAAGCGAGAGGCCCCAGGCCCGATTGACCCGGGCGCCGAGCGGGGCGTGAATGACCAGTTGCATTCCGCCCGACTCGTCGAAGAAGCGTTCAAACAGGATCTGCTGGCCGGTGGGTACCATGCCGACCGCGGCGATCTGGGTTTCGACATATGCCCGGGCCTGTTGGGCGGCCCACTCGCTCGCGCCGCATTCGCGCTCGATCCAGTCGGGGGCAAGTGCGGCGGCTTCGCGATTTGTTGGCGCGGATGTTTGCGTGAACGGAATCGCCAAATCGTGCCGGAGCTTTGAGAGTTCTTCGGAGAGTTCCGGCGTCCGGCCGGGGCGCTCGCCAAGCCAGAATGGGATGCTGGGGGGCGCGCCCTCGGCATCGCGAACGCGGACTTCACCGCCGCGAACGTTGAGCACGCGCCAGGAGGTATTGCCCAGGAGGAACACATCGCCCGACATGCTCTCGATCGCGAAGTCTTCGTCGACGGTGCCGACGAAAGTATTGTCCGGCTCGGCCACGACGCGATACAGGGCCATCTCGGGAATGGCGCCGCCGGAAGTGAGCGCTGCGATGCGTGCGCCGCGGCGAGCACGCAGGCGGCTGTTGATCGCATCGCGATGCAGGTACGCGCCTCGTTTCGAGCCGCGGGCGACGCCCTCGCTCACGAGGTGCACGATCGCGTCGTGGTCTTCGCGCGAGAGATTTCGGTAAGGCCAGGCGCGCCGCATCAGGTTGTAGATGTCGTCTTCGCTGGCTTCCTCGCACGAGACCTCGGCGATGATCTGCTGGGCGAGAATGTCGAGGGGTTGCTCGGGCATCACGATCGCATCGAGGTGTCCCTTCCGCACGGCGCGGACCAGGGCGAACGACTCGAGCAGCTCGTCGCGCGTGAGCGGGAAGAGCCGGCCCTTGGGGATCTTGCGCAGCGAGTGGCCGGCGCGGCCGACACGCTGCAGGAAGTTGGCTATGCTGCCGGTCGAGCCGATCTGGCACACCAGGTCGATGTAGCCGATGTCGATGCCCATCTCGAGCGAGGCCGTGGCGACGATCGCGCGGAGCTCGCCGTTCTTGAGGCGGACTTCGGCCGATTGGCGGATCTCTTTCGACAGGCTGCCGTGGTGTGCCGCGACGACGGCTTCGCCGAGGATCTCGCGCAGATGATGCGAGACGCGCTCGGCCAGCCGGCGGGTGTTGACGAAGATCAGCGTGCTGCGGTGCTGGCTGACGAGCTCGACGAGCCGGGTATAGATCTCGGCCCATTGTTCGTTCGAGCAGACGGCGGAGAGTTCGCTCTCGGGCACCTCGACCGCGATGTCGAGCTGGCGAGCGTGGCCGCCGTCGATGATCGCGCAGTCGGCCTCGCCGGCTGCGTTCACTTGTTCGGCGCCGACCAGGAAGCGGGCGATGTTTTCGATCGGGCGCTGCGTTGCGGAGAGACCGATCCGCACGGGCGGCTTTTCGCACAGTGCTGCGAGCCGCTCGAGCGTGATTGCCAGGTGGCTGCCGCGCTTGTCGCGCACCAGGGCGTGGATTTCGTCGATGATCACAGTTTCCACGCCGCGCAAGAGTTCCCGGCTCTTGGCCGAGGTGAGCAGCAGGTACAGCGACTCGGGCGTGGTGACCAGGATGTGTGGCGGGGTGCGGAGCATCTTGGCCCGCTCGCTGGCCGGCGTGTCTCCGGTGCGGACCCCGGCCCGGATCGGCAGCGAGCCTTCGCCGGCTGCGGCGAACTGCGCGCTCAGCTCGGCGAGCGGTTCTTCGAGATTGCGGTTGATGTCGTTGCTGAGCGCCTTGAGCGGCGAGACGTAAACGACGTACGTGCGATCTTCGAGCGTTCCTTCGCGCCAGCGGCGAACCAGCCGGTCGAGACAGACCATGAACGCGCTGAGAGTTTTGCCTGAGCCGGTGGGGGCGGCGATCAGGGTGTTGCGGCCGGCGGCGATTTCGGGCCAGCCGCGCTGCTGGGGATCGGTGGGCTCGCCGAATTTGTGACGGAACCACTCGGCGACGACGGGATCGAAGAGGGTATCGACGAGCGGCGTTTCGGCGGCGAGTTCCATCCCTTCATCATACGCGTGGGTGCGGTCGCGGCGAGTCCCCGGGCTGGGTCGAAATTGTGCCCTATTTTTGACCGCAGGACGGGGAGTGGCTTGACCGGTTAGTTGGTCTGAAATTGACCTGCCGCACCTTGGCGGGCTAGCATAGAAGCCGAGGGCGAAATGCTATGGCCAGTGAATTATCTCCGGATCGAGATGCGGTCATTGAACAGCTTGTGGCTGGCGGGATCTTTCCAGACCGTCATCAGGCCCTGAATCACGCCGTGGACTTGCTGCGGGAAGAGGCCGAGACGCATGCTGCGATTCGCGAAGGGCTGGATTCTATTGAGCGCGGCGACGAAATCCCGTTCGATGAGGCAATCCGTGATCTCCGTCTGCGGTACAACATTCCAGAAGACGCATGAAGTATCGCCTCGTCTTCCAACGGCGTGCGCTCAGTGATCTTGAGCAACAATTCAACTATGTCGCACAGCACTCTCCAGAAACGGCTACCCGCTGGTTCAGTCAATTTGTTAAAGCACTAGAAAGCCTGAAGACGTTTCCGGAGCGTTACTCTCGGGCACCCGAATCGGATGTCTACGGCGTCGAGATTCGGCAGTTGTTATACGGTAAAGTATGCGGCGTGCGCTGTTTAAGAGCGATGGTGATACTGTTCGTATCCTCTGTATCCGGCACGCGTCACGCGGGAATGCGACTCGCAACGAACTCTTCGGCGAGTAGACGATGCTTGGCCGCTTAGCGTGCTAGCGATTCACCTCCACTCACCACCTCGGCGTGCCCTTCCGGTTCGATTTTCGAGCCGTACATCCGAGCATAGACCTGGGTGAACTCCGCGCCGAAGTACATGATCACCGCGGAGTAGTAGGCCCAGAGCATGAAGATCACGAGCGAGCCGGCGGCGCCGTAGGCCGAGCCGACGGCGCTATAGCGGAAGTAGATGCTGAGGGCGGCGTTGCCGATGCCGAACAGGATGGAAGTGACGAATGCCCCCAGCCAGACATCGCGCCAGGCGATCACCGCGTCGGGCAGAAAGCGGAAGACCAGTGCAAACAGCAGCGTGAGCAGGACGAGCGTCACGGCGTAGTTGATCCAACCGGCGGCGGAACTGGAAAACGGCAGGTAGCTTTCGAGCCAGCCCCAGGCGGCCTGCGTGGCCGAGGTGAGCACCATCAGGGCGAGAAACATAGTGCCTACGAGGACGACCAGGCCGAACGCGAGCAGTCGATTCTGCACGGCATGCCACCAGTTGGCCGAAGGCTTGGGGCGAACCCGCCAGACCTTGTTGAGCCCCATCCGCAGTTCGCCAAAGGCGGCCGACGCCGCAAACAGGGCCACGGCCAGGGACACAAAGGTCCACCAGCCGCCACCGCCAGCGTGGGTCTCGGCGATCAGCTTCTGCACGGATTGGGCCGCGTCGGGCGTCATCACAGATTGCAATTCATCCGCCACGCGGCCCTGGGCGGCATCCGCCCCATAGACCAGTCCCACCACGAGCACGGCCAGAATCAGGACCGGCGAGAGGGCGAAGACGGCGTAGTAGGCAAGCGCCGCGCTGAGCCGCATGCACTCGTCGTTCCACCAGGAGGCGACAGTTTCGGACGCGAGATTCCAGGGAGAGCCTTGCTGACGCAAGCCTGCGCGCGAGTCGGCGGAAGTGGCAGTAGCCATCGCGAAGCCTATTGGTCGAGATTGCCGCGCGTACGAGGTCGCCGCGCCCCAGTGCGGCCCTCGTACCGCCATCCTAGCGCGCACCGTGCAAGGGTCAAGCGCACGAACCAGCCCCTGGCCACAACCAACCCGCGGCCAGAGGCCGGGGCTGAATTATGGTGTTATTTGCTCGGCTCGGCCACTTTCACCAGCCGCTTGCCGGTGTTGTCGCCCTGGAGCATGCCGATGAACGCGCGAGGCAGGTTTTCGAACCCCTCGACAATGTCCTCGCGATACTTCAGCTTGCCCTCTTTGATCCAGCCGGCCATCTCGGCCACGGCGGGTCCGAACTTCTCGAAGAACTGGAATACCAGGAAGCCCTCTACGCGGGCCTGCTTGACGATCATCGCCCACAGCCAGCGCGGGCCCATCTCGGGCTTTTCGATGTTGTACTGCGAGATCTGTCCGCAGATGGACATGCGGCCTTTGACGTTGAGCAGCGGAATCACCGCGTCGGTGATCGCGCCGCCGACGGTGTCGAAGTAGACGTCGATCCCCTTGGGACAGAGCCTCTTGAGCTCCTCGACATAGTTCTTGGTGGTCTTGTAGTTGAAGGCGCCGTCGAAGCCGAGCTCGTCGATAAGGTACTTCACCTTTTCGTCGGTGCCGGCGATGCCGATGACGCGACAACCCTTGAGCTTGGCGATCTGGCCGACGGCCATGCCGACCGCGCCGGCCGCGCCTGAGATGACGACGGTCTCACCGGCCTTGGGCTGGCCGATCTCGAGCAGGCCGAAGTAGGCGGTGAGGCCGGGCATGCCAAGGATGCCGATGGCGGTCGAGATCGGCGCGATCGAGGGATCGACCTTGCGCACGCCCTGGCCATTGCTGAGGGCGTACTCCTGCCAGCCGAATTCGCTTTGAACGATGTCGCCGGGCTTGAACTTGGCGTTGTTCGATTCGATTACTTCGCCCACTACGCCACCGACCATCACACCGCCGATCTCGACCGGGGCGGCATAGCTCTTGGCGTCGTTCATCCGGCCGCGCATGTAAGGATCGACCGAGATATAGAGCGACTTGACGATCATCTCGCCGGCGTTCGGTGCGGGGACCGGCGTCTCGACGAGTTTGAAGTCGGATTCTTTGGGCATGCCGACAGGACGAGCGGCGAGCGTGAATTTGCGGTTGGTGAGTGCCATGGTTGGTCGCTGGTGGTTCGTAGTAAGTGGAAAGCGCGACGGCGCGAATATCGAAGTTCAGAGTTGGAGCACCGCCATTGTCGCGATCCGCTGGCGGCATAGCAACGAGGCAGCTCCGCTCGATTCTGAGGGACCGGGCGAAATGCTTTGCTGGGTCTGGTCGCTGTGCTAAGATAAGCCGCGGTTGATGCGTTGAGGCGATTCTCTCGTGCGCTCGGAGTTTCAAGGCATGCTACACGCTCGCCGGCTTCATCGTCGCGATGCCATGATCCGCCTTGGGCAGGCCGGCCTCGGCGCCTTGGCGCTGCCGAACTTGCTGCAGGCCGAGTCCGCGCTCGCTTCGACGGCGCTGCAGCCGAAAGCGAAAAGCTGCATCCTGCTGTATCTGTGGGGTGGGCCGCCGCAGCAGGACATGTTCGACATGAAGCCGGATGCACCTGAAGGCATCCGCAGCCAGTTCGGGCCGATCGACACGGTGGTGCCGGGGATTCAGATCTGCGATCAGCTTCCGCAGATGGCGAAGCAGACCGACAAGATGGCGATCATCCGCTCGTACACGCACCCCAGCAATGTGCACGAGGTGGGCGTCTATCACACGCTGACCGGCAAGATCAACAATACACTGGCCGTGCCGCGGAACCAGCGCAATCGGAACGACTTTCCCACACCGGGCGCCGTGGTGTCGAAGTTCAGTCCGCCGGGCGCGCTGCCGGCGAGCGTGACGATCCCTTCGCCGATCGGCCACGACGGCGTCATCTATACCGGCACCTATGCCGGCTTTCTCGGCGCGAAGCACGATCCGATGGAACTCAAGCCGCCGGGCGAAGTGAACAAGGCCGCGCCGCATAGTCTTGATCTGCTGGATGGAATCGACTCCACGCGGCTGCAAGCGCGGTTCGGCCTCTTGAAGCTGATGGAGGATTACGACCGGCTGGTGCAAGCCAAGGGTCCGCAGCGCGGCGTGGCGGGGCTCGAGCAGTTTCGCGAGCAGGCGTTTCGGATGCTCACCTCGCCCGAGTCGCGCGGGGCGTTCGATCTGGCGAAGGAAAGCGGCAAGCTGCGCGATCGCTATGGCCGCAATGAGTACGGCGAGAGCTTTCTGCTCGCGCGGCGGCTGGTCGAGTCGGGCGTGCGGCTGGTGACGGTCGTGTGGTCGTATATCTGTCCCGACGGCAATGTGGCGAACGTGTGGGACAACCACGGCGGCACCGGTTCGCTGGGCGGCGTGACCGGCTACCAGATGCTGAAAGAGAAGTACTGTTTGCCGCCGCTCGACTTGGCGTACTCGGCGCTGCTGGAGGATTTGCAGCAGCGGGGCCTGCTCGACGAGACGATGGTTGTGATGATGGGCGAGTTCGGCCGCACGCCGCAGATCAACAAGGAGCAGGGGCGCGATCACTGGGGCGCTTGCCAAAGCGTGGTGCTGGCCGGCGGCGGCATTCGCGGCGGGCAAGTGTATGGCTCGAGCGACAAGCACGCGGCCTATCCGCGCACCAATCCGGTTGCTCCCGAGGACGTGATTGCCACGATGTATCACGCGCTGGGCATTCCGCCGGAGAGTTTGATCCACGATCGCGAAAACCGCCCGCACAAGCTGAGCGAGGGGCGGGTGCTCGGCGAGTTGTTTGGGTGACGGCCTCACATGCTGAGAGACCTGCGGCGCCGGGCGGCCTTGCAATCTGGTGACGGTCGTGCGGGCTGGGTGGGTCGCGCTAGCGGGTTTCGCCGGATCGTGGCTGCCGGTGGCAAGCTAACTTTGTGCATGGCCGCCGCCCTCGAAACGCCTGCACAGCTCGACTACATCGGCGAAGAGCTGGGGCTCTTCAAGCTCGCCGAGAACTGGAAGCGGTACGTCGCTGCGCGGCTGCGACCTTACCTGTCTGGCGACCTCCTGGAGGTTGGGGCGGGCATCGGCGCGAACACCAGTTACTTTAATCGACCAGAGCTGTCGCGTTACGTGGCGCTCGAGCCGGACGGTCGGCTGTGCGACGAGTTCCGTCGCGAGCAAACTGTGGGGACGATTCCTGAGCGGTGTGAACTGATTCAGGGAACGCTTGAGACGCTCGCGCGCGGGGAAACATTCGACTCGATCGTCTATATCGACGTGCTGGAGCATATCGAGGACGACCGGGCCGAGTTCGCGCGAGCATTCGAGCGACTGCGGCCGGGCGGCCGGTTGTGCGTTCTTTGTCCGGCGCATAACTATTTCTATTCGCCGTTCGATCTGGCGATCGGACATTTCCGCCGCTACGACAAACGGATGTTTCGGGGGCTGTCGGAGCATCAGCCATTGAAGCTGGAGTATCTCGACAGCGTGGGGATGCTGGCGTCGGCGGCGAACAAGCTGCTCTTGCGACAGTCGTATCCCAACGAACAGCAGATTCGCGTGTGGGATCGGTTGTTCGTACGAACGTCGCGGCTCGTCGATCCGCTTCTTTGGCACGCCGTGGGGAAGTCAATCGTCGGCGTGTGGGCGAAGTAGTACCGCGGCCGAAGCTCCACTTCGACATCCTAAGTCTTGATCGCGTTGGTGACAGCAGATGTCACGGCGAGAATCGTCTTGTGACGCGTCCGTCTGGGGCGGCGACTAAGGACTCCAGATTCGCCCGGCTGTCTGTGCTGGTATGCATGGGCAGCTTCACCTTCAGAGGTCTTGCCATGAACGAGATCGCACAGGGGTCCAAGGCTTCGCCGCGGCTGTTTGGCCTGGAACGCCGGCGGCTGGGCGGCTGGGCATTGGTGATCGTGCTGTTGCTGGTGGGCATGCGCGTGCTGGCGGAGGTGGGCATGATGCGCGCGCACGGACCGGATGCGCAGATGGCGATCTGGTGGGTGTTGTGCGCCTTCAAAGCGACGCTGTGGTTTATTGGCGGCGGGATCGCGCTGGCGATCATGTTGCGGCTGTGGCGGTATCGCTGGGGGAGGACGATCGGCGCTGCTTTGCTTCTAATCTGGGTGGTGGCGATCGGCTGGGCGAGCTGGCAGTACGACGTTGGCGCGCGGGCACTCACCGACGCGAGCGATGTGCAGACATCGCCGGAGCGTTTACGGGAGCTCGTGCACTTCGACGGTATTCAGGCCGGCTATGAGCTCGACAATCGGCTGGCGGCGAACCCGAGCACGCCGCCGGACGTGCTGCGCGAGCTAGCGGCGAAGCCGGATCAGCTGGGGACGCAGATGGTGCTGGAGCGGAATCCGCGGACACCGGCGGATGTGCGGGAGAAGTTGGACGTGAAGCAATAGGCGAAGCAGGCTTGCAATGGAAGCAAGTTGCGGAGCCCTTATTCTTCATGAAGCGGCCAAGGAGAACTCTCACGCCATCGCTGTGGTGCTTCGTCGGCGGGCGTCGGTTCCGAGACGTCGTCGCTCGGGCTTGTCACGATCACGATCTCCACGCCGCCCGGTTCGGGCCCGATCTGGCTTGTGCCGAGATGCGGGATGAACGGGGCCAGCAAGTACTGCCGGACCAGGTACCAGGCGAGCCCAGGCTCGTTCAGCCGGGGATCGATCGTGTGTGCGATCTTGGCGTGGGCGGCTGGTAGTTCGCTCCAATGCAGGCCCGGGTGATCGTGGTGGGCCGTGTGATAACCATTGTTGAAGAAGCAAAAGTTGAAGAGCTGGCTGGTGAAATTGCGTGAATGATCATGCTCGCTGCCGCCATCGGCGTGCACGTGCTGGATGTAGTTGAAGAACATGATCACGGAGACCGAGCAAAACGCGGGCACCACCAGTGAAAAGAACCAGACAAAGAATCCCAGTCGCTCGTGAAAGTGCAGCGCGATGGAAAGGAGCAGCGTGCCCAGGAAGAACGCGCCCCAAAAGGCATACTGAAAGAGAATGCGGCGGTAAAGGTTCGGATTCGACTGTTTGGCCCGCTGCACATAGCGCTCGATCGGCTCCCGCTGGAAATAGCTCGACACGAAGAAGTAGCTCGCAGCGATCAGCAGGTTGTGGCGGTTCGTGTAGCGCCAGGTGATCGTCGCATCGCCGCGACAATTGACGAACTGATGATGATTCAGATTGTGAGTCGGCACCCACATCATGGTCGGGTAGCCGTAAAAGATCGTCAGCACGTGCCCAAACACGTTGTTGGCCCGCTTGCTGTCGAACGTGGGGCAGTGATTGTGGTTGTGGGCGATCGTGCCGCAGGCGATCGCCAGGTAGCAACTGAACGGCAAGACGTAGAGGACCGTTTGCGGCCAGTTGAACTGGAGAAAAACCAGCGCCCCGGCCATCGCGACCCAGAGCAGGGTGCGATAGTCCGCGGAATTCCGTAGTCGCATCGAGAGTCCTTCCGTGCGCAACCTGAACGGTTGCGGTGAATCGATCCTGCCAGCCACCCGTGAAGTTCACATCTCGAAGAGATTGAACTAGTCGCCTGATCGCGATTGCTGGTGCTTGCTGGGCCACTCCGTCGAACCGGCGTTTTGCCCCGAGGGGTGGAGCCTGAAGCCGATCCGGTGGCGCAGCCTTTGTAAGTCATTCTAGCAAGAGGTCTCGGCGCCCACGTGGTCAAACTTCTGGCTATTTGTCGGCTCTCGCTGACGCGGGAGGTTCTGCTGAGAGGATCGCGCGGCAATCAGCCCCTTGATAATCCGCCCCCGATCATGGTAATTTTGAGGGATTTTAGACCGGAACCAAAGTCGGCCCTAAGTCTTTGTGACCCAGAGATTACCGGGGCCCAAAGGTGACGGCTCCCGAATCGCTCGCTTCCAGCCAACCGTGTCCCAGGGGAAGGTAAACCAAACCGTGCCGCGCCGCGACGACTTGCACAAGATTCTCATCATCGGCTCGGGCCCGATCGTTATCGGTCAGGCCTGTGAGTTCGACTATTCAGGCACCCAGGCTTGCAAAGCCCTTCGCGAAGAAGGCTACGAGGTCGTGCTCGTGAATTCCAACCCGGCCACGATCATGACCGATCCGGGCATGGCCGACCGGACGTACATTGAGCCGCTCACCTGGGAAGTCGTGGCCAAGATCATCGAGGTCGAGCGGCCGGACGCCGTGCTCCCGACGCTCGGCGGGCAGACGGCCTTGAACCTGGCGATGGACCTGGCCAAGCATGGCGTACTGGAGAAGTACGGCGTCGAGATGATCGGCGCGAATCCCGACGTGATCGACAAGGCCGAGAATCGCCAGCGCTTCAAGCAGGCGATGGAGAAGATCGGCCTCGAGGTGTGCCGGGGCGATACGGTTCACAACCTGAAGGAGGCAAGGGCCCTCTTGGCCGAAATCGGTTTGCCGTGCGTAATTCGCCCCAGCTTCACGATGGGAGGCAGCGGCTCGGCGATCGCCTACAACCGCGGCGAGTTCGACAACCTCGTGACGCGCGGGCTCGAGTCTTCGCCCGTGACCGAGGTCCTGATCGAAGAGTCGATCATCGGTTGGAAGGAGTACGAGAGGGAGGTGATGCGCGACGTGGACGACAACGTCGTGATCATCTGCTCGATCGAAAACTTCGATCCGATGGGCGTGCACACGGGGGACTCGATCACGGTGGCGCCGGCCCAGACGCTGACGGACAAAGAATACCAGCGGATGCGTGACGCCTCGCTGGCCGTGATTCGCGAGATCGGCGTGGAGACGGGCGGATCCAACATTCAGTTCGCGATCCATCCGCTGGATGGCCGGATGATCGTGATTGAAATGAATCCGCGCGTGAGCCGCTCGAGCGCGCTGGCCTCGAAGGCGACGGGTTTTCCGATCGCCAAGATCGCGGCCAAGCTGGCCGTGGGCTATCGGCTGCACGAGCTGCCGAACGACATCACGCGCGAGACGAAGGCCTGCTTCGAGCCGACGATCGACTACGTGGTGACCAAGATTCCGCGGTTCGCGTTCGAGAAGTTTCCCGAGGCCGATCCAACGCTGACCACGCAGATGAAGAGCGTCGGCGAGACGATGGCCATCGGCCGCACGTTCAAGGAGTCGTTCCAGAAGGCGCTGCGCGGGCTGGAAGTCGGCAGCTTCGGATTCGGGTGCGACAACAAGGACCTGTGGGGCACCGACGAGCAGCCCGATCACGACCAGATCCGCATCAAACTTTCCACGCCGGGTGACGAGCGGGTGTGGTACATCCGCTACGCATTCAAGAGTGGGATGTCGATCGAAGAAGTGCATCGGCTGTCGCACATCGACCGCTGGTTTCTACAGCATCTGCATGAGATCGTCGAGCTGGAAGGGCAACTGCGCGACCACGATGGTCCCGCGAGCGCCAGCGACGAACTGATCCGTCGCGTGAAGCAGGCCGGTTTTTCCGATCGGCAACTGGCGACAATCTGGAGCACGAACGAGATCGCGATTCGCGCGGATCGCAAGCGGCGTGGCATCGTGGCCACGTTCAAATCGGTGGATACCTGCGCGGCGGAGTTCGAAGCCTACACTCCGTATTACTACTCGACCTACGAACAAGAGGACGAGACACCGGCCAAGGAGCCCGGTCGCAAGCGGGTGATGATCCTGGGGGGCGGACCGAATCGCATCGGCCAGGGGATCGAGTTCGACTACTGCTGCTGCCACGCCAGCTTCGCCCTGCGCGAGATGGGCATCGAATCGATCATGGTCAACTCGAATCCCGAGACGGTCAGCACCGACTACGACACCAGCGACCTGTTGTTCTTCGAACCGCTGACGACCGAAGACGTGCTGAACATTTGCGACCGCGTGCAGCCGGACGGCGTGATCGTGCAGTTCGGCGGGCAGACGCCGCTGAACCTGGCCCGAGCGCTGGCGAGCGCTGGCGTGCCGATCATCGGCACGAGTGTCGACACGATCGAAGACGCCGAGGATCGCGAGAAGTTCCAGCAGCTTCTGCTCAGGCTGGGGCTTAAGCAGCCGGCGAACGGCATTGCTCGGACGATGGCCCAGGCCCGCAGTGAAGCGGCCAAGATTGGCTTCCCGGCGCTGGTGCGGCCGAGCTTCGTTTTGGGCGGCCGGGCGATGGAAATCTGCTACGACCACGCGCAGCTCGAGCGTTTCGTGGCCGAGGCATTTATCGTGGCCCAGGGGCAGCCCGTGTTGATCGATCGTTTTCTGGAAGACGCGATCGAGGTGGACGTGGACGCGATCAGCGACGGCGAAACGGTGATCGTGGCCGGCATCATGGAACACATCGAGGAAGCCGGCGTGCACTCGGGCGACTCGGCCTGCGTGATTCCGCCGTATAGCCTGCAGGGGCCGATCCTGCAGGAGATTCGCGAAGCCACCCACGCGCTGGCCAAGAAGCTGCGCGTGAAGGGGCTGATGAACATCCAGTATGCGATCAAGAAGGAAGACGGCCGGCAGAACCTGTATGTGCTCGAGGTGAATCCCCGGGCGAGCCGCACGGTGCCGTTCGTTTCGAAAGCGACCGGCGTGCCGATGGCGAAGATCGCGGCCAAGGTGATGGCCGGCATGACGCTGGCCGAAGCGGGACTCGAGAAGGAACCGATTCCGAGCCACGTCTCGATCAAGGAGAGCGTGTTTCCGTTCCGCAAGTTCGCGGGCGTCGACATCGTGCTCGGGCCCGAGATGCGTTCGACGGGCGAAGTGATGGGAATCAGCGAGCGATTTTCAATCGCGTTTGCCAAGGCGCAGCTTGCGGCGGGCACGGTACTTCCGCTCAAGGGGACGATCTTCATCAGCGTCGCGGCGCCCGCGAAGGAGCACATGGTGGGGCTGGCCGAGCGGCTGTCGAAGCTGGGCTATAAGCTGATGAGTACCGAAGGGACGGCGCGACGCTTGGAGGCGGCCGGCATTCCGGTGCAGCAGATCAACAAGCTGCAGGAAGGGCAGCCGAATCTCTTGGACTACCTGGTCGACGGCGCGATTCACCTGATCATGAACACGCCCAGCGGCAAGGGGGCGCGGACCGACGAAGGCCGGATTCGCGCGGCTGCGGTCGCAGGCGGCGTGCCGTGCATCACCACGATCCAGGCGGCCGACGCGGCAGTGCGAGCGATGGAAGCCTTGCGCGATGAGGAGATCACCGTGCAGGCGCTGCAGGACCGGTTTGCTCCGGAGCCGCGGAAGAAGCAGACGGTGTAATCTGGCGACGAATCGCCGTCGAATCTCTTGGCAACAATCGAACGCGAAGCTGCATTCTTGAGGAGAGCCAGCGGTTGAGGGATCAACAGACGCAATTGCCCTGGCACGCGCTCGAGCTGACTTCGGTTCGGGAGAGATTGCAATTTACCGATGATGGTTTGTCGGAATCTGAAGCGCGAACGCGCTTACAGCAATATGGCGTAAACAAGCTGCCGGAGCAGCCGCCACCGACGTTATGGCAGATCGTGCTGCGGCAGTTTTACAGCCCGCTGATCTACATCCTAGTGCTTGCCGCGATAATTTCGCTGGCGATTGGCGACTTTAAGGATGCCGGGTTCATCGCGGCGGTGCTGGCCATCAATACCTTGATTGGCGCTTACCAGGAATGGAAAGCCGAGCAAAGCAGCCATGCGCTGCGGAAGCTATTGCAGATCCGGGCCGCAGTCTGGCGCGACGGCGAGGTGCGGACGATCCCGGCCGAGGAACTGGTGCCTGGCGACGTCGTCTGGTTGGAATCAGGAAACCGGGTGCCTGCCGATCTACGACTGTTGTCAGTGCAGGGATTGGAGATCGACGAGTCGTTGTTGACCGGCGAATCGGTGCCTGTCGCGAAAGAAGTCCAGTGGCGGGGACCAGAAAACGCTCCGGTGGGCGATCGCGCGAATATGTCCTTCGCCGGATCGATTGTGACCCGGGGGCGCTCCAAAGGGGTCGTGGTGGCCACGGGGACGGCCACGAACGTGGGGCAACTGGCGCTCGACGTGATGGGAAGTTCGGGCGGCACGCCGCCGTTGATAGCGCGGATGGAGCGGTTCACTAACTTCGTGGCGGTGGCAACGCTGGTAGCCTCCGTGGCGATTGGCGGGTTGGCCGTGGTGCTTGGCCGCTATCCGCTGAGCGAAGTGTTTATGTTTGCAGTCGCCTTGGCGGTGGCCGCGATCCCCGAGGGACTTCCCGTGGCGATGACGGTGGCGCTGGCCATTGCCACAACCCGGATGGCGCGGCGCGGAGTGATTGTGCGCCGACTGACGGCCGTGGAAGGTTTGGGTAGTTGCACGCTGATTGCAACGGACAAGACCGGCACGCTGACGGTCAACGAATTGACGGTTCGCGAAGTGAGGCTGCCCGAGGGAGACGTGTGTTCGGTCAGCGGAGAGGGATTTGTGCCTGATGGGCAGGTGCTTACTGAAGGGGAGCCGATTCGCCAGGGAGGGCGGCCGGCGCTCGACGGACTGGTGCGGGCCGGCGTGCTGTGCAACGAGTCTGACTTGCACCGCCGCAGCGGTCACTGGGAGTGGCGCGGCGACGCGGTGGATATCGCTCTGTTAACCTTGGCGCACAAGTTGGGCATGGAGCGTGAGTCGCTGCTGGCGGCCCATCCCCAGGTCAACGAGATTCCGTTCGAATCCGAGCATCAGTTTGCCGCCACCTACCGCGAGATCGAGGGCCAGGTTCGGGTGTTCGTCAAAGGCGCGCCTGAACGGGTGCTGGCCATGTGCGGCGGCCAGGCCAATCGGGAGCAGCTCGAAGCCGC
>JBGSKX010000158.1:0-37888 GCA_041741015.1 Pirellulales bacterium
GGCGAATGCGTCGATCAGATCCCGCCCTGCCGCTGGCGACCGAGCTCCCGCCGCGGCCTGCGGCTGAGTAGCTGGCACTGGTAACCCTTCAACTTGGCACTGTTGAGTCGCAATTAAACAGCTCGGCATCCCGGCCGGCGAGCGGATCATCCCGCGGCGCCGGCCGGCGTCGGGCACCCTGAGTTTCCTTGCGGCCCGGCTAGCCCGAGGCTCGGCCCCAGGTACGCGCCAAAGTAGTGTACGTCTGTACACTATCGGAAAACGCGGGAAAACGCGGTTTTCGGGCAAAAGTCGCGTCGTAAGTCCTTATGGCAAAAGGACTTAGATCACTTGCCTTATATGTAGATTATGACGATACTATATATAGGTTTGATATAGGTTTTATATCAAACTGTGGCTCGCACAGTGAGAAGGCCCGGACGGCGGCGAGAAAGTCTGGGCCACGCGAAGCCCCTGATCTTTGACAACTTAACGCAATCCAAACTGGCATGCCGGCATTTCGGCAGAGCGCGGCGAGGGTTCGGAAAATTCTAGCATCGCGGGGGGAACACGAGACAAGTTCTCAGTACCCCAGGGTGAAGCGGCGAAACTTCGCTACGGCGGAGAACACAAAGCAGCGGGAACACGAGACAAGTTCTCAGTACCCTGCGGAGAGTCGAAATAAGGCGGTTTGCGGCAGAGCAAACTTAAGGCCCCCAAGAGCGGGCAGCACGAGACGATGACTAGAAGCCGAATCAGCAATGCGAGATCACTAAAAACACCCGGCTGTCAGTAGCGCAGAGAGAATCTCACGTTCAGCATCGAACGCCGCAAGGTTGAGAACTCAAGAAGCCGTGCCCATCAGGGGCCACCGGATTGCTAATTTCCGTCTCGCAACGAAACGTCACAGTGCCCGAGTCACGCACGCCGACCGATCTTGCAGACGCTAAATCTTTTGGACTTGCCGTCAACGACCCGCTGGGTCAGGGGCCAGAGTAATCACCCCCGCAGTCTCAAGTCAATTCGCCGCATGCCCGAGCGGCACACTCAGGCGAACGAGACTTGCGACCGAGGAAACACGACCTCATTCACTGCGAACGACGACAACCGCTGGCACTGTTAACGGTGCCGCTTTGAGTGACCTCGACTGTTGGAGCAGTCGACGGTGAAGCGAACAGGACAGCGGCGAACCGAACAAGTCCACGCACACTGCAAAGTGTGCGGCCCCCCGAGGCTGGCACGGTTAGCCAGCGTCGAAGGCCCGCATTCTTTCCAAACTCAACTTCACTCAAGGAATTGAACGATGAAAACCAAAACCAAAAAACTGACTCTGAAGCAAATCCTGCGGCTCGTCGCTCTGTTTGACGCCTTCGTGACCTATCGCGGCAAATGCTATCCGGTCGCGTACCTCGACGCCAAACCATCGAAGGACAAGCATCAGGCTTACCTCGCCCGCAACAACGGAACCACTTTCGAGGCTTACGTTAGCCTCGACGAAATCTTCGCCCGCTAGAACCTGGCACTGTTAAATCTCAACAACTTTAATCTCAAGGAATCGAATCATGGGTAAAGCAATGACACTTCCGAAGAACGTCAAGATCACCAAGCAATATCGTGACGGACTGGCCTTCGTCGAGATGACGAAGATGGTTCCCCGGGAGCTGAAAGACGACGCCAACTTCGCCTCGCTGCTCACGGTCAAAAAGCCGAAGCGACGTTGCGGCGGGCTTCCGTCGTCGTGGTTCGCGGTCAAGCCTAAGCACCGCGTCAACATCGGTCGCCACCCGATGGTTGCGACGGCTATGACGCTGATGAAGTACGGTTGGATGCCGTGCGGTGAGCTCGAAACGGCCGACGAGGATCGCCTGAGCTACGGCGTCATCATGATGGCTGACGATGATGTCAACGGCACGATGCGAGCCTGTCGCGTCCTCCGCGACGGAACGCACCGCAAGATTTGCATCTAGCGAAAACCTCCGGCACTGGTAACCGCAACTCACAACCACTCAAAGGAATCACGTCATGAATAAGAAAAGTGACATCAACCCGACCATTCGATTCGACGCTACGGTCCGCAGCAACTGTGGACTCAAGTTCGGCCCACAGGCTGAGGTTTCCGTCAATCACTACGTCGCCACGAGGCCCGACTCGTGGACTGTTCACGCCACTGACGGCGACGATTCGGTCTGGCTGTCGATGACCCGCGAGCAGTACCTGAACTTCGTCGAGAAGGTGCTCGCCGCCGCCCCGGTGTGCGACACGGCCGATCACGAGGGCATCATGAAGTTGGTCGCCAAGCTGGCGGTCCTGCTGCCCAAAAAATAAACCCCCGCCGGCCGAAGCCGACGAGGGCTGTGCGTTTCACCCCAACTCTCACATCGAAGGAACCACACAATGGCAACTGTACACGCTTACCCAAATAGCGTCAACGAACGGACTCGCAAGTCACTCAGCCCGGCGCCGAAGCCACGGACGGTCAAGCCGCCGACCAAGCAGGAGATCGAGTCCTACCTCTCGCTCCGCGAACGGGCGTCCGAGCTCGAGCGCGAGGCCCGCACGATTCGCGAGAACGCGAGTATGCTCGGCGACAAGATCGAGAAGTACGTCCGCAGCGAAACCCGCGGCAAGCGTCGCGTGACTGTCCGCTGCGGATACGAACTGGCACTGGAAGCCGGCTCGGTTCGCCCATCCTGGAAGCAAGAGTTCATCGCCGAACTCGGCGAGGAGGCGGCACAAGCCGTCGTCAAGCGGACCCCGCCGAGCCAAGTGCTTCGCGTCGAACCGCTCGAACTGAAAGTCAAACGCTAGTCGCCCGACTGGCACTGTTAAATCGCGAGCCCCGGTGAACTGATCACCGGGGCTCGCTTCATTTCACACTCAACCGAGGAATCGCAATGTACGGAATCGTCATCGACCACCCAGCCGGCAAGGCTTGCCTGACAACGGTCATCCTTCGCAGTGGCACTCCGGCCACGAGCTTCGCCCTGGACCGCAAGGCGGCCTTGAAGTTCAAGCGTAAGAGCGACGCAGCATCCCTGATCGGTCTGCTCAAGGACGCCCCGGTTCGACCCTACGGCGGCTCGCCGATCCCGATGCGAGTCGAGCGGCTCACGGCCGCCAAGTAGCAGTTAGTTCAAGTTTCAATTCCCAACTCTCACACGATGGAGAACGAACGATGTACCACGTAGGACAACTGCTCGAAGTGACTTGCGGCGACTTCAAAGGCCAGACGCTTTGCGTCAAGGAAATCTTCGAGGGCAGTAACGGAACGCAGGTTGTATTGCAATCCAGGCAGGCTGGCGGCGACAAGTGGTGGGACTTCTGCCGCGAGTCTGAAAGCGAAGTGGCCCGCTTCACGAAGAACGCCACTCAGTACGAGAACTTCTACCAGTACGAGAACGAGTCGAGCAACCATCATGGCGGGCCGTTTGACTCGCTCGACGCCGCAAGGACGTTCGCTCGCAAGATGCTTGACGGTGACGCGAGTGGCACGATGCTTCGCGTTGAGATTCGCAACCGCTCGTCGAACGTGCCGATGCCGATGCCCTATGGAGACACGGTCGAAGTCGTCCGCCGCAGACTGCGGACCGAAACCGTGGTTCTCGACAAGCTGCGTCGCAACGGCGACCAGGACGTGGTTTTCGCCACGACCGAAATTCTCGGTGCGAGCTTTCACGTGCAATTCGTGAGAGTGCAGGATGCCGGCGACGGCGGATTGCAAGAGCCGACCAACGATCCCGAGGACTACTACCACGACATGCTCGACGCAGACATCGGCGGCTCGTTCCAGACCGTCAAGCTACCCGGCTACGACGGCGACTGGGTGATGATGATCTATCCGTTCACCCGCTGAACGCCGCTGACACTGTTAAACCCCCAACTCTCACACGAAGGGTATTCATGATGTGTACCGCAACGACAACCCGCAGCCTCTCGAATGGCACACTCTCACTTGAAACGCCGTACAGCGACACCGAGGCTCACGAGCTGCTCGCGGAAATCGCCGGGGGCCAAGTCAAGGCCGCCCGCGACGGCGACCGCGAGTTTGCCAAGTCGCTCTGCAGGCAGTGGGACGGCCGCGGCCTCACGGCCAAGCAAATGTTCTACGTCCACAAGGTCATTCTCGACACCGAGCACCGTGCCCGCGAGCTGCGAAAGAAGCAGTCGCCCGCTGGCACTGGTACTCAGCGAACCGTCGACCTAGGCGGCTTCCGCAAGATCGCGGAAATGTTCGCGTTCGCCTCTCAGCAGCTCAAGTGGCCGAAGATCATCTTCGCCCTGCCGAGCGGCACGGAGGTTCGTCTCACCATCGCTGGTCCGAACGCCAAGGTGCCGGGGAGCGTGACGGTCGCCACCGGACGCTACGGCGATCCGAACGGCCGCTGGTACGGTCGCATCAACCGCGACGGCCAGTTCGAGCCGAGCCAGCACTCGACACCCGAAGTCGAGGAGGCGCTCAAGGCATTTGCTGCCGACCCGGCTGCGTACGCCGGCGAGTACGGTCGAGTGACCGGCAATTGTTGCTTCTGCGCACGCACGTTGACCGACGAGCGGAGCGTGGAAGTTGGATACGGACCAATTTGCAGCGCCAAGTGGGGACTTCCCTGGGGAGACTCGGAATGAAACGAACAATCAAGCCAATCCCGGACTTCCCTGGTTACTTCGCAGGGGACGACGGCACGATCTGGACGAACCGCCCGATCAATGGTCGCGGCGGTCCATCCAGGATGCGACGAAAGCATCCAACCAAGCGAAGGCACGGAGTATCCGGCTTTCGGCTGGAAGTTTGCTTAATGCGTGACGGTGATCGCTACTACCGGACGGTCGCTCGCCTCGTGCTCGAAGCATTCATCGGGCCACGACCGCCCGGAATGCAGGCGTGTCACCGAGACGATCGACCAGACAACAACCGGCTAAAGAACCTTCGGTGGGACACACCGAAATCAAATGCCGCTGACCGCGACCGAAACGGCGGCACGCATTGCGGTGAGAAGCACCACTTCTCGCGGCTGAATGCCGTGAAAGTCAAGAGAATTAAACTCGCCCTTCGCGGTGGACTCAGTAAGCACACCCTGGCGAAGCGGTACGACGTTCACTACGGAACGATCGCCCGCATCGAATCAGGGCAAACCTGGAAGGCGGTGAAGCCATGAAATCCGACCTACGCATCGGCGACCGCGTTGAAGTGACGTTCGGCTCTGGGGTCGACAGCGGAGCAACCGGCACGATTGTCGACCAGAGGCACCTACCGATTGGCGATCGTGGCACCCCCAAGATCGTCGGTCACTACAAACCGTTCGACCGCCTCAACGAATTCGTGGTCCGCCGCGATCACCCGTCGCCGTGGGGACCGTATCTCACGATGTACAAAAACCGACTTCGCAAAATCGAAAAGGAATAAACGACCATGCTTGTCCTGCACCGCAACACTTACAAGCGGCAGACGATCACCATCGAGACTTCCGATGGCACGATCGTCATCAAGCCGCTCAAGTCATCTGTCACCGGCAACATGAGGCTGGGCTTCATCGCCCCGCCGCACGTCCGCATCCTTCGCACCGAACTTCTCAACACCCCAAAACCGGAGGCCGCCGGCAATGGCGACGCTGAAAACGCTGCATAGACTTTCGCCATTCACTGGCGAGAACGGCCGCTATGCCCTGGGCAACGTCATGTACGACGCCCAGCGGCAGCGGCTGATCGCGACCGATGGTCGCATCGCGGTTCTAGCACCCGTCGAGGGCAACAGCTGCCCAGACGTGATGCTCCCCGCGAAGTTCCTGGACGACGCCATCAAACCCGATGGCGTCGAGATGGTCGGCGACGAAAAGGGGGTTAAGATCGGTCGCAAGACCGTTCCTGCCGCCGCGCCGGGCAACTTTCCGAGCGTCGAGCAGCAAGTCCTGCCGAGCGAGCTCCCCAACGTGCTATGGTGCGTCAACCCGATGTACCTCCGCAAGTTGGCCGAGTATGCGGAAGCCGCGAAGGCCGACGTGATTCACTTTGGCGTGCGGGCGGAGCAAAACAAAAAGTACGGCATGCTCGCCCCCGTCGAAATGAACAGCTCTGAGGCCGGCGTCAGCTTCTTCTTCTATCCGGAGAACGTAGCGGAACCGGTCACCGGCATCCTCATGCCGTGCGAGCTGGACGACGCGGCTCGTGTTCGTGAGGGTTTCCGCAAGGCGACTTCGAGCGGCGAACCGGCTGGCACTGCTAAACCCAAATCGCTGCCGAGTAAACCGGCAGCCGCAAAGGCAGCTACCACGCCGAAGGCCGCGAAAGAGAAGCCAGTCAAGGCCGAGAAGCCGAAAGAGCCCCGCAAGCCGAAGGAACCGAAGGCACCTAGCCAACTGTTCCTTGAACGATCCATTCGTTCGGCGGCCGACAAGGGCAACATCGCGGTCCTGGAAAACGCCGTTAAGTACGGCGTGAACGTCAACGCCGGCGACAAGGCGGGCTACAACGCTTTGACGCGGGCGGCTCTCGAGAATCAGGTCGCCTATATCGCCAAGCTGATCGAGTCTGGCGCGAACGTCAATCACCAGCCGGAGTCGAAGATCACCGCCCTGCACACCGCCGCATTCTTCGGCCACGTGGAGGTGGTGAAACTCCTGCTCAAGCATGGTGCGAAGGTGAACGTGAAGGACGAAGATGGCGACACGCCGCTCGACAACGCCGTCAACGAGGAGCACGCCGAGATCATTAAACTCCTGAAACGAAAGGCATGACCGTGAGCAACATCATCCTGCTCCGCCGCGCAGCACGCGGCAAGAGCAAGCCAACCCCCTACCGCATCGTGTGTGATGGCGGGGCGGACATCGTCGTCGGTCCCGACAACTTCGAGCAACGCTTCACCGGTCGCAACCGGATGGCGCGTGCGGTCGAGTTTGCGGCGGCCGCCATCGTCGGCTTCGAGGCTGGCCAAAAGTCAGCTCGTCGCCGGCGGTGAGCCTGCGTTACAATAACGACCCCAACTCTCACACAATCCGAAGGTGAATCATGCGTCTCGCTGCTCAAGCGAAGGGCGGATACTATGCCGCCGCGCCGGAGGCCGTCGATAAGGCCCTCCAATTCTTGCGACCGCCGAAAGACGGTCCATTCAACATCATCGACCCCTGCTGCGGCGAAGGCTTCGCCCTCAAGCAGTTGGCCGATGGACTCGGCTGCGAGCCCGACCGAGTGTACGGCCTCGAACTCGAGAATTACCGCTGCGAGTCGAGTAAGGCTCTCTTGCCCGACGCGAACATTCTAGGACCGGCCGACTACTTCGGCTCCGCCATCTCGCTCTACACGTTCAGCTTCGTGTGGTGCAACCCGCCGTTCGACGATCAGATCGGCGGCGGCGGTCGCGTGGAAACCCAGTTTGTCGAACGCTCGACAGACATTCTGCGAGCGGACGGCGTGCTGGCACTGGTTTGCCCCGAGGCCGTCACGGCGAATCCCGCCCTGCGGCGACATCTGATGTCGAACTACGAGGATCTCAGTATGACGGAGTTCCCTGCGGATCACCGTCCCTACAACGAAGTCATCGTGTTCGGCGTTAAGCGTGGCAATCAGCTCGAGTCCGGCGACTTGTGGGGCCTTAAGTTCGAGGACGAATGCCCGTGGGCTGAGCCCGGAACGTGGGCCTATCATCTGCCGATCGGCAGGCCGCGGCCGACGCGGTTCCATAAGACTGGCCTCACGCCCGATGAGCTGTCGGACGCGATCTACGCCTCACCTCTGCATCGCATGCTCGCCGAGCATCACGAGCCGCCCGTCCGGCGACCGCCATTGCCGCTGGGCAAGGGTCATCGGGCGTTGCTGCTCACTGCCGGTCACCTGGACGGCATCGTCACGCCGCCCGACGAACCGCCGCATATCGTTCGCGGAACGGCACGCAAGGTGACCTACGTGTCGAACGTCGAGGAGCGAGAGAACGAAGGCGGCGGACTCGACATAATCACCACGCACAGTCAGAAAATTACCCTGGTTGTGCGGGTGGTCGATCAAAGCGGGAAAATTACCACGTTCAGTCAGGACAACGAATTGGAGATCGTGAGCGATGAACCTCACCGCAACAATGGAACCGACAACGGAAGCAACGGCGCCGACGAAACGGAAGCGGCGTGAATTCCACACCTTCCGCAACGAAGTGAGCGGCCGCGGCTGGTCACTACTGGCCGACGCCGTGTCCTATATCGAGATGGGTCGCTACGGCAACCCGCTGCTGCTGCTCTCAGCAGTCGGACCGGGAACGTCGATCAAGGCCATCGCCGCAACGCTGCACGGCAACGAGCAGATTTCTTTTCGCTGCGATCACCTTGGCGGCTACAACGTCATCGGCCGCAGCGACCACGGCTACTCGATCCTCAAGCACGCGGTTGGCTATGGCCAGTACCATATGCTGGCCCGGGCGAACGACAGTCGCTTGATGCTCACCGTGAGCACTGAGTCACTGTGGCATCGGCTGCGAAGCGCAGACTTCACCACACCGATTCTCAAGGCGTGGATGCCGTGGCTGCTGGTTCAGCTCCGCAAGAACGACCTGCTATTCGAGCCCCGTCAGTTCGGTTGCCGCTGCGGCATCCTAAATCTGAATGACAAGTCGCTCGACACGCTGGTCTCCGATGGCCTCAAGTCCGGCGAGATCAAGGTCGAATGACCGCTCGCTGGCACTGATAAATCCCCAACTCTCACGCTACCGAAGGAATCGTCATGATTGCCACGAATCTCGATCAATACCTCACGCTCTATGGTGAGCATCTCGGCAAGGCGGGCAACACGCTCGACCCCTTGCACGTACCATCGACCGACACGCCGCACGATCCCAGTTTCATGCGGCCGATGTTCGACCCGCAGGCCCACGCCGCAACCGCCGCGGCCAAGCAACTACAAAACGACTCCGCTTGCCTGCTGGTCGCCGAGTGCGGCACCGGCAAGACGATCATGGCTCAGGGCGTCGCCCAGCTGCACGCTCAACTCAGTGGCAACTCGGCTTACCGGGCAATCGTCATGTGCCCGCCGCAGCTGGTCGGTAAGTGGATTCGCGAGCTGGAGGAAACCATTCCCGGCGTCGTCACCCACGAGATCCGCACGGTTCGCGATCTGCTCCGCCTCGACCGCCACAGCAAGCCGGCCGTGCCTGAGTGGTTCGTCATGAGCGAGCAAACCGCGAAGGGCGACGTGGGCTGGAAAGCGGCCTACAACCGCGGCGTCGTGAACCTCCACAAGGCGTGGCTCTGCCCGAAGTGCGGCAGGCCCATCGTCGACAATAAGGGCATCACCGTTTCCGCCAAAGCGATGCAGGAACGGCAGCACTGGTGCGTGGACGTTGACAGCCCCTCCGCCGATCCGGACTTCGACGGCAACAAAAAGGGCTGCGGCGAACCGCTGTGGCAGTGGGACCGCAAGACCCGCAAGTGGGCGCCGGCGACTTTCATCCACAAGAAACTCAAGGGCTACTTCGACTACGCGATCTTCGACGAAGTCCATGAGGAAAAGTCGCCGACCAGCGCTCGAGCCAACGCGCTCGGCACGCTGGCGGCCGCTTGTCGCAAGAGCATCGGGCTCACGGGCACCCTGATCGGCGGCTATGCTTGGCATCTGCGAACGCTGCTGCTGCGACTCTCGCCGACCAGCCTCGTGCAAGAGGGATTCGACTGGGCGAACGTCACCGCGTTCAACGTCGAGTATGGTCGCATCGAAACGCGGATCACCACGAAGGATGAAAGCATCCTGAACGGCGAACGCAATCGACGCACGCGGGGCAAGCAGACAAAAACCCAGTCGGTTCGCCCGGGCATCATGCCGACGATCTTCGGTCGTCACCTGATCGACAAGTGCGTGTTCCTCTCGCTCGACGAGCTGGCCGACAACCTGCCAGTGTTCGAGGAGCGCGTCGTGCCGGTCAAGATGGATAGCCGGTTAGCCGAAGCGTACGCCAACAAGGTCGAGGTCCCGCTGCGGGCTGCTGTAGCCGAGATGGTTCAGCGTGGCGACCGGCGACTGCTGGCCGCGATGCTGCAAACGCTGATCGGCTATCCCGACATGCCGCATGGCTGGGGAACGGTCGGATACCGCGACCGCGAAAGCGGTTTCTTTATCCCGGTGTGCGATCCTCCGGACCTGGACCTGTCGATCACCCGCAACAAGGAACGCGAGTTGATCGACCTGGTGCTGTCCGAGTATCGGCAGGGCCGGCAGGTGTGGGTCTACACGACCATGACCGGCGAGCGCGACGTGGCGGATCGACTCGATCAGCTGCTCAAGGCCGAGGGGCTCCGCAGTAAAATCCTGCGGTCCAGTGTCTCGACCCGCAGCCGCGAGGAGTGGATCAATCGCAACGCTCCCGACGTGGACGTGATGATCTCGCATCCGCAGCTCGTGCAAACCGGGCTGGACTTGTTCGACAAGCATGGTCGGCACAACTTCCCGACGCTGATCTTCTACTCGACCGGCTACAACCTGTTCACGCTTCGACAAGCGGCCCGCCGCGCTTGGCGAATCGGTCAACAAGAAGCCTGCCGCGTGTACTACCTCTATTACGAGAACACGATGCAGGCCCGGGCGATGTCGCTGATGGGCCAGAAGTTGACCGCCAGCGAAGCGATCGAAGGCAAGTTCTCCGCCGAGGGCCTCGCGGCAATGGGCGGCGACGAGGGCTCGATGGAAATGGCCCTGGCTAAGAGTCTGATTAACAAGATCACGTGCGACGCCCAGCGCGACTGGCGGAAGGTCACGCAAGGCGTGGTCGGCAACCCGAAGCTGGGTCGCTGCTCCGCTGGCACTGTTAATCGGCTCAACCGCCGACAGTTCTCTCTGTTCGACTGCTAGTCAATCGCACAGCGGCCCCTCCTGGCCGCCAAGCGGCTGACATAACGCCGCCGCAGGGAGCGATAAGCCGTGAGTGTCGTGCCTCCTCCACGATTCCATTGGGGCCACCGGTCGCAGCCTCAGGCAAACCACGGAGCGACCTTTTTCTTTCAACCCAACTCTCACACGGAGATTCGTTCTATGTCTGTCTACGCCAACGTCCCCAAGCACACCGGCATCGCCAAGAGCGAAGCCGATGCCAAAGCGACCGTCCGTTTCCTTGTGGGTCAGTCATGCTGGTTCGAGCTGCTGCCGATCCCTGACGACCAGTACGAGATCATCATCAAGGCCGAAAGCCAGAAGCTGCTCAGCGACTTCCTGGCCAGCCTTGATTCTGAACGCGAGCTAGCCGAGCTCTACCTGGCCCACGCTCGCGAGGAGTATTGCGAGACCGACGTGTTCTCCGTCGACAATGACTCCGAAGTCTCCATCGGCGACGACGGCGGCTGGGTGTCCATCTGGGCGTTTTTCGGCAAGAGCGAAGTCGTCGACGGCGAGAACCCGGAGTACGACGACGACGGCGAGGAGGATGACGACGAAGACGACGGCACTCCCGACGACTTCGACGTTCACGGCGAGGCTGTCTGGGACGGCATGTAGTCGCTTGCCGTGTAGTCACTTTCAGCAACAAACCATCCCGGAGATTCGGTCATGCTCAATAACCCAGAGACGGCCCTGTACTACTACGACGGGCCGGTGATATTCACCTGTCGCGACGCTGACAATCAGCTGCATCTAGCTCATTGGGCCAACTGCCATAGTCTCGGCAATCCGGACGGGTACGAAGAATACATGGTCGTTCCGTTCACGAAGGAACTGGAATCGCAGCTTAGCGACAACGTCCTCTCGCTTCGCGACGCTCTCATTCGAGAGGGCATCACCATTCGCATTGCGAGAATCTTCTGGAAGCGATGCGACAACGGAGATCCGCATATCGAGTATCGCGAGGCAACGCCCGCAGAGATCGAGAGCTACGTTCCAGATCAAGGCGTGATGCTGAGTCCGATGGGGCCCGAGGAGCGGGTCACGCGGGACTGGGCGGCGAATCAAACTCGCCGGCAGTAATCTTAACCGCCTTTCCTCACTCACCACTTACGGAGCATCACCATGCCCAGCTCTCGCAGCAACCCGCTGGCACCGTACGGCATCAGCATGACCATGAGCGACTTCGGTCGCGTCTGCTTCACGCAACTAGAGGAGGACTTCCCTGGCTGGTCGGCTGACAAGCTGGTCACGCACCCCGAGCAGGCGATCCTGTTCTGCAACACGATCAACGTCATGTTCGGCAAGCCGCTCGGCACGATTCCGCACGATGTCATCCTGCGGGCGCTGCTGGCCACCCGCAAGCAAGGCAAGAAAAAACTCGCGTAGCTCACATCCCCAACTCTCACGCAATAAGGAATCCATCATGACCGTTACGTTCACCCCCGGAATGATTCTCGCCGACTGGGCCCGCCTCAAGCTGGGCCGCTTGGTCGTCGTCAGCGATGCCTGGCACGATGCCGCCATCGAATACTTCAAGCAGAATGAGGGACCGGAGGCCGATATATTCTTCCGCGACCTGGCAACCGCACCCAACCCCCGGCGAGTCGGCACGCTTGATGGCTACATCGCTTCGCTGGTCGGCTTCCGGTCGCTCTGCAACCAGTTTCTCGGCTGCGATCACGACCACGATGCCGACGAGAAGCACTTCGTCAGCGTCCGCAATGAGGCCGGCAACACGCGACTGCTGCTCGGTCCGTACGACTGGCACTTTCAGTCGCTCGGCAATGTCGGTCGCGGCCGCAGTCTGGCCGAGACACACGACGCCCGCGCCTGCTGGTACTCCTACGGCACGTGCAGCATGAAGTCGGCTGCGGCGGCCGCGTGCGAGTCTAAGGTGATCTTCAAGGGCCACACGTGGGGCGACCCGGAGCCGGAGAAGCCGAAGTCGAGCAAGGGTCGCGGGAAAACCGTCGCCCACTACCGGCACTAATCCGCTGGCACTGTTATTCGCTTCACCCAACTCTCACACAGCATGCAAAGGAATCCACCATGAAAGACCCCAACGCACTCACCCGCGACGAACTGGTCGAGATCGTTCGCGGCCTGCAGGACGAACTATTTCAGGTCATCGAAATGAGCGATGGCCAGCCGCCGCTCTACTCACTCGACAAGGAAGTGTCCGGCGCTGATCTAGTCGATGCTGCTACTCGGCTTCTCAGCCTCCGCGGCCTCTGCCCAAGCGGAAGCGACGAGGAGGAGTGTGAGCCCGCCGATCCACCCGAACGCATCGCCATCGTCACCGTCGAGGGCGGCTGCGTCACCAGCGTCGATGGCGACATCGACCGCTACGTGATCCTCGATCTCGATGACCTATCGGACAACGGCAGTGACGGTGCGATCGACGAGGAAACCATCGCGCTGTGCGAAAAGTACGGCGTCGAGGTTGACACCGATGGCATGCTCAAGGTGTATCACCCAGATCGACTGGCGATCCCGGCGGTCGCGAACAAGCGATACTCCGGCCTGACATTAAAGGAGTCGAACGTCGGCGGCCGCGTGATTGGCGGCGATCGCGGCGACTTGTTTTTCTTCGGCTTCCACATCGAGGACCAGGAGACCGTGCTGGCCGCCCCCGAGCTGCGAACCACACTCCATCTCGAAGGGGACGAAATCAACGAAGTCGCCCGCGAAATCCTGATGGCCAGCTTCGCCTCCATCGGCGCCGAGTGCGTGGAGCACAGCTGACCCCGAAAGAAAACGATCGGACTTGAGCGGCCTGAGTCAGCGGCAATAATGCAGCTGTCTAAGGCCACGGCCCGCGACGCAGGTCGCACCGTAGAAGCCGAGTCCAGCATCACGCCGGGCTCGGCTTTTTTCGTTTCACCCCAACTCTCACGGAGAATCATCATGACAACTGACACCATCGACCCGTTCTCGCATCTCGTGCGTGGCGAATTCAACACCTCGCTCGGTCTCATTAAGTACCAGTGGAACGACGCGAACAACTGCTACCTCTCGGCCGAGTCGCTTGAGATTCGCGGTCGCAGTTATCGCATTTCGTTTCACGTCAAGCGGCCGAAATCTGGTGGCGACTGGGAGCCGTTCAGTAGTCTTGGACCTGGAGTCCACAAGAACGATTCCCACGGCGATTCGAGTCATCCCATCTGGAAGCTGGTTCGCGATCAGCTGCTGTGGGCATGGCAGTGTCACGTCAAGTCACACCCCGACCAGGCGATCGAAGCTGAGCGAATCGACATTCAGCATCAGATCGACAATGCCGAGTCGAATATCGTTGCCCTCAAAGAGAAGATCGAGGAGTACGTGCGCGAAATGGAATCGCTGCTCGCTCGGCAGGCTGCCCTCTAGTCGTCCGTCCTGCACCCCAACTCTCAACTTGAGTCAGCACCATGATTGCCTCCCTTTACGTTTCGCTCTGCGCACTGGCGGCGGCCGCCAATCTTGCGGCCGCCGTTCGGTGCGGGTTCCATCCCGAACGCCTCGACGGCGAATTCCTGGCTGCGATCATGATCGTCATGGTCGCGGCTGACATCGCGCTGCTGATGGTCGGCAGCGTCATCATCTCCCTGATCTAAAGGACACCACACACCATGCGGAATCCAATCACACTCACCCACGCCGCCCTGACGGGCATCGTCCAACAGGTGCAGGACGTGCTGTACCACAATGGCACCACGGACGACGGCCGCGACCTGTTCGATCCGATCATCGGCATGTCACCGGTCACGGTCTACACGAAGCTGCGGCAGGCCATGCGGAATGCCCGGCTCGAGCCCGCCCATGCCGGCGACACTCGCGAAGATGGCTTCCCGCCGCTGGTGGCCGAAGGCGATCACTCCCCCGGTCCCTGGCAAACCAACATGGAATGGTACGAGCCGGTTCGCGGTCACCATGTCCTCTACGTGTACGGCAATGACCGTCAGGATGGTGCCATCGCCCAGGTTTGGCGACACGGCACAGCGGAGAATCGCGTCGAAATGACCGAGGCGAACGCTCGCTTGATCGCCGCTGGGCCAACGCTTCGAGAAGTCTGTACCGCGGCCGCGACTTGGGTCGACGAAAACGCCGTCCTGATTGGCGACGCAGGGGCTCGGCTGCTGCTGGATCGTTTGAACGCGGCCATCGAGCTCGCCGGCGGCAGTCCGGTCAAGCCGTGATCGCTGGCACTGTTATTCGTTTCACAACCCCAACTCTCACTTACTGCATCACTCACAAGGAAACACGCATGACTTCCAACACCGATCAAATCAAAAAGACCATCCGCGACCTATTCAACCTGGCCGAGAACGACGCCGCCACCGAGGGCGAAATCAGCAACGCGATCACGTTCGCTCGCCGCCTAATGGACCGCCATCACTTGAGCGAGGAGGAGTGCCGCAAAGATGACAATCTGGCTCGAGCCCGAGTCCTCGAAATGGATGAAAAGTATTTCTCCATTGACGGCACCCGGCTGGCGATCTGGGAGGAGCGGCTAGCTGCCTTCGTAATGGACTTCGTGGGGAGCGTCGCCGCGTACTACTCCAATCCCCAGCAGTTGCACGTCAACGGCATCCCGCAGTTCAAGAACTTTGGCGATCGGGTCATGGTCCGCAAGGTCGTGTTCTACGGTGTCGCCGAGGATGCCGCGATGGCGGCCGAGCTCTACGGCACACTGCGGGACACGATCGCCACGATGGCGCACATGAAGTTCCGCGGCACGCATCGCGGACCAGGTCGGAGTTACGCGGAAGGCTTTGTGCGAGGGCTGTCGACCAAGCTAGCCCAGGCCAGGCAAGCTGACGCCCAGATCAGCACCGAGAGCCGTGCCCTGATTGTGCGCTCAACCGAGCTCGCCAAGGCGGCTCAAGAGCGGGCGATTGCATGGCGGCAAGAGAAAACCGGCGAGAAGATCCGCAAGGCTTCTCGCCGCTCGGTTGGTCACGATGGCAACGAAGCTGCCTACGTCGGCGGCTATCAGGATGGTCAGCGGGCCGAAGTTTCCGCCCAGCGCCGCAGCAAGTTGACCGGCGAAACGCAGAAGCGACTCGCCTGATCGCTGGCACTGGTATTCACTGCCGGCGGTTCACGTTGAGCCGCGCCGGCGTTTCATTTCACAGCAGGACCAATGCAATGAGCCTAACAGAACAAGAACGCGAGCAAATCAGCGAGCTCGCCCGCCGAGACCTGGATGCAGTGATGGGCCAGCTAGTAGCGGTCACCACTCCCGAAAACATCGTCACGGCGATGGCGAACGCGATCGAGGATGGTCTCGATCACACCCCGCAGCCCGATCATGCATTGCGGCGATGCGAGGCAGTCGCCGTACTTCGGCAATTCGTGCAACGCAAAGGCGACGCCCTGGCAATCTAACGACCGTCGCCGCCGGCGTTACTCTCAACCCCAACTCTCACAAGGAAACTCACGACCATGAAAAACTCAGAAATCCTTTCTGCACTTCCGCAGACACTGACCAACATCGAGCGGCAGACGCGATTCATTCTCGGGATCGCTCAGGAGCGGCGCGAGTGCCCGGCCTGTCAGCAGCCCTGCTCGCAGATCGAGGCCAGTGGGCTCTCGGTCGACGACTACCCGGCCGGCAAGAGTCACGAAGCGACGTTTCACTGCCCGCACTGCAAGCGGCAGCTGACCTACGTCGTGCCGTTCATGGGCCCGAGCTATCTCTGGCGGCTGGCCCAGCCGCTGCCACCATTGGAGTCACCGCAGTTGATTGACGCGATCGAGGAGCAGCGCGAGTACGAACGACGAGTCGGCAAGCGGACTGAGTGATCGCGCCTCGCTGGCACTGTTAACTCACACCGACCTTTACGGAGATCAATAATGACGACCAAGTTCAAACCCAGCACCGACCATCTGGACCCCGCCACGCCCTGCGAATGCGGCAACTGCAACTGGCAGGGTCCACTCAGCGAGCTAGATGAAATCGAAGTCGAGCACTTCGAGGCATCCGTCAGCCCTGGCGAGCCGTGCCCGGCCGGCGAGTGTCCGGAGTGCAACTGCTTCGCGCACATCATCGACGCACCCGGCAAGGAGTAATCATGACCGACTGGGTCCAAAGGTTCATGGACTACGTTCCCGCGGAGCAGGCGATCTCGCGACTTGCCGGCGGCCACTTCGTTAAGGGCTTCAAGGATTGGCCGATCATGATCGAGTCCGCCAATCTGTTCCGCGAGGCGAATCCGGACTGCGATCTCACTGCAAAGCAGCTGGTGACCGAGTACCTGCGGCGTCGCTGGCACCGTTAATTCACAACCCCAACTCTCACACGAAGGTATCATCACCATGAAGCAGTACACTGTCGTCCTTTACCTTGATTGCGAGATAGCCTGGTATCACGTTTCGGCAATGCACGCACGCGGCGCGTTAATCGAAGGTGTCTCGAAGGCTCGTGAGTGCAACATGGCCGAGGCAATTAAGTTCATCGACGAGGAGGTGTTTTACCATCTGGTTTTTGCAGGTCACTGCAGCTCGCTTCGAGCTGCGCCCCTCACGTTCCAGCAGTTCGCTGAAACGAAAAACAGCGTCGCCGACGTAGGCAAGGAATTGAAAGACCCGACCTGCGAGGGCGAGGCCGGCATCATCTACAACGGCTACCCGCATATCTCGGTCATCAAGGTTCGCTATCTGGAGAGTGGTCACGAGGGGGAGCTCTATAACCTCCAGCTCGATATGGAGGAGATCACGTCCAGCGACCTCGGGTTTCTCGAGCGCAAACTCTACGACTGGGCGATCGCGAACGACTGCGCTTACCCCAGCTGATCTGCCGGATGCGGCCCCTGGTTATTGCTAGTTGCCTGCTTATTTCCGGCGGGCAATACGGCCCTTTCCAGCAATATGCGTTTTACAATCCCAACTCTCACACACGGAAACCCACTCATGTCATTCATCGTCAAGATCGAAGCCGAAGTCACGAACAAGATGATCTCGGACCAACTGGTCACTGCCTTCGAGGGCGGCTCGAACTACTGGATCGGCAAGTTCCGCTTCGTCAAGCCGGCGGGCGAGCTGCGGTCGCACGACGACCTAGTCAAGGATCTCGGGCTCGATGCCGACATGGCTAGCAGCCCCAGTTGCTTCTACCCGCTCGTGGAGGGCTATGGCCTGCAGCTGGAGCTCGACGACGAAGCTAAGGCCAACGGCGACGACCCGCCGAAGGTGCTCAATCGCGAAGCGATTCAGGCCGGACTCGAATGGCTGGCCAAGCATCAGCGGTTCCGCATCACCGAGATCGTCGAGGAGAATGGCGACGCCGACACGGCCGATGCGTTCCTGCAGGCCTGCGTCTTTAACGAGCTGGTCTACGGCTAGCCTCACCCGCGCCGTGACAAGATGCCGGCGCTGCCCTACACTGGAATGAGCGTATGTTGATAACCACGATCATTCCTAGATGGAGTATATCCATGCCCCGCAAGACTTCGCCGGCCAAAACAACCGACAAGCCAGCCGCACGACGCGGCGGCCGCCCACGAGCCGGCAAGCAACCCCGGGAGCAGTTCATGATGATGCTCAACACCGAGGAGCGCGCGATGATCCGCCTCCTCGGTATTCACTACGGCGTCGACGGCCTGGCCGCGGCGCTGCGTCAGGCGGCACTGCGGGAGTACCGTCGCCTAGACCCACTCACGATCTCAAAACTCAATTCACTCGCAGGAGTCCCATGAGTACCAACAACCCGACCCGCAGCTTGCTGGACGCCCCACTGGCACCGTTAGCGGCGCTCACCATCTGGCAGCCCTGGGCGTCCGCCATCATGCTCGGCAAGGATGTCGAGAACCGCCACTGGTACACGCCGCACCGAGGTCCGCTCATCATCCATGCCGGCAGCACCCGTCAGTCTCTCGAATGGCAGGAGGAGGTTGAGGAGATGCTCGGCTTCGCTGTCCCTGATCCACTTCCCTTCGGCGCCGCTCTTGGCATCGTCGACGTGGTCGATTGCGTTGCCTCGACCACGAAGGCCGGTCGCGAGCTCCGCCGCAAGACGGCCTGGGCATCCGCGGACAGCAATTACTATTTCGTGCTCGCCAATCGCCGGCCGTTCCCTCAGCCGATTCCGCTCAAGGGTTCGCAGGGACTGTTCAGGGTCAGCGATCCCACAGTGCTCGCGGCAGCTTCGTTGCTGCTTTGAGTTGACGACGTGCCGATCTGGCACCACTAACGACGATCACTTTTGGGCCGCACCGCGCGCAGTGAGCACGCGCCAGATTTGACTTTGGCGCGCGCGGATCTGCATAATCAAGACTTCATGAGCTAAGTGCCCTCGTGCTAATCGAGTGGCGCGAACCGTTCAACGGATACTCTCTCACAAGGAGGTCACTCGATGGCCAAGAAAGCGAAGAAGGGGAAGAAGGCGAAGAAAACCACCAAGGCCAAGAAGAAGCCCGTGAAGGGCAAGAAGGGCAAGAAGGCCAAGGGCGGCGGCAAGTCCAAGGGCACTGGCTAGTCCCAGCCGAGTGAAACCTACACCTGCCGGACCGGGCATTGGACCGGTCCGGCAGGTGCTTCATTTGGTCGGCCATGACGGCTGACTCGCCGGCTAACGTCAGTCGGACTTTTCTCTTGCTGATCCCTCTCACCAATTCAACGGAGCCATTCAATGGCCGCAGGCGACACCGATCAACTCAGGGATGCCGTAAAGCGTACCGGTCAGTCTGCCCGCCAGGGCGCCGGTCGCCTCGCCAGGGCCGTCAGTGGATTACTCAAGGGCGGCGGCGGCGGCAAGGCCGGGAAACGCACCGCCGCGAAGGCTAGCAAAAAGGGCAGCAAGCCGGCGAAGAAGGGCTCGAAGTCCAAGGGCACCGGTTAGAAGCAGCTGATCGCGTCAAGGAGGGGCAATCTTGGCTCGCAATGTATTCACGGAAGCCGCTGACAGGATGCAGCGGTATGCGGAGCAACACGAGCGCATTCTCGTGTTCTACAGCGGCGGCAAGGATTCTCTTTGCACGCTCGACATGGCGATCAAGGCGTTCGGCCGCGATCGCGTCGAATGTTGCTTCCAGTATTTCGTACCCGGTATGCAAGTCGCCGAGAAGCAACTCGAGTACGCGCGTGAGCGGTATGGCGTCAAGATCCACGAATTCCCGCACTTCGCGTTGATTGCCTGCCTGCGAGAGGGTACGTACTGCGACTCGCATTACAGCTACGCCGAGCTGCCCGACATGGGTCCGTTCGATCTGTCCGACATGGTGATGCGAAAGACGGGGCACACGCTCTGCGCGATGGGTCTCAAGAAGTCGGACGGTGCCGCTCGGCGAAAGCTGCTGTTCTACATCAGGGACCGCGACAACATCGCGATGCCGCTGCTGGAGTGGAATAAGCTGGAGGTTCTGGCCTACCTCAAGGTCAACAACATCCCGCGGCCGCCGACGTATGGCTCGCAGACCACAGGCATCGGCATCACGACGCCGTCGCTGCGATGGCTGCACTCTGACTTTCCCGACGACTTCAAAAAACTTTGCCGCTGGTTCCCGTATGCGCCGTCGGTCATCTACCGCGACAAATGGTACGGCATCAGCACCGAGGAGTAACGGTGGCGAAAAAGAAACCAGAACCAGCAGACGCGGCGCAGGCTGTGGATGAGTTCTCGAAACTCGACGCGAGCGCGACGGCCGAGAGCCGCCCCGTGGGTGTGTTCGAGAACTACGAGATCGTGGAGATCAACCGCTCCGAGATTCACCCACACCCCAAGAATCCCCGGGTGATTACCGCCAAGGCCAGGGATCGACTCAAAAAGGGGCTCGACAAGTTCGGCCTGCTTGAGCCCCTGATCGTCAGCAAGCGTACGAAGCACCTGCTGGGCGGTCACCAGCGACTATCCATCATCGACGCCAAGCAGAAGGGTAAGTCCTACCCGATCCGCGTGGCGATGGTCGATCTCGACGAGAAGGCCGAGCTCGAAGCGATGGTGTTCCTGAACAACTCCCAGACGCAGGGCGACTGGGATCCCGTGATGCTCGAGGAGCTGTATCGCGTCGACAAGATCGGCATCGAAGAATCGGGGTTCTCCGTGGCGGACCTATACCAAATGTTCGGCGACAGTCCACTAGCTGATCGCCCTGACGACCTGATGGAGATGGCCAATAAACTCCGCGAGTCCCAGGAGGTCATCGACGACATCACGGACACCGGCGAGGAGGATTTAGTCCACCAGACGGAGTTCTATGCGGTCGTCGTGTTCGAGAGCGAGTCAGAGCGGGCGCAGTTCTGTAGCACGCTGCTGGTCGAGGACAATCGCTACGTCGACGGCCGCGAGCTATGGACGCTCTTGCACTCAAGTAGTGCGGTCGAGATGGACCTGCAAAAGGGCTGCTTCCGCACAACCATCCACAACTGCGCTCGCTGCGGTAAGACTCACTTACAGGCCGTCGTCTGGCCGCTCGCCAATCCGACCGACGAGTTCGATCACTGGGCGTTCTGCGTGCCGACCTGCCAGCCGGTCCTGATCTCACGCAAGGCTCTCGCCGACAGTGAAGTCGAAATGGTTCCCGACAGCGAACTACCCGAGACCGAGGAGGAGGCCGCGGTCGCCGCTGTCTCTGGGTCCGCCACGAAGGGCCGCACCGATAGCGGTCGTGAAATCGAGAACACCTAACGCATTCAGGGGCCGCACAGCATGTCGCAGGAAGCGTACGAAGTCCGCGAAACCGAAGGCAAGGGCCGGGGCGTTTACGCCTTGCGCCGCTTCAAGCCGGGCGATCTGGTCATGGAGATCACCGGGCAGGTCATCCCCAACGACGACTACCCGGGATCGCTCTACTGCATGGACCTATCCCCGACCATGACGCTCGAACCGCACGAGCCAGGTGGACTGGTCAACCACAGTTGCGACGGCAACTGCGAGCTCAGGGACTACTCGCCAACGTCGCTGGCACTGATAGCCATCGTGAACATCGAACCCGACCGCGAGCTGACGTACGATTACGGCTGGCCGGCGGACGTGGGAGCAATCCGCTGCAAGTGCGGGTCCGTCAAATGCCGCAAGTACATCGTGGCCGAGGGCGACGAGCACCGCAAACTGCTGCGACGCATCGCCGCCAAGAAACGCACCAGCAAACAGGGCCGCACAAATGCCAGCAAGCGAAAGCGAACCAGCGCCCGGCGATAACTTCCGCGCGGCCGGCTACCTACCGTTCGCACTGCCATCAACCGCCGAGTCCCGCGCGCAACTGATCGCCGACTGGGAGCGGATGCACCGGGGCCTCTGCGGCCTCGCTCTCCCACCGCGCATCGTCACCGCCGACCCCCAGCACAACAACTACGCCGCCGCCCGCGCGGCACACCCGAGGCACCGCCATGAGAAACGCTAGCACCGCCTCACGCGCGCAGTTACTGGGAATTATCCGCGCACTATGCGCACGCCTCGCCCGCACGCCTCACTCGCGCTCGTAACCCCAGATTTGCTCGGCACTTCCACCCACAGCTACACTGGTCATCTATGGGCAGGAAGAAAGCACCACGCCGAAATGTAGCCGATGAGGCGCCCTCTCCCCGTGAAGCCAAGGAGATCCTCAAGAAGCGGCCGAAGAAGCGAAAAGGTCCAGGAAACCCGGGCAAAAAGGCCACGCAGAAGGAGGTCGAGGAACGGATCGTAGGCGTCGCCCAGATGCTAGCACGCCGCCTGCAGGTCCGGCAGATCAAGGCGTTCCTGTTCACCCAGTTCGATCTCGGTGGCCGGATGGCCGAGGAATATATTTCTCGCGGGCGCGAGTATCTGATCGAGCAGAGCAACCGGCCCAGCGAGCAGTTCGTGAGCGAAGCGGTGGGCTTCTACGAGGAGGTCATCCGCAACCCAGAGTCGTCGATCAGCGACCGCATGAACGCCCAGGCTGCACTGCGGCAAATGCTCGGGCTCGACAAGCCGTTCAAGTTAGCTGGCACCACACCGGACGGCGAGGACTCGGCGCCGCTCATCGCCGAGAAAGCCGTGGCCGCACTCACCGATCAGCAGCTCGCCGGATTACACGCGTTGCACTGGGCTATGCAAGCCGCTCGCGAAGGCAAGCCGCTCATGCAGCCCGCACCACTCGCATTGCCGATAGCGACAAATCACCATCACCAGAATGCCTCCGGTACATCGCTATCAGTGGGCAACGAAAAAACTCCATCTCTCGACGCGCTCGCAACTTCCGACGCGACTTCGTTCGACGATCCTTTGACGATCGACGTTCCCTCGCGAGAATCGCCCTCGACGTGAGTTGAGCGAATTGCTCGCCAAGCCGAACCTGCATTTCGGCTGACACGGCTGAACGCTCAACCCGTAGTCCAGCGCCCAAGTGGGCCGGGGAATGACCGAGCGCTGTCTGCCTGGGCGTGCTCGCCATTACACCTAACCCCCGGCCCACTTTCGGCGCGGCCACCGATCACGGAGCGATCACTGCATGGATGCCGTTCACTACACACTCGCACCACACGCTGAGCTGCCGAAGTTGTTGCCGCCGTGGAAGCCGATCAAGAAGATCACCGGCAAGATGCACGTCACGCACGCCGACCTGCAACCGATCACCTACGTCGCGATCCACTCGCTGCCGATGAGCGCCCTGCCGCCGATTGTCCCCGCACTGTGCGCGTACGACATTTGCCGCGGCACCTACGAGCTCGAAGATAATCGCCGCTGTCTGGCGGGCTGGGTCCGACATTGCTTCGGCGACATCGACACGCCGGCGTACATCTTCGTGTGCCGGGCCCTCAAGCAGACAGCGATCATGCTGGAAATGCCGCCGATTACGGAGCTAGGCCCGCCGCCGTCGCCCGACACGTACGTCAAGTGGGTCAACGATAACCCGTTCAACAGCGAAGGGCAGCTCGCCGAGCTCTGGAACAAAACGATGCTCTCGCTGGGCTATGTCCGCGACGGGGCGGAGTTTCACCAGCGATTACCGGAGGATCGTAAGTCTCCGGTTCCTGCCATCGCAGGCATGCTCACGCTCACCGTTTCGGCCCTGGCGTGCCTCGCGACGGGCAACTATTTCCTGGCCGCCTGGGCCGCTGCCGGCCTGCTGTCGATCCCGCTACTGATACAGAGAAAATCATGAGCGGCTCGCCGTGGACTTACATTTCGATCGGCTGCTCGTTCGTCGCGATGGTTAGCACCAACGAAGGTCCGACGATCCTGCTCTGCACCGCGGCCGCCTGTTGCTCGTTCGTTGCCGCACTGACCATGACCGCCGACAACCACAACCACGATCACGATCACTAACCGATGATAACCGTCCGCCTGTCCGACGAATTGCACGCGACCATCAAGCAGCTGGCCACGACCCACAACCGGTCGATGAACCAGCTGATCTGCGACGTGCTGCTCACCATGTCCGTCGACGCACCGCTGCTGGGTATCGTCCTGGGCCGGTATGCCGAACTACTGACGCACGTGCCCGAGGAGATCCAAGTCGACTCGCTCAACCAGCGGATCGAGCAGCACATCCTAGCCAGCGCGGCGGATGCGTCGCAACGAGCCATCAGCGAACTAGCCACGTAAGCCAACATGGTCACTGCCCTCACGAATCCGTTCGCCCGCCTTACCGCCGGCTACCTCGAGCGTGACTACGCCGCCCGAGCCGAGGAACCCGAACCCGGGATCGACGACGAGAACGACGACGACAGCGACCTCGACGAGGACGATGACGACGACTCCTGGCTGGATGGCGACGACGACGACGACGACTGGGACGAGTACGACGACGACGAGGATGACGACGACGACGATTCCTGGATGGATAATGACGACGAATGACCAACCAGCAGATCACCGAACTCGCCGAAAGGATCGCCGAACGATTCGATTCGCTGGCCCTCGCCCTCCATCGCATCGCGTTCGCTCACGAGCGGGCTGCTAAGGCTCTCGATCGTATGTCGCGGGGGATTAATCCGCCGCCCGCACAGCAACCGCCGGTCGAGATCGTACCAGTCAGCGAACGCACGCAACAAATTGTGTACCCACCACTACCGTTCAATATGAGGACCATCGACATGGACATTCAGCAGTTCGCGCTCCGACTCCCAGCACACCCGACGCCCGACGTGGTGCGGCGTGAGGTCACTTTGAGCATCGACGCCGACTTACCGTCCGGACTCAGCCTGCCCATCGCGCAGCTCCGCGTTGTTCAAGGCCGTGACGCCGACACGACCTCGCCTAATACGGACCCGAATCGCGACATCGCCAACGAAGGTGCCTTCGAGGTTCCGCAGGGCCTTGCGTTCACCGTCTCGACCGTCGCTATCGACGATGCGGGCAACGCCAGCGACCCGACCGTGCAGCAGTTTACCGCGATCGACCAGACGCCGCCTGCGGCCGGTGGCGTGGAAGCTGTGGTCGCTGTGAGCGAGCGTCACGTCGATTTGCCCAGCGAGGGCGAGGTTGCACCGACCGATCCGCCGGCCGAAGAACCGGCGACCGAGTAAACGAGAGAAACCTCTGCCGAGGGGCTGAGGGGCAGCGACGACCTGGGGCGGTATCCGTTCCACTAACTCGGTCTACCAAACCAGGTCGTCGCCATTTAAGACACGCGGAGCAGGCGCCATCGACGTAGACAGTCAAAGGGATAGGCCGCCCGCATATGGCGTAACCGAAGATTCCCGGGTGGGCCAGTCTGCTCCGCTTAGACACAAGGACGTGAAATGAACATCAGCAGCCAGCTCAAGATCATTCGCCCCGGCTGCCTAGTCAAGCTCGGCGGCGGCGAGATCCCGGCCGTCGTGCTGGCCGCCAGCATCACCGCTGCGGCCGCATCCGAGGTGTGCATCAACGGCGGCGAGGCGACGGCCATCGAGCTCTACCGCGTGGTCTATGAGGTTGCCTGGTGGAGCGGACGCGAGCGCAAAACCTCCTGGGTCGAACACAACGAACTGGCCGTCAATGACAGTGAACTGCGGGCGGTCGGATTCAGAGATCAAAGTAAAGCACCATGAGCAACGTCAAAGAAGTCGCCCGCGAAACTATCGTCGAGGTCACGCTAATTCCGGTCACCTGCCACAAGTGCAGTGGCGTGTACGGCCTCAGCTCGCGATTCGACCGTGAGAAGCACGAGAAGGGCGGCAGCTGGCATTGCCCGTACTGTGATGTAAGCACCGTCTACCGCACCAGCGAAAACGAGAGACTCAAGCAAGAGCTCGCTAAAACCATCCATCGCGCGGAGCAGCGCGAAGCCGCCCTCCGCGACGAGGCAAAGTACGCCAACGAGCTCGCCGTCCGCGCTGAGCACGCCCGTCGCGGTGAAAAGGCCGCCAAGACGCGGATCAAGAATCGCATCGCCAAGGGCATCTGTCCGTGCTGTAACCGCGGGTTCGGAAACCTCGGTCAGCATATGCGCGAGAAGCACCCCGAATTCACACAGGACGAACCATGAACACGACCACCTTCCACAAGCTGCTCGAGTCCGGCCTCGTGATCGCCGGGCTACTCGCCTTCACCGCCACGCTGGCCCTGGGGTGCCAAGACACCGAATGGCAGGAGCGCCGACGCGAAGCCGAGTACGACAGGGGCTATCGTGCGGCTCGGCGAGAGGCCGAAGAAGCCGAGCACAAGAAACTTGTGCGAGACCGTGAGGCTTGCCGCGAAAAGACCGGCGAGCGCGAGCTAACTCACCAAGAGAAGATCGCCGCCGAACGCAAGGCTGCCCTCGCAAGGTATCACGGCCTCTGCTCGACCGTCGTGTATTCCTCCCTGAATCCAGGCATCCCGGTCGTTCGCAAAACTGGTCTTGTCGTCAAATGCAATCACCCCAATTGCGCCAAGGAATCCTACCTCGAAGATTGGCGAGACCTGGATCTCACCGAACTCCCGGACACGATCGGCGGCTGGGACGTTCCGGACCATGTACTCAAGGCTTACTTCTCGTTCACCTGCCCGCACTGTCGCCTGACCATCGACGGTCATAGCAACGACGGTTCTCCGCGATACAGCAATCCCTGGCTTCGGCAACCTCCGCTCATTGTTCCGGAGGATTCTCTGCGAGTTCCGAAGCCGGTCATGACTCGCCGCGAATGGTCCCTGATCCGTAACTACGACGACTGCGGGAATGAACTCTTTGATCCCGAGAATGGATACTTTTCACCCGGGGCAGTTGAGTAGCAATAAACCGACCGCTACGGAACCGAGGTAATCGAATGAGCACCGCGCAACCCAAACCCAAAACATTCAAGCAGCTCGCCGTTGAACAGGCGAAGGCGGATGCCGAGTACCTTGCGATCATCTTTCGCAAGATGCTCAATGAGACCGGCAAGGTCGATGACGCCACGCGGATCACTGCCGCCTGGGCGAGCAGCTCAGTCGGCACCATGCGAGCGATCGAGGCGCCGCTGCGGTTGCCGGGCTACACACCGGACGTGAAAGATCACTTCGAGAATTTCGGCAAGTAGCCGTAATAAAACCGTTACCCCAACTCTCACAACGAAGGAAACCCATGACCATGCCACCTGATTGTTGCAACGGCAGCCAACAAGCCAAGACCGCCCCGCAGCGCAATCCGCTCTACGCAGCGATTCGCGACATGCTGGAAGCCGCCGACAGGAGCCGTGCCGCCACGGAACGTGTCGTCGAGATCGCTAGAGGCGATGCCCGCATTCTGGTTGACGACAGACTGGTCACCATCGAGGACGGCCACGTCCAGGTCGAGACACTGACCGTACTGCAGCCGTTCAACCAGTAATCGCACTTCGGGGGAGCCGTGGTCGGCCGGTACTCACCGACTTACGGGGCAACGCGACGTGAGTGCCTGCGTCGTTATCGGGTTCAAGTCCCGACCCCCGAACTTAACCTGAAAGAATGCCACCAGACAAAGCACCGCAGGGAGCCAAGTGGTAGGCACCAACCTCCATTCAGGTTGGCGAAGCGCGACGGCTGGTAACCGACGACGTGTGTAGGTTCGATTCCTACCCCTGCGATTTAACTTTCAACCGATGGAGCGACCATGACCCGCGAGATCACGACTCACAAAGTCAACGGCCTGAACGACGCGATCAAGATCGTTTGCACGGACGAACCTGGCCCCGGCGGTGCGTGCCACGACTACGTCTGCACCGTCACGAACCCGCACGACCCGAAGCAGCAGATCAGTACCTCGATCAACTTCCAGCGAGGGCCGATCAACGTGCTCGGCAACCGGCTCGGTCTGAGCAACGAGGCTCTGCTGGCGATTGTCGAGGACCGGCTCGCATGCTTCCAAGAGGGGCCGTTCGCGTGCGTCGAGAACCAGCTCGCGTTGACCCACGTCAAGCGGGCAATGCGCGAGCTGCACCAGCGGACCATCGCCCGCCATGCCCGCGGCGTCGAGGGAACGAACGAGAAGTAACCAAACTACCCCGCCAGGTCGAGGGATGCGGGTAAGGCTGACTGGCGGCCTCCCGTTGTCAGGAACGCACGGCATAGAGTGCTAGGTAGCTTAGAGGTTGGTATTAGCAAGCAGCGTTCACGCGCAACCTTCAGCCTGGGTGAGATGCCTAGGCAACATTGCAGGGTGGAGCAGTTCGGTAGCTCGCGTGGCTCATAACCACGAGGTCGCGGGTTCAAATCCCGCCCCTGCTATTTAACAGCACCGACATGGATGTCAGGTTTCGCACGTGCCACGCAAAAAAGACTACTCCCAGTTCTTCGGCAAGCTCAAAGTGGAGTCGCTCACGGTCGAGCAATCCGCCGAGCTTCACCGTGCGTACGTGGCCGGCGACAAGCAAGCCGGGCAGCGTATGATCGAGAGCGTGCTGCCGCTGGTCATCTCTGAGGCCAAGCGGTCATGTCTCTACTACGACCGAGCACTTAGCATGGCCGACCTGGTGCAGGCTGGCAGTATGGGCGTGATGAAGGCCCTCACGAAGTTCGATCCCGAGATCGGCGTCAAGTTCAGCACCTACGCGATCTGGTGGATTCGCCAGCGGATCGGCCGCGAGATCGCCGAGCGTCGCAACACGATCTACACCCCCAAGCACGGCTACAAGCACAAGCGACAGGAGTACACCGAGAACATCGAGCGGGCAAACTTCGTCCTGTCGCTCGATGTTCTCAGCCACAGCAAACTCAATGGCGAAGGCCAGCTCAAAGACCTAATCGTCGATGCCTGCCCGCCGCCGGATGAGGTCGCCACCAGGAATGAGACCGCCGTCCGCGTGCAACAGCTCATGCAAAGTCTGCTGCCGCACGAACGCCGGATTATCGAAATGCGGTTCATGGAGGGCGTGATCTTGCAGGACGTTGCCGACCAGCTGGGAATCTCCCGCGAGCGGGTTCGGCAGATTGAAGCCAAGGCGTTGCAACGGATGCGACGCCGCGCTAAACGCGACCGAGACGTTCGGGTCGCCAAATTTCAAGGAGAAGAACCATGCCTAAAGCCCTTTTCGCCGCAGCGATTGCCGCAGCTCTAATTACTAGCACGGCCCTTGCCACCCAGCAGCCGGTGCATCCGCAGCCCGTCGCGCCGCTGATCCTGATGCCGACGCGGACCTCGGTCCACTTCACCGCTCGGCCACGGGCGTTCACAAAAAGCTACCTACATACCACGCGGCGCGGCTGGACGTGCATGAGCGTCAAGATCACGCCGACCAGGGCGGGCATCCACCGCGCCGAATGCACCTGGCAAGTTCTCTCGCCGGGATTCGTGCTTCCCACACCTCAGCCCACGAAGTAACCATGCCCCAGCTCCCGCATCGCCGCCGCACCGAGAATCGCATCGCCAGTAAGCTAGCCGGGCTCACGATTCGTCATGCTGGCAACTTTTCGGACGCCGAGAAGTTCGCTGAAGCGGCGCGGGAGCGATTGGTTCCCGAACTCGCCAAAGCATTCGCCCGCACAGCCATGCTCACGGCCGGCGAGCTCAAGCTCTCCGCACCGAGCAAGAAGATCGCCGAACTGTCGGTCGCCTGGGCGGAGAAGAAAACCGACAGCCTGTTCCTGGGCATCGCGGGCAAGATGGCCGACGACAGCGACGAGCTCGAGCGCCGCCGCGAATCAAAGGGCTGGCAGACGCTGGCCCGGCACGAGCTCACCCGCGCGAGCACGGGCGGCAGCGAATACATGGCCGGCTTGTTCTGGGCTTCGTTCAATCGCTGGCCCGTCACGATCTGGCAGGCCGGCGTCGATTCGTGCGAGGACTGTCTCGCCTTGCAAGGCAAGGGCCGCAGCGTCTGGGAGCAGTTCGCCGGCGACGGTCCTCCGTACCACGTCGGTTGCTACTGCTGGTTGCTGTATTCCCAGGCTTGATCCAACTGCTATAACAAGATCACCCAACTCTCACACGGGAAATCTCATGACCACACTACGTCCCGATGGCGATGTCCCTCGACCCGCGATATTTCTGTTCGCCGGCGTCATCCTCGCCGCCATGCTCGCGATCTCCTTCGGCAGCTGCGAAGCTCGACCGCTCCGCAAGACACACAAGGCCGTGTGTGTCGGTTGCACTGTCAAGACCCCGCCATTGCGTGGCCCAGCGTCGCCCGATCCTGATCCGCGGCCTGATCCGGCACCCGCACCGGAAGAATTGCCGCCGCCGACGCCGACTGAGCCCCCGCCGGCGCCGATCGAAAGCGGACCGAACTGCAACGTACGTACGCTGACGCCAGACTGCATCGTTTCGCCCTCGCCGCCAGTTCCTGCGGACGCGGTCAACTGCATCTGCAAGCCGGGGACCAAGTGCAGCTGCCTGCCGCCGCCGGCACGATTCTCTGGCGGTGGAAGCTGTTCCGCTCACGCATGGCCACAACCACACGTGGCCCACGTCGTCGCAATCAAGCGATATATCTTCGACGCCAGCGGTCGCCTGGTGGTTGCCTGCGATGACTCCGGAGAAGCGGCGGAGATCGCCAAACGACTTAACAACATACTTGGCGGCCACCCCACAGCCGCCAAGTGAGCGTTGGCCCCTTAGCCGCCTCTGCCGATTCTCGGCGACTCACGCTGGCAAGGGGGACATCAACCAGGTAGCCGTCGCCTGGAACGCGTAAGGGCGGCAACCACACTAACCCCACGGAGATCGAAAGTCATGTCACAGCAAGTCAAGGTCCGAGCGTTCGAGTACAGCCGCGCGGCTCAAACCATCGAAGTGCCGACCAGTATGGGCGTCACGACCGACGAACCGGCCGCGGGCCTGGGTGTGTTCCGCATCCTCACGCCCGAGCATGGCGATCTGCGGCTCACCTGGGAAGCCGATGCTCCGCAGGCCGTGAAGGATGCCGAGCTCACCTTCAACCGCCTCCGCGACACGGGCCTCACGCCCTACCGGATGGGCGGCGGTAAGAAGCCGTCGAATCGGCTCGACCAGTTCGACCGCACCGAACGCGATGTAGTGTTCCTGCCCACGCAACTCGCTGCCGGCGGTTAATCGCAATGCCATTTGTGCCACGCAACCAGAGTGTGACCCTCGAAATCGGCGGACAGCGTCTGCCGGTGGTTGCGTGGCAGTTGCATGAGCAGCGAGAGGAGCGCGTCGACCCGGGAACCTTCGATGCCGAAGCGATCCCCATGCCACTCCTGTTTCGTCGCGAAGTGGAGGTCCATCTCGACACGTCATCTCCGGCACTCGCCGAGGCAATCCAGAACGGCGACTACACTGCGTTGACATGCGCTAACGGCGATCGCATCGACGGCCTGGTGATGACCGGGCTCGAAACTAACTACTGTCCGATCCGAGCGCGCTGGAACGTCGTGGCGAAGCTGGCCTACGCGGGTGCCGAGCAAGTAGGGCATCAGTATCCGTTCGATCGCGATAACATCATCGACGGTCGCGGCGTCGATCAGCCGATAGGTGTGCTCAAGCGACTCTCGCCAGAGCATCGCCTGAGCCAGATCATCGCCAGCCGCATGGCCCCGGCGTTTATCGGCCGGCAGCGTCGCACGAATCTCCGCTTTGACGAACGCGAGAAGCGGGCTCGCGAAACCTTACGGCGGATCATCGGCGAGTATAAGTATCGCCGCTACCTGCGGGATGGCTTCGTCACCGTGCAGGGTGCGAGCGGCCGCGTGTACTGCATCTACCCCGGTCACGAGTTCACCCGCGTCTACTTCGGTAATCAGTTCGTCGAGCAGTTGTGCGTCGTGTTCCAGGGACAGTTCCCGCCGACCGACTCACTGATCATGCGTTACCTGATGCTGTCGAACGACGAGTTAGGGTTTCGTGCGAAGGCTAACAAGTGGCGAGCGGATCAGCGGCTCTCACCGCCCGTGCATCGGCCGAAAGTCGATCAGCGACCGCTGACAGTCATCCTCGGCGAGCTCAAGCCGAAAGAGCCGCCGCCGCAGTCGCAGTCGCGGCCGCAATTCAAGCTCGATCCGTCCCTACGCGCGGCATGGGGCCGCGAGGGCGGCGGCTTCCTGACCGAACCACGAGCAACCCTTAACGTAGCGAGCACCTAAGCATGGCACCCACACTAGCCGGCGCGATCATCGGTCACATGGTCGGCGATTACATCCTACAGAATGACTGGATGGCGACGAACAAGAGCCGCCTGGACACCGCGGACGGCTGGATCGTGTGTGCAATTCACGCCGCGATCTGGACCCTCTGCGTCGAGTTCTTCGGCTGTCTCGGTCAGTTCCCGAACACGCCGCACCCGCTTGAATGGATGATCTCCGGCCTCTGGTTGTTCGGCACCCACTACCTGATCGACCGCTACCGGCTCGCCGCCCGCGCAATGCCCTACATGCGGCAGGCGTCGTTCGCGGAAACGCTCGGCCCCTGGTCGCGAATCATCGTCGACAACACGTGGCATCTAGTAACCATCTGGCTTCTGTTTTGGTGGTGGTCGTAATGGCACTCGACTTCGCACAAGGTCCGGTCCGCGACACGATTCGCGTCACCCGCGACGGCATGTCTGTCGGCACGCTCATGCTGCGTGAGATCCAGATCGCGACCGATCTCACTAAGATCGAGCCGATCCTGAAAGCGAACTTCGGCGTTTACTTCACCGCAGGGGAGCTGCGGCAAATCACGGAAGTCCTGACCAGCATGAAGCTGGTGCGTGAGGCGGACTGCCAATCACAAGCACCAGCAATCGAGGTACAGACACAATGAGCGAAGCCGTCAAACTAAAACCAGAGAAGGTCGCCGTCATCGCTGCAGACTTATATGGCGGCTGCGCGGATTCGCGAGAGCTGTCCGAGGCCCTGCGAAACGGCTGGGCCGAGATCATCCTCTTGCCGATTCACCCCAAGCCCGCGATGGTCCCTGTATTCGCCAAGACCGCGGACGGTAAGCCGATGACCGCCGAGGACGCGAAGGCTCTTGCTGATCACATCAACAGCCTACCGCCGGCGAACGAAACGATCTTCACGAAGCTGCTGCATGCTTGCCGGGTCGCCGCCGGCAAGGGGCTGCGGCAATTCGCCGAGAGCATCAATGTCCTGCCTTCCCGCTACGCCGGAATCGAGAGCGGCCGCGTGCGGGCCAGCGACCGGGAGTTTCACGCGATCTACAGTGACCTCAAGAGTATGTTCGCGGCGGCGTTCGCGATCGGACTGTGCGGCGACGACATCAATCGGATGACGCCGCACGAGTTGCGACGGCTGATTGAGAGCACCGCAAAAACACTCGCGTACCGACAGGAGCAGCTGGACAACGTAGCTGCGGCCAACCAGTGCGTGCGAGCCTCCGCGAAGCAGAGGGCGGATGCAGTGGTCAGCGCGCCAGCCCCCGCTCTGCCTGCCGAGGAAGGGGAGCGATACATCGTCGAAGTTCGCGGCAGCGAGTTTTCGGCGGCAGCAGTGCGGCATAGCAACGGTGGCAGCGAGATCGCAACCGTGAACGGACACGGGTACGTCGGCTCAGAGCCGTGCGGCCCAATTGCCATCGCCAAAAAGCTAGCCGCCTACCTCAACCAGTCCGCGCCGGAACACGCCCGCATCCGGGAGCTAGAGACAGAGGTTGAGCGGCTGAAAGCTGACAACGAACGATTGGCCGACCGTCAGCTTCCCGATATGTGGGAAGTCTACGGACCCAAGCCGTCAGAGAAAGAGCGGATCATCGAGGCGGCCAAGCGGCTTGTCATTCAGGTGCAAACGCTTAGTCTCGGCGAAGGGTCGGAACTCCGCGCCGAAGACGCAGAGGCAATCATTGCGGTACGTGAAGCGGTGAAGAAAACAGAACGAGTCGCCACCCCCGCCCAGCCCGCGAAGCCGGAGATGGGGAAGCGATACCAACTCGCGCACGAGCGAGGCTGCACTTGCGTCCAAACAGTCGAGCAAGACGGGATGCGTGATGTTTTCACGACAATCGCGTCGTTCTCAGACGGCGGTGGCCACAAGGCAAGCGAGTCAGCGAAGTCCTTCCTGCAATTGATTACCAGTTCTCCCGCCCATCCCGCAAAGCCGGAGATGGGGAAGATTAAGCTGCCGCCAACAGAATACTTCTACGAACGTGCCATGCGAGAATCGGCGAAAATCAAGCAAGCCCCCTACCCCTCCCCGCACGTCGAGACAGGGGGGCAACCAAAGTGGGAAATTCATCAGGATTACTCCGCTGGTCCGTGTCGCGTGGAATGGAACGACGGTTCTCGATTCGGTGCCACAGCAGATCAAGCTGCTACTGCCGTTCACTGGCTGAACCGCCGCGAGGAAGTGGAGTCCCAGCTCGCCACGTACAAGCGGGACGCGGAAGCGTGGGAGGCCGTGCGCACCGAATGCCAAAGGATGATCGACGCCGGGGATAGTCCGTTTCGATGGCTCACGCTCCAGAAACAGTGGTTCGATGGACTCGGCGCTGCTGGCAAGAAGCTCATGGAAATCATCGACGCCGCTCAGCTCGCCTCACAGGCTGACCAGAAAGGGGATGGGTGAACGGCGATGGCAGCAACATGCAAGTGCAGCAACGGTCACACATGGCACGCGAGAGTCATCGAAGATTCGCCGGACATCAACGTGATTGTGGTTGAGCCGGACCAGTGCCCCGATTGTGATGCGGAAGAATTCGAGATTATCGAAGTCGAGTACGAACATTTTGACGACGACGTGATTTAGCCCCGCCCGTCCGGCGGTCAGTAACGAGCAACCAACGAAAGGATCGAGGAACTTGAAATGACTGACGACCAAATGGCGAAATGCGAAGCCGCCTGGGTAAGAAGGAAGCTCTTCCTTCCGGCTTCTGCATCGCTCCAGGATGTCCAGGTTCAGATGCATATCCTGTGCTCGAATGCGCATGGCTATGTCACGTACATCCAGTCGCACAAGTGCGATGACAAGCAGGGGGAGATTGCCCGTCTCTCTGTTGCAAATGCAGCCCTGGTTGATGCGGTGACTGAACTTGAGGCATTCGTACGTGTGATGTTCGGTCGCGGCCCTGAGGCCGTTATCCCTGAGACAGTCGGCTCACCGTTGGGCGTGCCTCTTAAATTGCGGGAGATTGTTAGCTCCGCGCGGCGGGCGATCATTCAGGCCGGCGGTCAGTAACTAGGAAGCAACCATGCACACAGCAGGAATTCGATTCGAGCAGTACACCGCAGACGTGCTGACCATCAGCATGCAGGCGCTGCCGGCTGATTGCTGGGCGTGCGGCTCGCCGGAAGCAACGGGGTCGAATTTTGGCATTCCGATCTACGAAGACTTGGTGCTGCACAACGATTACGAAGGCGAATGGGGCGGCGCTCCAGCGTGCCCGCGCTGTTTCGAAATACAGAACAAGCTGACCGAGCCAATGCTCCGCCACGAGTTTATTAAGCTGGCCGGCGGTCAGTAACGAGAGGGATGGGATGAGCGAACGAATTTTAATCTGCGGCAGCCGTCGCTGGGGTCACCGCGAGCTAATTCGCCGCGAGCTCGCCAAGCTGCCGACCGACACAATCATCATCCACGGCGACTGCCCGACCGGCGCCGATCACATTGCGGATGCAATCTGGCGGCAGATCGGGCAGCTCGCCCCCGAGAAGTTCCCGGCCGACTGGAAAAAACACGGCAAGGCCGCTGGGCCAATTCGCAATCAGCAAATGATCGACGAAGGCAAGCCTGATCGTGCAATCGCATTCTTCTTCGCCAGCGGCGCTGACGCTGACCCGAGCTCGCCAGGAACCGCCGACATGCTTCGCCGTGTGCGGGCCGCTGGAATTCCCGTACTCTGCGTGCGATGGATCGTTTCGCACAGTCTCTCTGGAACTTCCGATGTAGCGTCGGAGTAACCCGGGGGCGGCCGGCTAGTCTGAGGCCGGTCGCCTCTTTTCAACCTCGAAAGGATTCTCACATGGTTCGCATGAAGCGACTTACGACCTATCTCTTACTGTTGATCTTACTGTTCAACAACTTCGCCCTCGCCGACACGGCCCTCATCACGATCACGTCGGCCAGCGGTACGTGTCCGCCGCGCGAGATCGAGCTCATCGGCACCACGCCGGAGCAAAACTTCGACCGACTCGAGCGAGCCATCGAAGTCGAAGGCAAGCCGGGCGACAAAGTTAACTATACTGGCACGTTCGTAGCCGAAGTTCACGACATGCTCGACCTCGCGAAGATCGTCGGTGGCGAGCTCACGGGCAACGGACCCGAGGCTAGCCGTCTGATCTTCAAGGCCCAGCATGATCGCATCGGACCGCTAGAAGCCCAGATCAAACCGGGCGGGCCGGCGATGATGTTTCCCAGCGACGGCGAGTTTCGGCTCGCGAGTATGTACTTGGAAAACACGCCGGACAATAACCACGAGGACGGGGCGCTCACCGGCTGGGCTGGTTCTCAAAACGGCACAGCGACTGTGGTCTGCGAAGATTTGGTCGTGAAGTCACACGACTGGGGATTCATCTACGACTGGTCGCTGCGCGTGAACCGCACGGTAACTCTCCGGCGAGTCAAGGGCGTGGCGGCACGGAGCTTCATCAACCTGATGCACTCCGCGTCGACCTACACCCTAGTCATGGAAGATTGCGACATCGGGGTCGACGGCAACCTCTCACAAAGCTACGGCGAGAGTAGCAACGGCGATCCCGTCACTGGCGGTGTAATGACGCCGATCATTCAGCGTGCCGGCACGGGCAAGGTCACGAACTGCACGTTTTGGGTGCGCGGCATGACGCCACCGGCGGGCTTTCCCGCGAAGTGGACTCCGACACGAATCGCAACGGTTGCCACCGACCAGTATTTCTCGAAGGGCTCGCCGGCGACGAATCTCACCTTCACGAATTGCCAGGTCGCGTCCGTGGATCCCGGGCCGGCGGTGAGCGTGATCTTCGACCTCGATATGCGGTACGGCAAAGCCACATGGAACGTAGAGGAACGTACGAAGCCGGCCGAAGCAAAGATGCTTGCCGCCGAGGCGGAAGTGGCTGCAGCCGAAAAGCTGACCAGCGACGCCCAGGCGGTCCTGACAGTAGCTGCCGAAGAACTCGCGAAGGCTCGTGGCGGCACTGGCCCGGGCGGCGAGCTGCGAGTATGGAAGGCACCTGAATGAACGGGATTCTATTTCTCGACGATTGCGCTCGCCGCTGCAGGACTTTCCTGCGGCGCGAGCCATCGGCGACCATCGTCCGCACGGCCGCCAGGTGCATCGAAGCACTCAAGTCCCGCTCGTGGGAAGAAGTGCATCTTGATCACGACCTGAACGGTGCGACCTACGTTGACTCCGCGGACGATGACTGCGGCATGGAAGTCGTCCGCTGGATCGCACTCAATAACCCCGACGTGCGAACCTTCGTGGTTCATACGTGCAACGACAAGGCCGGTCCGATTATGTGCCGCGCGTTAACCGAAGCGGGCTATCATGTGATCTACGCACCGTTTCGGCACGAGGACAACCTGCCGTTCTAGTCTCGCGGCCTTGCAAATACCGCGTGATTGCAGCACAATCTCTAACGGTTCCCCAACTCTCACAGTCATCGAAGGACCAACCATCATGAGCACTGATGCTCAACCCGCGCAGCCGCGCGACGAAAAGTGGCACACCGATCTCATGGATCGCGTCAAGAAGTGCCGCGACGACATCGAGTCCGACTATCTGGCGACCGGTGGATCCGAAAGTCGCGAAGCACTCGGCTCGATGAATAAAGCCGTCAGCTGGCTCACGCACGCCCGCAGTGTTCGCGCGAGCCAAGTCGCTGCTCCGGCCGCTCCGCCGACACCGACACCGGCGCCGGTTGCAAGGCCGACTCCGCAGGCCGCGCCCAAGCCGGC
>JBGSKX010000159.1:0-27656 GCA_041741015.1 Pirellulales bacterium
GGCCGAAGCGCTCCGCCGCGAACCGGCCTTCGCCGACGTCCGCCTCGTGGCCGTCTCCGGCTACGGTCAGGCCGAAGACCGCAGCCGCGCCAAAGCCGCCGGCTTCGACCATCATCTCGTCAAACCCGTCGACCTCCGGCAACTCGTCTCGGCCCTGGCGCCAAATTGATTCGCGGGTTGACCGACTAAATCCCAAACTGACGCAGGACGAGATCGAATACGTCCGTGTCGGCGATGGCTGACCCGACCAGCACGCCTTTCTCGCTCGAGATGATGATTCCGCGCTGCGTCTCATCGCGCGCCGGCGCGCCGTGCGAACCGCGCACGAGCGTGGCGTCGAGCGGCGTGCTTCGCGTGGCCATGTTTAGATGCATCTCGACGGGGTCATAGCCCGGCTTACGGTGGATGTCGACCGTGCTGGCATACTTGGGCGCGAGCGTATCGTCCGTCCACCAGTAGTACGCCTGCCAGCTGTTCGACTTGGAAACCAGCACCACCTCGCCGGCCCGCTCGTGGTCGAGTTCGTAGCGGCCGCGATCCTCGCCCACCAGGACTTCGGCGATGCCTTCGCGCCCGCGGAACAAGTCGGCCACTTTCGCAATATCGTTCGGGTTCTGCACAAACACATGCGAGAACTGATGATCGACGAGGGCCCAAGCCCGGCTTCCGACAAAATCCAGCTGCTCGCGATCGTCGGCGTCGTTCTTCACGGCGAGCAAGCCAGCTTCCCGGAGCACGCGGTTGGGATACTCGACGTGGTCGACCGGGACGATCGCGTATTCACTGGCTACGAGCCATAGCGGAGCCCCATCCTGATAGGCTGCCTTCACACCTGCAAAGAGCCGGGCCAGCACTTCGTCGAGTTCACCCAGCGCCTTGATCGCCTGCTCGCTGTCGGGCCTAAACTTTTGAGCCGCATAGTCCAGATGCGGCAGATAGACGTACGAGAATCGCGGCTGGTACTGCTTCGCGGCCCAAACGGCGGAGTCGCAAATCCAGCCCGTCGATTTGATGTTCGACAGCGGGCCCCAGAAGTGCTGCAGCGGAAAGTGCCCCAGCGTGTCGCGGAGCGTGCCATACATCTCGGTCGGCTTCGTATAGCACCACAGCGATTCGGTGCCGTCGGGATTATGAATCGGGGCCGGCGTGCAGATGTAGTCAGCCCCACAGCCTTTGCTGTGCAGTGGAAACCACACGGCGCTGGTCAGCGCCGGATCGTGCTGGTGCAGCACGTCCCAGATTTGCGGCTGCAGAATGCAATCGTTCCAGGCCGTCCACATTTCGACTTCGTGCTTGTCGCGCCAGTAGAACCCATTGGCGATCACGCCGTGCTCGCGGGGCGTGCGGCCGGTGGTCATGTTGGCCTGCACCGGGCAAGTGACCGCCGGAAAGCTTGGTACCAGGCTCGTCTGATCGCCGTCCGCCGCCAGTTTTGCCAGCGCCGGCATACATGCGAGGTCCTGTTTCCGCAAACCAGGAATCGAGAGCAGCACAACACGGTCGGTCATCGGTGAAACGTCCCTTCGTTCAGGTTGAATAGATCCAGCGGCCCAGAATAAGCATCGGAGCGAGCAAGGCCAGGATCAAAATCGCCCACAGATAGTCCTGCGTGGCGAGCACCATTCCGGCGTCGATAACAACCAGGGAGAAGATCGCGTTCTTCACCGCGGGCTGCACACGCTCGGGCGCCGGGTTCAGAACGGCACGCAGGCATCGCTGGCCAATCAGCGCGGCCATCACCGCCCAGAACAAATACCAGTTGCCGGGCGGATTGATCGCCGGCCATTCGCCGCCTGTCGCCCAGTACGGCAGGGAAGCCACGACGCCCAGCCCCACCAGCAAAATCGCCAGTCCGAGTGCAAGTTGAACGCGGCCACTCTCACGGGCTTCACTCCGGGCAAACGTCGTGACGCCAACAATGTACACGCCAACACCGATCGCCGCGGCCCAGTGCGCGCCGGTCCACGGATCGAGTGAAGCGCTCATGCCGAGTAGCACGTTCAGCGTCCGGCAAAGCCCCATCACGATGGGCGCGGCCGGTGTCGGCTTCAAAACGCCGTCGTAGACAAATACCGCCCCGGCCAGCAGCGTCGCCACTACCCCCGGCCAGAATGAGCCGCTTACCGCGGCCGCAAGCCAACCCAGAATGACGCCCGCTGCAAGCAAACCGAAGCCCAGGTGCTGTGCCGTCCGCTCGTTCACGCGTCCCGAGGGGATCGGCCGGAACGGCCGCTCGCGCGCGTCCTGCTCGCGATCGAAGTAGTCGTTCAACACCATGCCCGCCGTATACAGACACACGCTGGCAGCCAGCAGCAAGGCAAACACGTACCACGGCTCGAGCGAGCGGTGCGTCAGCAGAAAGCCGAGCAGGATGTCGGCCATCGCCGTGAAGACGTTCGGCAGGCGAAATAGCTGGAGGTAAGCGCGCAATGGAAAACGTCAGATGAATGAAGGTGGAATACGACCATGCAGCACGTGTGCCGTGCCCAGTAGTCTAAGCGATCCCGAGCTTCTTCTGTAGCGCCGAAAGATACTGATGCGCTTCGCGGGCGGCCGCATCAGGGCTTTCGATATACGGATAGAGTTCCACGGTAAGCCAGCCGTCGTAGCCGGTCTCACTGATCGCGCGGATCGTGGCCTCGAAATCAATCGCGCCGCGGCCCGGAATCAAGTGCTTGTGAACCCGCGTATCGGCGATGTCTTCCAGGTGGTAGTGCACGGTGTGTGGCGCCATTCGGGCGACCCAGTCCTGCGGGTCTTCGCTCACGCAGTAGGCGTGTCCGATGTCGAAATTCAGGCCCACCCAAGGCGAGTCGATCCGCGAGACGAACTCCAGGTACTCGCCAAATCGCTCGATCAGAAGTTCCGGTTCCGGCTCAATCAGCAGCTTCACCTGCACCTGCTCGGCGACTTCCACGCAAGGCATCAGTTCATCGTAAAAGATCTGCGCGGCGTCGTTCCACGACACGCCCGCTGCCAGCTTGCCGCCGGGCTCGGTCGTGATGTTCGGGGCGCCGAGTTCCGCCGCCAGCTTGATCGCCCGTTTCGTGTGTTCCCGGCGGATCGCCCGATAGTTCGGCTCGGGATCGGTCCAGCCAGGATACCAGTACGGCTGACGCGGGTCGGCCACGGCGTTCATCATGAAGGCGTTCACATTCGAGATCACCAGCTTGTGCTTCTCGAGCGCGCGGCGGATCGAGTCCTTTCGCTCGGGGAGCAAGCCCGCGGGCCAGGCGTGCGGCACGTCGGCCAGGATTTCGATGCCCTGGTAACCCAGGCTGGCGATCTTCTCGATCGTGTCTTCAATCGAAAAGTGCATGTACGCATTGGAACTGAAGGCAAGCTTCATCGGCGGGAGACTCATCAAGCGGAGGAGGGGATGTTCGTCAGCAGAGGCGGCGGGGCAGGCATGCAGAATTGTACCTCGCGCAGCGCGGGCGCGGGAGGGCCGATCAACGGGCGTCGGCCGGCGCCGGCAGTTCCGGCCGACTTTTAGCGCCTTTCGCCCCGCGAATTTTCACACTCACGAAGCCTGAATTGTCCGCGAGCGCGTTCCAGTCGTCGCGACAGCGCAAATAAAGCCGGCCATCCTCCGGTGCCGTGAACGTGCCATTTTCGCCAAGCGGAAACGGCTCACCGAGCTGAAAATCGCTTAGCACCGTGCCCTCGAGTCTCCCCTGGCCACGGACATCTCCATCGGCCTTCGTGGCTTCAGCGTCCGCCGCGCTGCGCCAGGTGCCGCTGGCCGAGTAGGCATACTGCTGACCTTCCTTAAGGATCGCGCCCGAGGGTTGCCAGCCGCGCTGGGCCAAGATGCGCGCCGAGGCCTGCGTTTTTGCCGCATCTTGAAACTTCCGCTGCCAGTCCCAGCGGCACAAGTCCGCCCGGTAACCTTGTTCGACGTGGGCGGTGAACTGGCGCAGTTCGAAGTCGATCTCATCGAGTTGGCCAGCAAAGACTTGTTCGAATCGCGGTTTTGCTCCGCTGAGGTAGTTCAATCCGAGCGCGCGAAACCTGCCCGCGTAGTTTTCGTTGTTTACCAGCAGATGGCACAGCGCCCAGCGACGAGCATAAGCTTGCCACGAATCGCCTGTTTGGGCGCCAGCTTTCGCCTCGCCATCGGCGGCATCGTCAGCCACAATCTCCTGCGCACTCAAGGCGGCGAGTGAATGCAGGTAGTCGAGCATGTGCTGCTTCACCTGCACGCCGCGCTGGCCTTCCTGCCAGAACTGCCCCAGCTCGGCCATGCCCTCGGAATACCACAAAGGACCGGTGCCGCCGAACGTCTGGCCACAGTAGGCGTGCACGATCTCGTGCTGGGGTGTGCTGTCGCGGGCGGTAGCATAGACAATCGACTTGCCGCGAATGAAGCGGCCGCGGTTGCTGATGGTCTGCGTCGTGGTGACGCCCGATCGATTGGCGATTTTCGCACGGCCCTGCGGCGAGAGCACGCCGGCCGGCCAGGCGTCGAGTTGGTCGACGACGTAACACTCCAGCTCGCCGGCCAGCGGCTGCCCCCAGTATTTGGCGATCAGCCCCAGGATCGTTTCGAACCGCGCCAGCAGGGCACGGGCGTCGTCCGACGCAAGATCGGTATGCAGCAGGACGTGCGTGCTGCGGTAATCCGCCGGCTGGCGCAGGGTGTCGCGCGGCGCTTGCGCGCAGGCCGCGGCAGCACTCAGGCAGAAAGCCACGACGGCAAAGCAGAACGGCAGTGCGCGCTGGCAACGCATTCGCGAGAAGACCTCGTCGGCGAAAGTTCCGGAGCACTCCATTGTACTCTACGGCTGCCGAACCCCGGTTTCGAGATGATCGGGGCAACACCAGAAAAACAACCGGCGGCCCGAAGCACCCTGTAAGGCTTCGAACCGCCGGTATTTGCTGCGCCTGCAAGTTGCGCTCGAACTACTTGTCCTCGGCCTTGGCTTCCGTCTTTTCTTCTGCCGGCTTGTCTTCGCCTTCGGCAGCGTCATCGCCGGCCATCGCGATCTTGAAGGTCGACTGGAACTGATCGTAGATCGTCACGATGCAGTTGCCTTCGTTGTCCTCGAGATCCTTGACTTCGATCGCCAGCGGCATGGTGCCGGGGCCGAAGCCTTCTGCAATCGGAGCATCGAGCACCGGCTTGTCTTCCGAGCCGTAGCCATATAGATGCCAGCTGTCGTCGTCGGTGTGGCGGGCCGTCAGCAGCAGGGCATAAACCGTCTGTTCGGTGCCGTCCTGGCCGGGAACCTTCAGTTCCTTCAGCTTTGCCTTGTCGAGCGGCTTGCCGTCCACCACCGGCGAGAAGACCGACGACATGAACAGTACGCCCATTGGTGCGCCCGGATCGCTGTTCACGGCCTCGGGAATCTCTTCCGGCTTGAGGTCCTTCTGCGGAATGAGAATCAGGCCGACCGTTTCCTTGAACACGCCGGAGCACTTCTCCAGATCGCACTCAATCTTCACGGGCGGATTTTCAATCTTGTCGACCGCTTCACCGAGCACCTGGGCAAAGGCCTGGGCGATTTGCGGATCGAGAATTTCCAAATCTTCGGCCACGGCCGAAGCGGCGCCAAACGCGCCCGCCGTCAACACGGCAAGTCCACACCAGAAGTTCCTCATCGAACCCTCCCGTTAAAATGCAGAATCAGAAAAGTGAATCGTCAAGAAGTTGCGTTATTCGTGGCGCGGCTCGCGCCGGAATTCATTTACTGGAGATGTGACCGGCCGCCGTGCGTGCTGCATGACCGAATCGTGGGGGTCGATTCTCGGTTGTCGCTTCCTCAGCCACAGGCAACGACGACAGTCCAAAATGACCTCGTTGCGACAACCAGCGGTCCAGCTGACTCCCATCAAGATAACCCCCGCACCGCGCCCTGCAAGCTTTTGGACCCCGCACCTGCGTTTTTCTCGGACAATCATGCTGTCACCCGTATTTGTCCCGCCGGCCGCGGCATCAAAGAGTCCGGTCTGAAAGTTTCTCCCTCTGCGGTGACTGGCCGGCGAGTGTAGAATGCATCCACAGGCCAAATACATCCGGACACGGCCGATCGCGTGCGAAGGCATATTCGCCGCCGGGCTGCCAGTATTGGCCGGACGCATTGGCTGGTGGGCGGGGCTTGCCGCAGCCCGTGCTGCCTGACACGTCGAAAGCGAAAGGGAGTTCGCGTATTCCGATGGGTATTTCTATTTCATCGCGCTGGAAAGTTCGCCGCGGAGCGACCGCGACCGGGCTGATCGCTCTGTCCGCCGTGCTGGTAGCGCTGGTCCTGATGCTCGTGGTCGCGGGCCGACCGACCGACTCGCTTGTAGCCCCGGCCGAGGTTTCCTCCGCCAAAGGTGTGACAAATATGACCGAAGATCAAAAGTCCGACGACGATTGGCGCGCAAAGCTGACGCCCGAGCAGTTCTATGTCACGCGGCAGAAGGGAACCGAACGGCCCTACTCCGGCGAGTTCTGGGATCACAAGGAGGCCGGTCAGTACAAGTGCGTCTGCTGCGGCGCGGAGTTGTTCACTTCGGACACGAAGTACGACTCGCACTGCGGCTGGCCCAGCTTCTACGCCGCGGACGGTAAGGCCAACATCCTTGAAGAGACGGATCGCTCGCATGGCATGATCCGCACCGAGGTGATGTGCAAGAAATGCGGGGCCCATTTGGGGCACCTCTTCGACGACGGGCCCCAGCCGACCGGCATGCGGTACTGTATCAACTCGGCTTCGCTGGCGTTCGAAAAGAAGTCGGAAGAAAAAGCCGAGAAGTAAGCTTTGGGCCAAGATCCCCTCCGAAGCGGCGAATAAAATGACGATCGCGATCCGTCCAGCACCGCAATAATTTGGGAGCCCGTCGCCATGGAACAGCTACTTCTCGCCAATCCCTGGCTGGTCGTCATCCTGCTGGGGGCCATCGTGATTGTGGCCTGCACGGCCATCGTGTTCGTCACCGAACACATGCAGAAGTCGCAGAAGCTTGAAATCGAGGCGGCCCTCAAGCAGGACATGCTCAATCGCGGCATGTCGGCCGAGGATATCAAAACCGTGCTCGAAGCCAGCACCGACGGCGCTGCTCTGAAGAACGCCCTGGCCAATAAGGGCGTCCACGTCGGCCTCGGCAAGTTCAAACTCGAACTGGGCGCGATCCGCGACAGCGCGAAAGCCTGATTCGCGGCGCTAACATTCGCCGACCACCCTCAAGCCCAGAGACTGCTGTCCCTGGGTTCTCGCTGCTACTTCTTCGGATCCAGGTTCTGCGTCAGGTCTTCTTCCGTGACCTTCGATTCGACGCCCCCTTCGGGCACTTCCGCTCCGGCCGTCCAGAGCAGGGCGTTCAGCACGAACTTGCGGAAGTCATCGTTACCCCAGTTCTCGTGATTGTGACCACCCGTGAAGCCGAAACCCCGGCCGCCTTCAGGCCGTTCCACAGCCCAGGCCACGACTTCCGCCCGACCCGGGTGGGCCTTGGCCGCTTCGGTGCCTCGTGAACGATCCGGCGGCGTGGCCACCAGCAGCGGCTTGGCTGGCGATTCTTCCGGGAAGCGGATGTTGTAATACCACTCGTCGTTGATCGTGAACGGGTGCACGCCCTTGGTGATCGCGTGCTCCGGCAGGTTCGAGAACTCGGCATCCCAGTGCGGGTTGATCGAGTAGCCGGTCTCGTAGTAGCCGCCGATCCACTTGGTCAGGTCGGGGCCACCCTTTTCCTTCGGCACTTCCACGGCGTAGTGGGCGCAAGCCATGCCTACGCCGCGCTTCATGAGCTGGTCGATTTCCGTGAGGCGATTGCGCTGGATCACCGGGTGTCCGCCGCCGCCGTCCATGTAGAGCAGGATCGTGTCGGCGTTGTCGAACGCCGTGGGATCCTTCGGCCAGCCGTTAAAGTACGAGGCGGTGACGATGCCCTGCTTATCGGCCAGGCACTTGTCGAGCAGCTTCACGCCAGCGTTGAACTCGTGGTCACCCTTGGCGTGGCTCGGCGTGCCGGCCACCATCACGATCTTTTTGCCGTCTTCCAGCTTGGTGCGCTTCAGCTCGATGTCCTTGAACTGCACGACCATCGGCGGACCGGCATGCAGTTGAAGGGCGAGGATGCCACTCTTCGCCGCCTTGTCCGACTGGTTGTCGATCACTTCGCTGGTGACGTGTCCGTTGATCTTGTGCGTCAGGTGGTTGCCCTGGGCCGTGATCTCGTACTCGTTCCAGTCTTCTTTCTTGATGTGCTTCTGCAGTTCCTTCGTGTCGCCAATCTGCTCTTCGGTCTTCTGGCCATCCGCGCCGATCGTGACCTTCTGTCCGCGAAGGGCAAGGATCCCGCGGCCGCGTTCTTCGTAGTTGATGCCGCTGAACATATCGCCGGCTTCGAAGTCGCCCTGGTAGCCGCCGACGACCCAGTCGCCCAGGTCCTTGCTGCGATACTGAATGCCCGAGTTACCGCCGACGATCTTGTACTTCAGCTTCAGCACGAAGTCATCGACCGGTCCGTCGCGCCAGATGAGGAACGTGTTCCCCTTGGTCGGATTCTCTTTTGTCGTACGGCCGGTAATCGTGCCGTCTTCGACGCTCCAGAACTTCGGATTGCCGTCCCAGCCTTGGAGATCCTTGCCGTTGAAAATCGGCTTGAAGCCGTCCTCGGCAAATGTGAGCCGTGTCGAACCGATCGCGACGAGTGCGATCAGCGTGAGGAAGGCAAGCTTGTGGAAGCGAAGCATGATGTCGAACCCTTGTCGTCTATGGGGAGAGTCGCAATTGTGGTGGGAAGGATGGCAGTTGCCATACGCCAGAATTCTACCTGCAACAGTGGGCGTTTGCAGCAGGGGGTAGTGCCTCAAGATTGTGCTGCTGGTCGGGGAGCGACGAAACCCAGGTTAACCTGCGTTTGGTCGAGGAGAACCAATCACAAACCCAATTCCAGCGCCCACTACCAAGCATGCAATCTGGCTGCCTACATGCGGGCCATTAATGGCCGGCACCAGGACCGAAACTGTAAACAAGCCACCGATCGCGCCGACGAACGTCCAGAATGCGCGCCGATTTCGGGCAGGATGGCGTGCTTCGCTCATAGTGGGCACCCTAGCTGGCGAGCCCGTCTAGTGTTGCACAATTTCCCACTTCAACCTCGACCTACCCCACCGCTTCGTACGTTTCCGGCGGCGTGAAGGCGAAGTTCCGGCTCTGGCTGAAGAACTTCACGGGGTTCTCGTACACCACGCGGCGGATCAAGCTCTCGGCATGGCCGCGCAGTCGCATCGCCAGGATGAAGTCGGGCACCGCCGTCGGCTTCGAGGGGCCCCAGTCGCCGGCCGAGTTCACCATCAGCCGCTCGGGCCCGTACATCTCGACCATGTCCACTGCCCGTTCCGGCGTGCACTTGCTGGTGGGATAGAGCGTCATGCCGGCCCAATAGCCGTCGTCGAGCACCGCCCGGATCGTGTGTTCTTCGACGTGATCGACCAGCACGCGGTGATGCTCGAGTCGGCGGTCGTCGTTGAGCATGTCCAGAATCATGCGGGTGCCCTGGTACTTGTCTTCCAGGTGCGGCGTGTGGATCAGGATCAGCTCGTCGGTCTTGGCGGCCAGGTCCAAGTGCTCGAGAAAGATCGTGGCTTCGTTCTTGGTGTTCTTGTTCAGCCCGATCTCGCCGATGCCCAACACGCCGGGCTTGTCGAGAAACTCGGGAATCATGGCGATCACTTCGCGCGAGAGGCTCACATTCTCGGCTTCTTTGGCGTTGATGCACAGCCACGTGTAGTGCTGGATGCCATACCAACTGGCCCGCTTGGTTTCAAACTCGGTGAGCTGGCGGAAATAGTCGCGGAAGCCATCGACGCTGCCGCGGTCGAAGCCGGCCCAGAACGCGGGCTCGCTCACGGCGACGCAGCCCATCTTGGCCAGCGTCTCGTAATCGTCCGTGACGCGCGAGACCATGTGAATGTGCGGATCGAGGTAATACATGATCGACTAACTTTATCTACCTTTCGCCGCGCCGCTCGACGCCAAGAGACTTCACCCAGTTCGCGTCGTATGGCCGAGAGAACAGGAGTTGAATGCGTTCGGCCCTCTCGGCTTCATCACCGCCAAGAATCTCCAGCCCCGCGCGAATCTTCGCCAGCCGCGGATCGCCCGTCACCGCGCCTTCGGCCCGATCGAGCCGGTCGAGCGAAGCAGCCAGGTGCAAGAGCCGCGCGCGGATTTCCAGAAACTCGCGATTGAGGACTTCGGCGGCATCGAGCGGAATGGGCATTGAATCAAGTTTCCCCGCGCGGACGCGCGAAATCAACCCGCGCTTGCGAGTCAATCGCTGTGGCGCAATCTACTCGCGCGGCACGGTAGGCCGGGTGCGGCGATACTCGTCCGGTTGTCCGGTGCCGCGAATCACTCGCTGCGTACCGGTGGGGAGCCGCGGCTTAAAGTCGGCAGGATTCGCTGCCTTGCCGAGATTCACCGTGCGCTCCTGGCCTTTGTAGCCCATGTAATCCAAAAACTCGTTCACGGCGATCGTCTTCACGCCGAGCTTCTCGGCTTCGGTGATCATCTCGCCAAACGAGGCAATGTCGCCTTCGTTCGGGGTCGTTCCCTCGGCGCCGGGCCGTTCGCCCATCACCAGGTACTTGGTATCGAGGGACATCGTGCCGGTCTTCTTGCCCTCGACCACCTGGGCGTCGATCACCCCGCCGTTGAGCGTAATCAGATCGTGAATTAGCTGCGTGTCGTCCACGCCGTCCTCGTTGATGTCCATCGCACCGACGAGCGCGAAATGTTCCTTTCGGCCCGCGTCCCAGACGGTCGAGAAGATCAAATCGCCCGGCATGATCGGGTTTGAAAGGTCGTCTTCGACGATGCGCGCTTCGGCCTGGTGGTCGTCGGTCAGTCGTACGACCTGGATCATGCCCTTGGGCTTCGACTTCACGGGATTACCGTCTTCCGGGGCCACGATTACAAACGACGTCTGAGTCCGCAGTCCATCGGCCGGACCGACGTTCAGCCACACCAGCCGCGTGCGCTGGTTGACCCGCGTGATCTTGCCGTCGGAATACTCGTTGGCTTTGGCATCAATCTCTTTTTCATTACGCATCCGCTCGAGCAATTCTTCGCTGCGTTTGAGTTCATCCGAGAGCGATGCGATCTGCCCCGAGGTTTGCTGAGCCACTTGCTCGCGTTCGGCGGTTGCAGATTGGAACTTGGTGTTGAGTTGTTCCATCTGCCCCTTTAGCTCTGTGCGATCCTCGCCGAACTTGGTCCGCTCGCCCTGCAGATCGGTGGCAGTGGCCGTGAGCTTTTCGGTGTACTGGGCCACTTCGGCCTGCGAGGCCTGCTGATTAGTTCCCAGCTGGGCGTTGAGCGCAGCATTGTCGGCGGTCAGCTTTGTTTTCGATTCCTGCAGCTCGCGAATCTTGGCGCCCATCACTTCGACCAGCGAGCGATAGTTCTGCTTCGACTCGACCGGATTGTCGCCGTGCGTCTGAATGTCCAAGCGTGCGGATTCCTTCAGAGCGTCCAGCGCGATGGCCGGGTCGCCTGCCAGCAGTTTCTTGATCTCTTCGGATTCGGCGATGGCCTTTTGAGTGGCGTTATTGGCGGCGGTATTCTGTTCGGCCAGGCTCTTGGCCCGATCTCGCTCCTGCGAGTAGCTGCTGAAGAACATGTACGTGGTCACGATCAGGATGATCGTGAGAATCACGAAGATGATCAGCGCGATCTGCAAGCCTTGGTTTTCGCGAGCGGCCATCGAGAGTGTGCTCCTCGAGGAGATTTGCCTCGCGAGCGGCAATTGCCTCGATCGGCAGCCGCGGTGCGGACAAACTCAGTTGGGACGGGATCGAAGAATCTTGTTCCGGTGACGCGCCACATTCGACCGCGGCCACGCTTCGGTGTCCCGCATTCCTTGAGAGGACCTGCCATCCTTAGAGCGGCCGCTGGCAGCCGGCATAACCGGCGCGGCCCAACCGAGCGCAACGTCAAGACTTTATTGTAATTAGCACCGCTCGGCTGTCAAATTTCACAGCCCCCGAATCCGACCCCCAGGGGGCCCGCTTATTCGCTGCCGGACGAAGGCTTTTTCGTCATTTGACGCTGCTGCCGGATCGAGTCTCGCAGCCGGGCCGCGTCCTCGAATCGTTCCTCGCGGATCGCCTCGTCCAGCTCCGCCTGCAGACTGGCCACCGGGTCGAACGGCATCGGCCGATCCTCGCCCGCGGTCTTGGCTGAGAGGTCCTCACGCCACTTTTCCAGGTACGTGAGCTCGTTGCAGTTTTCGGCATTCTGCGTCTGGTTGTACTCCGAGAGAAACTCGCGGATGCCGTCGATCGCCGCATCGATCGCTCCCAGGGCAGCCGCGTACTCGCGCATCGCCACCAGCGGCGTGGCCACCGCCCGGGCGTGCATCATCGTGATATATGGCCGCCATTGGTCAAACTGCAGCTTGTCCTTCTCATCGCGGGCGTATTTGCGGATGAAGCCCAAGAGTCGCAAGTTGCGATTCGTATCGCGGGCGCACAGCTCAAAGCGCTCCAGATGCCAGAAACTCACGTAGCGGTGGTAGTACTGGATCCCCTCGCGCAGCAGCCGCTGGCAATCTTCGTTTTCGAGCATGAACGGTTCGTCGTCGTTTTCAGCAGCCAAGTGTTTTTTGGCCTGCTTCTCATAGAACTCGAGCCAGGACGTGCTGCCGGCGATCTTCTTGCCATCGGGCCGACCGTCGAAATCCATCTGCAAGAGGCCCAATTCGAGCCGCATCTGGATCTTCTCGCGGCCATCGTCCCCCTTCACGATTCGCACGGAAATCTTCTCCGGATCGTAGTCCCAGCCGTCGAGCGAGTTGGAGATATCCTTGGACAAGGGAGCGCTTCTTGGGGCCAGGTGGAAGAAGTCGTAGGTCGCTAGACCAAGTCTATCCCACAGACCAGCAAGCGGCGAGAGCGCGCGCCGTGGAGGCCAGATGCTAACGGCCGCGGTCCGCCGGAAAAGAAACAAGCCCGAAACGCCAATGGGGGAACTCCGCCGCCGGCGTCCCCCTCATTGACGTTTCGAGCCTGCCCAAAGTCGCTCGATATTACTCGCCCGCCTCGCGGGTCATGGGCTCCATGACCTTCGTGTTTCGCTCAACGGCCAGCACGATCGTCCGCTGCTCGACGCCGTTGGCGGCACTGGCCACGACCGGAATCACTTGCCGCTGGTTGGGCAGGCTCATTCGCACCGTGAAGCTGCCATCCGGACGAATCTTCACCGGTTCGCCGCGGAGGCTGACCCGCGTGTCGGGATTCGTGACGCCGTAGACGATCATCTCGGCGTCGACTTCGAACTTGAGCGTTTCATTGTTCGAGATCATCGGGGACATTCCGCCGCCGAACTGGGTGACGACCGGCGCGCCCATCGGACGCCGCAGTCGTTCTTCAAAGAGTTCTTGCAACTCGAGGCTGTTGTTGTCCGTCGAGTAGCCGCCGCTCATGGCGTAGATCTTGTCAAAGTTCTCGGCCACATCGGTCCAGTTCTCGTCGATCGCGTCGCTGGCGCCAGGTTCGGGCGTGGTTACGATGTTCGAACGCACCAGCGGGTAAAACTTGCCGCTGGAACCGAGATATCCGAGTTCCAGCCGATAGCTGGCGGGCGAATTGTCGACGTGGACATACCAGTTGCAGACGCCGCCATGGACCTCGATGTCGCGCGACACACGCTCACTCGCGCTGCTGCCACTGTCGTGAATTTCAATCAATCGCAGGAAGGGCCGGGCCGTATGCCATTCCTGGCTCATCGCGGCTTGCACGCGTTCGACGCTCTGACGCTTGATCTCCCAGTAAGCGTGCAGCCAGAACGGATCGCGGACCATGACGACGATCCGCTCTTTCATTGAGGCTCGTTCTTGCTTGCCAACCGACGCCAGGTTCTTGTAGCGATCAAGCTTCTCGCGGATCTTGCTCAGATGGCGCTGCACGCGGGGGCTCGACTTGCTGGCGGTGGACACGCCGTTGGTGCCATTCCGGCTGGAAGTCGCCACACCGTTGGTGCCATTGCGGCTGACGGTCGAACGGGCTTTGCTGCTGGTGGCAGTCACGGTGGCCGCGGCGGGGCGTCTTGCCGAAGACACCTTCTTGTTCGATTGCGACTTGAGTTGCGGGCCGGACTTCGACTTGGCCGAGGCCAACAGGGCTTTCACCAACTGATCCTTTCGCATGCTGTGCCAGCCGCGGACGCCGCCGCGCTTGGCCATCTGCGCCAGGTCTTTGTGGGAGTAGGAGCTGAGAGATGCTGGGGTCATCAAAGAACTGGCCTCCGCGTTGTCGCAGCACGCCCTGCGCTTGTCTTAAGCTCTGCAGGACGCGTGGGGCAGGGAAAATCGGGTTGGAGCGTCGTCCGTGACCGTTGGCTACGCTCACACAACCTCACGCGGGCAGTCCTTGGCCAGATGAGGCGACGCCGGGTCGTTCTGAAGCCTCGTGGGGCTTGCGAACAGGCCATGCGTCCGTCGGAACTTTTGAGGGCTCTCTTCTTGCGCGGTGGGGCAGGAGCCGCACGTCAATGACTCCCTGCAAGAAGCAGCGGCTGGGGGTGCCGCGATTGGCGCGCCTTGCAATTGACCGACTCCGCCAAGGTGGGGTGCTCAGGCGCTTCAGGCAGTCTCCGCCAGGGAACGGTCCTGCTCGCCCTCGCACATCAACCTCGCACTTCTGAGTGTACTTAGAACGCCGCGAAAACGCAACGCCCCCACAGAAGGTGGGGGAGCACGCCGGAACCGTTCCGCCTGCTAGCTTTACGTACATTACCCGACCCGCAGAGTGGAGCTTCCGGCGGGCCTGATTGCTCGTCGGAAGACTGATTGCGAAGCGAAAAAAGCTCCCCCGCGCCCTCCTCATCGGGCGACTGGCAGGTGTTCGAAAATCACCCCTGCAAAACGATTTGACTGAGGCCGCTCAGACCCCGACAATGACTTTGTGAAAAAAAACACGAATTCGACCCAGAGGCCAATTGACACTCGATTTACGGCCTATTAGGATGCCAGCCTTACAGGTTTGACAGCGACTGCGAGCTGCTTCCAGGCGGAGCGGGAAAGAGTCCTTTCGGGGCTTCCTGCCGAGCCGTTTTTGGCAGAAAGTTGCCCCATATCTGTGGTACCTCCCGCAGACGACCGATCGGCGATGGCAGTCGCCTTCGAGTGGGCCGCAACCGCAATGACCATTTCTGGCGAAATGGTCCTGCCCGGGCTGTTGGGCTATTTGCTCGACCAGTATCTCGGCACGCGGGTCCTGTTCCTGTTTATTGGGTTCGCCTTGGGTGGCCTGTTGGCAACGCTCAGCCTGATGCGAATTGCCAAGAGCGGGGGAAAGTTGCCACGAAGGGCTGGTTCGGGTGACGCGTCGGGTGCCGATAAGCCGGCGGCCGGCCCGTCGGGAAAAAAAGAGTCCGGTGCAGCGAGTCATGACAAACGGTCCAGGCCAGACGCTGAAGGCTAGATTGGCACGCCTGGGGCTTGTCGCCCAGTCGATGTTCATCGCCGCTGCGCTCGCCGGTGCTTTTCTGCTGCTGGCTCCCTTGGCCTACGGCGTCTCGGGTTTGTTCGGCCTCAAGGTTGAGCTCTTGGCCGCTTTGCTCTGCTGGATGGGCGCCCTGTTCTCGCTTTCGATCTCGGCGCTGATTCGCGGCGGCGTCTCGGTCATGAATCGCCTGGCCTTGGGGATGACCGCCCGAGCGATGGTGCCGCTCGTGCTGGGCGTCGGCCTGCACATCAAGCATGCCGACCTCGCCGGCGCCGGGTTGATCTTCTACGTGCTCGTGTTCTACATGGTTACGCTCGCGGCCGACACGACGTTGCTCCTGGCTCAGGTGCCGCAGCCGCTGGTTCCCAGGAAGGCTCACTAAGGCGATGGCCGATCCTCACGAAACACCCGCCCACGCTCACGACGATCACGCGGCCGATGCGCACGCGCATGCGGCTGGTCACGAAGGTGCGCACGATGCGCATGCTGGCCACGGCGATCCGCTCGACGCCGGTCACCTGATTGGTCACGTCAAGGACGCCACGTACTTCGAGTTCCCGCGGTTTATGGGCGGCAAGGTCGAGATTCCGCAGATCTACGAAGGCCCGACGCTCGCCACGATTAGCGTGGGCTTCAAGCCGATCGACGACCGGATCATGCCGGTGCAGGGCAAGATCACCAAGTTCATGGTGCTCGAGGCGATTGTCGCCTTGCTCATGATCCTGATCTTCAGTTGGCTGGCCCTGCGGTTGCGGCGCTCGGATCGTCCGAAGGGCGCGCTGACGAACCTGCTCGAGTCGATGATCGTCTTCATTCGAGATGACGTGGCTCGTCCGGCCATCGGTCATCACGATGCCGACAAGTTCATGCCGTTCCTGCTCACGATCTTTTTCTTCGTGCTCGGTTGCAATCTGTTCGGCATGCTCCCCTGGATGGGCTCGCCGACGGGGGCCCTGGCCACAACCGGCGCGCTGGCGTTCATTACGCTCTGCACTGTCTGTATTTCCGGCATGGCCAAGCTGGGGCCCGTCGGGTTCTGGGTGGGCCAGGTGCCGCACATGGACCTGCCGCTGGCGCTGGCGATCCTGCTCAAGCCGATGATCTTTGTCATCGAGCTGATGGGCATGGGCATCAAGCACTTTATCCTGGCCATGCGTCTTCTGGCCAACATGATGGCGGGCCACCTGGTGCTGGCCGTAATTATGGCCTTCATTGCCGCCAGTGCGGCGAGCGCCGCCTGGTATGCCGTAACTCCCGCGAGTCTGCTCGGCGCCGTGGCGCTCAGCCTGCTCGAACTGTTCGTGGCCTTCCTGCAGGCTTATATTTTCACCTTTTTGTCGGCCCTGTTCATCGGCATGGCGGTGCATCCGCACTAGCCGTGCTGCTGACTTCGCTGTTAGGCGTTTAACTTCGACTTAACCATCTTCTTCGTTACGAGATTTCTAGGAGACTGATACAGTGAACCGCTTTCTGAAAATTGCCATGCTCGTCGTTGCAGTGGCTCTGGTGGCGACCCCGGCCTTCGCTCAGGGCGAAGCCCCCGTCGAATCGGCACGGAACACGAACCTGATCTACCTCGGTGGTGCTTTCGGCGCCGGCCTCGTGATCCTGGGTGCCGCTTACGGCATCGGCAAGATCGGCTCGTCCGCTGTTGAGAGCATGGCTCGTCAGCCGGAAGTTGCCGGCAACATTCAAACGGCCATGATCATTGCGGCCGCTCTGATCGAAGGTGCGACGTTCTTCGCCCTGATCGTTTGTATGCTGTTCAACAACTAGTTTCGTTTCCCTTTTTGCGACGCTGCGAGGGCGCTATGAGCCTGGCTCGTTGGACAATTTGTGTTGCGCTTGCGTTCGCCGCCGTGGGCTTTTCGGCCCAGATGGCTGCCGCGCAGGATGTGGAGAAGGCCTTGGAGCATGCCGGGGAGGAAGTGCACGAAGCGGCCACGACTGATCCCAGTCATGGCGGCGGTTCGACCGATCCTCTCGAGGTGGCTCCCGATCTGGCGATCTTCACGTTCATCGTGTTTGTGATCCTGCTGGTCGTGCTCCGCAAGTTTGCCTGGGGCCCAATCATGGAGGCTCTCGAACGGCGTGAGCATAACGTCGCCGAGCACATCGCTCAGGCGGAGCGCAATCACGAGCAGGCCCGGCAGTTGCTGGTCGAATATGAGCAGCGGCTGGCAGGTGCGGCCAACGAAGTCCGCGAGCTGTTGGAAGAAGCTCGCCGCGACGCCGAAGGCACCAAGCAGTCGATCCTGGCCGAAGCTCGCCAGGGCGCCGAAGCCGAGAAGGCCCGGGCCCTGCGGGATATCGAGGCAGCGACCGATGCCGCGCTCGAAACAATCGCGCACCGCAGCACCGATCTGGCGGTCGAACTGGCTGGCAAGATCGTGGGCGCCAAGCTCACGAAGGACGAGCACGCTCGACTGATTCAGGATGCAGTGGCCAAGTTTCCGGCCTCTAGCGCCAGCTCGAACTAGTTGTGCAAGAGAGTTTATCACCAGGTTCGTTTTAGCCCTTACAGGTTCTGGCAATGATCGACAAAGCCGCCAAGCACCAGGCCAAAGCCGTCAACGTCGGCGCGCAGCGCGTGGCGGCCGTGTATGCCAAGGCCTTGCTCGGCGCCGCTGAAACCAAGGGGCAGACCGACGCCGTTTTGGGCGAACTGCAGGCCGTGGCGGCTGCCATCGCGGCCTATCCCAAGTTCGAGGATGTGCTGGCCTCGGCCCTGGTGCCGCACGAAGAAAAAGTCCGGATTCTCGAGCGCACCTTTGCGAGCAAGGTCTCGCCGCTGGTGCTCGACTTTCTCAAGGTTCTTTCGCATCACGGCCGGTTGGAAATCACCCGCGCCGTGGCAGACGTTTATGAGCAGCTTTTCAACGAGCTGCGGGGCAGGGTGCCGGTTTCGGTGCTCACCGCCACGCCGCTCGATGCCGGCCAAGCGCAATCCCTGGAAGCCTCACTCAGGCGGATTCTGGGTGGCGAGCCCGTCATGCAGCCGGATGTCGATCCGGCGCTGATCGGCGGGGTGGTCTTGCGCGTTGGCGATACCGTTTACGATGGCTCGGTGGCCCGGCAACTCCAGCAGGTCCGCGAGCAGATGATCAACAGGAGCGTCCATGAAATTCAGAGCCGACGAGATCGCTTCCGTCATTCAGGCGGAAATTGAAAACTACCAGTCCCAGATCGACGTCCGCGAAGTAGGTCGCGTACTCGAGGTGGGCGACGGCATCGCGCGCGTCTACGGCCTCTCTGGCGTCATGGCCGGCGAAATGGTCGAGTTCCCCGGCGGAATCATCGGGTTGGCCTTCAACCTCGAAGAAAACTCCGTGGGCGTGATCATTCTCGGTGACTTCCTCAAGATCACCGAAGGCGACGAAGTCAAAAGCACGGGCAAGCTGCTCAGCGTGCCGGTGGGTGACGCCGTGATCGGCCGCGTGGTCGACCCGCTCGGCAATCCGCTCGACGGCAAGGGCCCGATCATCACGAGCGAGCGCCGCGACGTCGAAACCATGGCTCCCGGCGTGGCCGAGCGCCAGCCGGTCAAGCAGCCGCTGCAAACCGGGATCAAGGCCATCGACTCGATGACCCCCATCGGACGCGGCCAGCGCGAGCTCATCATCGGTGACCGCAAGACGGGTAAGACCGCCATCGGCATCGACGCCATCATCAATCAGAAGAACTCGGGCGTGAAGTGCTTCTACGTCGCTGTCGGTCAGAAAGAGTCGACCGTCGCCGGCACAATCGAAGTGCTGCGTGCCACGGGTGCCATGGACTACACCACGGTCATCATCGCCAGTGCCTCGGATCCTGCTCCGCTGCAGTACGTCGCTCCGTACGCCGGCACGTCGATGGCCGAGTACTTCATGTACAAGGGCGAGCACACGCTGATCGTCTATGACGACTTGTCGAAGCAGGCCTCGGCCTATCGCCAGTTGTCGTTGCTCATGCGTCGTCCGCCGGGTCGCGAAGCCTATCCGGGCGACGTGTTCTATGCCCACAGCCGTCTGCTCGAACGTTCGGCCAAGCTGAGCGATGCTCTGGGCGGCGGTTCGCTCACCTCGCTGCCGATCATCGAAACGCTCGAAGGCGAAGTCTCCGCGTACATTCCGACCAACGTGATCTCGATCACCGACGGTCAGATTTACCTGCAGCCCGACTTGTTCTTCTCCGGTATTCGTCCGGCCATGAACGTGGGCGTGTCGGTCTCTCGCGTGGGTGGTTCGGCCCAGATCAAGGCGATGCGTAAGGTCGCCGGCGGTTTGCGACTGGACTTGGCGGCCTTCCGCGAACTGGAAGCGTTCGCCCAGCTCGGTACGGATCTGGACCCGGCCACGCAGTCCCGCTTGGACCGCGGCTATCGGATGGTCGAAATCCTCAAACAGGGTCAGTACGAGCCGCTCGATGTGATCGATCAGGTGTTGATCATCTTCGCCGGTACCCGCGGCTTCCTCGACAAGGTTCCGGTGAAGGAAGTCTCGCAGTGGGAAAAGCAGTTCCTCACGTTCATCCGCGATCAGAAGTCGGAGATTCGTCAAAAAATCGAAGAGACCCAGGATCTGGACGAAGCCACCATGGCGGCAATCACTTCCGCGATCGGTGAGTTCAACGCGCAGTACACCAACAAGGGAGCAGCCGCCACCGCTCGCGTGTAAGCAAGCGGCAGTGCCCTGGATTGAACAATGGCCAAAGCCCGAGCGCTCGATAAACGTCGCAAGAGCATCCGGAACATCCGCAAGATCACGCGGACGATGGAGCTGATCGCGACGGCCCGCTTCAAGAAAGCCATGGACCGCGCCCATGCGGCCACGGCCTACACGCGCCGCATCACGCAGGTGGTGGCCGACCTGGCCACGGCCGGTCTCGAGGTCAAGCACCCGCTGCTCGAGCCGCGTGAGAACATCAATCGCGCGGTGCTGCTGATGCTCACCGCCAATCGCGGCCTGTGCGGCGGGTACAACTCGAGCGTCCAGCGGGCAGGTTTCAACCGCTACAACGAACTGAAGCTGATCGTACCCGAACTGCGGTTCGAGATTTCCGGACGACGAGGCCTGTCGGCGGCCAAATTCCGCGGCATCCATGTCGATGAAACGTACACGCACTTCGAGGATAAACCCAGCTTCGAGCAAGTCGAAGTGCTGGCCAATCGCTATCTCGAAGAGTACATCTCGGGCAAGATCGATCGCCTCGACGTCGCTTACATGCGGTTCGAGAATGTTGCCCGGCAGTCGGTTGTCGTCGAGACGCTGCTGCCGCTGGGACAGCTCGAAGGAGCCGGCGCCGGCGACAACAAGAGCCAGGTTCAATACGAGTTTCTCCCGTCGGCCGCGAGCATTCTGGAAGAGGTCGTGCCCACCAGCTTCAAGGTGAAGCTCTTCAAGTGCTTCCTCGATGCGGCCGTCAGCGAGCAAGTCGCCCGGATGGTCGCCATGAAGGCCGCCACCAAGAGTGCCGGCGACCGCATCAAACAACTGTCGATGGCCTACAACCGGGCCCGTCAGTCGCAGATCACGGGCGAAATCATGGAAATCATCGGCGGTGTCGAGGCCCTGAAGTAATCGCCCCACCGCAATTCAAGTACACACAACCAAACCGACGCATCCAACCGCGCGAGAGATCATGGCAACCGCAACGAACCATCAGCCAGGCACGAAGAACATTGGCCACGTGACCCAGGTGATCGGCTCGACCTTCGACGTCGAGTATCCCGAGTCGCAACTGCCGGCCATTTACAACGCTGTGAAGATCAACGCCGAACACAAGGGCGTGAAAGTTAACCTCACCGGCGAAGTGCAACAGCACCTCGGTGGCGGCCGCGTCCGCTGCGTGGCCCTCGGCTCGACGGACGGCCTGATCCGTGGCCAGGAGTGCATCGACACCGGCTCGCCGGTGACCGTGCCCGTCGGCAAGGAAACGCTGGGTCGCGTGTTTAACCTGATTGGCGAGCCGGTCGACGGCCGCGGTCCGGTCAACGCTGAGGAACGCTGGTCGATTCACCGCGACGCTCCGGAGCTGGTCGACCTCTCGACCAAGACCGAGCTGTTCGAAACCGGTATCAAGGTTATCGACTTGCTCACGCCGTTTGTCCGCGGTGGCAAGGCCGGTCTGTTCGGTGGTGCTGGTCTGGGTAAGACAGTTATTCTCACCGAGCTCATCGCTCGTATCGCCAGTGCCCACGGCGGTTACTCGGTATTCGCGGGCGTGGGCGAGCGTACCCGTGAAGGTACCGACCTGTGGCTGGAAATGCAGGAAGCCAAGATCGGCGACACCGGCCGTAGTGTTATCGAACAAACGTGCATGGTATTCGGCCAGATGAACGAGCCGCCGGGAGCTCGTCTCCGCGTGGCTCTCTCGGCCCTCACGATGGCCGAGTATTTCCGCGACAAGACCGGTGCAGATACGCTGCTGTTCATCGACAACATCTTCCGCTTCTCGCAGGCCGGTAGCGAAGTGTCCGCGCTCCTCGGTCGTATGCCGAGTGCCGTGGGTTACCAGCCCACGCTGGCCACGGAAATGGGTGCCTTGCAGGAGCGTATCGCTTCGACGAAGAAGGGGGCCATCACGTCGGTGCAGGCCGTGTACGTGCCGGCAGACGATCCGACCGACCCGGCCCCGGCCGCGGCGTTTGGTCAGCTCGACGCGTTCCTTTACCTCGAGCGTTCGATCACCGAAAAGGGTATTTACCCGGCGGTGGATCCGCTGGCTTCGTCGAGCCGTATTCTCGATCCGCAGTACGTGGGCGAGCGGCACTACAACGTCGCCCGCCGCGTGCAGACGACCCTCCAGCGTTATCGCGAACTGCAAGACATCATCGCGATTCTGGGTGTGGAAGAACTCAGCGAGCAGGACAAGCTGATCGTGCACCGTGCCCGCCGCATGGAACGCTTCCTGTCGCAGCCGTTCCTCGTGGCTGAAGTATTCACCGGCAAGCCGGGCGAAATCACCCCGCTGGCCGACACGATCCGCAGCTTCGAGGAAATCGCCGACGGCAAGTGGGATCACCTGCCCGAGCAGGCCTTCATGTATGTGGGTGCCATCGAGCAGGCCGAAGAGCAAGCCAAGAAGATGGCCGCCAAGGCCTAATCGCAGAATTGACGTGAACTCACTGCCAGCGGTGTCCGCATCGCTGGCAGCTTAGCAGGATCGACAACCGCCATGGCCCAACTCAACCTGATCGTCGTCACGCCCGAGTCCACCGTGCTGGAAACCTCGGCCGAGTTCGTGGCCTTGCCGCTCTACGACGGTGAGATCGGCATCCTGCCCGGCCGCGCGCCCCTGATCGGCCGCCTGGGCTATGGCGAGCTGCGCGTCGAAGTGGGCGGACAGACCACGCGGTTCTATGTCGACGGTGGCTTTGTGCAGGTGGCCGACAATGTGGTTTCGGTGCTCACCAACCGCGCCGTCCCCGCTTCGGCGCTCGACGCCAAGGTTGCTCGCGAGCTGCTCCAAGCGGCCCAGGCTCGCAAAGCCGACACCGACGAGCTGATCGCCATTCGCGATCGGCTGGAACGTCAGGCCCGCGCCCAGCTTCGCCTGGCCGAACGAGCGGGCACGGGCGGTGGTGCGAGCCGCGCGGCCCATCACTAGATTCGCGGCGACGAAATCGCTCCGCTCGCACTTCGGGCTACTATTTAGCAATCCGGCAGTGCTGACATCACTCGACGTCGCAGAATGCCTACCGCTTCGGGTCGTAACCCAAATTCGGCGACAGCCAGCGCTCGATCTCGGCGAGCGTCATGCCTTTGCGTGCGGCATAGTCGCTGGCCTGGTCGCGGTCGATGCGGTCCACCGAGAAGTACCGGGCCTCGGGATGGCCGAAGTACCAGCCGCTGACGCTTGCCGCCGGATGCATGGCGAAGCTTTCGGTCAGCTCGATGCCGGTCGCCTTGGTGGCGTCGAGCAGGTTGAATAGCGTTCGCTTTTCGGTGTGGTCGGGACAGGCCGGATAGCCCGGCGCCGGTCGAATGCCGCGATACTTCTCGGCGATCAGGTCGTCATTCGAAAGCTGTTCGCTGGTGCCGTAGCCCCAATCATTCCGGGCGATCTTGTGCAATGCTTCGGCGAACGCCTCGGCCAGCCGATCGGCGAGCGCCTTGACCATGATCGAGTTGTAGTCGTCGTGGTCCGCGTCGTACTTCTTGGCGAGCTCATCACAGCCGATGCCCGCCGTGACGGCGAACGCGCCCACATAGTCATGGCGGCCGCTGTCGACCGGAGCCACATAGTCGGCCATGGCGGTGAAGTGCTTTTGTCCCTTGCGTTCCCACTGCTGCCGCAGCGTGTGCAAGCGAACGAGTTCCTTCTGGCGAGATTTGTCTGTGAACAGGGCGACGTCGTCTCCCACGGAGCCTGCCGGCCAAAAGCCGTACACAGCCCGGGCCTTCAGCAGCTTGCCGCGCACGATCTCATCGAGCAGAGCCCGAGCGTCGTCATAGAGCTTCTTAGCGCTCTCGCCATAGGTCGGGTCGGTGAAGATCTTGGGATATTTTCCCTTCAGCTCCCAGGTGAGGAAGAACGGCGACCAGTCGATGTAGTCCACCAGCTTTTCGAGCGGGTAGTCATCGAGCACTCGCACGCCCGTGAACGACGGTTTGTCGATTAGCACTGTCGCCCAATCGGTGGGGAAGTGCCGCTTCTTGGCCTCGGTATACGGAGTGAGCGTCACTTGCTGGCGCTGGTTGTAAGCTTCGACGAGCGCTTCCTGATCCTCACGATTCTTGGCTTCGAAGGCCGTTCGCATGTCATCACTTTTGAGCCGATCGACCACGCCCACGCTGCGCGACGCATCCAGCACGTGGACCGTCGTATTCCGATAGGCCGGCGCGATCTTCACCGCGGTGTGCTTGGCACTGGTGGTCGCGCCGCCGATCAAGAGCGGAATGTCGAATCCCTGGCGATCCATCTCGCTGGCCACGTGGACCATCTCGTCCAGGCTCGGCGTGATCAGGCCCGAGAGGCCGATCATGTCGACCCCTTCCTTGCGCGCGGTCTCCAGGATCTTCTCGGCCGGGACCATCACGCCCATGTCGATGACTTCGTAGTTGTTGCAACCGAGGACGACGCCGACGATGTTCTTGCCGATGTCATGAACGTCGCCTTTCACGGTCGCCATCAGGATCTTGCCGCGCGCGGCCTGGCCGACCGTGCCCGCTTCGATCTTCTCCTGCTCCATGAAGGGCAACAGGTACGCCACGGCCTTCTTCATCACCCGGGCACTTTTCACCACCTGCGGCAGAAACATTTTGCCCGCGCCGAACAGGTCGCCCACGATCGACATCCCGTCCATCAGCGGCCCTTCGATGATCGAGAGGCACCGGTCGTATTTCTGCCGAGCCTCCTCGATATCCTGATCGATGTAGTCGACGATGCCCTTCACCAGCGCGTGCGCCAGCCGCTGCTCGAGCGGTTCGTTCCGCCAGGCCAGCGTTTGGGCTTCACTCGGGCCGCCTTGCTTCTTCACCGTCTCGGCGAACGTCACCAGCCGATCATTCTAGTCCTTCCGGCGGTTCAGCAGCACGTCATAGACGAGTTCCAGGAGGTCCTTGGGAATCTCTTCATAAACCGCGAGCTGACCGGCGTTCACGATGCCAATGTCCAGCCCGGAGCGGATCGCGTGATACAGGAAAGCGGCATGAATCGCCTCGCGCACCACGTCATTGCCGCGGAACGAGAACGAAACGTTGCTCACCCCGCCCGAGACTTTCGCCCCCGGGCAGCGCTGCTTGATCAACTTCGTGGCCTCGAAGAAGTTCACCGCGTATGGGTTATGCTCTTCGATGCCCGTGGCGACCGTCAGGATGTTCGGGTCGAAGATGATGTCTTCGGCCGGCATGCCGACTTCGCGGGTGAGCAGCTTGTAGGCCCGTTCGCAGATCGCCACTTTGCGGTCGACTTCCGTGGCTTGGCCCTCTTCGTCAAAGGCCATCACGACGACGGCCGCGCCGTAGCGCCGCACCAGCCGTGCGTAGTGCAGGAACTGCTCTTCGCCTTCCTTGAGGCTGATCGAGTTGACGATGCCCTTGCCTTGAACACACTTCAGCCCCGCCTCGATGACCGACCACTTTGAGCTGTCGACCATGATCGGCACGCGAGCGACTTCGGGCTCAGCCGAGACGAGGTTCAGGAACTTCGTCATCGCAGCTTCGCCGTCGAGCATCCCCTCGTCCATGTTGATGTCGATGACGTTCGCGCCGGCCTCGACCTGCTCGCGCGCTACGGCGATGGCCTCTTCGTACTTTTCGTTGAGGATTAGCCGGGCGAACTTCTTCGAACCCGTAACGTTGGTTCGCTCACCAATCATCGTGAAGTTGCTCTCCGGCCGCAGCGTGAGCGGTTCCAGCCCACTAAGCCGCGTGAGCGGTTCGATCTTGGGGCGTTTGCGCGGCGGCTTGTCGGCCACGGCCTCGGCAATCGCCTTGATGTGCCGGGGCGTGGTGCCGCAGCAGCCGCCCACGATGTTCAGCCAGCCGTTGGCGGCGAATTCGCCCAGCACGCGGGCCATCATTTCGGGTGTTTCGTCAAAGCCGCCAAAGGCGTTCGGCAGCCCGGCATTCGGGTAGCAGCTCACATAGATCGGGGCGATCCGCGACAGCTCTTCCACGTGTGGCCGGAGCATGTCGGGTCCCAGCGCGCAGTTCATCCCCACACTGAGCAGGTTGGCATGTGCGATCGAGTTCCAGGTGGCTTCGACGGTCTGAGCCGACAGGGTCCGGCCGCCGTCGAAGATCGTGAACGAGGCCATCACGGGAACCCGCACCCCGTGATCCTGGAAGTACTGCTCGACCGCGAACAAACAGGCCTTCAGCACCAGCGTGTCGAACGCCGTCTCGCACAGCAGCAGATCGACGCCACCTTCGATAAGCGCGTCGACCTGCTCATAGTAAGTGGCCAACATCTGATCGAACGTGGCACTGCGATAGCCGGGATCGTTCACATTGCCGGCGATCGAAAGCTGCTTGTTCGTGGGGCCGATCGAGCCAGCCACGAAGCGCGGCTTGTCGGGGTTCTGCAGGCTGAGCTCATCGGCCGCCTTACGGGCAAGCGCCACTGCTGCCAGGTTCAGTTCGCGAACGCAATCCTGCAGGCCGAAGTCCTCCATCGCCACGCTGGTCGCGCCGAAGGTGTTGGTCTCGATAATATCGGCACCGGCTTCCAGGTACTGCCGGTGGATCTGCTCGATCGCGTCCGGCTGGGTGAGTACCAGCACGTCGATGAAGTTCTTGAGGTCCTTGTGGTGGTTGCGGAACCGCTCACCGCGGAAGTCCGCCTCCGAGAACTTGAAGGCGTGGACCATCGTGCCCATCGCCCCGTCCAACACCAGGATGCGCTGTTCGAGGAGCTTGTGCAGGACTTCGGCCGACTGTGCTTGCTGCAGGACTGCCATGGGGTCTCATATAGATATTGAAGAGCGGGGGCACAGGGAGTCTGTCGTTCGGCCCCTGGCCAGACCGCGCTTGTAGGAGGCTAACCGCTTTCGCGGGAGTAGCTTGCGCTAAAGAGAACTATCGCACACTGCCGCGCCGCCTGCAACCGCCGCCCGCGGTTCAGCTTAGGACCATTAGAGCTAGCGGCCAGCGGAATGGTTCGCGCCGCGGGGCTCGCTGGCAAGTCGCCCCAAACTCGCCAGTCACCGCAAGCGCAAGAAGGCTCAAGATCGTTACCACCCACACCCGATATCAACTGCCAGTCGGCGTCGCGCGCGCTTCGTGCCTCGTGGCTGCGCCTCGACCGCATTAACCAATCCTCAACCGCACGGATGAACGATGGCTGCGTTCCACACCACGCCGCATGGCGCTGCCCCGGCCACCGGCGACGTCGGGCCGGCTGTGATCAACGTCCGCCGTCCTCGGGCTGCTACGAGCGACGCGCCGATCCCGGCTGAACTCGTACTCACCAAGGCTGATGACGCACTGCCGCCAACGGCGCTGCGGCTACCGAACCTGGCAGCGATTCCGGCTCCGCCCAGCACGCTCAACAAGATCTTCTCGATCCTGCACTGGTGCTTCATCGGTCTGGGATCGCTGATCGCGCTGTGGCTCATCTTTGGCGGCCGCGGCGGACCGAAGCCCACGGGCGAAGACATTCCTGCAGCGCCAGCCCGCGCGCAGGTCGATTCGACCCCGGCTTGGAATCCGCCAGCGCTGGATACTGCCGGCGATTCGGACGCCCCCAAGTGGACGCCACCGCCTGCCAGCGCAGCGACCACTGCCGA
>JBGSKX010000160.1:0-30286 GCA_041741015.1 Pirellulales bacterium
GTCGCCAGCGCGCTGTCGGGCAGCGGAATGTCGGCCGGCGGCGCAGCGGTGGCCACCACTACGGCGATGCCCTTCGAGATGGCCGGCCGCGGCGAGTTTCTCGGCCGGCTGCTGGGGTATATCGGCGCTGGCGTGTACGAAGAGATGCTGTTCCGCCTGATGCTGATTCCCCCCTTGGCGATCGGGATTAAGTACTGCGGCGTGCCGCGTCCCTGGAGCGTGGCCACCGTGGTGCTGGTGACGAGCGCCGTGTTTTCCGCGGCGCACTACATCGGCCCGCACGGCGACATGCTCGACGCGTTCACGTTCGTATTTCGCTTTACGGCCGGCGCGCTGTTCGCGGTGCTGTTCGTCTATCGCGGCTTTGGCGTCGCCGCCGGCACGCACGCTCTGTACGACATCTTCGTCAGCCTTTCCTGAGCGGCGGTTCTTCCCGGGCGTTCGCGCTGCTAGCAGTTTTTCGCGCGCGATGAAACACCGCGCACGCGCCATGTCAAGATGCAATTCACGCTCACTGCGCGCGATTCAAAAAGTCTCTTTGTCGGCCTCTGGGGCGAGCATATAATAGAGGCCTGTCGCACCCGTGTTTGCCGCCCACCATGTCTCGCCAGGAGCCCCGCGCTGTGCTTTCCGTCAGGCCGAAAGTCGCTGAGCTGGTGTTTCAACTTTACGGCCGCTCGCTGCACCCGGAGTTGTTCCAGGTTTACAGCACGCGGACCGTGGAGCGCGGCGGATACGAGGCCACGGTCTGCATCACCAGCGCAGGTCACTTCGTCACCTGGCGCTACCAGGGGCTGACACTCACCGAGGTGGCCACCAGCGCCCATCACCCGCTGCCGCAGAAACGCCGGCTGATCTCCTGCCGCCTTAAGGGCGCCGGGAGCGACCAGGTCGACTGCCGCGGAGGCGCCCGCTACAAGGTTGAGTTCCAGCTCGAGCCGGTCGAGCCTGAGGTGTTCTGGACCTTCCAACAGGAGCTGGCCGGCGAAGGCGAGCATCAGGGCATGCTGCACCGCTTCGACTCCAGCGGCCGCATGGCACTCGGCGCATTAAGCTACATCAACCTCCAGGCCCGCAATCGCAGCCTCTTGGTGCAGGCCTTCCACACCTTCCCGGACGATTACGCGATCGTCAAAAGCCAGTCGCGCTTCGAGATTCCGTAAGCGCCTCTGAACCGCATGCATCGCGTTCGCTACGGCCACACCCGCTCACTCAAAAACTTGCGGATCGCCGCGTTCACCGGCCCCGGGTTCTCCATCGGCGACATGTGACCCGCACGCGGAATCACTTCCAGCGTCGCCTCCGGAATCTGCTCGGCGAACGATCGCATCTCCTCGGGACTCGAGATTGCATCGTGTTCGCCCACGATCACCAGCGTCGGCTGCGTCATGTTCGCCAGCTTCGGCCGAAAGTCGATCCGCTCTGCCATCCCCCGCAGCGCCGCCGCCGCACCGGCGGGCGAAGTGGCCAGCATCACCTGACGTGTCTTCTCGACAATGTCCGGCTGCTTCTCGATCGAGAGCGGCGCGAACAGCTTCGGGATCATGCCTTTGGTGAGCGACTCGGTGTTTCCCTCGGCCAGCAACTTGGCCGCCGTCTCATGGCGTCCCTGGGCCGCTTCCGGCGTGTCAGGCGCCGCCCGCGTGTCGCACAGAATCAGCCCGGCGAGCCGCGTGCGATGCCGCCGCCAGAACTCAAACGCGACGTAGCCCCCCATCGAAAGGCCGCACACGACGACCGGCTCTTTGATCTCCAGCCATTCGAGATGCTGCACGACGTCGTCCGCCATCTCGGCCATCGTCGAGACGGCCTTCTCTGGTTCGGGCGTCGGCAGCGTGCTGCCACCAAACCCGCGCAGGTCCGGCGCAATCACCCGATAACTCGACGCGAACGAATCGAACTGCGACTCCCACATCGTGTGATCGAGCGGAAAGCCGTGCAGGAAGACGATCGGGTGTCCCTTGCCTTCGGCCGCGACGACGGAGTTGACGGCGAGTAATTCTTCACGATCGTCCATACTCATGTGGTGCTGCCTTAAGGTTTCCGCGCGTCGTAGTGGCACAGGTGGCAGTGAGCGCGGTTCACCTGTGCAAGTAAGATGCCAACTTCAAACGGGCTGGGTGGCACTGCCGACAACAAGTTGTCGCTGCTACCCGATAAACCCGCCGAAACGGTTAACGGCGTCGTGCGGCACCTGCCACTCACTCCCCCGCTACTTCCCTGCCGCAGCCTTATCGCGCGCTGCACGAAACTCATCCAGTGCCCGGCGGATGGACCGGGTGTGTGGATCGAGTCGCAGGGCCTCTTCCTGCGAGGCGATGGCCGCGGCAATGTCTCCTTTGGCAAAGTGGGCGTGAGCGAGCGTGTCGTACAAGCCGCCCAATCGCGACGGCGGATCGCCTTGCGCCTTGGCCAGCTCGATCGACTTCTTCGAGAGCTCGACGGCCTCTTCCTTGTCGCCTTCGGTGTTCGCGATCAGCCACGCGATCTGGTTGTAGTTCGTCGAGTTCTCCGGATCGTCGTCAATCCGGCTGCGACACATGTCGATGAACTCCTTGCTGAAGGCCGCGATCGCGGCCCGCCGCTTGGCGTCTCCCGCGGTGATCTTGTAGAGCTCGATCAGGGCCTCGATGTTGCCGCGATTTTGCGCAAGCGATTGATCCAGGAGCGTCCGCTGCCGTTCAACGTCTCCTTCGTGCTGAGCCTGGCAGGCCTGGTAGAAATACAAGTCGGAGCGGAGCGCATCGACGCTGGTTTCGAATTGCTGCTGCTGGGCCGCGCGCACCCGCTGCATGATCGCCGGATCCTTGTCGGCCGCGACGAGCAAGTCTTCGATCAACTTCGCCGCCGCGGCGTCCTGCTGCTGGTCGTGGTGACTGTTGGCCAGGAGCTTGCGGGCCATCACGTCCCACTGCGTGCCGGCCGGTCCCAGTCGGATCGCTTCGGCCCATTCGCGATCGGCCCAGTGTGGCAAGCCGCGATCGCCCAAGCGGCTGGCCAGCAGCACGTGCTCCTGCTGACTGTCGCCATGAATCGCCAGCGCCCGCCCGGCGGCCTGCTCGGCCAGTTCCGGGTTGCCTTGGGCCAGGCGGGCTTCGGCCAACATGTACATCAGCACCGCGTCGACCTCGAAGCTGGCGTTGAAACGCTCGGCCACCAGGTCGATCATGGTCCAGCTTTTCCGTTTCGCCAGCCAATCGATCAACTCGCCTAGCGATTGCGAATCGCCGCGCTCGACCTGGATCATCTGTCGCACGACGGGCTCGATCTGATCGGCTCGGCCCAGATCGTCGAGCATCTGCACTTCGCGCTTGAGCAGTGCCAGCACGATCTGGCTGTCGCTGTCTTGCGGTTGCTTGAGCAGCGTATCTTGTTCGGCATCGGCCAGCTCCGACCAGCGCTGGAGCGAACCCGCCGGATCGGTATGCGCCGCCAGATAGACTGCGAGCCATTGCGCCGCCGCCCGCTGCGAACCGTCGAGCTCATTTTGGACGACTTCCGCGCGCCGCGCCCAGCCGGCGTCGTCCTTCGGCGCGCGGCTCATGATCTCGAGCGCCGCCCACTTCGAAAGTTCGAGCGACTTTTCAAACCGCGCGAGCCGGGTGAGCCACTTCAGTCCCGCGTCGTCCGGAAGCTCGCCGAGCTGTTTGATTTTCGCCCGCCGCTCATCGTCTCCCTGCACTTCATAGTTCTTCATGATCTCGCGAATCGGCCGCGGATCGTTTTCGGCCGTCCAGCCCGAGCGAATCCGCCGCACGAGGTACCGGGCCTGCATCGCCACTTCGGGGTCGTCGTGCTGCTGGGCTTCGACCAGGGCGTCGAACGCCGAAAAGCCCAGCTTCATCAGTTGGTCCTGCGCTCGCTGACGAATCGCATACTGCGAATCGCCAAGCTGCCCGATGAGCGCGCTCACCTCGGGATCCACCGCGATCGCGACGGGCTGCTCCTGGGCAATCGCCTGGGCAGTTGTCAGCAGACATAGCGCGGCCAGAAATCGCTTCATCATCCCTCGACCTTTCCGTACCCGGTGCTCCGCTACTCCAGCACGGTGCACCGCTACTCCAGCATAGCTGACGCGAAAAGTGGCCGAAAGTGCGGGAATTCGTCACCAGGTGTGCCACGGGTGGCCGTGAGCGCGGTTCACCCGTGCTGACCACCGCCATTACGCCCGCAGCTGCGCGCCATGTGCCTGCTGGCACGCCGCCACGACTCGCTTCTGAGCCGCATCGGCCTCGTCGCCGGTGAGCGTGCCGCTGCCGGACCGCAGTACCAGGCTCACCAGCAGGCTCTTCTTGCCAGGCCCCAAGCGCTGCGCGTCGCGATACACGTCAACCAGTTGCAGCTGCTCGGCAAACGGCTGGGCCGCCTCGCGCGCCGTGTTGGAAATATCCGCCCAGGCCACGCTCTCGTCGACCACCAGGTTCAGGTCGCGCGTCACGGCCGGGAACACCGGCGGCTGCCGATACTGCGGAATCAGCCCGGCGATCTCACACAACGTATTCAACTTAATCTCGGCCACCGCGCTACCGGCGCGCAGGTCGAACTGCTTGAGTCCCGCGGGCGAGACTTCGCCAAGATAACCGAGCAGTAGCCGCTTGCCACCATGGCGCACATGCAGCTCGGCCGAACGCGCTTCGTCCAGCAGCGCCTGCCTGGTGGGCACGGCTTCCAGTTCGATACCAGGCGCAAGCGCATGCAGGATGCTCTCGATCACCCCCTTCACGCTCAGGTAGTCACCGCCGCTGGTGAGCGCCACCATCAGCTCTTCGCTCGGCAGCGCTTCGCCGCCGCCAGTGTTGTTGTTGGGCAGATAGACGTGGGCCACTTCGAACAGTTCGATCCGCGGATTCGAAAGCGACTCGTTCGTCTGCCGCGCGCCTAAGAGGCTGGGCACAATGCTCCGCCGCAGGCGATCGGCCCGCCTGAGCACTGGCGTCGAAGCCTGCAGCGGCGCCGCTGCGGTCCAGGGGCTGAACGCTTCACTCCAGGGTTCTTCCACCGCGCTCAGCGTCAGGGCCTCGTCGAAGCCCGCCGCGCAAAGGGCCTGCTTCACCTTCGAGAGCACACGATCGATGTGCGTTCGATGACTCGGCGCCATCGGCACGCTCACGTCCTCGGGAATCTTGTCGTAACCGTGAATTCGCGCGACCTCTTCGACCAGGTCGATCTCGCGCGACAAGTCGCGCCGCCAAGAGGGTGGAACCACCGTGACCGATTGAGCGTCATGCTTCAATTCTTTGTTGCCGAGCGCCGTCAGAATCCGCCGCGCTTCGGCCGGTTCGACGTGAATGCCCAGCACGCGCTTGAGCTGCGCGAATCGGAGCGCGATCGGTTCGCGCTCCCCCGGCTGTGCGCCAACGTCGATCACGCCCTCGGCCAGCGTACCGCCAGCCAGTTCCAGAATCAGTTCGCACGCCCGGCGGCTGGCCCAATCGACACCCTGCGGATCGACGCCCCGCTCAAAGCGATACGAAGAGTCGCTGTGCAGGTTGAGCTTCCGCGCGGTCGCACGAATCGACATCGGCGCGAAGTCCGCGCTTTCAATCAGCAGGTCCGTCGTCTTCTCGCTGACCTCGGTATCGGCTCCGCCCATCACGCCGGCCAGGGCCACGGGGCGCTCGCCGTCGGCAATCACGCACATCGACGCGTCGAGCGTGTACGCCTTGTGGTTGATCGCCTGGAACTGCTCTCCCTCGCGCGCGGCGCGGACGATGATCTGCTTGCCGGCCAGCTTCGCCAGGTCGAACGCGTGCAGCGGCTGCCCACACTCCAAGAGCACGTAATTCGTGATGTCGACCACGTTGTTGATCGCGCCAATGCCGACAGTCGATAGTCGATCCACGAGCCACTTGGGGCTGGGACCAATCTTCACGCCGCGAATCACGCGTGCCGTATAGCGGGGGCAGGCCTTCGCATCGTCGACGCGCACCTGCGCGAGCTTGCTTGCCGCTTCCCCGCCGGCTTTCGGCTGCGCGGCCGGCAGCATGAGTGGCACGTCGAACAGCACCGACGCCTCGCGCGCGATGCCAATGTGCCCCAGGCAGTCCGGCCGATTGCTGGTCACTTCCAGGTTGATTGCCAGGTCATTGCCGACCGCGTGCGTGTCTTCGTGGTTCAGCCCGGCCATCATCAGCCGCTCGGCCACCTCGTCGGGCGTCGCCGAGAGCTTCACGTACTGTTTGAGCCAGTCCCAGGAAACGAGCATGAGCTAAACCACCTGCCGCGCTACGCGGCGATTTGTTCGAAAGCGCGATCCGTTAGAACTGATGCAAGAACCGCACGTCGTTGCGATAGAACTCGCGGATGTCGGTCACGTTGTGCCGGCGAGCACAAACCCGCTCCACGCCCAGACCAAAGGCGAAGCCGGTCACCTCTTCCGGATCGTAGCCGACCGCCGCGAGCACGTTGGGGTCGACCATGCCGGCGCCACCCATCTCGATCCAGCGGAGGTTTCCCTTGTCGTCGTGCCAGCTCATGTCGACTTCTACGCTCGGCTCGGTGAACGGAAAGAACGACGGCCGGAAACGAATGTGCACGTCGCCACCCAGAAAGCTCGAGGCGAACAGCCGCAGCACGCTCTTCAGGTCCGCCATCGTCACGTGGCGATCGATCAGCAAGCCTTCGATCTGGTGGAACATCGGGTAGTGCGTGGCATCCGCCGTGTCGGGCCGATACACGCGCCCCAGCGAGATGATCCGCACCGGCGGCTTCGTATTCTCCATCACGCGAATCTGCACCGTGCTCGTCTGGCTGCGAAGTAAGAGAGGAGCGCCCGTATCGGACTTTGCCGCATCAGACTTTGCCGCGCCGGGCTTTCCCGTGCTGACCTTCGCCGTCGAGAGATAGAAATTCTCCAGCGGATCGCGGGCCGGATGCGCCGCCGGAATGTTCAGCGCCTCGAAGTTGTGCCACTCGTCTTCGATCTCAGGGCCCACGGCCACGGTGAATCCGAGTCGCCCCATCAGGTCCTTGAGTTCGTCGATCGTTTGCGTGATCGGGTGCAAATGACCCAGCGGCGCTCGCTTGCCGGGCAGCGTGCGATCGAACGGCTCGCGGCTGGAAACTTGCGCGCCCGAGCCTAGGCGCTCCTTCGCGTCATTGAACGCCGCTTCGACCGCGGTCTTGGCGTCGTTGAACGCTTTGCCCGCGGCCGGCTTGTCTTCCTTGGGCACGCCGCCGAGCTGCTTCTGCACATCCTTCAGGCGGCCACTCTTCGCGCCCAGGTATTCCACCCGGGCGGCTTCGAGCGCATCGGCATCTGCCGCCGCGGTGAAGGCCGCTTGCGCGGCCGCGGCGAACGCTTCGAGTTCAGCCTGAAAGGTGGTCAGAGCCATGAGCGCGACGGGTCCTCAGAGTTCGGCTGGCCTCACGAGATCGATTCGGGTGGCACCGACAACAAGTTGTCGGTGTCGCGCAGCGACAAGAGGGTTCGGGCAAGGCTTGGCGGAGTCGCAGAACTCAACTTCTCGCAAGCCGGGCCTTGATCCCTCTCGTGCCACCAGGCACCCTGACATAATTGTCAGGGCCAGCCAGCACTCGATGAGTTCGAAACCTAAGCTGCCAGCGCCGCTTTGACCTTCTCGACCACCGAGTCGAAACCGGCCGGATCGGCAATCGCCATTTCCGAGAGCGACTTGCGGTCCAGACCAATGCCGGCCTTGTCGAGCCCGTGAATGAACTCGCTGTAGCGGAGGCCGCGTTCGCGAACGGCGGCGTTGATGCGGATGATCCACAGCTTGCGGAACTCACGCTTGCGATTGCGGCGATCGCGGAAGGCAAATACACCGGCGCGAACCAGCGTTTCCTTCGCGGTGCGGAACATGTTGCCGCGGCCGCCACGATAACCCTTGACCTTCTTGAATAACCGGCGCTTGGACTTATTGCGCGCGGCACCTTTTACAGTACGCATGTCAATTCACCTAACCTTCTGTCGCATACCGGGCCCCCAAGGCCAAAGCGGCCTCGGGCGTTGTACCGCCCGCACGCGTGACTCGTGCAGCAGTTCGCCGCACGTTGGCTCCTCAGTGGGAGCACGCCAAGGTCGCATCGAGCGTTTGCGCTCGAAACCGTTGGCACTTAGATCGCTGACCGCCAAGCTCGTGAGACCTTGGCGCCAGGCCAGGGTCGTAAGGGCCCTGGCCCAATAAACTCAGTAACTGTTTCCAGCCAGCGCGATCTTGATGTTTTCCGTGAACTCTTCCGCCAGCACCTTCGTGCCACGGAGGTTCCGCTTACGCTTGTGCGTCATCCGCGCAGCCAAGTGGCTCGTCCCGGCCTGGCGATGCTTCACCTTGCCGTTGGCTGTCGTGCGGAAACGCTTCTTAACACCCTTGTGGGTCTTCTGCTTGGGCATGATTCTTCTTTAGCCGCCAGTAATTACGCGGAGATATTCCGTCCCCAGTAAATTGGGACATTTAGGAATCCATCATTATAGGGCCTCGTCCCAAGAGCGAAAGAGGGCTTTTTCGCTGGGAATGGCGGCAAATCGCGACAGCGGAAACGGGGACATCACTGGTTACTCTCCGTGGGCCATATTGAGTAATGTCCCCGTTTCATAATTTTTGGCCCCAATTCCCAGGACATTGCTCCGCGTAGCCGGCAATTCACGATCGCCAGGCGCCCGGAACGGCCCCCTGCCGGCTTTGGGTAGTCGGCGAGCGCAAGCGGACCTGCTTAAGCCGAAGGGAACCCCGCCGCGGGCGACGCGAACTTCGCGCGCTCCCGCTCCCGCCCGACGTTCGCGGCCGCGAACGTCAAACCCGGTCCCAATGGCAAGCGGCCTCGATTGCAGGTGAGTCTTACATCCGCCGCCGTGCGCGGAAGCCACCCAGCAATACGATTCCCACAGCCGCAATCAGCCAACTGCTCGGTTCGGGAACAAAATAGATGGCCTCCAGCGCATTGATGTCATTGATGGGTTCGCCGGGTCCACCACCCCAACCAAACAGCAAAGCTGGTTGATTGACGGTATCCCAAACAACGCCACCATGATTCAAGAAAGTTGCCGGGCCGCCGAAGTTCCACACCCAAATCTCGCCGCCATGAAATGGCCCGCCAAGGCTCTGATTCTCAGAGACCGAAAACAAGATTGAATCGCCGGTGAAAAAACGCCCGTCGGCCAGGTCGTCAAACACCATCAAGCCATCGACGTCAATTTCAGGATCGTTGGCAGTGAGTCCAAGCGCGGTGCGGATGTCGTCGTTGTATATGTAGGCAGACGTCGAGTCATTCACGATGTCGTGCAAGAACAATGAGACTTTGCGTCCCGTCACATCGAACGGGTCGTTGTAGAGCGAAAACACGTTGTGATCCTGCCCGCCCCACAATTCGAGTCCGTCGATGCCCTCTGGCGGAATGTTATCGCCGACCGGTGGTGCGCCGCCAATATCGGGTGCGTTCTTAGCCCACACGCCCGGCAGCGAACCATGCAGCGACGACGTCCGAAAGTAGATCTCGTTGAGCCCGCCCGCAGGGTCGTTCTGCAACACTTTCGGAGAGACCAGCAGCGTGGCTTGATCTGTGACCAGCTGATTGAAGAACAGGTCCTTGGTATTGGCCAGTGCGTCGACATCCGGTGCGACCGCGCCGGGGGCCAGCACAGAGCCCAGGCTGTTGGTGTAGTCCAGCGAGTCCGTCGTGTCGCCGGTACCATCCCAGTCGCGGGTCATGTGAGGGTTCTGCGTTCCATTGCTCTGCTGGTCGCCCGTATAGATATAGTCAGAGATCACCTTGCCCGAGACGTCCCTCGGCGGGGGCACAGGATTCAACTGGCCGAGCGCCACACTACCAGGCGCCACGAACATGCCACAGACGACGATCAAGGTTCGGGCACTAATTAAAGTTCGGGCACTGACACCAAGAAAAGCACCTGGTCGTATTACGGAGATCGATACCGCCCAATTGTCTGCCATGAGTAATCTCCCTCAATCCGACATATTTCGTGTAGGGACAGAGCCTGGAACCGCCCCAGGCCCAGAAGGAGCCCTTATTCTAGACTTGCGCGTCAGCGCAACAGCGCAGAAAACCCTGTGAATATTTCTCCCCTCACCCCCCCACCAGACGCCCGGCCCCGGCCGAACGCTCCGTTGGCGGATGCTTCTGAATTCGCGCCAAGACTCCCGCCCGGCGCCATAGGTGGCTTAGGCCGCGGCGGATTCAACAGGGGGCCGAAACAGAGGGTCGGAGGCCACGACTCCGGCCGCCAGCAAATCGAGTGATGTCCCCGTTTCGTTGGCGGATGGGTGTTCGCTCGCCGATTCGCGCCACGCACGAATCACCCATTCCTGCTCTCGCCCCCTTGTGGGGAGGGCCGGGGAGGGGGTAAGTCCCTGCGCAAAAGCTATCCACTTCATACGACTCTCGCTCACTCAACGTCGTGGCTGGACGACACACCGATAACCAACCACGAAGACACGACGAATACACGCGCAATCGCCCCGAATCGATTCGCTTGCGGGTGCAAACGGGGCCATCTCTCATTTCCAGCCATCAGCGAATCGAGTGATGTCCCCGTTTCGTTGGCCGATGGTGTTCGCTCGCTGATTCGCGCCGCGCATCTTCTATTCTTGCTCCCGCCTTCTTCTTCACGTTGTGCCGTTGTGTCGTCGTGGTTCAGTGCCTTTTTCCTTGCATTACCAGCTAGGTGACCACGACGCCACAACGACACGACGAAGTCACTCAATCCGTGTCGCTGGCGGTTCAAGGACCACCGGTCGCCGGATACAGCAGCATCCCCAGGACGAAGGTCGAGGTGCCCAGGGCGATCATGAGGCCCCACGCGACCGCCACATAAAGTAGTCGCGTCAGCCATCGTTGCCGGGTGATCGTGTCGTCCAAGTGGCCGATCAGGTACAGCGCCCCGCCTACCAGCACTGCCGAGGCGATGATCAGCCGCACGATCGAAGTGAACTCCCGCGTCGGCTGGGCCAGTGCCAGGTTGACCACGATCGCGATCCCGGTAACGAGGACAACCATTTGTTTCAGCGAGAAGCGGAAGCCCTGATGCTTCGCGGCGGCGTGTGGACCAGTGTCTGCTGTGTTCATGCCGTCTCCAGTATAGCAGTCGCTTGAAACCGCTTTGAAAGCAGTGGCTCCGAGTGCCGCTGCCAGGCCGGGTCCAGCAGACTCTCGCCCCCTCGCGTCGTGCGTTGGTGGTTATTCCATGGGTCGAAATCAGAGCAGCCAGACTCAACCACGACGACACAACGACACGACGAAGAGGGAGAAACCGGGGACATCACTCGTTTCCGTCCACGAAGCAGACCGAGTGGAAGCCACCGTATTCTTTCTCTCACGTCTTTCTTCCTTCCGTTGTGTCGTTGTGTCGTCGTGGTTCACCTGCATTCCTCTGCACCCGGCGGTCCAGTGATGAGCAACTCCGCGTGTGCGCACGGATCGGCGCAAGTGCTTTGCTGGTTTCAAGCAGCGCCAATCGCCATCCACACGGCCGCAAACGCGCTTGAAATCAGGCCAGCAGTTCGCGTAGGGTGAACTCTGCAACCGTGCACAGGCTGCTTCTTCTGTAAGGCTGCAACGAGATGGATAAACCACACCTGGCCAGCACGCGTTGCTCTCAACGAGAATCAGGAACGGCGATCATGACGAGAGAAACCCAGCTGAAAAAATCACACTGCCCGAAGGCACTTGACCGAGTGTGTGCGCACCACTTGTCGCAACTCGTTTCGAGCAACAAGACTCACGAGTTACCAACCCACACCACGCAGGTGTCCACCACCAATTGAAATCAGGCCAGCGATTCGTTTATGGTACGTTTAGCGGATTGTGTCTCGACTTCGACAAAACGACTGAGATGAACACCTCGCTGGAAGCTTGGAGAAATCACACAGCCCAGGTGTCACCCGATTGGGCCAGCATGGTACGCGTCAGCCGAGAAGTGTGCGCTCGAAACATCATTTTCACGAAAACTTCAGCGCACACGCGCGCAAAATGTGATCGCAAAAAACAGCCGGCACAAGTTTTTAGTATTCAGCACCAAGGAAAACTACCCATTCCTCTTCGCTGAAAACTGAACACTGAAAACTTCACACTCCCCTCAAGCTCTTTGAAAATTCGACCATCAGAGATCTATTTGATCTCGATCGCAATCGCCCGCGGCGGCGCCAGCGTCTTGAGCTGCGCCGAAAGCCGCTCGAGCAAGGGCTCGTGATCAGCTCCGTTCACCCTGTCATTGGCAAGGTTCACCGTCTCGCGCGGATCGCGCTCGTGGTCATACAGCTCCTGAGCGACGATGCTGCCGTCCTGCACGCTTCGCCATTCGACGTACCGAAATTGCTCGGTTCGCATGGCATAGCCCATCGCCTCCAGCGGCTCCTCCTCGCTGGGGTACGCCGGCCGCGTGTGCTGCGTCAGCGCGGCTTGCTTCACTTTCGCAGCCGTTCCTTCCAGCAGCGGCCGCAGGCTTTTGCCATCGAGGTCCCCCGGCCCTTGCAAGCCGCACAGGTCTGCGAGCGTGGGGTAAAGGTCAACGAGCTCGACCAAGGCCTCGGTCGATTTGCCTGCCGTCGCCTGAGCCTTGCCGGGCGCGGCAATCGTCAGCGGCACCCGGGCATCAAGCTCGAAGTTCGACGTCTTGGCCCACAGGGTCTGCTCCCCCAGGTGATAACCGTGATCGGACCAGAAGACGACGATCGTCCGCTCGGCCAGCCCTTCGCGCTCCAGCGCGTCGAGCACCTTGCCGATCTGGGCGTCGAGGTAACTGATCGCGGCATAGTACCCGCGCCGCAGCTTCAGCGTCTCCTCGGCAGTCGGCCGGCCGCCGGGGCGCTTGGAGAAAGCGCCGAGAATCTCCCGCGAATCGTGCAGCGCCAGCGGCGGCACACCGCGCGGAGCATCCGCCGGATCGGGCGGAGAAATATCGACGCCATCATAGAGGTCCCAATACTTCTTGGGCGCGTTGAATGGCGAGTGCGGCTTCCAGAACCCAACCGCCAGGAAGAACGGCTGGTCCTTGAGCTCGTGCAGCGCTTCGCTCGCCAGCTTGGCGATCCGGCCGTCGAAGTACGCTTCGTCCGGCACGTCGCGGAGGTTGATCTTCGGCACGCCGGCGAGCTCAGGCGGCAGAGGGCCGTCAACCATCGGCTTGTCGTTGCCGTGATTGTCGTAGTGCATCACGGCCGGCACGCTCCACGATTCGGGATCACCCTGGTAAGCGTCCTGCCGCCAGTTGTGAAAGATCTTGCCGATACACTGCGCGTGATAGCCGCTCTGCTTGAAAAGCTGCGGCAGCGTAACCACGTCCGGCCGATGCTCGCGAAAATGCGTGGGGAGATCCCAGATGTCGATCGTGTCGGGCCGCAAGCCGGTGAGCAGCGAAGCCCGCGACGGATTGCAGACGGCCTGCTGGCAGTAGGCCCGATCGAAGCACAGGCTGCGTGCGGCGAGCCGATCGAGATTCGGCGTTTTCACCGCGGAGTTGCCGTAACAACCCAGATCGCAGCGCAAGTCATCGGCCGCGATGAGTAAGACGTTGGGACGATCGGCGGCCTGCAGCACGGATGGCGGAATCGCGACGAGCGCAAGCAGACAGATCATGAGGCGGAACATGAGGAGACCTTCGCATGAAAACGGGGGGGCGCTACGCTCGACGAGCGAGTTCTGGAATCGCCTGGCCGTCGGTCACGATGTAGGTTGGCCGCCCGGCGCGATCGGGGATCGTCACGTTGCGATAATCGATCCCGAGGTGCTGATAGATCGTGGCCAGAAAATCGTGTGGACCGAAGCGGCGCTCAACAACTTCCTCGCCGCGGTGATCGGTAGCACCGATGAGCTGACCCGTGGCGATGCCGCCGCCAGCAAAGATCATCGAGTTCGCCTGCGGCCAGTGATCGCGACCGGGCTGGACGACGCCAGCTTCGGCGCTGGCCACGCCGCCGCCGCTGCTGGCCACATGCGAAATTCGAGGCGTGCGTCCAAACTCACCGGTCACGACGACGAGCACGCGTTTATCGAGACCACGAGCATAGACATCCTCAATCAGTGCCGAGACGGCCTGATCAAAGTAGGGAGCCCGAAATTTGAGTGCGTCGAAGACATTATGATTCACGGCATGATCGTCCCAGTTCTGCACCCGGCCGCACAGCGGACCGTCGAACGTCGTGGTGACGATCTCGACGCCAGCCTCGACCAGCCGGCGCGCCATCAGGCATTGCTGTCCCCATTGGTGCATGCCGTACCGCTCGCGAACTTGCGGATCTTCAAGCGAAAGATCGAATGCCCGGGCGGCGCCGGCGCTGGTGAGCAAGCTGATGGCCTGGGTTTCAAACTCATCCATCGCCTGCATCGTGCCCGAGTTATCAAGCGCATGCCGCATCGCGTCGAACGAATGCCGCAACTCGACGCGCGATCGCAAGCGGGCTTCCGCTGCAGGATCGGACATCCCGACGTTCGGCACCTTGAACTGTGGCGCACTCGGATCACCCGTCACGGCGAAGGCGCCGTACGAAGGTCCCAGATACGCCGGACCGGCAATCTGGAAGCTGTCGTAGTTTGTGATCGGATTCACGCCGACGTAGTTGGGCAGCTCGCGCACCTCGCCGCGCCGCAGGTAGTGCGCCACGCTCATCAAGTCGGGCTGCACCGGCACGTTCTTGTCGACCGCGTCGGGATCGCCCGAGAGAAGTTGTAGCGAACCGGCTGGATGTCCGCCCCCGGTATGGGCCATCGAACGCACCAGGGCGAACTTGTCGGAGAGCTGAGCCTGCCTTGGCAAGAGTTCGGTGAGCCAGATGCCGGGGGTCTTGGTGGCCAGGGGTTTGAACGGGCCGGTGTATTCGCTGCCGGCGTGCGGCTTGGGATCGTAGGTATCAAGATGACTGCAACCGCCACGCAGCCAGACGATGATGACCGCGGTGCGCTCGCTCGAACTGCTGGCGGCGGCGGCCCGCAGCTTGAAGAGTCCCGGAAGCGTCAGCGCACCCAGACCCGTGAGCCCTGCGCGGAGAAACTCGCGACGGGAGGTGACTTCGGCAGGGAAGCGAACTTGATGCATGAGTGCGTGAGCCGAGTCTTGTCGGCAGGGAGGTTCGAGCCGTTCGGAGCTTCGGTGGTGGGTCAGAGGCGGGTTGTCTTGCGCAACTATAAACCAAGGCAACAACTTGCGTCAAACAATGCCTGCCTGACGAACCCCCTGAGCAAGTCCGAGCTTTGGCCCGACATTGCGGCCTGGCTGCTGTTCCGCTCGAATGCGCTTGTATCGGAGCGGTTTTTAGGGGCTAAGGCGACCCGGACGGGACCGTGACGTAGAGTTGGCTAGCAGTCGCGGTTGCCGTTTTACTACCGATTTCTTTTTAGAGGCCCTGCCATGAGTTCCGTCACGAACATTCCCAGCGCCGCGAGTTTGCTGAACGAAGTAGCAGCGATACGAAAGTTCTGGGTCGGGTTCCTGGCTTTAGGAATCGCGATGGTCGTGTTCGGCACGGTCGCGATCAGTTGGGCCTGCCTGGCGACGCTCAGCATTGCGGCCACGTGGCTGTTCGGGTTCTTACTGCTCGGTGGCGGCATTGCGGAAGTCATCAATGCGTTCCACGCCGGTCGCTGGAGCGGCACCCTGATCCACCTCCTCATCGGGCTGATGTATGTGGTCGTCGGCCTGATGATCATCGAGCAGCCTGAGGACAGCGCCATTCAAATCACTTTGATCATCGCGTTCTTCCTGATCATCGGCGGCATCTTTCGAATCGTCTTTGCGCTCAGCGACCGATTTCCAGGTTGGCCGTGGGTTTTGTTGAACGGCGGCGTGTCGCTGCTGCTGGGAATGATGATCTACAAGCAGTGGCCGGCTTCGGGCCTATGGGTGATCGGGCTGTTCGTTGGCATTGAAATGTTGTTCAACGGCTGGTCTTGGATCATTCTGGCACTCTCGCTGCGTCGAGCGCCAGCGGCGGCCTGATGCGAAGTGGTTCATTATGAACCTGGCTTGGCCTGGCGACGGAGGATTCCGCAGCGGCAAGGCAGTTCGCCGTCTGCGGTGTCTCGGTCATTCATTAGGATCGACCTGCTCTCCGGCCGCTTCGACGATGATCTTGGCCTCAGGATAGGTCAGCACTTCGTCTTGCATCGCCACGGTCCAGGCAAGCTGAAGTTGCGGGTTCTGTTCAACGAGCGTCTGGGTTCTGCTTTGCAAGTTTGAGCTGGCGGATTTCACGCTGAGCCAACTCCACACAGGCCAGCCCGCAAAAAATGCGAACGCGACCAGACAAACGACTGCGCCGATATTTTTGCTTCGACTCACGCGTGATCCTCCTGGTTGGAGATGGGTGGCCGGTCGAACTGGAATGCAGGCGCTGCCGGAGCAGAAACCCCACCGGCAATCCCTGCTGCCTCGCGTCGCGAGAGATCGCATCGCGCTGCACTCGCCGAAAAGAGAAGTACGCCCGGCAGGATTCGAACCTGCAACCCTCGGTTCCGAAGACCGATGCGCTATCCAATTGCGCCACGGGCGCGTGCTTACGCCCTTTCAGCTTACGTTTTGAGAGGTGGTTCCACAAGCACCAGCGGCATAGCAGGGGCAAGCCATAGAATGTGCGTATTCGCCGCGGAAACATCCCCGTTGCCGCGCCACAAACCGCAGTGCTCCTTGAGCCTGCGGCGATTGGATGCTATAAGCGCTTAGGATCGCATCGGGTATTCCGTCCCGCGCGGTTTTGAGCGTCGCCACACTTCTGTTTTAGCATGTCCTTTCATGGCCCAGATCACGCTTCGCATCCTCGACGGCGCCGATCGCGGCCGCGTCTTTGAGAACTTGCCTACGCCGGTCACGATTGGCCGAGAGGAAGGCAATTCCTTGCAGCTCAACGACGAACGCGTGAGTCGATTCCACGTAAAGATTCAGGAAGACCAGGATAAAGTGGTTCTCACGGATCTGGAGAGCACCAACGGCACGAAGGTCAACGGCGAAGACATTCAGCTCCGTATCCTGCGCTATGGCGACATCATCAGCATGGGACGGTCGGTGCTACTATTCGGCTCGCGTGAGCAGATCGCCGAGCGACTTGCGGCCCTGCGCGAACGATCGGACGCCGGCCGCGTGGCAGACATCCCGCCTTCCGATCACCCCGGGGCCCTTGAGTTTGAACTGAACTGGAGCGCCGATCCGGATATCCAAAGCACGCTGCACACGCTGTTGCCGCCGGAGCTGCCCGATCGCTTGAGCCCCGGCCAGGCGGCACAGCTATGTGAACTGCTCGAGTACCTGCATATCCGAGTTCGGGATCTGCTAAATGCCGTCAAGCTGAAACCTGACAGCGACCAGGTAACACTCGAGCAGCGACATTGGCAAAACCTAGTCGACTTGCAGGCACGGCTGGCCAGTTACCTGCGAGCGGTTGGGCAGCCGCCTGACGATGAATAGCCGCGCCACACTATCTTAGGCACCGACCGTCGGCTTGCACGGACGTCACCATGGCGCTACTGGTTCTGGAACAGCTTGCCCACCGAGTCGGAAAGTCCGACCTGTTGCGACTGCTGGATACCGCGGGCGGGCTCAGCGGCCAGCGAGTCGGCAAGATCGAACTGGGCGGCGGCCGGGCAATCGTTGAAGTTCCCACGGGCTGGGAAGATCGACTGGCAAAGGCGCTTGACGGCGCAGCTCTGCATGGCCGCAGGATTGTGGCGTTTGCAGGCAGCGATTCTGAGGTTGGATCGAGCGGCGGCACAGTGCATCATCTGCAGCGGCTCATTGGCCTGCTGGAACTCGAACGTGAAGCCGAGTCGCAACGAGCCATCGAGTTGGCGAGTCGGCTATCTCCCAGCGAAGCCGAATCGGCGGGCCATGCACTCGTTGAACTAGCAATTCTCGACGAAGAGGCCGGCCTTGGCGGCCGATATCTGGTGACGCTTGCCAAGCGCTCGCGCAGCCGGTTGCCGTGGACGCGGCTGAACGTTGGGAGCCCGGTCGTGCTAACTGCTCAAAGGCATAGTCGCATTGCCGTGCGCGGCGTGATCTATGAGCGCAGTGATAATTCAATCGCCGTGGCAATTTCGCAGCTTCCGGATGAGGCGGAAGACGTCGACTTGTGGCGGCTCGATCTGTCGAGCGACGAGATTTCCAGCCAGCGACAGCGAGCGGCACTGGAACGCGCGATGCGAGCCAAGGGCGATCGTTTGGCGGAACTGCGTGATGTTATGCTGGGCGCGGGCAAGGCTTCGTTCGAGCTAGCCGAACCGCAGCAGATTCTAGATGAAGGGCTGAACCCGACACAGCGCGCAACAGTTGCATTTGCCCTCGGTGCACGTGACGTAGCGCTTGTGCACGGGCCACCGGGCACTGGCAAGACGACAACCCTCGTGGAGATCATTCGTCGCGCTGTCCGGCGAGGACAGAAAGTTCTTGCTTGCGGGCCGAGCAACATGGCGGTAGACAATCTGCTCGAACGACTGCTCGCGCGCAATGAGAAGGCGGTGCGTCTGGGACATCCGGCCCGCGTGATGCCTGAGCTGCGTGCGCATACGCTCGACCTGTTGGTCGAGAAGCACGGCGCCGTGCGTGTGGCGCGAAAGCTGGTCAAAGACGCACTCGCGCTGTTTCGTCGCGCCGCACGCACCACGCGGGCGAAACCTGAACCTGGCGCGAGGCGAGAAATGAGGGCAGAAGCCAAGTCGCTGCTGTCCGATGCGCGGCGACTGGAAGCGCAGGCCGTCGAGCAGATTCTGGACAATGCCGACATTCTGTGTGCCACGACGACCGGTCTCGATGAAAATCTGTTGGGAGATCGGAGATTCGACCTGCTGGTGATTGACGAAGCCTGCCAGACGGCCGAGCCGGGCTGCTGGATCGCGATCAATCGGGCGGAACGTGTCGTGCTGGCAGGCGATCACCGACAGCTTCCGCCAACGGTGCTGAGCACCGAGGCCCAGCGGCAAGGCTATGGCATCAGTCTCTTTGAGCGGCTGGCGGAACACGATGCACCGACCCTGTTGCGACGACTCGATACCCAGTATCGGATGCATGCGGCGATCATGGACTTCTCATCCCTGGAGTTTTACGACGCGGAACTAGCGGCTCACCAAAGCGTCGAAGCTCATCGCTTGTGCGACCTGTCTGGCGTTGAAAGCAATCCATTAACGGAGAGTCCACTCGAGTTCATCGATACTGCCGGGGCGGGCTATGAAGAAGAGCTCGAACCCGACGGCGAAAGCCGGCGCAATCCGCGCGAAGCGGATCTTGTAGCACAGACAGTCCGCTCGCTGCTGGAGGCCGGCGTAGTGGCAGCGGACATTGGCGTCATCACACCCTATGCTGCGCAGGTGCGGCTCCTACGCACGAAACTCGCAATCGATCAACTGGAGATCGACACCGTCGACGGTTTTCAGGGGCGTGAGAAAGAAGCAATCGTGATCTCGCTCGTGCGATCGAACGACAGCGGCGAAATCGGCTTTCTGGCGGACTTGCGACGGATGAACGTGGCCATGACCCGCGCCCGGCGCAAGCTGATCGTGATTGGCGACAGCGCAACGCTCTCGGTCGATCCGTTCTACGCCCGGCTGATCGAGTACTTCGAAGGCCAGGGGGCGTATCGCACGGTATGGGACGAGGACTTGTGAGGCGCTCACGCGGCTCGATCGTTCGTTCGATCGCGTCTCTTTGAAACCCGATACACCAACGAGTTCCCTTGTTTGCCGATCTGGTCGATCGCCTTCATTTCGCGCAGACAGTAAGCGATGCGTTGCGCGATGTTGCGTCGCACGCCGCAATGCTCGGCCAGTTGCCCGGAATGGAACTCCGCTGGAATCCGCTTGGGCAATAGCTTCAGCAGGTCAGAGGCGCTGCGCAATCGCACGTTGTCGCCAATCGAGATTAACCGCTGATCGGCGACGACGTGATCATTCTCGCGCCAGCGACGCCGGCGGCCGTGTCCCGGAAAGCGATGTTCCTCGACATCCACCAGCAACACCTCCAGCGACAGCCGCGGATGCGGGAACGCTCGCGTAAAGTACACTAGTTCGTCAAAGACATCGACGAGCTGCCCTCGCTTAGGACTCTTTCGGCGCAGAACTTCGGGGCCATCGGCCGCGCTGAACTTGACGAGCAGTTTCTCGCGCACGATGGGCTTTACCACCAGCACGCGGTGGTTCTCACATAGCCGGCGAATCTTATCGCGAATCGCGGCCAGCGAGCCATGCTGAATCTCGATCAAACGGCCGCGGCTTACCGCGTCAATCCGGTAGCTGTCCAGCACGACTTCTGTGCGCGCCTGCGCGCCGGCGTAAATCAACTTAAGCTGGCGGTGTAGTGATGTTTCCACGGCTCCTCCTTGAGTCGTGCTTGTCCGATACTTGACTTAGTTTGCAGGCGGTTCAATTCCAAAGTCCTTGATCGTCAGCAAGCTCGTGAAAGGGTAGCCGCGCGAACCGAACGCCTCGGCGCCACCTTCCATGCGGTCGATGATACAAATCACCTGCTTCACCTTCAGACCGGCCGCTTCGATGCGCTCGATCGCCAGTAGCGACGATCCGCCGGTAGTGACCACATCCTCGACGACGACAATGTCATCTCCCGGCTTGACCGGCCCTTCGATGAACTGCTGGGTGCCGTGCCCCTTGGCTTCCTTGCGAACCAGGATGCCCTTGAGCGGCACGCCGCGCACGCCGGCCATGGTGATCACGGCGGCGGTGATCGGATCGGCGCCGATCGCCATCCCACCTACAGCCACCGGCAGCTTGTCGCCTAGCAACTCCAAAATCCCCTCGCCGATCAACATTGCCCCGGCAGCGTCCAGTGTCACTTGCTTGCCATCGAGGTAATACTTGGCCTTCTTGCCCGAGGCGAGCGTAAAGTCGCCAAACTTTAGGGCCTTTTCTCGGATCAGGTCGATTAGTTTCTGTTTGTCGTACACGCGGGACATCCTCGGTCAAAAGTCAGGCGATTTTTCTGGCCCTATGGTAGCCGACCTGCCGCTGAGGGAAACAGGGCAAATCCCTGTCCAGCTGCGTGACACGCGCCCGCGGCTGACTTACACTCGATCTTCGGCCGAACAATCCTTCTGCTACGCTTTTCCTCTCGGGATCCTGCCATGAAGTTGACTCCTCCCGCCCTCGCCGTCGTCGTGCTGCTGCTTCTGCTGGCAGTCACTGCCCGAGCCGAACTGCCTGAGGACCTTCGCCGCCAGGTCGACCAGCGCGTGGCCAAGTTCCTAGAGAATTCGGGAGCGCCGGGTATCTCCCTGGCGATTGGTGTCGATAACGAACTCTGCTTCGAGCAGGGCTACGGCTTGGCCGATGTAGAAAACCAGGTGGCCGCCTCGGCCGAGTCGATCTACCGGCTGGCTTCGATCTCGAAGATGCTGACCGGCGTGGCCGTGCTGCAGCTTGTCGAAGCCGGCGAGCTCGATCTCACCGTACCGATCCAGTCGTACGTGCCGGGCTTTCCTGAAAAGCAGGCTCCCATCACTTGTGATTTGCTGCTCAAGCATCAGAGCGGCATCCGCCATTACAAGGGGAATGAGGTTCGCAGCAGCGCGCATTTCATGCATGTGCGGGATTCTTTTGGCGTCTTTCAGGAAGACCCGCTGCTGTTCGATCCCGGCACGCGATTCTCCTATACCACCTATGGATTCAATGTCCTTGGCGCGGCGATCGAAGGAGCCTCAGGTGAAGACTACGTCGGCTACGTCCAGAAGCATATCGCCGAGCCTAGCGGCATGAGCACGCTCCAACCTGATAGTCCGTTTGCGATCATTCCGCATCGCGCTGCTGGCTATCGCAAGCAGGGCAAGAAGTTGTTGAACGACTTCGCCGCTGACGTCTCGAACAAAATCCCCGGCGGCGGCTGGTGTTCGACGGCGGGCGACCTGGTGCGATTTGCCGGCGCACTCAATTCTGGAAAGCTGCTTAGCGCGCAATCCCTGGAAACCATGTGGACGCCGCGAACAACGGTCGACGGTGACGCGACCAAAGTCGGCTACGGCTGCTTCATCGATATCGTGGACGACGACCGGCTGATCTCGCATTCCGGCGGTCAGCCGAAAGTTTCGACGTTCCTGGTGTTCTCGCCCGAGAAAAAAGTCGCCGTTGCCGTAATGAGCAACCTGCGTGCAAGCAGCCCGAAGCCGCTGGCGCTCGATCTGATCGAACTGGTCGGCGCCGAAGCGATGGAACCGGCAGCCGCTGAATAAGGGATCCGAAAGCATGTCGATGTTGCTCCTAGTTCAATCAACTCGTGGCAGTATTCCCTCGCGGGTGCTTCCAATTGTTGTCGTACTGCTAGCGTTGGTCCTTGTTCCCGCCAACGCTCTAGCCGACGACTGGCCGCAATTCCGCGGGCCGAATAGCGCGGGCATCGCCGCAGGAACGAAGCCGCTTCCCGTGAAGTTCTCCACCGCCGAGAACCTCCGCTGGTCGGCGGAAGTCGGCGAAGGTGTCGGTGGAGCGGCCGTTGCCGCGGGCCGCGTGTTCGTAAGCGGCATGACCAGCAAGGATACCGTCAGCCTGTTCGCCTTTGATGCAGCCACGGGCGAGAAGCTCTGGCAGCGTGACTGGCCAGCCGGCACGCTCGGCGAAGTTCATCAAATCAATAGTCATGCCAGCTCCACTCCCGCGGCCGACATCAACCGCGTGTACTTTTATTTCACGACGCTGGGACTCCTTGCCCTGGATGCCAAAACAGGCCAGGACGCCTGGCGGCAGCCGCTGCCTGTGCCGTTCTTCGTATTCAAGTGGGGCGCCGGCATGTCGCCCGTCGTTTATAAGGACATGATCCTGTTCTGCCAGGACGACGATCTGAATCCCGCCCTGTACGCCTTCGACAAAGAAACCGGCACGCTGCTCTGGAAAGACGATCGGCTCGACATGGCGGTCAACTATTCGCATCCAGTGATCAACACCGTCGATGGTCGCGATGAAATCGTCGTCGCCGGCACCGGCATGCTCATCGGATACGATCCCCCGTCCGGCCAGCGCCGCTGGTTTGCCAAGACGCTGCTCCGCAACATCAAGACAACGCCGGTCTGCGTGGATGGCAACATCTATGTCTCGCTGCAAAGCAGCGGCATCGCGAATCAGTGGCTGGCGGCGGTCGATCAGGCCGAGACTGGCAACAGCGACGGCAAGATCGACAAAGCGGAGATACAGGCCTATGTCGGTGAAGAGCCCGTTCCCCCGGCATTCTTGGAGCGCGCCTTCGGTCGCGGCGATAAGAATGGCGACGGCCTGCTCGAAGGTGAGGAGCTCGATCTGGCGTTCATGCATCCCAACAACTTCTCCGGTGCGCGATACACCTCGACCGGCGAAAAGGCGGCGGATGAGTTCATCCTCGCGGTGCGGGGCGGCGGCTCGGGCGATGTCACCGACTCGCACCTCATCTGGAAGCATGGGACGAAGCACACCGACCATGTCGTTTCCCCATTTGTTTCCGGCGGCCGAATGTTGCTCATCAAGTGCGGCGGCATCAGCACCGTGTACGACACTGAAACTGGCAAACCTCTGCGTGGTCCGAAGCGAATTGCCGACGCCACGGACTACTTCGCTTCGCCCGTGGCTGGCGACGGCAAGATTTACGCAGCCGGCTCGAACGGCATGGTCGTCGTGCTCGCGAACAATGCCGATTACGAAGAGCTTGCCGTGAATGACGTCGGCGGCAGCATCGTGGCCACACCGGCGATCGCCGACGGAAAGCTGTTCGTTCGTACCCGCGAAAAGCTGCTTTGCTTCGGCGAGTAGCTCACGACAGCAACCCGCGCGAAACTACACAATCTCTGCCGATCGTGCCGCGGCACGGACCGCGCGGCGGCACTTGCGGTGATCTATCGTTCAGCCCGCTGGGGTTGGCGGTGGTATCCTTTTCTGGCCGCACGACTCTCCCGCCTTCCGTACCCACCCACCCGCAATGCCCAGCCAGTCAACATCCCAGCCGCCGCGCTGCGCGCCAGACCTCGCGCGCCGGCTGGGATTGTTCCTGCTGTTGGCGGCCGTTGCCGGTTGCGGAACTCATCGCAGTTCGCAGCTCGCAGTGCAGCCGGTCTCCGCCACCGCGGTGACGGTGCAATCGGTCGCTCTGGTGACGGCCGATCCGCGTGCCGCTCAGGCAGCGCTCGATGAAGCTCGGCGGCTCGATCGGCGCGATGATCCCGCCGCAGTCGACTACTACTTTCAAGCCGCGGCGCTCTCGGCCGAAGGCATCACGCCCGCAGGCCCGGCAAACCAAAGCGAATCGATCTATCGCCAGGCGCTGTGGGGACTTGTCGACTCGGGCCAGCGGCTCGGCCGGCTCGACCCGCGCTCGGGGCTCACGGTGATGCACGGCGGCCAGCGGACTGTTCCGATTCGTTACTTCGGCTTTGCGTTCAAGCCGAGCGACTTCAGCCAGCTGTCGGCTGCGGACGTGCCGACCGGCGAGATCGCCCAGCGGTACGTGCGGCCCGGCATCGGCATTCCCCTGCTTGGCGAGCGCCTCTCGCCGTGCGAGGAACCGTTCGCTTCGCCGTGGCAACCGTTTGCCGTGACCGCCTTACTCCGGCCATCCGGCGACGTGATCGATCCGACGCTTTCGGGACCGTACGTTCTGGAACTGTACAACCCACTCGCGTTCGATTGCGTTGGCTGGCGTGGTGGATCGCGGCCACTCTCGGCGGACATCACCGCGCCGCTGGCTGCCATCGTGAACAGCGCGCCGCGACAGTACCTGCAAGGGTTCACCGCCCCCAGCGACGTTTCGGTGCGGCCGAAGCTGACGATGATCGAACCGTATCAGCCCGGCAAGATTCCGGTCGTGTTCATCCACGGCTTGTACTCCGACGCGATCACCTGGGCCGACATGATCAACGAGCTGCGCGCCCAGCGCGATCTTTACGACCAATACCAGTTCTGGGCTTTTCGCTATCCGACCGGCGGCGACCTCTTGGCCAGCACGTCCGCGCTCCGCGCCAACTTGCGGCTGGTGCGCACCACGTTCGATCCAAACGGGGCCGATCCGGCCCTGGACCAGATGGTGCTCGTCGGCCATAGCCTGGGTGGTCTGGTCTCCAAAATGCAAGTCACCTCGTCGTACGAGATCCTGTGGCGGGCGGCCGCCGTGCAACCGTTCGATGCCCTGCAAGCGCCGCCCGAACTGGAAGAGCAACTCGCTCGCGGGTTCTTCTTCGATCCAGTCTGCTCGGTGAAGCGGGTGGTGTTCATCGGCACGCCGCATCACGGCAGCGGACTGGCCAGCCGCGCAGCAGGTCGAGTCGGCAGCCTGCTGGTCAGCTTCGGCAGGGAGCAGGACGCCCAGTACCAGGCACTGATGGAGGCGAATCGCGACGTCTTCAAGCCGCACTTACAAGGCCGGCGGCCGACGACGATCGCGCTCTTGGAGCCCGAGAATCCCTTTCTCGACGCCCTCAAGCGGATGCCGGTCAACTGCCAGACGCGGCTGCACTCGATCATCGGCACGGGCGGGCTGAATCTCACGGAAGGTCCCAGCGACGGCATTGTGCCGGTGGCCAGCGCCGAGCACGCGGGCGACAGCACGCTCGAAGTGCCGGAGCATCACGAGCGACTGCATCGTCATCCGGACTCGATCGCCGAGGTGACGCGGATCCTGCGGCTGCACGCGGCAGGAGTGCGGTAAGCGGCCGGCGACTAGCGTGTTCGAATTTTCAAAGAGCAGGCCGCGAAAAATTGGGGCGGCTGTTTTTTGCGATCACATTTCGCGCGCGTGTGCGCTTAGAAACTCGTGCAAATGATGTTTCGGGCGCACACTTCTCCACGGACGCGTGCCGTATTGGCCCAATCGGGTGACACCTGGGCTGCGTGATTTCTCCAAGCTGACAGTGCGGTGTTCATCTCAGTCGTTTTGTCGAAGTCGCGACACAATCCGCTGAACGTACCATAAACGAATCGCTGGCCTGATTTCAATGGTTGGTGGACACTTGCGTGGGGTGCGCGGGTGCGCGGCGAGCGCGAGTGCACGAAACGAGTTGCGACGAGTGGTGCGCACACACTCGGTCAAGTGCCCTCGGGCAGTGCGATTTTTTCAGACGAGTTTCTTTCCGCATGATCAGCTTTCGTAGCACGCGCTAGGAGCAACGCGGGTTCGTGAGGTTATCGTTCGTGTTGTTGCCGGAGACTTACGGATGGCAGGCTCGCGAACGGCTGCAGAGTTCACCCTACGCCAACTGCTGGCCTGATTTCAAGCGCGTTCGCGGCCGTGTGGATAGTGATTCTCGCTGCTTGAAACCAGCCAAGCACTTGCGCCGATCCGTGCGCACACGCGGTTTTGCTGATCTCCGGCTCGTCGGGTGCAGAGGAATGCAAGTGAACCACGACGGCACAACGACACGACGGAAAGAAGAAAGACGTGAGAGAAAGAATACGGTGGTTTCACTCGATGTGCTTCGAGCGTGGAAACGAGCGATGTTCCCGGATTCTCCGGTTTCGTTTTCACAGCAGTCAATCTGCGGTACATTGATCGGACAATTCCGAGTCCACATTGCGGAGCGACGATACCGATGGGTGCTTGGGGAGAACTCGCCTTCGACAACGACACCGCCTGCGATTGGGCCTATGAGTTGGAGACCGTTGACGATTTGTCCCTCGTCGAATCGGCCCTTGATGAAGTGGAAGCGATTGGAAGTGACTACCTAGACCAGGATGTCGCTTGCAATGCTCTCGCCGCCTGCGAGGTTCTCGCACGGCTCAAGGGACAGCCGGGATACCAGAACGCCTACACAGAGAACGTCGACAATTGGGTGGCAGCTCACCCGATAACTCCACCTCCTGAGTTGATCCGTCGTGCGGAGACCGCAATCCAACGCATCCTGGGGGACCAATCCGAATTGAAGGACATCTGGGCCGAATCTGGCGACGCCCTCTGGACTCAATCCGTGGAAGAACTGCGTCGACGAGTTCAGTCGTGACGGAGCCATCTCTAAAGGAAACGGGGACATCACTCAATATGCCCGCCCAAAAGAATCAGTGATGTCCCCGTTTCGTTCACGCGACAAGGAACCTGCGGCAATGGTTTACCGAGTATCGGCCTGCAACTTCCGGCTGACGGCCTGGGCCTGCGCGGCGGTGTGGTTTGCTGCATTGGCAACGGGCGCCGAACCACCTGGGCCCGCTGGCGGCGCGCTGGCGGGGGATCGGCCGCGGCTGATTGTCTCGACGGACGTTGGCGGATCGGACCCCGACGACTATCAGTCGCTGGTCCATTTGCTCCACTACGCCGATGTGCTGGATATCGAAGGGCTGATTTCGTCACCACCCGAAGGCGGTCGCGTGGAGCACATCCAGGAAGTGATCGAGGCTTACGCCCATGACTATCCGACTTTGAAGCATCGCTCGAAAGACTATCCGGCGCCCGACGCGCTGCGCAGCGTGGCGAAGCAGGGCGCCATCGATGCTGCTCCGCCAAGCGGCTGGAGCCAACCGACCGCCGGATCGCAGTGGATCATCCAGGCGGCCAAGGCCGACGATCCGCGGCCCTTGTGGGTGCTCGTGTGGGGCAGCATCACCGACGTCGCGCAGGCTATTCACGACGATCTCGCGATCAAGAGCAAGCTCCGCGTGTACTCGATTGGCTCGTGGAATACCCAGCAGGACCGGGCGGCGCGCAATTACTTGTTCGAGGAACATGCCGATTTGTGGTGGATCGAGAACGACGCGACATTTCGCGGAATGTACATGGGCGGTGAGCAAGACGGGGAGTGGGGCAATCTCGAATTCGTGGCCAAGAGCCTTCGCGGACACGGAGCTCTGGGGGATCTGTTTTTCCGCAAGAAGCGCGACCTCAAGATGGGCGACACCCCGTCGCTGCTGTACTTGCTGCGGGGCGATGCGAATGATCCGACCACAGCGCATTGGGGCGGCGCGTTCGTGAAGACCGAACACGGCCCGCACTACTGGACAGACAATCCCGATCGCCGCTTGTTCGAGAAGAGCCACGCGGGCGCGAAAACGGTCAACCGCTGGCGAGTCGACTACCTGACCGACTGGCGGAGTCGGGTTGATTGATTGAAAAAGGTGATAAAGCGGGCCCCTTTATTTATGACTTTGTCCCCGTTTCGTTCTGTTTAGTGACGAATCAAGGGCAAGAATATCGTTGGCAGGTACAGCATTCCAAGGATGCCTAGGAAGAGACCCCAAGCAGCGAGTCGGCGGGGCGTCCAAAGCATCGCGATGAGGCTCAGGATTGCACCAGGGATCGATGCGCAGGATAGAAGGGCGATGGCGAGCGCCGCGGATGCGTTAACTGGAGCCACGAAACTGGCAATCGCTATCGAAGCAAGCCCGCAAAGTGCAAACAAGAAACCGGCGAGTCCAACCCAATTGGTTCGGTCGGTGATGTTCCCGTTTCGGTTCATTTCTGTTCCAGCGAGTCGACAATTGCCAACAGAAAGTGCTTGAGGCAGTTCGTCGAACAGAAGCTTAAATCGAATTGCTCTTGATTGGGTAGCTGGGCAACCACAATCTCGCGGGATTCATGATCGTCCGCGGAGTGGATGCCGCAGCTCCAGAATGCTTCGGCGTCAACTAAATGCGACTTCTCGACATCCGCGCAGGTGCCGGCGCTCAAATAGACCACCGAGTTTGTCAAAGGCTGTTCGCATACGCCGCACACACCCTTTCGAGCCGGCCACTGCGATTGGGAGAATTGAAGCGGGAAGGAGACTGGCATTTGTCACTTCTCCAAAATCGGTCGCAGGGCCTTCTCAAACGCGTCCGCTTGGCGCATGAAGCCGAGGTCGGTGGGGTGGGAGCTGTCGACGGTCCCTTCGTTGTCGTCGCCCAAGAGATGCTCACCTTCGAGGTAGTACAGGTTCGCATCGCCGGCGCTCTTCAGTTCGTCGAAGACTTTGCGGAGCGCCGCTCGGCTCGTCAGGTTGCGCTCGCGCTTCGAGTCGACCAGGAACGAGTCCGAATAGCTGCGGTCCTCGACCAACAGGATCGGCGTCGTGGGGTGCGCCTTCCGCAATACATCAACGCAGGTCTTGGTGCGCGCCGTGACCTCGTCGGCCGTGATGTTCGGCAGGCAGTCGATGACATAGACGGCCGGATCCAGCTCGGCCAGCAGCGTCGCCACTTCGGGTTCCATCCGGCCGTTGCCTGAGAAGCCGAGGTTGATGATCGGGCGCTCGAACCGGCGGCCGAGAATCGCGGGATGCGTCATGCCGGGGCGCGAGGCCGAAGCCCCGTGCGTGATCGACGTGCCGTAGAACACGATCGGTTTCCGCTTGTCGGCAGGGCGCGGTTTGGAAGCGGCGAGGTACTTGCCCGAGGGGACGTTGATTTCCAGCGACTTCACGCCGTTGTAGAGCGGCAGGTACAGCAGATAGTCGCGATCTTTTTCTTCAATACCGCTGACCAGGTCGACGGTGGTCGATTCGCCCGTGGGCGGTTTGCAGGCCAGCCAGCGCCACTTTCCCGCATCGTCGCGGACGTAAAGATCGACGCCGCTCACGCCGGTGGCGGGCATGTGCGGCATCGCGAGGCGGTCGGAAGTGAGCGTCCAGCGAGCTTTGATCCGACTGGCGTCGGTGCTGAACGGGACGACGATGCCCGAGGCGTGGCGGCTGAGATTCCAGACTGCGTCGCGCACCGTGGTTTCGGCATTGGCGGGCAGCCGGTCGTAGGGGCTCTTGGTGTCGGTCCAGCCCTGCCCTTCGACGTCGAGCTTGCGGGCGTCATGCCAGAAGGAGCCCTCCTCCTTGTCTTCGATCGCTTCGCTGGGGCGGAGATAACGCAAGCCCTCGGGCGGATCGGCGGCGAAGGCGGGAGTTGCGAGAAGAATGCATGCGAGGGCGAAGAGTCGCAGGTTCATGAGGTGCCTCGGCGGAGTGGGAGGGGCGGTTACTTATGAAAATGATAACAGAATGTTGGGTGGCCCTGACAATTGTCAGGGCACCTCCGGTGCAAGAGGGATCGGGCAGTGCGTTACATGAGGCACGGTTCGGCGGAATGGGAACGCGTGACTTAAGCCCTCCTGTGCTACGCACACCGACAACAAGTTGTCGGTGCTACCCGGTACCCCCAAGGGACGCAGCCAAGCCTTTGTGAAGCGAAGCGAGCACAGGTGAGCCGCAACGCGGCCACCTGTGGCACCCGAAGGTACTGCTGATCAGCGGACCCAGGCGAGTGAGACGCGGGTGACGTCGATGTCGCGCTTGCGCGGGCCGAGGGCGTAGGGCTCGATTGCCGGATCGCGAAACTGTTCGTTGATCTTCGTCTCTTCGCGGATGTACTGCTCTTCGAATTTGGCGCGGTCGTCGAGGGCGCGCTGCAGGGCCGTTTCCGCGCGGGCGATGTCACCGTGCTGTTTGGCGGTGCGCGATGCGCCGCGAGCCAGATCGGAAGA
>JBGSKX010000161.1:0-3242 GCA_041741015.1 Pirellulales bacterium
GCGGGTCGCGGCGCGGACGCGCGGCAAGAGTTGGCTCGGGCGATCGAGCTGCAGCAGCGGCTCGTCGAGGCCGAGCCGCAGGCGACGCAGTATCTGACCGAGCTCGCGCTATCGCACAACAACCTGGGTTCACAATTGCGAGCCGATGGCGAAGAGCGACTTGCGGTAGAGGAGTTTCGCGAGGCGATGCGACTCGGAGAGCAGGCGGCCGCCGGCCAGCCGGACGAACTTGGCGTCGTTCGAAACCTGGCTGCGGCGTGCAATAACCTGGCAGCGCTGGAGGCGAGCAAGTCGCCGAGCGAAGCGATCAGGCTGTACCAGCGGGCCGCGGACTTGCAGCGGAGATTGGTTCGAACGCAGGCCGGCGAACTTAAATATCAACGCGAACTGGCCACGACATTGAACAATTTGGCGGCGGCACAAGCACGCGGAAACGACCTGGCTGCGGCGGTGAGCACCTACGGCGAGGCGATCGAGATCGAGAAACAAGTGCTTCGCGTCGCGCCCCTGGATAGAACATTCCGGCATGACCTGGCAGTCACTTATAACAACCTGGGCCTGGCGCACGCCCGGCTCAAAGAACCAGAGGACGCCGAACGGTGTTTCCGCAGTGCACTCGGCTTCCAACAGCAACTCGTCGCCGAGCAACCCGGCGATGCGGAATTGAACAGCAGCCTGGGGGGCATCGCCAACAATCTGGGAATCGTCCGGCAGGGTTGGGGCAAGCACCGCGAGGCGGCCGAGAGCTTTGCGCTGGCAGTCGAGCATCAGAAGCGGGCAGTCGCAGCCAACCCGGACGAAGTTCGGTATCGCACGCTGCTGGCGAAACATTACGATAACTACGGCCGGGCATTGGCCGCGCTCGGGCGAACCGAGGAAGCGCTGGCGGTGAGCAAACTGGCGGATGGAATGGAAAACCAGGAGTAGGCGTGATGCATACGAACCGCGCGAGTAACCTGCGACGAGGCTCGGGGCGAGGTCGAATGGTAACGTTCGAGCCATTGGGGACTCGAATCGCGCTTTCGGCCAGCGGGCTCGGTCCGTTTGTGTTCGGCTTGGAGGCGCCCTCACGCCAGTTCGAGGCGGTGTTTGAGCACTCACGGATGTTAACTGCCAGTGGAGAGTTCACCGCCTTGCAGCAGCCCGGCTGGCAGCGCGCCAGCGGCGGCTTTGACGTATTGAGAACGAACGACGGGCCCGGCTGGCGGCAGCAGGATGTCTTCGTGAGCGCGAATGAGCTGGGGCGCGGCCCGCTGAGTCGCAACGGAGAGTTTGCGAGTAGCCGGATGACCGAGACGCGCGTCGTTCCGGCCAGCGTGCAGGTGTCGGGTACGAATCTGGTACTGCCCGGCCTGCTCGTGTCGCGCGGCGACGCGTTGACGCTCGTGATCACGGCCTCGCCCATCTATGGGCTGGCCGTGGGATCGCAGAGTTACAGTCAGGCCGACGCCCGAGAGCCGGTTGGCGGCGAACGCAGCTTTGCGCCGAGGCCCTTGGCAGATCCAACCTCGCTGCGTGCGGCCGCGATGGTGGACGATAGTCAGAGCGACCATGCGTCGGGCACGCCTGGTGCGAGCATGGCGGCGAACAGCAGTCACACCCCACCACCGCGAGCGAGCGACACTCTGCTGGCCTTCACAACGGTCGCGCCGAGGTCTGCTGAGGCACGGGGCACCGCGGCCTGGGTTGCGGGCGATAACTCCGCACGTGAACGCGAGGTGGAGCCCGTCCCGGCACAGGCTGCGCCGATCGTCGGTCAGTGGGCAATTTCGAAAACCGAGCTCGACGAAGGCATGATTGAACTGGAGAGCCCGCTTGCGCCGCGACGGAAAGGCCGGAAGCTTGTAGAAGAGTCCGCGGATTCCTTGGAAGGCCGGCCGGACACCTGGACGGAGCTGCAAACACTTGCCGAGCAAGCCTGGTCTGCGTGGAACGAGGCGTGGCGCGAGTTCGGCCGCGATGCGACGTCGCCAGCGGGCAACAACGCGGATGCGCCGCAGGTCGAGCCAGACGCGGTCGCCGGGTTTAATGCTGACGTTGTCGATGGATTGGTGGAACTGGCCGTGGAGGGCGGAACGGCCGAAATGCTGCCGCGCCAAGTGCGCGAACACCTGGCTGATCGCCACGCACCGGTGCGGATCGATGCTGACGTGGCGATTTTCCAGGAGTTCGAAGTCGCGACCGCGGCAGACGCAGCTCCGCCGGTGACCGCTCGCAAGGCGGACCGAAAAGCAAAGGATGACGAGCGCGCGGCGTCCGAGAAGCACGCGGATGGACAGCCGATCTCGGCCGCGGCGGTTGGCGCCGGATTAATCATTGGGCTGCCGTTTTCTCTGCGGCGGCGTCGACCGGACGAAGACGAGCAGCAGCCTCGGCTGCGGACGAAGTAAGCCCCGGTTTGTGTGTTTTGCGTCCTGCTACGCCTGCGGGTTGGTCCGCTTCTTCCAGCGGCCAGGACATCGCGCTGCCGCCGGTGTCCGGGCGATATGCCAGCAGCGCCGCGTCGCGGAGCGAACGTTCCACTTGCAGGGGCGCGGTTCGTGCCTCGGTACTTGTCTCGGATCGCTGGACCACTTCCGGTTGGGCGAGGGTGGACGTATCGCTCGAGAGTTCGGTCCGAGCGTTCATTGCCGGCGGTAGGATCAGTGCACTAGGTTGCGGTGCTGCTCTGGCGGGCGCTTGCACAGCCGAGACGGAGTGTGCAGTCACGAGTCGACCTGCCGCCGGCGGCAAAGGGGTGACTGCCGCGGGCTGCGGGATCGCGGGCGCGTCGACTTGTTGGGGCGGTGAATCGAGCGCAAGGGCCAAGGCCTCGATCGCATTCACGCGGCCCGCCGAATCGGAACCGGCCGCGGGCGGATCGGCCGAGTCGACGATGATCGTGCGCAACTCAGCTGCTGAGAGACTTGGATCGGCCGAGAGCAACAGCGCGGCCAGGCCCGCGACGTGCGGGGCGGCCATGCTCGTGCCGCTTTGATAGCCGTACTTCGCGGTGACAAACGTGCTGCGAATTGCCTGGCCGGGGGCATCGACCTGCACGGCGCCGCTTGAGCCGACAAGGTTGCTCGAAGGCTCTCTTTCGCCGCTCTCACGATAAGCTCCGGCCGAGAGCAGATTGTCGAGCGAAGCGCTGTGCGCGGCAGGGTAGCTGGGGTTGTCGCTGCGATCGTTGCCGGCTGCGGCGACCACCAGCACGTCGTGCTCGCCGGCGTATTCCATGGCCGAGCGGATGGCGCTGTTCT
>JBGSKX010000162.1:0-2402 GCA_041741015.1 Pirellulales bacterium
GGAGCGGCGGCGCCCGTTGCCGGAGCGGCAGGCGCGGCGGGTCGGGCGACTTCAATGATCGGCTCGCCCCCCTTGCGCAGGCGAATCCGCTGATCGGCTTGCCGCAGGTCGATCTCGGCCAGTTCATGCTCATTCATCAGCTCGACGAGCCGGCGAATGCGCTTCACGTCAAAGATATCGCCTTCTTTTTCTTTGGACGGGGGTCCCGCCATCTTGCTCATCTCCCAGGAATCTTCGGTTCTCGCGCCGCCTAGCTCACGATGGCGTCTTCCCAAGTCTTGCTGACGCTGGTCAGAACTTCATAGCCCGACTTCGTCACCAGAATATCGTCCTCGATTCGCACGCCACCCCAACCCGGCAGGTAAATGCCCGGCTCCACGGTCACAACCATGCCGGGCTCGAGCTTGCGATGCTGGCCGGCGGCCAGCCGCGGACCTTCGTGAATCTCCAGCCCGATGCCGTGCCCCAGGCCATGCCCGAAGTTCTTGGCGAATCCCGCCTTGGCAATGATGGTCCGGGCCACCTCGTCGATCTCATGACAGGTCTTGCCCGGAGCGATCGCGGCGATGGCCTGCTCCTGCGCCGACAACACAACTCTATATATACGTTCGAGTTTCGGCGGGATTTTACCGGTCACTAATACCCGCGTCAAGTCGCTCATGTACTGTCCGCCGTTGGCTCCCCAGTCGACCAGGACGAAGTCATCCGCCCCGATTTTCTGATTTGTCGGCCGGGCATGCGGCAGCGCCGCCCGCGCTCCCACGGCCACGATCGACGGAAAGCTGCACCCCTTGCCGCCGAACAGCCGGATGTTGTTCTCCAGCTCGTCGGCCACTTCCTTCTCGGTCCGCTCCGGCCGCAGCGAGGCCTTCAGAATGCCAAACGCCCGTTCGGCAAACCACACAGCCCGGCGAATCTCGGCAATTTCGTCCTTGTCCTTGATCAGCCGCAGCTCTTCGACCAGGTTGGCCGTGCTCACCAGCTCGGTCTTCGGCAGCGCGGCGGCGATCTCGTCCCGCGTGCCAACCGTCAGCGAGCTCCCCTCGATCCCGAGTTTGCCGACCTTGGCCCGAGCGGCCACTTGGCCAATCCGCTCGATCATGCCCACCCCCGGCGGCCGGATCGAGGCTTCCATCCCCGGACATTCTTCCTCGAGCTGGGTGGTGTAGCGCGGGTCGCTGATCACGACCTCACCTTCGCCGAGCACCAGCAGATAGCTGTCGTCACCGGTGAAGCCGGTCAGATAGGTCACGTTGATGAAGTTCGTCACCAGCAGGGCGTCGAGCCCCTGTTTCTTGATCTGGCGGCGAAGCTTGTCGCGTCGGGCAGCGAATTGGCTCATGGCGGTGCGGTGCTCGGGGCTGCGGAATCGCTTAGAGAACGAGGGGTCCTCAGAGCCATTTGCTAACATTGCCCGAGGATTCTGGCAAGGTGGAAAGCATCACGCACACTGCGTGCGGGGTTGATCATGTCGGTCGCATGTCTTCATAACCCGAAGCGTGAGCGAGGCCTTTTCGGACGGTTTTCTCGCTCACGCTTCGGATTATGAAAGCGTCGAGAGACTCGCCCGGTATCGGTTCGCCCACGCCCCCCTTCACCCTCGCTTCCGCCGTGGGGTAGGATTAAATGCATGAACTCCACCCAGCTCGAACAACTCGCCCGCAAGCTGCTCGACGGCCGATTGCCGCTCGAGGAGTTCCTGCTCGCAGCGACGGGCGAAGCCACGGCCGATCTCGACGAAGCCCAAATCGATCTCGATCGCCAGCGCCGCTGCGGCTATCCCGAAGTTGTCTTCGGTGAAGGCAAAACCGTCCCCACGCTGATCAAGATTTTCGAGCGCATGGTGGGCGAAGGGATCGACGTCTTCGCCACGCGCATCTCGGCCGAGAAAGCCAACGAGCTCGTGCCGCTGTTCGTGGACGGCTACTACAACGAAGTCGCCCGCACGTTTCGCATTCCGCTCGTCACCGATGACGACGATGCCCTGGCCACCGCCGGCCGCGTCGCCGTGGTTACCGCCGGCACGGGCGACTTGCCCATTGCCGAGGAAGCTCGCGAGACACTGCTCTGGATGGGCGCTCGCACGCATCTCATTTGCGACGTCGGCGTCGCTGGGCCGCATCGGCTGATCGAACATTTGAACGAACTAACCGACGTCGACGCCGTGGTGGTGATCGCCGGCATGGAAGGCGCGCTGCCGAGCGTTGTAGGCGGGCACGTCGCTTGCCCCGTCATCGCGGTCCCCACCAGCATCGGCTACGGCGCGAATCTCGGCGGCATCGCGGCCCTGCTCAGCATGCTCAATAGCTGTGCGGCGAATGTCACGGTCGTGAACATCGACGCCGGCTTCAAGGGGGGCTACGTCGCCGGGCTCATCGCCCGCAACGCCGCCAATGCCCGCG
>JBGSKX010000163.1:0-1641 GCA_041741015.1 Pirellulales bacterium
GCCACCACCACCACCGCCGCCACCGCCCGGGCCTCCCATGCCGCCACGACCGCGAGAACGACCTTTCTTGCGCTTACCCATTGAATCTCACCTGATAAGAGAGCCGTCGCGACTTCCGACGGCGCGCGAAACGAGCGCGCAGCGGAGAAGCGTCAGCCAGTACACGTGGCGGTTCAGCGTCGATGCCGAATGCCCTGTCAAAAGAAGCCAATTTTCGTCACGCGACGAAAACCGAATGTTGACCCTCGCACAGACACACCAGGATGCCCTGTCGCACCAGGAAACCCTGGTTCGTCCCAGGAAGGTGAAAGTCTGTGTCACCCAGGCTTTTCCCTGAGCGAACACGGAACGGCCGGTCTACGCGGCGCGGCCGTTCAACGAAATTAAACTCGTGCAAACGTTGAGCCGAATGCTGCCGACAGTGCGCTTGCGAAACGCCCACAAGCACTTCGGATATTACCAATCGCGAATTACATTCGCGTTCCTTGCCTGCTCACGCGTCGCAGGCAACCATCCTTCCCGTGAAAGTCTGACGAAAACTCGCCAAGCTGTTTCGAGCGGAGCCAGGCACCACCAATGTGATGCCGCTTCGCCCTTGCCTTTCAGCGGGAGCTGGTAATCCAGAAGCGTCTCTTACCCCAACCTACGAAGAAGCCACAAGCGCGCTAGCGTCGGGCAACTTGAAACCTTGGGGAGGCCCACTGGTTCGTCGTTACGACGTCCACGCCAGGATCTCCGGAAGCTTCCACAGGGAGTTCACGCGACTCTGTGTCGCGGAGCTACTTTGCGGAATCACAACCGGCGAGGCGTGCCAGGTGGGCCGCGGCGTCTGCCTGCACGGCAGAATTTAAAACTACGGACATCTTAGTCATCTCTCGACCGATGTCAAGCGACCAATCGAGCCAGAACCTGGCAGTCTGGGAAGTTTTTTCCACTGACTGCGTTGACTTTAACGCTGGCAACGCTGGATCGGTCTCAAATGGTCCTCCGACGTCCCACAGCGAGTGTCCGCCCGCATTATCACTACGGTTCCTTCCCAGGCTGCGTTCGGCAATCTTTGGCCAGCCCGCAACTTTTACACAACTAGGTCGCTCATTACGACCGATACAGCCCTCAGATAGGCTCATTTTCACGATTCGCCGGGGGAGCGTTTCCGATGCGGGCGATGCTACGAACCACGACCGTCTGCCTTGTCCTGGCCACCTGCGCCACGGCCCTGGCCGACAACCAAATGCCTTGGCAACCGGACCTGGAAACCGCCAAACGCGTGGCTGCTCAGTCGAATCGCCTCGTGCTGATTCACTTCTGGGCCCCCTGGTGCCGACCGTGCATGCGCATGGAGCAAGACGTTTTCTCCAAGCCCGAGACGGCCAAGGCGCTCGAGACCAATTTTGTACTCGTCAAGTTGAATGCCGATGACGCCCCGGGCACCGCTCGGCTGTACGGCGTCTCGAGCCTGCCCTCGGATGTGATCACGCTGCCCAACGGCCGCCTGGTTTCGCAATTGCAAAGCCCGCCGACCGCGTCGCAATACGTTCAGATGATGAACCGTGCCGCCGATGGACACCGCTCGCTCGCGCGTCGTCAGTCAACCGAAGTCAGCGCTGTCGGCGCTCCGCTCGGTGCGCCTCAGCCGGATGC
>JBGSKX010000164.1:0-17329 GCA_041741015.1 Pirellulales bacterium
GGCCGAGCAGGTGCGCAGCAGCCTGTTGAGCAGCGTGTCGCACGACCTGAAGACGCCGCTGGCCGCGATCGCCGGCGCGAGCAGCAGCTTGCTCGAGTCGCCATCGCTCGACGAGGAGACGCGCCGGCAACTGCTGGAAACGGTTAGCGACGAAGCAGTCCGCCTGAACCGGCTGCTGGAGAACATTTTGCAAATGTCCAAATTGGACGCGGGGGCCGCGGCTCCGAACAAGCAGTGGCACGTGCTGGAGGAGATCGTCGGTTCGGCGCTGCGGAGAACGCATAAGGAACTCGCCGGGCACGAGATCACGGTTCGCATCCCCGATGACCTGCCGCTGGTATTTGTCGATGGACTGCTGCTGGAGCAGGTCTTTGTGAACCTGCTGGAGAATGCCGGTCGTTACACACCGCCCGGCACCGAAGTGACGATTCGGGCGGATGTCGACGGCAAGTCGCTGCGGATCGCCGTTTCCGACCAAGGGCCCGGATTGCCCGCAGGCGCGGAAGATCGCATTTTCGAAAAGTTCTTCCGCGCGATGCCCAGTGCCGATGGCGGTCGCGGCAGCGGCCTGGGATTGGCGATTTGCAGGGCGATCATCAAAGCCCACGGCGGAAGCATCACGGCCTCGAATCGGCCTGGCGGTGGGGCCGACTTTGTCATCCGCCTGCCGCTTTCCGCCGACGCTCCCCGAGTCACGGTAGAATAGAGTCATCATGCCGAGCGGCGACTACCATATCCTCGTCATCGAAGACGAGCAGCCCATTCGCAGGTTTCTCCGAGCATCGCTCACGAACGAGAACTATCGGGTGAGCGAGGCGGCCTCGGGAGCAGAAGGCTTGCGGGCCGCGGCCGGCGACCCGCCGGACCTCGTGATTCTCGACCTGGGGCTTCCCGACGTGGACGGGCAGGACGTGCTCACCAGGTTGCGGGAGTGGTACACGTCGCCGATCATCGTGCTTTCGGCCCGCGATCAGGAAGCGCAGAAAGTTCGAGCCCTCGATCGGGGCGCCGATGACTTCGTAACCAAGCCATTTGGGATCGGAGAGCTGCTCGCTCGCATGCGGACGGCGCTGCGCCGTGTGCAGCGTTCAGGCCACGAGACGACGACGTTCACGATCGGAGAGGTGCGCATTGATCTGGCCGCTCGGCTGGTTTACCGGCGCGGCCAGGAGGTACACCTGACGCCGCTCGAATATAAGCTGCTGGCCACGCTCATCCAGAACGCTGGCAAGGTGCTTACCCACCGGTTCCTGTTGCGCGAAGTCTGGGGCCCACACAACGTGCAGGAGAATCACTACCTGCGGGTGTTTGTGGCGAGCTTGCGGCGCAAGCTGGAAGACGATCCGGCCCAGCCACGATACTTGCTCACCGAGCAAGGGGTGGGTTACCGATTCGCAGTCGAAGCGCCCTAGCACGAATGCGACAAGGGCATCAACTGCCGCGGCCTTTGCCGCCACCCTTTCCGCCGCCACCGGAGCCGCTTCCAGATCCGCTCGAGCCGGAGCCTGAACCCGAGCCACTCGAACCGGAACCTGATCCGGCGCTGCTGCTGCCCGAGCCACCGCTGCCGGTCGCTCCGCCAATCAGGTCGGCCGAGTCTTGCAGCGACTTGGTAACCGCGTTGCCGACGCTATTGACCGCGCCGATACAAACCAGCAGGATCATCGCGATGACAACCGCGTACTCGACCGCCGTCGGTCCGTCTTCGCGAGTCAGGAGTTGGCAAATAAACTGACGCATCCGCCGCATTTCACTTGTCTCCCGGTCAGTGGAATTCAGCGCAATTTGTGGGCGCACTCGAAACCTAGTGCGCTAAGCTTTCGCACGCACGCAACTTCCGGGCGCGTGAGCGAAAGTCGACCGGCCGCGCAATCGCTACAATCGCGCGCCGTCAGAGGGGACCAGAGTGGCTTCGATGTCGCGCACGCCGGCGGACTTAGAAAGTCTTGAGATACTCGAGCACGGCCTGCCGCTCATCTTCCGTGAGCTCGTTGGGAAAGGTGTGGCCCGCGGCGCTCTTGCCGGAGATCGCCGTGTTGAAGTAGCTCCGCTTCTGCTCGAGGTCTTTCACGTCGCTCGGCATAGCCGCGAACTCCTGAACTTCGAGCCCCATCCGCTCGTGGTCATAACCGTTCTCCGATCGCAACCAGGCAGCTGGCCGAGCGTCTGGATGCAGTACGTGCCACAACGTGGGCACCGATCCGTTGTGAAAGTACGGCGCGCTGGCCCACACGCCGTCCAATGGCGGCGCGACATAGCCTTCCGGCTCCTCGGTCACTTCCAGCTTGCCATACTCGCCAAACCAACTGTCGCGATAGAACCGCCGATGTTCGGCCGGCATCCCGTCGAGCCGCGTTCGATCCGTGCCAATCTCGTCAATCACGATTGTTCGTTCGGGATAGCTCTCGGCAATGCCGGGCGTGCCGTGGCAATCGGCGCAGACGCGCTCGTACGCTACGCGTCCCACGTCGGCGAGCGCCGTATCGATCTTGCCCGGATACTTGGGGGCTTCGAGCGATTCGATCCAGGCCAGGATCTCGCGGAATGCATCTTCGCGCTCCTTGAACGACTCGGCCGTGTTGCCGGGCACCAGCGCGAACTGCATGATCACGCGGTGCGTCTTGGGCACGAACCCGTCGATATATAGATTCTTCTTATGCTTCACATTCCAGAACGGCGGCGCATCGAGATCGTGGTTCTTGAACCGGGGAAACTTTGGCTGCTTGACCAGGTTCAAGTCTTTGTCGCGCATGGCCGTGAGCACGACGCTAAAGACCTGCGCGTTCGTGGTGCCGTTGGAGAGCCCGAGCGGTACGAAGCCGCTCATGCCGCCGGCGCGCTGGCCTTCGAGCGCCTGCTTGGCCTTGGCCACATCGGTGGTGAGCGTCTGAAAAGCGAAGTGCGAGTTGCCGACGCCTGGAATCGGCTGGCCTTCGACTTTGCCCTGATGGCAGGCGAGGCAGTTCATCACCCAGCCGCCCTGGCCGTCGTCGACGACGCTCAACGGCGCCGCCTGCGGATCGTCGGGATCGGCCACCAGTCCGTACCGCGAGAACGCCATCTTCCGGCGTTCCTCGGGCGAAGCTTTCGCGGCTTGCTCTTTGAGCGCGGCCGGCCAGAACTCCCACAGTCGATCGAACAGCTCCACTTTGAACTCGGCGGGAGCGTAGGCATCGCTCCGCAAGCGCTGCCATCCGCGCTCGGCCGGTGTCAGAATCGCGGGCTTTGCTGCTGGAGCCTCCAGCGTTGCCGCCGGCGCACCTTCGGCCGCGCGCGATACCATCGGAAGAGCGAACAGGCAGACACTACCAAGAACCACGGAAGCAACGAAACGACTCGACATGCGTTTCCCCCCATGTACTGAGCGACGATCACCTGGACCGGTGCAGAAATAGTTCGCTCTTCGCTGATCAGACTCGGCTTATTGTAGTCAAGCCGATCACGAACACCACATCATTCCCAGGACGCGATCGGCAGGCGCGCCGCTATGGCACAACGGGCAACACAATCCGGCTGAGGCGCTGGCCGTCGTGATAGATGGTTTGCTCGGCAATCTGGCTGCGGCGCTGCTGATTCAAGGGCTCGCCGGTGTTGGGGTTCACGTCGAACCGCGGGAAGTTCGAGCTCGATATGTCGACGCGGATGCGATGCCCCCGTTTGAACACGTTCGAGGTCGGGTACAGCTTGATCGTGAACTCGTACACCTCGCCCGGCTTCATCAGCCTTTCCTCTTTCAGTCCGTCGCGGAACCGCGCCCGGACGATCCCATCGCCGATGTTCAGGTCGAATCCGCCCGGCCAATCGGCCGACGATGGATAGACGTCGATCAGCTTCGCCGTGAAGTCGGTATCCTTCGCGTTGCTGGAGGCAAACAGGTGGATCTCGATCTCGCCGGTGACTTCCAAATCCTTTTCGAGCGGCTCGGTCTGAAACACCACGACGTCATTGCGGGCCGAGATCGGAATTGGCTGCTGGAAGTTCCAGACGTGCGGCCCACCTTTTTGATCCCACGCGCCTTGCAGCAGGATGTCGTTGCCCGAGGAGATGTTGCCGCCGATCGTGGGCACGGGGTTGGCCGGATCGAACTGAAACTCGGTGGTGGCGATGATCCCGAGGGGGTGCTCGGTCGACAGACCGCCGCCGGCGTGCAGGTAGTAGTCCGTATAGACGGTCCGAGCGAGCGGCCACTCCTGCTCGTCGCGCCAGGTGCCGCCGTGGACTAGTCTGCCTTCGGAGTCCTTGCTGCCGTCGCCGGTACCCATCACGAAGATCCGCACGGGCGCGGCGAACGGCGCGGCCTTGCCCACCGAGTTGTCGATCCCCTTGAGCCAGTGGTCGTACCACTCCTTGCGCCACGCGAGCTCATCGGGAATCGCTGCGTCGCGGCCGAACGTGACCTGCCCGTGGGCGTGTCCACCTTGCGCACCGTGAATCCAGGGGCCCATGATCAGGTAGACCGGGCCTTGGATCGTCTTGCTCAGGGCCCGATAGTTGGCCGTCGTGTTGCCACCCCAGGAGTCGTACCAGCCGCCCACGAGATACACCGGCATGTCCTGGTACTTGTCGGGCGCATCGATGAGGTTGTTTTGCGTCCAATACTCGTCGTTGCCGCCATGCTGCATGGCGCCCATCAGCCAGGCTTCGTACTCCGGCGCCAGCCGTAGCGGCGTCATCCCGCGCCGCGTCGGGAGGTTCTGTAAGTACGTAAATCGCTGGTCTGCCATCTCCTTGAGCACCGCCACCGTGCCGGGATCGCGCGCGGCGCGGCTGCCTCGACCGGCGTTCATGAAGATCCAGTTCCAGAACCGCATCTCGAACGCGCCGGCGTTTCGCATGCTCTGATGGCCCAGGTTTGACATCGCATCAACCGGGATGACGGTCTTCAGCTCCGGCGCGCCGGCCGTTGCCAGTGCGTGCTGCGTGCCGCCGACATACGAGGTGCCAATCATGCCGATCTTCGCATTCGACCATGGCTGCTTTCCGATCCAGGCGGCGCAGTCGACGCCGTCCGGCCCATCGTCCGTGAGCATGTGCCAGACTCCTTCGGAGTCGTAGCGTCCGCGCGTGTCCTGGGCGACGAACACGTAGCCATTGGTCGCAAAGTACTCGCCCGCGCGAGCCGCGCCGCTTTTGCCATAGGGTGTCCGCGTGAGGATGACCGGCAGCGGTTCGTCGGAAGGCACGCCGTCCTTTGCCGGTCGATAGACGTCCGTCGCGAGCCGCACGCCGTCGCGCATCGGAACCATTACGCCCGCATCGATCACGAACTCGGCGGCAAGGGCAGCCGGCGCCAGCAGCACCAGCCATGCGAGTGCGATCCGAAGCAATAGAGTACTGCCGGATTTCATGGTGCGTCTCGGATTCATTGTGCGGCCCAGTGGTTAGTCGTGCCTGGCATCCAGTTGACGCTTCAGGACCGGCTCCAGCAGAATCGCAAGCTGCTGCTGCCCCGCCGGGTTGGGGTGCATGTCGTCCGTGAACAGCGAGTTGATTTCCCGCTCCTGAGCCAGCTCGGCGAAATGCTGGTAGACGTCCACCAGCGGCAGTTCGTGATGCCGGGCCAGGCTGCGCACCACTTCGACATACGGCCGTAGCGTCGCGTTCCGCTCGGGGCCATAGGTAGGTGCGAGCGCCGGATTGGGCGTCATCAGCACCGCTTTGACTTCGTGTCCGATGAGTAGCTCGAGCATCGTGTCGAGATTTGCCCGATACTCGTGCACGGTCAGGCGCGACTCAGACTTGCCGGCGTCGATCCAGCTATCATTCAGCCCAAACATGATGACGACCACCTGCGGCTTGTGGTCCAGCACGTCGGACTGGAATCGCTTGAGGGCGTCCTCGGTCGTGTTCCCGCCGATGCCGGCGTTGACCACCTCAACGGGCCGATCGGCCCCGGAAAGCTGTTGCTTGAGCAAGGCACAGAAGGTTTCGTGGGGCTTGACACCCTTGCGGACCGCTTTCGTGACCGAATCACCCAGGCACACGATGCGGACCGGCTCGGCAGCGATCGCCACGTGACAGGCAAGGACCGACCAGGAGAGAAGCGCCAACTCGAACGCGATTCGTTTCATAGGACACACATGATTGGGCAAGTGTCTGCCAGGATGGCTGGATTTAGTGCGACCGCCATCGTAACCAGCAGGATCGTCCAGGTCTCGTCCCTGGACTCCTGTCGGCAATTTTTCATGTGCCTTTTGTGTCGCGATTCGCTATCCTGGCAGGGAGGTCCAGGCATCTAGCATCCCCCTCGGCACGTTCGCCCCTGCGGCTACGGGCCGAGCGCAGGGATGCCAAAAGCAGCGTGAGGAAACCATGGTCAAAAACCTGGCGGAACTGGCCGAGCATTCGGCCAAACGATTGGGCGAACGGGCGTGCTTCGAGATCGACGGCGAGAAGTACACCAACTTACAACTGCTCGACCTGGGACGCCGCTTGCACGGCGCCTTTGCCCGGCGCGGCCTGGGCCCGGGCCAAAAAGCGGTCGTGCTGATGATGAACCACGTACTGGTTTATCCCGTGTTTCAGGGCATTTTCCGTTCTGGCGCCACGGCGATTCCGGTGATGCCGCAAGCAGCCGCGGCTGAGCTGCGCTTTGTGCTGGCCGATACCGAAGCCAACATGATCGTGACCGACGTCGAGCGCTTGCCCACGGTGCGCGAGGCAGCCGCCGGCTTGCCCCACGTGCGAATGATCCTCGTTCAGGGCGGTACCGATAATCCAGACGCTACGCCGCCGGAAGTCCGGCTGGATGAGTTGGCTGGCGAGGAGCCGATCATCGATCTGCCCGAGATCAACAGCAGCGACGTGGCGATCATGCTGTATTCCTCCGGCACGACGGGTCGGCCCAAGGGCGTGCTCCTCTCGCACGGCAACCTGGTGGCCAGCGCCGAGGCGGTTGTCGAAGCCGCGGTGCTCGATAGTTGGGAGGGTCCCCGCATAACGCTCAGCGCGATGCCGATTGCCCATATCTTTGGCGTGGCGATCATGAACGACCTGCTCATGGTCCCCGAGCGCCTGGCCGACAAGAGCAAACTGCTCCAAATGCGGTGGTTCGATCCCGAGAAGTTCATGGCCCTGATTGCCGAGAACAAATGCACGACGATCGCGGCGGTGCCCACGATCCTGGCCGTCATGCTGCATCATCCGGCTGCGGCCAAGTACGACCTCTCATCGCTGAAGGAAGTGATCTGCGGTGGAGCGCCGCTGCCGGTCGAGCTCGGCATCGCGTTCATGAACCGCTATCCGTGCCGCATTCGCGAAGTGTACGGTCTGACTGAAGCCTCGGGCCTGGGCACCTCGAACCGTCGCACCGAGGAATTCCGCCCCGGCTCGGCCGGACGCGCATACTGTAACACCGAGGTCAGCATTCAGGACGACAACGACCAGATTCTGCCCACTGGCGAGCGCGGCGAAATCTGCCTCCGCGGGCCAATTGTCATGCTCGGCTATCACAACCGGCCCGATGAAACCGCCAAGACGATTCGCGATGGCTGGCTGCATACGGGCGACGTGGGCTACCTGGACAGCGAGGGCTATTTGTTCGTCGTTGACCGCAAGAAAGACATGATCATCCGCGGCGGCGAGAACATCTATCCAGCCGAGCTCGAAGCCGTGCTGCACGAGCACCCGAGCGTTGCCGAAGCGGCCGTGGTGGGCGTCCCGGACGAAATCTACGGCGAGTCGGTCGTGGCGTTCGTCGTGGCCAAGCCGGGCACGCAACCAACCGAGGCCGAGCTCTTTGAGCATGTGACCAGCCAGGTGGCAAAGTTCAAAGCTCCCTCGCGGATCCACTTTTTGCCGTCACTTCCCAAGGGCGGCATCGGCAAGATCCTGCGGCGCGAGTTGCGCGACAAGGCCACCGCAATGCGCGCGGCGGCGGTGCCACAAGCGTAGACACCTCGAGCGGCGGGAAAAAAAGAACCGTGCCACGGGTAACCAACGGTCACCCGTGACACGGTTTCGTTTTTTATCCAATCAATTTCGGACTACCGCGTTTTCGGAGCTGCCGTTGTGCGGCGAGCGGCGCCCGGAGTGCCGCCAGGAGCGCCCGGCGCTGTGGCTTCGGCCTTGGCAATTTCGACGAGCTCGAGCTCAAACACCAGCGCCGAGTTGGGCGGAATGGCCGGCGGCGCGCCTTCGGCGCCATAGCCCAAGGCAGGTGGCACAACGATTTGCCACTTCGAGCCGACCGTCATCATTTGCAGGGCCTCTTGCCAGCCGGGGATGACTCCGGTCACAGGCGTCGTGAAGGGCTTGTCGCTGGTTGATTCGAATTGCGTGCCGTCTGTGTAGCTGGCCTTGTAGTGCACGCGCACCACATCGCTGGCCTTGGGACGGGGCCCCTGCCCTTGCTTCAGGACGCGATACTGCAGGCCATTCTTGGTGGTCTGCACGCCTGGCCGCTTTGCGTTGTCGGCCATGAACTGATTGCTCTTGGTCGCCTGTTTGGCGATCATTTCCTTTTCGAATTCCTGCATCGCCTGCATGGCCTGTTCTTCGGTCAGGATGGTCTTGCCCGCGGTGGCGTCGCGGATGCCCTGCATCAGCAGGTTGATGTCGATGTCGACACCCTGCTTCTTGAGCGTGGTGCCCATGCTCATACCGAAGCTATAGCTGGCCTTCTGTCGCAGGTCGCGCAACTGTCCGGCCTGCTGGGCAAATGCTGGCGAAACCGCAATCGCGGCGACTGCCGCGGCGGCGAGTGTAAACGTCCATCGAGCTTTCATGCTGGAAATCCTTGGGTCCGGCCAGTTGCGACGGTCTCGTCACCGAAGTCTTGCCGGAGGCCACCTCCTGCAAGCGGGCCAGATCATAGCGGAAGGTGCCGATGCGACCTAGGCCGCTTGGGTCCTTCGGGGGCTGGGCTAGCAGCCGGAGCTTGATTTCAAACAACTGTTTGATACAATCATTTGAAACGATTGTTTTCATGTTTCAAGGCGGAAAAGTCATGTCGACGGATGCAGATACCACTCCTCAAAGGATCATCGAGGCCGCCGGAGAGATCTTCGCGGCTAAGGGCTTTGAAGCCGCCACGGTGCGCGAGATCTGCACCCGCGCCGAAGCCAACATCGCCGCGGTCAACTACCACTTCGGCGACAAGCAGCGGCTGTACATCGAGGCCGTTAAGCGGGCGCACCACGGCCGAGAGCTGTTATTCCCGATGCCGGAGTGGGGTCCTGAAGTCACGGCGGAAACGAAACTGGCGGACTTCATCCTGACACTGCTCAAGCGAATGACGAGCCCCGACTCCGGCTGGGAAGGCGAACTCATGTCGCGCGAAATCGCCCGGCCGACGGAAGCCTGCGCTGAGCTCGCGCGCGAGTCGATCCGACCGCACTTCGCGGTTCTCAACGAGATCCTCGCCGAGTTGATTCCCGCTGCGGACCAGCTCGAGCGACATCTGACGGCCTTCAGCATCGTGGGCCAGTGCCTGCACTATAAGTTTGCCGATCCGGTGATTCGACAGCTCGTCTCCGCGGAAGAATACGAGGGCTACCACGTCGAGCTGCTCGCCCAGCACATTACCGATTTTTCCCTGCGCAGCCTTCGGGCTCGCGCAGATAACCACAAGCCCCCGGCACGACGATGAGTTGGGTTGCGCTTCGCATGCTGACCGGCAATCGCGCCAAGTTCATGGGCATCGTTCTGGGCGTGACGTTTGCCGCGCTATTGATCGCGCAGCAAGCGTCGATCTTCTGCGGACTGATGCTGATGACCACCAGCCAGATTCGCGACATCCAGGGTGCGCAAATCTGGGTCATGGATCCCAACGTGCAGTTCATCGACGACATCAAGCCGATGAGCGAAGTGGAATTGTTCCGTGTGCGCGGCGTGCCCGGCGTGGAGTGGGCCGTCCGGCTCTATAAGGGTCTCAGCCGCGCAAAGCTCGACGACGGCACCTTTCAACAGGTGATTCTGCTGGGCCTCGACGACGCCAGCATGGTCGGCGCGCCGGCCGAGATGATCTATGGCAGCATCGCCGACTTGCGCCGTCCCGATGCGATCATCATGGACGAAAACGGCTATGGACAGCTCTGGCCCGGCGAGAAGTTCCAGCCCGGCAAGGTCTTTGAGATGAACGACCGCCGGGCGCAGATTGTGGGGCTTTGTAAAGCGCGCCCCACGTTCCAGACGTTTCCGGTTGTTTACACGCGTTACAGCCAGGCTACGAAATTCGCACCACCCGAGCGGAAGATGATGTCATTTGTGCTGGCGAATCCGCAGCCGAATGTCCCAGTCGAAGAAGCGTGCCAAAGAATCATCGACCAGACGGGTCTGCAGGCCATGACGAACGAGGCGTTCGCCTGGAAGACGATTAACTACTACATGCTCAAGACCGGCATCCCAATTAACTTCGGCATCACCGTGTTCCTGGGTTTTCTGGTGGGCACGGCGATCGCCGGTCAGACGTTCTACCTGTTCACGATCGAAAACCTCAAGCAGTTTGGCGCGCTCAAGGCGATGGGCGCCGGCAATCTCAAGCTGCTTGGCATGATCATGCTGCAGGCCGCCGTGGTGGCGTTCATCGGCTATGGGCTCGGCGTCGGCGCCGCGGCCTTCTTCGGTCACATGACGAGCGGCACCTCGCAACTTGCGTACTTCATGCCCTGGGAAGTGCTGTGGGGGACCGGCGTCGCCGTAGTGCTGATTTCGATTCTCTCGAGCCTGCTCTGCATTCGCCGCGTGATGGTGCTCGAACCGGCTATTGTGTTTCAAGGTTAAGCAGCGATGGCGACCGTCGACAAACAACCCGCGATTCGCTGCCGTAACCTGGTCAAGGAATACGGCTCGGGCAATTCGCTGGTCCGCGCGCTGCGCGGGGTGGACCTCGACGTCTACGCCGGCGAATTGACGCTCATGGTCGGTCCCAGCGGCTGTGGCAAGACGACCCTGCTCTCGGTCGTGGCCGGCATTCTCGAGCCCACGTCCGGTGAAGTTGACGTCCTGGGCACAGACATCGCCCGGATGGCGCAGTGGCGGAAGGTGAAGTTTCGCCGCGACAACATCGGCTTCGTGTTCCAGCAGTACAACCTGCTGCCGGCGCTAACGGCGGCCGAAAATGTGAGCGTGCCGCTGATCCTGGCCGGCGTCTCCAAGCGGAAAGCCGTCGAGGCCGCGATCAAGATGCTGAACCAAATGGACATGGGTTCCCGCGTCCACTCGCTGCCGACCAAGCTCTCCGGCGGTCAGCAACAACGGGTGGCCATCGCCCGGGCGCTGGTCCATCATCCGCAACTGCTGGTCTGCGACGAACCCACCAGCGCGCTCGACGCCAAGACCGGCCACACGATCATGGAGATTCTCCGGAACGTGGCCGTCGAAGGTGATCGGGCCGTGATCATCGTGACGCACGACTCGCGCGTGCTGGAGTTCGGCGATCTGATCGCCCGCATGGAGGACGGACACATTGTAGGCGTCGTGAATCGAGATTCGCCCGAGGCGGCGACGATTGCGGCGCATTGACAGCAACTAAGAATCGTTCTGAATTCTGGTGTGTGAGCCATGCAAAACTGGTTTTCAAAATACATCCTGCCGCTGGTAGCTGTCGGGCTGCTGATTTTCGCCGTGGTGTTTGTGAGTGGTCAGGATCGCAGCACGCCACCCGCCGAGCCTGCCATTCCGCCGCCGGAGTCGCCATTCGAGTACACCGTGGCGGGGGCCGGCCTGGTCGAAGCCGAGACCGAGAACATCTCGATCGGGTCGCCCACGCCGGGCGTCGTTACCCAGGTGCTGGTCAAAGTCGATCAGCGAGTGACGACTGGCGATCCGCTGTTCAAGCTCGACCCGCGCATGCTGGAAACCGAGCTGGCCAATCGCCAGGCTACGCTCGCCGCGCGCAAGGCCGACCTGACGCGACTCGAGAATCAGCCGCGGCCCGAGGAGCTTCGCATGACCGCAGCCCAACTGGCCGAAGCTCAGCACAGCGTCGTTGCCGAACAGGATTTATTTCGCCGGGCCAAAGAGCTTTACGACAAGAAGGTCGAGACCGCCGAAAACCTGGTCGTTCGCAAGCAGGCACTCCTGGGAGCCGAGGCCAAGCTCGCGCGGGCGCAGGCCGACTACGACAAGATGGAATCGGGGGCCTGGAAGTTCGATCTCGAGATTGCCCGCGCGGCCGTCGCACAAGCCGAAGCTCAAATCAAGCAGACCGAGATCGAGCTCGACCGGCTGATCGTTCGCGCCCTGGTTGATGGCCGCGTCCTGCAGGTCAACGTTCGGCCGGGCGAGTTTGTCGGCGCGCCGCCGGGGCAGGCCCTGGTCGTGCTGGGCAGCATCGACCGGCTCCACGTGCGGGTCGACATCGACGAGAACGATATTCCGCGCTACCAGCCCGGCGCCGGCGGCGTGGCGATGGTGCGCGGTCAGAGCGATCGGGAGTTCCCGCTCACGTTCGTACGCGTGGAACCGTACGTGGTGCCGAAAAAGTCGCTCACGGGCGACAACACCGAGCGCGTTGACACGCGGGTGCTGCAAGTGATCTATGCGATCGACACCGGCGGCGAGCCGCTGTACGTCGGGCAGCAGCTCGATGTGTATCTGAAAGCGGAGCAAACGCCAAGTGATGCGCCGGCCGAGTCTTCCTCGGCGGCAGCCGCCCCGACCGCGGGCTAAGCAGGTGACTGGCAGCGAGCGATTGCCTTGGTGCGTCTAGTACCGCACCGAGGCGCCGACGCCGGTGAACACGCCGTCCGATTGGTACTCTCCGCCGAGCGGCGTTCCAATTTTCGAATCCAATTGGAAATTGGGCCACACGCGCCACTGCACGCCACAATCGAACATCGGGAACCATTCCGTATCCCCGGCATAGCGATCGAACGAAGCGTAGTACTCGGCGAACCAGGTCAGGCGCGCGGTGTGGTGGTACCGGAAAATCACGGACTGAAAGAAGTTGTCGATCTCGGCGCTTCCGATATCGGACACGACGAAACCTGTACTACCGCCAAGTGAGAAGGATTCGCCAAGCTGCCAGGTATAGATGTAATCCACGAGGGGCATGACTTCGTCACCATCGGCCGTGGGCAAGTAGATCTCGGTGACGAACGCCGAGGTGGGAATCCAGCCGTGTTGTCGGGAAACTTGTAGCTTGGTGCCGATGCCCAGGTTGGCGGAGTCGGTGAAGCTGCCCTCGGCCAGGATCGTTCCGGTCGAAGCCTCTGAAAACTGCTGCCGCACCATGGCAACCCCTGCCCACTCCACGCGGAGTTCGGCCCAACTCGTCACGCCATAGCGCAGGTTTAAATCTGGCAGGTAGTTCACATGCTGGTCGAAGTCCACGCGCATGCCAGAATCCATGAACGATTGATGGCTGTAGAGATAGTTCCAGCCGGTCTCGAGCTGAATCCAGCCCTTGGGAACCGTCGAGTCGCTCAACGTGAAGCTGGGCCGATCCGTTTTGATCATTCCGTCCTCTCGGGCACGCCGCTTGTGATCAGCCCGCCAGCGCGGGAGCAAGCCGGCGTCGGGCGCCAATTGAGCAACTGGCATCGGCGGGGGGCTTTCCCAGATGATCGCACGCTCTGCAGGCGTGTCGGGCAGGTGTTCAAGTTGGCCTGCCATAGCGCTATCGATTGCGCATGACAGCGCGGTAGCGCCGAGCATGCAGGCGAGAAGCCGGCTCACCATCGCGGGAGTTCCGAACTGGAGGGAGTGAGGTGCTGGACGAAGTAGCAGGAAGTGATCCGCCGCGTCGGCCGCGAAGATGGGATGGGTGGCAGCCGCCACGCGCGGGGGGATAACCTCTACATCGGAGGGGCACAAAGTCCGTCGCGAACGAAACTGCAAAGTTTTTGATCAAGCGCGACTGACTGCACGCTGTCACCGCTCGCTAGCAAGGCCCGGGCGAGTTTTGAGCCAAGGTCGGAAGTTCGAGGCGCACCGCCGGCTTCCGGAATTTTGCAGAAACCGCAATGGTGCTCACCAGCAACATGACCGCAGAAAAGAACAGCGCATCGTTGCTGAAGATCCCATTGATGGTCAGGTTATAAACTGGCGCGACGAGCTGCGCTGTACCGTAGGCAATGGCCAAGGCCAGCATCGTCTCGGACGCAACCAGACGTGCCACGGGCACAAGCAGAAAGACGGCGAGCGACAGTCCCCACAGCCAAGGAAGCAGCGCGACGGCAAGCTGCCGCACTTGTTCGTTGCGGCTGGTAAAGGCAATCCGCGGCGGCTCGGGATACACACGCGTCAGATCGCCGGTGCCCCACTGGACGCTGTGACTGACGAGTTTGTCGGCTTCGAAGCCAACTTCGCTTCGCATTCCATAGGTAGGATCGATCCAAGCCGCGGCCAGACGGTCTCCATCGGCAGTCACGGCGAATGCCTTTCCGCCATTGAACTCCGCTTCGAGCTGCTGCCGCGAGTTTGGTTGACCATGCAGATCGCGGATGCGAGCAACCAATGCATCTCGTTGCTTCAGCCCTGCGCCGGTCAACTGCGTGATCTTGGAATGCCACTCCGCCGATTCGGCGCGCTGGCGCGAGTTTTCGGCTGCCTTTCGCCCCGCGCTGACAATAATCAATGCAAGCACCACGATCCAAACGCCACTGTGGAGCAGGATTCGGCGACGATTCATCGTGTCATCTCCAAATGCAGAGGGTCAGCCCATGGAGTAGAAATGTTCTGTTTGCTTAAATTCCAAACACCCGTTTCGCATTCTCAAACAAAAACTTTGCCTTCGCGGCCGGCCTGAGCTCCAGCGCGCGGGCCTGATCGGCGCATTGCTTCAGATCGAGCATGGCGAAGTTCGTGCCGAATAGCACCTTGTCCTGGCCATAGGTGTTCATGAAGTGCAGAAGCTGCGGCGGATAGTACCGCGGCAGATAGGCGCTCGTGTCGATGTACACGTGCTCATGCTTCCAGGCCAGCGCGATCATCTCGTCTGTCCACGGATAGCCGATGTGTCCGCCCACGATGCGCAGCTCAGGAAACGTGAGCGCCACTTCGTCGATATAAGGGATTGGCCGGCCGGTGTCCGAAGGCATGAGCGGCCCCGTGTGGCCGACCTGCGTGCAGAACGGAATGTCGAGCTCAATGCACTTCACATACAGCGGATAGTAGAGCCGATCGTTCGGCGGCAGCTTCCACAGCCAGGGAATCACCCGGAGGGCTTTGAAGCCCAACTCGCGCACGACCCGATCGAGCTCCCGCACCGCCTGCACCGGCTTCTCCAGGTTCACGCCGGCGATGCCGACGAACCGCGTGGGATAATCGCGAATGAACTCCGCGATTCGGTCGTTGGAGCAGATTTCTCGCCCCGGCGCGGTCCAGGAAGTGAGCAGCATCCGCTCGATGCCGGCCGCGTCCAGGGCGGCCACGACTTCAGCCGGGCTCAAACCTTTCGCCAATCGCTCGCCACCGCCAGATTGCTCGAACAGCCGTTTGATCTCGGGAAGCTGCCGCGCCATTTCGGCCAGCGGCGGATTGGCCCAGGCATCAATGATGGGATACGGGTTGGTGTCGGTCATAGTTTGAACTATCGAGTTGGAAGGGGAACCCAGCGAAAGCACTCGCTGGATTTGTGGATAGTCACTCGCGCTCGTTCAGCACTTTCAGCTTGATGTTCTTATACCAGCATTCGCCGCCGTGGTCCTGCAGCCCGATGTACCCGCGGCGTGGATGATCCTTGTACGCGACGTCGAACTTGTGTGCGCTGCCATCCGGACGACGATTGGGCTTCGTCCACTCATCGAGATCCATGCGGTTGACGACTTCGCCGTTAACTGCAACCTCGACAATGTTCTTATTGCACGTGAGTTGCAATTGATTCCACTCGCCAGCCGGCCGCATCGCGTTCTGCGTGGGCTTCAGCAGGTCGTAGATGGCGCCCGTGTCGTGAAAGCCGGCGCTCGTGGTATCGTCGATCGCGACTTCAAGACCGTTGAAGCCGACGTCTTTATCCGAGCGCGGGGTGAGCGGCCAGGTGCGAAAGAACACGCCGCTGTTTGTCTTCGGAGCGATCTTGAAATCGAGCTTGAGCACGAAGTCGGACAGGGGTCGATCGTAGATCAACATGTAGCCGCCGCAGCCATGAGGGTTCAGCGAGCCCTGCTCGACCGGCCGCTGACTTGGCTTCCCGCTGCTGGATTGCCAGCCATCGAGAGTTTTGCCATCAAACAGGAGTGTCCACCCGGCAGCCTGCTCGTCGGTCGACAAGCGATTGTCATCGGCCAGGGCAGGCGCAACCAGACCCGCCAAGCAGAGAGCCGCACACAGAAGTTTCATGGTTCTTTCCCGCCTGATCCTGATTGACCATGGTGTTCGCTCAAGCGCCTTTGCCGCCATCAATCTAGCGGGCGGGCGGAACCAAGGCAAAGCAGGTAAACATGAGCCAGGCTTAGCTTTGCGCAAAACTTATTTGGCGATTCCGGGGACCTGCCCTACAATGTCCCTCGAACGTAATGCCCAGCCGCCGCGATTTGGACGTTGGCAAACAGTTTAAGGGTCCACGGCTGGGGCGTGCGATTCCGAGCGGCACTCCGCGGGGTTTCATTACCTTGGCGGGAGATGTGCTGCTCGGTACTGTTGGCAAGTTAGACGTACTCCGGCCGAGTTCCCGCCTGCGACGATTTCTGGAAATAGTTTTTTCCGAAGCTGAACCACTTCCAGTGCATTACGTATAGGGCGCGGCGAATCGACTCGTAGGGATACGGTTTTACTTGCGGTCGACTGACACCTTCCTTCGTTATGGAGTTTCCACGATGAAAGCTTTCTGTTTGAGTGTGGCGGTGGCCCTGGCGTTTGCCGGCACCGCGCGTGCGGCCGAGTTGACCAGCGGTTTGCAGCCCGGAGATCTGGTCGGCGCGTTCAACGTTGAAAAGTGCGGCGGCGCGGTCAACGATGGCCGTGAAGTGGGTTCGAACTTCTGCTATCGCTGCATGCTCGGCAAGAAGCCGACCGTGATGGTCTTCGCTCGCAAGGCTGACGCCAACCTGGCCGCTCTGGCCAAGGAACTCGACAAGCATGTCGCCAAGAACTCGGACCAGAAGCTGTCCTCGTTCATCAACCTGATCGGCGCCGATCCGGCTGAACTGAAGACCCAGGCCAAGGACTTCGCGGCGAAGAATGAGCTTGAGAATGTCGCGCTGGTCGTGCCCGATGATGTTGCCAACGGCCCGGAAGAGTTCAAGATCAACCCGGAAGCCGAAGTGACCGTCACGATCTATCGCGACGGCAAGGTCGAAGCCAGCCATGCGGTACCCGCCGGCAAGCTCACCAAGCAGGAAATCGAAAGCATCATCAGCGACACGGGCAAGATCCTGAAGTAAGCCCTTCGTACTGATTGCTGACCCAACCATGGCGGGGCGCGATTCCAATGGAATCGCGCCCC
>JBGSKX010000165.1:0-8928 GCA_041741015.1 Pirellulales bacterium
CTGCCTCGCGCGACGCTTGCACCGCCGGCAGCAGCATCGCCACCAGCACGCCGACGATCGCGATCACGACCAGCAGTTCCACGAGCGTGAAGCCGTGCGAGGCCAGCGTGCGGCGGCAAAGTACAAGCGAGCTCAAGACGAACAATCGGCGCATCACGTCAGCGCATGCCGCGATCGCGAACAAGTTCAGCCGGAGAGCGCGTTTGCGCGCACAAGGTGCGCATAGACGAGCGGCCAAACCGCACGATGGTTACGGGCACGAGCCGACGATTAGCGGCGTCCTAAAGAAACCTACAAAACGTTCGAGAACCTTCGTCCCTCGCGAAGGCGCCCTCGGTACAGCGTTGGTAGGTCTTCTGACTCGCGAGCTCGGAGCAGCTGGCCTTCTCGTCGGTCCCGGGCTTGGTCGGTTCGACCGCTTCCCGGGCAACAATGGCGATGAATCAGCTGTCCTTACGCACTCGCTTACAGCGGCGGGGCCGTCCCGGAGTTGCACCGGAGTTCCCTGTTTTGTCGGCGTTTCAGGGCGAAACACCGACCACCAACGCACGCTAGGCGGGTCAATCTAGCAGCGGCCCGAAGTGTTGTCAAACTGCAAGTCGCGCAGATTGCTGAAGCTATCCTGCTGCCGACTACGGGGCTTCGCGGGGACTACCGCAAGTCCGCTCACCGCGATCCCTTGCGCACCCACTTGCTCGCGGTGTAGTCGTCCGAACTGCCTTGCAGGTCGACATACGGCTGCTTCGGCGGCTTCCAATCCGGCAGCGCGCAGCCGGCCGCGGCAAGGAGCGAGTAGAGCACGATAGACAGCAGCAACCATCGCATACTTAGTGCATCGGCTGGCGGCTCTTTCTGGCTTCGGCGGAAGACGCCGTGCTAGCGGTGTATTCTCTAGGGCAAGCGCTTCGCCGGTTGGCCATTGATCTCGATATTCTCGAGCGTCGCGATCGGCGCCGCCGCAGGATCCTCGAGATTCTCGCTCTTCGCGAACAGCCACACGCCCGGCTCATAGATCTTGAACTTCCAGTCGTAGCTCAGCTTGCCGTTCTGAAAGACCTTCACGCCGCCTGGCGCCCAGGTGCCATCCGGCAGCTTCCGGTAGTCTTGGAATTCTTCCCGATCATCGCGGTTGAAGGTGTTCTGCAACGGAACCCAGCGTTGCGGATCGATTATCAAGACGCCTTCGCTGATGCGACCGCTGACGAATCCCCGCCAGGATCCCGACACGCCGTTCCCCGCCGTGAATCCAACGTTCTCCTTGGCTGTGTAGCCGATGCGAATCCCCGTCGGCTCGATCTTGACCGTCCGCAGGACGAACTTCTCCGGCGCCCAGCAAACGGCCGCAGCCGCCGGCGAGTACGAAAGGCCATGAGCCAGGTCCACGCCGCCTCGAATCTCTGTGTCTCGCCGAAAGGCATAGCGGTGGCGATTGCTATCGCCAAATACCAGGTCGCGAGCCAACGCAGGAACTTCAGCGGGCGACTCGGCGAACACAAAGTCATAGATGATGGTTTTGACGTCCTGCGGCGGCTCAGCGAACCACCACGCCTTGTTCGCCGCCTTGACTTTTTCGAGAATCTCCAGGGCTTCGGCTTTTCGCTCACCCGTCAAAGGCGAGCTCGCGATGGGATCGTCGCGCAGCACCTCGCCCTGCACGTCGCGCCCTTCGCTCTTGAACTCGAGAAGCTCAACCAAGTCGACGTCCTCTTCTTCATCGTGCCGTAACCGCAGCGTAGCGTGATACTCGCGAGGTTCCGCGAGTTCGAACGCCTGTGATCGGCCGCCTAGACCCTTCTCTCCGGCTATCACGTTTTCGACGCTCGCGCCGATCGACCACGTGAAGTTCAGCGGGACTTCAGGAAATGTAAAACGCCCGCTGCCATTCGTCGTGCCTGGGGCCACGGCCGAGCCGCCGGGCGCCTGTTCTCCAATCAATTGCACGCGGGCGTCCGCGAGCTCCTTGTTGCGTGCATCCGTCAGCGTGACGGTCAGCCGGGCCGCTCGGGCCAGCGTAAAGTTCACTTCGCGCGGCTCGTTGGGCAGAAACACTCCTCGCGAGCCCCAATGCTTCGCGGCTACTTCTGAAGGCGTTTTGAGCGCCATCGTCAGTCCGCCTTGACGATTCAGGTTGGTTTCGAAGTAGCCCGGCTTCGAGGCTCCGATGAGCGCGGCTTGCAGCGAAACCGGATCGCTAATGCCCATGCCTTGGGTGAATCGCAGGACGTACCGCCCATCGATATCCGTCGTCGTCGTGCTGCTGCCGAGCAAGGTGAACATGCCCGTCGCCGCATGCACGGTTGCCCCGGCAATCGGCTTGCCGGCCGGGTCGGTCACCCGCCCTGTGGCAACCCAGGGCCAGTTCTTGGCGATTGCCGCGTCGTCCAGCCGCTTCGTCTTAAACTTGACCGAGAGTTCCTGGTTCTTGTCGGGCTGCATGTCGACCAGCACGCGCGGCTCGGCGGGCTTGCGCTCCACGTCGCTCGGCGAATGGGCGCTCTTCTTACCGACGAGTTCATACTGTCCCGCGGGCAACTCGTCGAACGTGTAGACTCCGGGCAGTCGCTCCGCCGTTTCAGGGTGCGCCTGCCAGTCGGGAGGAAAGTCATCACTGGCCCGCCTCAGCGAGAGCGTCACGTCGTCGAGCGTCTGACCGGTGTCGGCATCGACGGCCCTCACGACCAGCGTGCTACCTCGCTCGAGTCGCACGACGACGTGTGACTTCTCGCCGCCTTCCTTCAGTTCGACGATCTCGCTCATGCCGAACGGAGTCTGATCCCACGAGTTACGCTCGCTGGGAATGTACGCTGTCACACGATACCTGCCCGGCAGTAATTCCGATACAGTTTCGCCTTGTGCGATTCGGTGCCAGCCCTCAAACGCTCCCAGCGGAAAGATCGAGTCCAGGTCACGGCCTTCAGCCGTTGCGCCAACCTCGGGCGCGGCATACAGATCGAACCGGGCATTCACCTTCCGGCCATCGGCGTCGAGAGCCTCGGCCGAGAGCGATAGCGTTGCGCGCCTGGCCTCCTCGGCGGCTGCTCCGAAGCCGTACTTCGCCAGATCGAAGTTCGCTGGGGCTTCGGGGCCTTCAAACGGTGCAATCCACAGCGACGAGATTTCACCGTTCTCCTTATCAACCACTAGCCGCAATTCGAGTTCCGCGCGTTCGAACTGCAGCTTCATGATGTCGAACGTCGTGATGCCGTAGCGGCGGCGATTCCAGCGATCGCGAATAAGCTTCAATGGGCCGTAGGTGTTCTCGAGTTCAGCGATTGCCTCTGCCAACTTCTCGGGCGGAAGTGCCTCCTGGAGCTTCGCGTCGAAGCTACCGGCAAACGCGGCGTAATCCGCTGCGGTGAGTTGCGGAATCCATTTGCGCATCATCTCGCGCATGTCGATTCGCGTCGGTCGCGGCTTCGAATCATTGGCGACGGCGAGCACAAACGGATCGACGGATTGCGGAGTGGCAGGCTTTTCTGATGCTGCGGGGGGAGTCGCTTCCGCCCGCACGATGCGAAGTGAAAGGCTCGCAGTCATTGCAGCAAGCAACCCGCAAACCATTGTGATACCAAGCAACCTGCCGGACTTGCACCGCGGCTGTCCTTCGCTATGTTCAATCGCCGCGAGCCGCCGTTCCAGCTTGGTGGTGCGCACCACGGCCATCGCCAGACCGAGTCGTTGCCGGCGCGAGAGTCGCGTGGCCATCTCGATGAGCGTCTCGACGTAGGCCTCGCGATCAGCCAGCGCATGAATCGCAAACTCGTCGCAAGCTCGCTCGCGCACCGCGGCGATCCGCCGACTGGCAAGCCAAACCAGCGGATGGAACCAGTAGATGCCTTGTACGAGCCGCTCGACGAGTTGCCAGAAGCAATCCGCCCGCTCCACATGAGCCAGTTCATGCACCAGAATCGCATCGATCAGCGAAGTGTCCGTTTCTTCCGCGAGGCCCGCGGGAACCAACACGGCCGGCCGCCACGAGCCCAGCACGATCGGCACGCTGACCGCGTCGGATTTCAACAGCGCCACTGCGCGCCAAGGAGCAACGTGCCGCCGCCAATGCTCGAATCGCGCGAGCCAGATGGTCGATACAACTGGTTGCGCACGCTGGCGCAATCGCTTCACCGCCCACAGGTTCGCAGTAAGTTGCAGCAGCAGGACGATCAGGCCGCCTGTGTAGAGGACCGCCAGCGACGTGCCCAGATCGATGCGCCAGTTCGGCCAGCGGGGTTTGGATTCCACGGGCAGCGGATCGAATGCGGTTGCGGGACGCGACGGCACTGGCAGCGCGTGAGGCCCGGCTTCCTGCCGCGGGACCATCGGCGGCGGTGGCACGGCGACAACATTTCCGGCATGATCCACCTTCACCCACTCAAGACTCTCTGCCGTCCGCGTAATCGGCTGCGCGGCGGGCAGAAGTGGCAGTTCCCACTGCGGCAACCACCAAGCCGCGGCTGGCAGTGCGATAGCCGCCGCGAGCACAGCGTTCCAGAGTGCGCTCGCCGTCAGGGGGTGCCGGCGTGCAAGGATCGCGTCCACCGCCAGGGCGACCACGAAGAGAATGCTCACTCCCAAGAGCCACGTCGCTACGGCGTTCATGTGATGAACTCCCCATCAAACGGCAGGATCAGTTCGACGCAACCAGCAGCACACCGCTTGGCAACAACACTTGTGCTTTACCGGAAACCGGCAAGCTCACTTTCCCTTCCTCCTTTTCGCCAGATTCTTTCGCAGTCGCTCCAGCAGCTCCGGCGAAAGCTCTTCATCCTCGACCAGCCGCATCATGAGGGCTTCGGCCGAGCCGCCAAAGAATCGCTTGAGCAGGCTTTGCGTCGCGCGCCCTTGCACTTTCTCACGCGGGATGGCGGCTTCATACATCGCCGGTTGCCGGCCACGGATGCGCACGTAGCCCTTCACCTTGAGCACGCGTAGCATCGTCCGCACTGTGGAATCGTGCGGTTCGTCATCGAGCGCGAGCCGCACGGTCTCGGCCGTCACGGTCCCCTGGCTCCAGAGGATTTCCATGAGCTGCGATTCGCGCTCGGTGAGCATTTCCGACGTCGGCCGGGCCATGGCAAGTATCTCGCAGGCGCGTGAATGTCGTTAATTACTTAACGCATCGTAGCGAGTCGCGTCTGGCGTTGCAATCGGAATCCGTTAAGAATCTAACGATTCATCGCTGGAGCAGGAAGCCACGCCTTTCGCCGGCCGGCACTCAACTGCGGTCAGGCCGGTTAGCACGCGGCGAGAACATCAGCACGATCGTCAGATAGAAGACCGCTGTCGTGAGCCACACCAGCCACGGCTCCGGCAGCACGCGCAGTCCCGCGAGCCAGACGCTCACCAGCACCATGAAGAGCAGCATTCGCCGCACGCTGAAGCGGAACTCGGCGGGAGAGAATTTACGTTCGTCGTCCATGACTCGGAACCTGCCCGTGCACGCACAGCGAGAGTTCTCACGCGCTCGATGCTAGCAACATCACTTGAGCGCGGGTATCGACCACGGCAACAAAAAAAGCGAGCTGGACACTTCTGCCCAGCTCGCTTGATTGCAATCCAAGTTGGAACAAGCTTTCGCCTGATTTCAAAACGAACTAGTCCAAGAACCGTCTCTAATCCAAAAATCCTGCCAGCTCCTGGCTGCGGCTCGGTTGCTGCAGCTTGCGAACGGCCTTCGCTTCGATCTGGCGGATACGTTCCCGAGTCACTTTGAAAATGTGGCCCACTTCTTCCAGCGTGTAGCTGTAACCGTCGCCCAGGCCGTAGCGAAGCTTGATGATTTCGCGTTCGCGATAGCTGAGCGTCTTCAGGACCTTGGCAATCCGCGTGCGGAGCATTTCCTGCGCGGCGCCAATCGCCGGGTTCTCGGCACCCGAGTCGGGCAGCAGGTCGCCGAAGTGGCTGTCCTCGCTGTTGCCCACCGGACGGTCGAGGCTGATCGGATAGCGGCTCATCGCCAGCACCCGACGTGCTTCGTCCACCGCGGTTCCGGCCCGCTTGGCGGTTTCTTCGATCGTCGGTTCGCGGCCCAACTCCTGGAGCAACTGCCGCGAAACGTTGCGAACGCGAGACATCGTCTCGACCATGTGCACCGGAATCCGGATCGTGCGGCTCTGGTCGGCCACGGCCCGGGTGATCGCCTGGCGAATCCACCACGTGGCATAGGTGCAGAACTTGAAGCCGCGGCGATACTCGAACTTGTCGACCGCCCGCATCAGGCCGGCGTTGCCCTCCTGGATCAGGTCCAGGAAGCTCAGGCCGCGGTTGCGATACTTCTTGGCGATCGACACGACCAGTCGCAGGTTGCCTTCGCTCAGTCCGCGCTTGGCTTGCTGATAGAGCGAGTAGACGACCTTCAGGTTCTTCACGCGGTTCCGCAGGCTCGTGGGCGATTCCTGCGTGGCCCGCAGAATGTTGCGGTACTCAACGATGAGGTGCTTGCGATCGGCGAGCGACCCCTTGGACTTCTTGTGAGCGTCGATCTGCGCTTTGAGCATATCGATGCGACGGCTGAAGTCTTCGAGCACGCGAATCATCGGCTCAATCCGCTGGGTCCGCAGACCGAGTTCTTCGACGAGCTTGACGACCCGGCGGCGACGGCGTCCCAAACGCTGCCAGGCAGCGCGGCGAGCCGATACTTTGAGCGACTTGCTCGTGGCGAGCTTGTAGTCCTCGCGGTTCTGCTTGAGCAGCGTGTCGATGGTGCACAAGTTGTGCGGGAAGCGGCCAAGAATCTGCTCCTTCTCGAGCCGATCCGTGACCGATACCTGCACCGTGCGGTCGAACGGCAACTCGCCGGTGTGCACCCGGCGGAGCACCTTCACGGCAACCTGAATGACGTAGTCGCATTCCAGCAGCGAGCGGCGGAAGCGAGCCCGGGTCAGCTCGATCCGTTTCGCCAGGGCGATTTCTTCCTGCCGCGTGAGCAGCGGAATTTCGCCCATCTGAGTCAGATACATGCGCACCGGGTCATCGGACCACGACTCGCCCTCTTCCTCGGCCACGGCCAGGAGGTCTTCCGATTTGGGATCCACATCGAGATCGCCATCGGAACTGATGTCGACGGAGTCTAGATCGTCGTCGATCTCCAGATCGTCGGTCGATTTATCCGCTAAATCGCTGACGTCGTCTGAGGTTTGCGACGGATCGTCTTCCAGTTCGTCCAAGATTGCGTCGTACAAGTCGTCACTCCCTACGGTGTAGCTAGGTGATTGCGCGCGCAGACGTTACGTAACGACGTCCACGTGCAAAACGACGGTGGGCCCATAACGTCGCTGAGGCGACCGGCGTGCATTGTGTCAATCATGTGTGGTTGCGCTGAGGTGGCCGTCAGGAGCGCGGATTCGCCTGCGGCAGACTCTCGTGGCTCTCGTGTTACAAACACGTTGTTGATTGCTCGAGCACCGGTCTAGCCCCAACATTATCACTAGGATGGAGATGGAAATCCAACAAATTCTATCACCCACCTTTAATGCTGCCGGGCGGTTCACTCATTTGGCAAAAGATGACGGCAGATGAGGCACATGCACTATATTATCCAGTTACCGAATCTTAACTTTTCAGCCCTCGGCTCTCCCGCCTCCTTCGCCCTACCGAGCGAAGCGTTAAATTCTAGTTGCCGACGCTCCCCGGTCTAGTCACTCGCCTGCGCAAACCGCGCTCTAACGTTCAAGGCGCAGCGAGGCGGCTGAGCGGACGTCATTCCCCCCCCGATTCGGCCGGGCACTTGCGCTCGCTAGCAACCACCGCGACTCGTTGCACGAGTCGCCCCATCGCCGGTAGCATGGCCTGTCATTGCGAATCTGCTTCGCTTGATCGGGCATTGCTGGCCCCGACAGCGCGGCTCTTGCCGACCCTTTCCAAACCCGAAGGTGACCCTCAATGGAAGTGCTGCGTGGCCAGATAGCATTGGTCAGCGGCGCCAGTCGCGGCATCGGTCTGGCGATCGGCGTTGCGCTGGCCGAAGCTGGTGCTGCGGTTGCCTTTAACTACTACGACGACCCGCACGAAGCCCCCGCCGCCATCGAACGCCTGGTCACGGCCGGGCGCCGTGCGATCCTGGTCCAGGGAGATGTCGCCCGGCTGGAGGATGTCGAGCGGATGGTCGCCGAGACGGTCGCCGCCTTCGGCCGCTTGGACATCGCCGTGGCTTCGGCTGCCTTCAGCGAACGCGAGCCGTTTTACGCAGCCGACGTCGCCGCCTTCCACCGCACGGTCGACGTCACCATGTGGGGGAGCTTCAATATCGTCCGCTCAGCGGCCCGACAATTGATCGCCCAGACGGGCGGGACTTCAGCGGACACTTCGCCAAACGGAAACGCCCGGGCAAATGGCTCGATCGTGGTGATTGGCTCGCCCCATGCCTATACGGCCGTCCCGCGGTCGATGGCCTACAATATGTCGAAGGCGGCCGTTGACCAGATGGTTCGCACCGCGGCCATCGAACTCGTCGAACATCGGATACGCATCAATACGGTCACCCCGGGCTGGATTGACACGCCAGGCGAGCGAAAGTTTGCCAGCGACGAGACGATCGAGCGGGCCGCCGAGAAGCTCCCTTGGAAACGATTGGGCCGGCCCGACGAGATTGGCCGTGCGGTCGTGTTCCTGTGCGACCCGGCCAGCGATTACATCACGGGCAGCGCGCTCTTGGTCGACGGCGCGATTACGCTTCCCTGGTGGGCCAGCCGCGGGTCAGGAGTGCCTGAGTGAGAGTTTTCAGTGGTTCAGTGTTCAGCTAGTGGTCTTGGAACACCGAAAACTGCAAACTGATCTCTACTGAAAACTGAACACCAAAGACTTTCCCCATGCCCGCTTACCTTTTGCCCTGCGAATGCGGTCGCGACGCGGTCGTCACCCGCGCGCAGGCCGGCGACACCGTCACCTGCGAATGCGGCGCGAAGCTGAGCGTTCCCACACTGCGCGGGCTGG
>JBGSKX010000166.1:0-23759 GCA_041741015.1 Pirellulales bacterium
CGACTCCACTGCGGCCGCCTGCACCGCGCCGCTCGTTTGCGGCACCAGCAACGCCACCAGCGAGCCGATATCATCCGCTTGCGACGCGGGACTGCGCCCCAACAGCCGGATCGCCCGGATACGCTGCCCTTCGTCCGCCGCGTCGTTAAGCGCCGTTTCGCGCGAGAAGGCGAACATCTTCGCCAGAGACTGGTCGGGGTCGTACTTCTGCCAGTCCGTGCCGCTACCGGCCAGGGCGTCTAGCAACCCGGCCAGCGACGTGAGTTGCCAGGCGGCATAGCTTTCCTTGTGCGGCGCCCCGATTCGCTTGAGTGCGGCCGCCAGCGTCGCTTCGTCGTTATACGCCGTGGCCAGTCCGACAAGTTGCTCCAAAAGTTCCGCCGGCGGCTCGGCCGGAGCACGCACGGCTAGCACCGCTTCGGTCACGCCCGCAAGATTCTTCGGCGTCACCGAACTAAGGACCGCGGCCGTCATGTAGCGATCGTCACGACTGGCGAGCGCCAGTTCACCCAGAGTCTTGCCCGCTCGCGGATCGTCCCAGGCGCCCAGCGTGTAGGCGACTTGCAGCTGCACTTGTGGATCGTTATCGCTCACGCGCTCCAGCAGCGCATCGCCCAGGGCTGGCGACTTTGCCAGATGGCTTTCCGCAATCCGAATCGCCTGCCGGCGCACGCCCGCATGCTCGTCGCGCATCCGCGCCGCGATTTCGTCGGGCGTCGCTTGACCCAGCAGCTCGAGCGTCCACAGCGCTTGCGCCCGGGTGACCGGTCGCTTGCTTTCGGCCGCGAGCTTGTGCAGCGGATCATGTGCCGCCGCGTCTGGCTTCCACAGCAGCATCTGCTGCGCCATGTCGCGCTGCCATCCGCTAGGGCTGTCGAGCGCGGCGACCAGTTCCGCCGTCGAAAGCTTGTCGAGCCGCGGTATCGGCCGTCGCTCGCTCCCCACCGGCGAGACGCGATAAATCCGACCCATGTCGCTGCCGGCTCGCAGATCCACCTGTTTTTGCACGGAAAATGGAATCCACTGCGGATGCTCGATTGTCTGCCGATACATGTCCGTGACCCACAGCGCCCCGTCCGGACCTGTCACGAGCGTGGCGGGGCGGAACCAGTTGTCGGCCGAGGCCAAAAACTCGCTGTCGATCTCGTCCGCCGCGCGGCGACTGTGGAACGTCAGCCCATCCGGCCGCAGGATCTCGCGATGCACCAGGTTGTGCACCGGCTCGCTGACGAATGAGTTTCCTTCGAACGTCGGTCCGAACAGGTCGTCGCGATACAGGATCGCGCTATTCGCCGACGTGAAGCGATTTGCCGCATACAGGTCGTTGTAGCGCGCCAGCGTCCGGCTCGCCGGAAACACCTCAGCCACGCCCGGCTGATCGGAAACGTCGACCTTGCCGTCGATCGCCGGCACGCGATCATTCCGCCGCAGGTAGTGATCCGCCAGCACGTAGTGATACAGCGGGTTACTGTTCTCGTTGCCGAACCAGTTATCCCAGTCGTCGCGGCTGCGGCCATACTGCGATACGCCCGACTGCGGATCGAGCAGCCCATCGTCCGGTCGGATGCGGAAGTCGCGCCCGTTGGCGTCGACTACTTCATCGCCGCGCTTGTGCAGCTTGATGCCGCCCGTCTCGCTTTCGGAGTGCGCCCCGTACAGCCAGCCATCCATTCCCCAGGCAAAGCCGTTCGCCCGATGTTGCGGATTGCCTTCCATGAAGCCGCTGTAAAGCACCTCGCGTTTGTCGGCCTTGCCGTCGCCGTCGGTGTCCTCGGCGTAGATTACTTCCGGCGCGCAAGTGATCAGCACGCCATTGCGCCACGGCGTCACGCCATTGGGATAACCCAGATCATCGAGGAACACCGTGCTCTTGTCGTAGCGGCCATCACCATCGGTGTCTTCCAGGTAGCGAACGACGCCCCCTTTTGCTCCTCTGCCGTCCTTGCCGCGCGGATAGTCCCCCATCTCCGCCACCCACAGCTTGCCGTCCGGCCCAAATGCGATCGACACCGGATCGGCGATCAGCGGCTCGCACGCCGCCAACTCCACCTGAAAACCCGGCCGCACGTGCATCGTCTTGAGCGCCATCTCGGGCGACTTCGGCCCCGGAAACTTCACGCTCTCGAGCAGCTTGTCGAGCGGCATCCGATCGACCAGGTCCGGCAGCTTGTCGGTATTCTCGTTCTGCACCCACAACGTGCGATCCTTGATCCACGCGCCGTTGGTCTTCCCCTCGCGGGCGATCATCGGAATCGCGCCTGCATCGCCCGCCTTGCCGCGCACCAGTTCCTGCGACCAGCCTTTTTCGAGCGAGGTGAACAGGATCGCGCCGTAAACCTTATCGTTCGACCACAGCAGGTCGAGCGAACCGTTCTGGTCCAGATCCACGAATCGCAGCCCGGTGTCGTACTCCGGCGTGGGCGGAGTAACGCCGATGAGCTCGAAGGGAATCGGCTTCCACCCGTCCTTCGACCAGCGGTAGGCTGTTGTAACGCTACGATACCGTCCGCCAGTCAGCTTGGGGCCCATGATCAATTCGCAGGTCCCGTCTCCATCGATGTCCAGCAATCGCATCGAGTCGACCTCAGCCCCACGATTCAGCCCACGCGTCAGGTGCACATCCGCCACCCAGGCCGTGCCGTCGAAATGCCACGCCGTTCGCGGGCCATCGAACACCGTCGGCCGGCCGTCATCGTGAAGCAGGCCGAAGCGGGCATCCCCCTGTGTCAGGTCCACCGGAAACGAGGTTTCGGTCCAGGACTTCGTCTGCGGAGACCAGACGCGCGTGCGGCGCAATTGCGGGCCACCCGCCACCACGTCCATAAATCCGTCGGTGTTCAGGTCGATCAGCCGGGTGCCGCTACTGCTGCCATCCTTGTAGCGCAGCGGCTGGCCATTCAGTAGATGTTTGTTGATCCGCTCCGCCGCTTCGCGAAACGTCAGGAACTTCACCTTGCCCGCATGCTTTGCCACCGCGTGATCCACGAGCTCCACCAACTGCTCGGCCTTGATCCACTTGTGCGGATGGAAGACCAGCGTATATACGCCCTTCTTCGCCACGGCCGCGTCCAGCCCTCGCTTCATATCCTCCAGCGTGCGCGGGTTGTCGGGCTTCTGCACGTGCTGCGCGCTCCAGTCGCTAGGCACCGCGCAGGGAAACTCCCAGCAGTTGCCGCCGATCACGTACGGATACGGATAGTCCTCCACCGTCACGACGTACGACTTGAACGGCAGGTAGCGGCGAAAGATTTCCTGATGCGATCCATCGACCACGAGTTCGCGCGGCACCTCGGGGTCGCTGCCGGTCGTGATGTTGAATACGCTGCTGTCGATCTCCAGAAAGTTCCCCAGCGGCGTGGTCTTGCCGAAGATCTCGCTGTAGAACCGTGGGCTGGGCGTATTCTGCGAATCGCAGCACGGCATCCGAAACCCCACGGCCCGGCTTCCCGGCACGGCGTCCATCTGGTCGATGCAGCGGTCATACGTCTGCTTCGCCGCCGCCAGGTCTCCTTTCTGCAAGAGTGGGCAAGGATGATCCAGCGTGTGCGTCTCCAGACTCACCCCCTCGCCCAGCCACTTTTGCAAGTGCGGCTCGCGCGGATCGATCTGGCAGGTCATGATGCTGACCGGTGCCCGGCCGTCGATCTTTTTCAGCCGCTCGAGCAACGGCCGCAGAAACTCCTCCCAGCGCTCGTGCCCGCGCATGTCGTCGATCGACAGGATCACCACGGCCTCGACGCCATCCTCGCCCACCCACTGTGGCGTGACCAGCTTGGGTGTCGAGCGTGAGACATAGAAGGGGTCGCTCTCGTCGAGGTAGGCGAACCGGTTCCCGTCCGCGCGGTTTTCATCAGCAGCCGCGGCCGGACTCAGCCCCCATAGCCCCGTCCAAGTTGCCAACATTGCCAGGGCGACCAAACTCGAAATCACGCGCATGCGGACCATCCTGTGGGCAAGACCAATCGCCAACGGCCGGGGCGAACCCGGCAATCTGGACATTATAGTCACGCGGCGGGGCCCGCTGGAATTGGCCGCCCGCTGGCTTCTAAACCGCAAAAAATCGAACCCTTCACCACCTCGCGTGCGTAAAGAAAAAAGGCATCGTGGAAAATCAATTTGAATCGACCCGAAACGCGCGTGACGCACCGGCAAGTCGAGGCATCTAGAACTCTTGCAGGCTTCTCCCGGAGCTAGCACACGGCTCGCCAGCGGCAGTCTGAAAAACGTCGCGACTGATAGTCCTCTTGCGAGACTTCACGCGTGCTAATAGAGCGGCGAGGGCCGCGCCAAACACCGATAACGCGTTGACCGAAAAGGGCCGATTCAGTTACTATCCCGCCCCCGACGGGAACACGATTCCGGCGGCTCAAAAGAACGAAACAGAACCTTTCATCAAGGTTTGTCTCCTCAACCAAGGGTTTGACTCAGTCATGTCGCACAACACCGGCTGTCGCTCGTGTGGAAACGTTTCGCTCAAGTCGATTGCACGGTGGGAACAGCCCGGCGGACCGGCCAAGTCGCCCTACGCCACCCGGCCCACGACGGACTATGAAGAACTCGTCTTCTGCCCCGCCTGTACGCTCGTGCATCGCATTGGCGAAAGCGGCCGCTCGCCCTCGGCCGGCGACGTCGTACGCACCAGCGATACCACCGCCTGGACCGCGCGCCACCTCACGCAGCAGATCATCGCCACCCAAAAGCTGCGGCCCGCGAGCATGGTCATCGAGATCGGCAGCCGCGACGGGCGCCTCTTGAGCGATTACCTCGCCGCCGGCATCCCCGTGCTGGGCATCGAACCGGCCGTGAAGCTGGCCGAGCTCGCGCGGCTCGAGTACAACGTCCCCACGCTCTGCCGCCACTTCGACAAACCGCTCGCCGTGGAGCTCGCGCTCTGCTGCCAAAGCGCCGACGTGGTGCACATGCATCACAGCCTCTCGCTGGTCGGCGATCTGAACACCGTCGTCGGCGGCCTGCACGCCGTGCTCAAAGACTCGGGCGTCGCCATCATCGACACGCCCTACGTGAAGCACCTGATCGAACGCCGGGCGCTCTGGTCCGCCCACACGGGTCAGCGCAACTGCTTCTCGCTCACCTCGCTGGCCCATCTTGTCGCCCGGCACAAGCTGGTGCTGCACGATGTCGAACGCACGGGCGAAGGCACGATCCTCCGCGTGTTCCTTGGCCGCCGCGGCAACACCTCCGACCGCGTCACGAAGCTGCTCGCCGAGGAACAAGCCTGGGGCGTCAGTCAGCTCATGACCTACATGCCGCCGCGCCCCGCCAAGGTCGCATAAGCGGCCTGAGCAGCCCCGGGCTCTGCCCGGGGGTTGTTTTCACGAACGGAATATCGATCGGCATGGTGAGCGATCCGGTCGGGTGGCACTGACAAACTTGTTTGTCAGTGTGCCTCCGGCACAAGAGGGATCAAGAAGCGCGATCCCAAGGGCAAGCTTTTCCAATTGCTCACGTTTCATTGGCATCCTCCAGCCGCTGTGCGACACCGACAAGCTGTCGCGGCCACCCAGCCGGACATTTCGCGTATTGCTCACTGACGTATCCCCGGCCATCCCCCCTGTGGTATAAGTCGAGCCAGCGACTCTGTGCTGCTCCTACCCGCAGGACGCTCCGCCATGAAACCCGCCTTGCTCGCGGCTCTTGTGTTCGCGCTGGTCTCCTCATCGCACGCTGCGCTCGCCCAGCGCTTCGAGCACCTGTCGCCGAAAGTACAGGCCGAAGTCAAAGACCTCCAATTCCAACTGCTACTGATGCAGAAACTGGAGCAGTGGCTTCAGCACTCGGCGAAGCGAGCGGACTCCCACCGCACTCTAGCCCAGGAACTTAGCCGCTCGACGGCGGCTGACATCGAACGTGCCAAACATCGAAAGGCGATTCAGGCGGACGTTCGCGGCTACGTCGAGTCGGGACGCGGCCGCAAAGATCTGTTCGAGCACTGGCAGCATCACTACGCCGCCGCCAACAGCGACCGGCTGTTTGCTGAGCTTATCCAAGACGAGAAGTTGCGTCCGATCCTCTTGGACGGCATGCGCCCGCTCTTGTCGTGGTCTTCCAAAGAGGACCTTTTCGGGCTGACCGACGAAGAGTTGATCGTCCGCACCACGCAACTGGGCGAGGCCGCCGCCGCCTCGAGCCGGTTTCTTGTATCGACCATCGAGCCGGAAGTCGCTCCAACCGAACTCGAACGAGAACACGTTCGCAACGAATCTCGCCAGCGCTACATCGAGGGCGCCTGCCACTTCTATCTCGAGCTGCGCGACCCCAAAAGCCTTGAGAATCTGCGGGTGCAGATTCGCTATTCGCAGGATCGCATCTCCAAGCTTTGGCCGGCATCGAACGCCAGCGCGCCCGATCCGCAGCTACAAGCGATTGCCTTCAGGCTGATGCGCGACTGCGGAGTGTGGTAACGTCGTCCCGAGGACGAACAACCGGCTCACCAAAATTTTCCTTGACCATTTCTAAGAGGGGGGGTAATCTATGCACTTAGCTGCCACCCCCACCGCTGGATGCCGCTAACCGTCGCACCGCTGCATCACGATCGCCTGCATCGCCCGTCGCACAATCTCATGTGCACAGCCGCTTGATGCACTTTGGCTCCTGCGATCTTCGCTGAAGCAGATTTCATGTGCGATGTTTCCACCACCGATTTTCAACCAGGACCTTGCCACAAGTGAAAACCCGCCTCGCACGACCTGCCGCTCGCCTGCTTGCCGTTCTACCGCTCTTATGCCTGACGTTCGCCCGTACGACGACGGCCGCCGCCGCGCCATTCACGAACCTCGACTTCGAGCAGGCCACGGTTGTCGTTAACGATCCGATGTTCGGCTTGCTCGATTGGGATCTCGCCCTTCCCGGTTGGGAGGGGCCAGGCGGCGTCTTTTACGGCACAGGACATCTCGGCATGGGCCGGCTCACGATGCTCACCGAAGATGGCGCTCCCGAACCTTGGAGTCCTCCGGCAATCTCGGGTCGATTCAGCGTGTACGTTCGCAATGGAGCCATCGAGCAGCCCGAAGATAACTGGATCTCTCAAACCGGTGACTTACCAGGCAACGCCAAGGCGATCGAGTTCGTCGTGCAAGGGGATAAGCCCCAGGTTTATCTCAATGGGGTTCAACTCACGCTCGTCGAATTCGCCGAGCCGTTCCGCCGGCGATTCGCTGCCAATGTCGTCCCCTTCGCCGGCACGACCGCAGAGCTCAAGATCCTCTATCCGGGCAATCCGAACTATGACCCCGACGCAAACAACCACTGGGGCGGCATACTAGATGACTTTGCCTTTACGCAGCGGATCGTTCCAGAGCCCTCGACGTGGGCCCTGGCACTGCTGGGACTCGCCGCGGCTTTTGCCTTTCGCCGTCGCCGCTGAACCTAGCGGCGCGCCGCGACTGAAGGGATCAGCCCACCACCACGTGCTCGCTCCACGTGCGGATGACGATCTCGCCGCCTTTGGCATACTGATCGAAGAACGCCAGCAGCTCATCCTGCGGCATCTCGTCCAGATGCTCGGCCAGCAGGAACCGCAGCATCCGCAGCCGGTTCTGCTCGCTGTCGGGGAAGCGCAGCTCGTAGTGCGACTTGCTCGTGCGAAATGGAACTTCCAGGTGCGAGAGCTCGGCAGTGAGATCATCCGCCGCATAGTACGGAACCGGCTGATCGATCAGCCCAAAGCCCAATTGCCAGAGCCGCATGAGCGTGTTCTGCCAGGAAGCCATCGCTGCGAGCAACTTGCCGCCCGGTGCCATCAAGCCGACCAATCCGCGAACGGTCTCGGCCAGATCGTTGACGTAGTACAGCGCGTGGTTCGACACGATCACGTCGAACGGCTTAACCGAGTTCGCGTCCGGCGGCCGCGCGCTGGTCGCGATTGCCGGCGCACCCGCCTCTGAACACGTCGCATACTTTTGCAAGCGCTTCACTGACTCGGCCCGCTGACTCTCGACGGGTTCGACCAGGTGCAGCGCGAGATTCTCGGCTGGCCAGGCCAGCTTCTTGAGCAGCCGCTCGGTGAACTCGCCGCCGCCGGAGCCGAAATCCAGCATCCGCACGGATGAACGTCCCTCGGCGAACCCCGCCAGCTCGCGCGCGTAATCCGCCGCGTCGTGCTCGGCTTCCGTGGCATGCGTCATGAAGAACGCATAGTCGTCGGCAATCAGCCCGAAGTCTTTAGACATGGAAGCAAGTTCGAAGTCAGCAGGATGAAGGAGGAATCACTCAAACCCTAACCGCCGACCCGAATCCCTACTTCACTTCGGCCGGCTCGAGCAGCCGCGCGAAGCGCTTCGCGCTCCGGTTCTTCCAGCCGCCCTTGTGATAGGCGTAGCCCGCGATCAGCGGCACGGCCAGCGTGGCTTCGCTGAAGACCATCTGCTCGAAGGCCGTGTCGACCTTACCCCAGCTCGAGGCTTCTTTCAGCGTGCTGCTGCTCAATGCTCCGTCGCGCACGTCGGCCACGGTGATCTGCACCGCGTACTTGTGCATCGGAGCGTCTTCGCCCAGAATCTCCGCCGCCACGACGATGTCCTGCGTGAAGTTCTTCGGCACGCCGCCGCCGATCATGAAAATGCCGGTGTTGGGGTTGGCGATCTTGATCTGCGTGAGCTCGTAGAAATCCTTCACGCTGTCGATCGCCACCTTCGGCTGATCGCCCCGGGCGTGCTGATGCGCGACCAGCCCGAAGCCGGCCGAGCAATCGGAAAACGCCGGGCAGAAGATCGGCACGTCTTCTTCATACGCCGCCAACACGATCGAATCCTTTGTCTTGCCATGCTCGGCCAGGTAGGCTCCCATCTCGCGGATGAACTCGCGCGAGCTGTAGGCCCTGGGCGGAAGGCTGTCGGCGATGATCTTGGTCGTGTCGTCGCAAATCCGCAGTTCATCCTCGTCGATCAGCGTGTCATAGATCCGGTCGATCTTCAGGTCGCGGAGCTTGTCGTCGTCGAGTCCCGCCTTGAGCCGCTCGTCGGCGATGTAGTGGCTGAAGCCCAGGCCTTCGAAGAAGTCCTGGTCGACGATGTTGGCCCCCGTGCTCACAATGCAGTCGACCAGCCGGTTCCGGACCAGGTCGACGAACACCTGCTTGAGGCCCGAGCTGATCAGGCTGCCGGCCAGGCAGAGGATGATGCCGCAGTCCTGGTCGCGCAGCATCCGGTCGTAGATGTCGGCCGCCCGGGCCAGATCGCGGGCGGAAAAGGCCATGTGCTGCATTGCCTCGACCACCGGCACCACGTTGTGCTGCTTGATGTCGACGTGCTTGATCTTCTGCGAGAGCAATTGCTGCTTGGTGGACATGGACCGGGGTTCCTTACGACCAAAGTGTGGATACGCCTCTGGGCACACCGCCCGGACAGAAGCCAGAAAGCGGCCCTCTGCCGGGCAAACGGAAAATTGTAGCGCAAAAGGCCCGATTGAGAAAGGGTGCGCGGGAGGTGGGCTGATTCACATCGACCACAAGCATGCCACAAGGCTGCCAGGTTTGTTCTCAGCCCCGGAGGGGCGGCCGTTAATAGCCGGGGGTGGAAACCCCCGGACACGGAACCGCAAGTCAAATCATTTCCGTTCCATCTCTCCTCAGACGCCAGAGGTCCGGCACTCGCCGCTCAGTGATGATCGTTAATCAGCACGTACTTCAGGCAGAATCGGATCATAAACAAGGTCAGGGGGAGCATCGCCAGCAGACCCCACAGCCAGGCGCCGCGGAATCGGGTCAATAGACTGATCGCGGCTCCAGCCGCCGCTCCGCTCAAGAGCGGGGCCAATTGCATGGTGAGCATCTTGCGCTGAAAGTGTGCCGGCAATCGAGATCCGTGCAATTCTGAAGAGAACTCCGAATATGCCATTCCCGTAGCCACCAACGCAAAGACGGCAGCAGCCCAGAGAATTCCCGCGGTAAGGATCCGAATCACCGTTAGGTTCCCTTGTGTCATGGTGTTGCCTTTTGCTTCGGCACGCCCCACCTCGAAACAGCCCAGAGATTCTACGGCCAGCAGCCCGCGCGCGCCTCTCTGAATCGTGGATATGCCCGCATGTGGCGGTCAAGCACGCTTTGCGTGCGTGACGAATTGCTTGAAGCGAGTGACTAACTTGTAGGCCATCGCACAGACGAGATTAAGCATGAACAGCCCTAGGAATGATGCATACCACGATTCTGGAAGCCACACTCTCCCGGTGCAGTAGTACAGTACGGGAGTCACCAGAATCCAGATGACTGTCGATCCCAGAAGTAGTTCAGTGAGGTTCATTTGGTCCTTCGCCGTGATCATCCGCAATTGTATCACAGCGAAAGCGGTGTTAGCCCCGGAGGGGCGGCCGTTAATAGCCGGGGGTGGAAACCCCCGGACACGAAACCGCCACCCAGAATCATTTCTTCTATCTCCTCAGCCCCGGAGGGGCGACACTCGTTTTCGGCCATCATCCCCACACGTATTTCTCATCCCACGAGATCTGATGCCGCCGCAACAACTCTCTGAACTCATCCTGAAACGACAACTTCCGATGATGCTCCTCCTGCGCGGCCAAATACTCGCGAACGCTCTCCAGGTTTGACTGGCTGACGCTGAAGGCCCCGTACCCATCCTGCCAACGAATGTCAGGACGACCTTCAGTGCGAAGCCAACTCGATGAGTTCGCCTTCATCAATCGGGCCATCTCGGCGGTGCTCATGGTGCGTGCAATCGAGACCAGAAAGTGCACGTGATCTGGCATTCCACCGGCGGCAAGGAGCTCGCACTGATGGTTGTTCGCGATGCCGCCGAAGTATGCGAATAGACGCGGTTGCAAATCGCGATCGATGCGCGGCTCGCGATTCTTCGTACTGAACACGATGTGCAGATAGATCGCCGCGAACGATTGAGGCATGGTTTGCCCCTGACATTGTTCAACGCAGTGCCGCCGCTCCGGGGCTCAAACGTGATTATGGACCCTCATTCCGGGGGTTTCCACCCCCGGCTATTAACGTTCGCCCCTCCGGGGCTAAAAGCCCGGAAGGGCAACGGTATTGTCAAATGCACCCCTCACCGCCGTCGCCCCAACAAAAAACCACGGCCACCGTTCAATCGGTGACCGTGGTTCTTGAATTTCAAACTCAAAGCCGCGGCTACAAACTACCGCAGACTCATGTCGCAGCTTACGCCGCCGGCGGCCGGCAGGTAGGCGCTCTTCGTGTAGTCCATCACCATGCGGTGAGCACTGAACCGCCAGGCCAGCGAGCCAATCGAGTTCATCATCATCTGGATCCAGCCGCGCGGCAGACCGTCCACGTCACGCTCGTAGAACAGCGGCACCACTTGCTTCTCGAGCACCTGGAACAGCGACTCGGCGTCGCGCTCGTCGGTGATCTGGTCCGAGACGTGCGTCGTGCCCGTGCCAATCGCAAACCCGTTCGACCCGTCGTAAGCTTCCGCCCACCAACCGTCCAGCACCGAGCAATTCAGCCCGCCGTTGAGCACTGCCTTCTGACCGCTCGTGCCCGAGGCTTCCAGCGGACGGCGCGGGTTGTTCAGCCACACGTCGACACCCTGAATCAAGTGCCGGCAGACGTTGATGTCATAGTCTTCCAGGTACACGACCCGGTTGGCGAACCGCTCGTCGTGCCGCAGGTTGGCAATCTTCTTGATGAGCTGCTTGCCCGGTTCGTCGGCCGGATGTGCCTTGCCGGCCACGACGATCTGCACCGGTCGATCTTCGTCGTTCACCAGGGCGTTCAATCGCTCCATGTCGCTCATGAACAGGTCGGCACGCTTGTAAGTCGCAAACCGGCGAGCGAAACCGATCGTCAGGATGTTCGGATCGAACAGGTTCCGCGCGGCTTCCACCACGGCGTCACTCTCGCCCCGGCGGCGGCACTGCCGACTCACGCGGCGGCGCACAAACGCCAACAGCAGGTTCTTGAGCGCGTAGTGAACTTCCCACAGTTCGCCCGGGTCGACCTGGTGAATGCCTTTCCAGGCTTCATGTTCGCCCATCCGCTGCAGCCAGCCAGCCGGGAAGTTACGTTCGTAAAGCTGAAGCATCTGCCACGCCAGCCAGCTCGGCACGTGCACGCCGTTGGTGATGTGGCCGATCGGAATCTCTTCTTCGACGCGCCACGGCCACAGGTGAGCCCACATCCGGCGCGAGACATAACCGTGCAGGCAGCTCACGGCGTTGGCCCTGCGCGAGAGCTTCAGCGCGATCACCGTCATGCAGAAGCTTTCGCCTTCGTTATGCGGCTCGACGCGGCCCAGGCCCATCAATTGTTCGTAGCTGATCTTCAGCTCATCGCGCAACGGACCCAGATGCTCTTCGATCAATCCGCCGTCGAAGCGGTCGTGACCGGCGGGCACCGGAGTGTGCGTGGTGAATACGGTGTGCTGAGCCACGTCGCGCAGTGCGCTGTCGAAGCTCATTCCGTCGTTCGACATTCGTTCGCGAATCGCTTCCAGCGTGGCGAACGCGCTGTGACCTTCGTTCAGGTGATAGCAGCCCGGCGAGATACCCAGCGCCGCGAGCGCTTTCACGCCACCCACGCCCAGCACCAGTTCCTGGCGAATCCGCGTGCGATGGTCGCCGCCGTACAGCCGGCTGGTCAGCTCGCGATCCTCGGGGCTGTTCCCTTCGACATCGCAGTCGAGCAGGTACAGCTTCACGCGGCCGACGTGCATCAGCCAGACCTTGGCGTGCAATTCGCCCGTCCGCGTCTCGATCATGACGTTGACTTGCTTGCCATCGGTGCCGATGGCCGGCTCCATGGGCACGTTCTCGACCTTCGTGTCGAGATACTCTTCGCGCTGGTAGGCGTCCAGGTCGAGGTGCTGCTTGAAGTAGCCCTGGTCGTAGAACAGACCAATCGCGATCAGCGGCACGCCCAATCCGCTCGCACTTTTAATATGGTCGCCCGAAAGCACGCCCAGACCGCCGGAGTAGATCGGCACCGATTCGTGAATGCCGAACTCGGCCGAGAAGTAAGCCACCGGCTTGCCGCCGAGCACGCCCGCATGGGTCCGACCCCAGGTGTGCGTGTTCGACATGTATTCTTTGAGCCGGCGATAGGCGTAGTTGATACGGCTATAGAGCACGAGCTCCGCGGCGCGCATCTCCAATCGCTCGGGCGTGAATTCGCTCAGCAGCGCGATCGGGTTGTGATCCAGCTGTCGCCAGCGAATCGGATCCAGATCGCGGAAGAGATTGATGACTTCCGGATGCCACGTCCACCACAAGTTGCGAGCAAGCGCGACGCACTTGTCGTACAACGTTTGCGGCGATAGCTCGGAGAGCGACAATTTATGCGAAGCTTGTGACGGCGCGGCTTCGGTGTGACTCATCTAATGCAATCCTCCAGACAGCAAAAAAAGCGCCGAATTATAGCGATGTGACAAATGTGGAGCGACCCCACAATGTACCGTCCGCCACAGACATCGTGCCGCCTAGAAGTTGCCCGACCTCAGCCACTTCACTAGAGTTAACTGTAGGTCATGCTCTGCGAGATTATAAGAGGCGGCGAGCGTGGCTGTCGATTCCCTTTTCTCCTCACGCACCAAACTTCAGCGGACGACGCTCCATGACGGCCTCTACTACTATCGTCTCGCCGCTGGACCCCGCTCTTGACCAACTGGCCGCGCGTTTAGCCGAATTGGCCCCCGCCATCGACCAGGACGACCACTGGCCAGCCGAACAGCTGCGGGCTTGCGGCCGCTCCGGGGTATTCGAGTGGTTCATGCCGCAAGAGTGGGGCGGCCAACAGTGGAGCGACGCCGACATCGTCCGCGGCTACTTGCGGCTCAGCGCAGCCTGCCTCACCACCACGTTTATCATCACCCAGCGAACCGGTGCCTGCCAGCGCATTGCCGGCAGCACGAACGACGCTCTCAAAGAGCGGCTGCTCCCCGACTTGGTTTCCGGCCGCAGCTTTGCCACGGTTGGCATCTCGCATCTCACGACCAGCCGCCGGCATCTGGCCAAACCCGTGCTCCGCGCCACGCCCGACGGCGACGGTTTCATCCTGGATGGTTTTTCCCCCTGGGTCACCGGCGCGCCTCACGCGAGCATCGTCGTGACCGGCGCCACGCTCGAAGACGGTCAGCAGATCCTGGTCGCACTGCCAACCGACTTGCCCGGCGTAACGACTCCCACGCCGCCCAAACTTGTCGGCCTCACGGCCAGCGCCACGGGTCCGGTCGAGATTGATAATGTTCGTCTCGGCCCCGAGTGGCTGCTCGCCGGTCCGGCGCACGACGTGATGCGCTCCGGCGTGGGGGCAGGCACCGGCGGACTGCAAACTTCGACGCTCGCGATCGGCTTGGCCGGCGCGGCGATCGACTTCCTCGAGCACGAATCGCTCGCGCGTTTGGTTCTGGCCAGTCCTGCTGCGGAGCTGCGTCACGAACACACCGAACTCGCGGACAGTCTTTTGCAGCTTGCTGGCGGCGTGCAGGTTTGCTCGAACGACACGCTCCGCGCCGCGGCCAACAGCATCGCGCTCCGCGCCTCGCAGGCCGCGCTTTCGGCCGCCAAAGGCACGGGCTACGTCGTCGGCCATCCGGCCGGCCGCTGGTGCCGCGAGGCTCTGTTCTTCCTCGTCTGGAGCTGTCCCGAAGGCGTGATGAGCGCCAACCTCTGCGAATTGGCCGGGATTGAGTAGCGGGGCAATTCCGCAGCCCTGGAGGGGCGATCGTCAATAGCCGGGGCTGGGAATTACCGGTCCAAGGCTTGGGTGCCACAGGTGCTGCGCAGCAGTCTCCTGTGCACGTTTTCGACCGAGAAGAGCCCGTGCTGCCACTGCCAGAAGAGCACAGGTGAGCCGCCACGCGGCCACCTGTGGCACCCGATCCGTACGACACGCTCGAATCTCAGCCAGGAGATCGTTAATGGCGTAGCCCGCCGTCGCTAAATGAATCGCATGCTCCGCCCGCTGCCAAGCACCTCCCCTTTGCGCCTCGCACCCCGCTCGGCTATCATTGCGGTTTCGCATAATTGGCAAAACATCCGCAAGTCACCGAGTTTCAAAGGAGCACCCCAGCCCATGGCGAACGACACCAACGTAACCTGGCACGAGCACAGCGTCAGCCGCAACGAGCGCGAAGAGCTCAACGGCCACAAGGGCTGCGTCATTTGGTTCACCGGCCTCAGCGCCTGCGGCAAGAGCACCGTCTCGAACCTGGTCGACCACAAGCTTCACAAGCGGGGCGTCCGCAGCTACGTGCTCGATGGCGACAACGTCCGTCACGGCCTGAACGCCGGTCCCGGCATGCTCAAGGAGCGGCACGGCGAAGAGTACGCCAAGCGGTTCGGCCTCGGCTTTTCGGCCCAGGATCGCGAAGAGAACATTCGCCGCATCGGCGCCGTCGCCAAGCTGTTTGCCGAAGCTGGCGCCGTCACGCTGACCGCCTTTATCAGCCCCTATCGCCGCGATCGCGACGCCGTCCGGGCCTCGATGGGCGAAGGCGACTTCATCGAGATCTTCGTCGACGCTCCGATCGAGATCTGCGAAGCCCGCGACCCGAAGGGCCTCTATAAGAAGGCCCGGGCTGGCGAGCTGAAGGGCTTCACCGGCATCGACGATCCGTACGAGGCTCCGGCCAAGCCGGAACTGGTGCTGGATGCAGGCAAGAAAGACGCCGAGACGCTGGCCGACGAGGTGATCGCCTACCTCGTGAAGAGCGGCAAGATCAAATAGCGTGCCCGCTGGGGACTGTCCCCGTTCGCGGGAACGTCTCGTTCTGTAATGGCATTGCTAGCTGCCGCGAGTGCGCTCTCAGAGCGCACTCGCGGCGGTTGTTCAAACAAGGTCGAATGTGGTTGACATTCAAGCCTGATGCCTTACATTGAAACCTCGTGGTTAGCCGGCAGCGGCTGGCGCGCTCACGCTCCCCACAGTTCTCGATTTGGGGGGAGTGTATCTGCCGGAAAGAGGACAGGATAGTCGCTCTCCGACAGGACTGGGTCCCCATAGAACAGGGACCCACGCCCGTGCGTGCTCTGGCAGCGCTGCATCGTTAAATCGGTTCGTGGTCCAAGGAGGGAGGCAGCATCCATGCCTGTACTCGCGGCAAAAGATGTTCTGGCCAAAGCCCAATTGGCACTCTCCGAAAGCACGGTCTACGCGCTTCGCGAGCTCGTCATCCGCTCGGAAGGCGATACGCTCGTTCTCGTCGGCCAGGTGAGCAGCTTCTACCACAAACAGCTCGCCCAGGAACTGGTCCGCCAGCACGCCGAAGGCCTCGAAGTCGTCAACACGATCCACGTGTTGTAGTCGGCTCGGCCACTGACGACGACTCTCGCTCTCGCCGGGTGCCACTGCTGGCCCAGCCGAGCAGTGCTCTTCGATGATCTTGCCTTGCGCTCGGCAAAACCGGAAATGCCTGTCTCGGGAAGCGCTCGCCTCGCATCTCAGGCCGCGATCGTCTCGCGATTCAGATTAAGCTGCCCGACGGCCGCTTCATACACGCGCTCCACGCTCAAGAGACGCATGCAGTCGTGATGCTGCAAGGGGCACACCCGCTTGCCGCAAGGACCGCACGGTACCGCGTGGCTCAGACACAGTTCTTTCTCGTAGTAGGTGTGCGTCCAGTCTTCGCTGGTGGGCCCGAACAGTGTAATCACGGGCACGCCAAACGCCACGCCAAAGAACCGCGGCCCGCTGTCGGTCGTGACCAGCAGCCGGCTTCGTCGCACGCAGGCTTTCGTCAACCCGATCGAAGGTCTCTCTTCCGCCAGGCTCACGACGCGCGCATCGCCCGCCAGCCGTACAATCTCTCGAGCCTGCACGCGTTCGTTCGGCCCGCAGACCACCAGCACGTGCAGATCCTGCCGCGAGACGAGCAGCTTTGCCAGCCGGGCGAAGTGTTCGCTCGGCCAAAGCTTCGCCGCGCCATAGGCGCCGCTCGAGTTAAGCACCACCACGCGCTTGTCGGCCGGCAGCCCCAGCTTGCTCCACACGGCATCGGCCAGCGACTCGTCTGCCGGCAACGTGGCCAGCTCGATTCGCCGAGACTGCTCCGTGCAACCCAGCGTGTGGGCAATCCGCAAGTATGAATCGATCTCGGGTCTGGGCACGCGGCGCCCCCCCGCGAGTTCGCTGTACAGCTTATGCGACAGGAACGGGCCGCGCCCGTAGCGCACATAACCCACGCGCACCGGGGCGCCCGAGGCTTTGGCCAGGCAGCCTGTGCGAAAGGAGTTTGTCAGCAGGGCGACCACGTCGAAGTTCGCCCGCCGCATTCTCTTGAGCGCCGGCCAGGTGCGTTCTTCTGCGTTTGACGAGCGCGGGTCGAGGTATATCAGTTCATCGAGCCAGGGTGTACCGGCCAGTACGTCAGCCACATACGGCCGCAGGATGCCGGTCAGCCGGGCCTCGGGGCCGTAGCGAAGCCGCAGCGCGCGGAGCGTCGGCGTGCTCATCGCCGCGTCACCGATCCAGTTCGGAATGAAGATCCCGATATTCACCGTCGAGCTCCTGCCGATTGCCCTAACTTAGGGCTGGCAGGATACGCCGTCGTGTCACACCGGGGAATGCCATTTTCGCACTTGGCACTAATCCACTCAGCCGCTGCCGCCAGATCGATCGCCACAAAGTCGGGTTCCGTCGCCAGCTCCGGCTCGCCCGCGCCGGCTTTGCCCGTCTGCACCAGAATCGTCCGGCAACCGGCAGCTTGCCCTGCTAGCACGTCTGATTTCTTGTCGCCGATGGCATAGCTGGCCGCCAGGTCGAGCCCGTGTTCCTCGGCCGCCAGCAGCAACATGCCTGGTTTCGGTTTCCGCAACGGCGAGTCGCACCGATATTCAGCCACGCTCGCTTCGGGATGAAACGGACAGTGATAGATCGCCTCGATCCGCACGCCGCCTTCTTCCAGCCGCTCGCCGAGCAGTGTATGAAACGCGCGCATCTGGTCTTCGTCGAAGTACCCGCGCGCGATGCCCGACTGATTCGTCACGACAATTAGCGCGAACCCCAACGCTTGCAGCGTCTGCAGCGCCGGGATGACTTCTGGCAGCAGTCGCAAATCCTCCAGCCGATGCGGATAGCCCACGTCTTCGGTGAGCGTGCCATCACGGTCGAGAAAAACAGCCGGAAGTTTCACGCTTTTCAATTTCCTCAGCCCCGGCGGGGCTCTGGGTGCCACTGCTGGCTCGCCCAGCAGTGCTCTTCCCTGGTCTTGCCTTGCACTCGGGAAGTGCCGAGCGAAGCTTGCTTCGAGGCGATGATGTTCGTGTCCGACGCAGCAAGGTGAAATCAACTACAGGAACACTGCTGGACAAGCTAGCAGTGGCACCCAAAAGTCTCATGCTGCCTGCCGCACCGCATGATCACTCGCGGCCTGTCGCACGGCCGCGTGGAACACCTCGCCCACGTCGATCCGCGACATCAGTTCTTCACTTTGCTCGGCCGGCACCGCCGGGTCTTCGCCATCCAGGAGCGGCGCCACGAGCACCGTGTGATTCGTTCCCAGTGGAGCCCACTTGGCGGGCACATGCGCCGGGTGCGGACTGAACAGCGCCACCGTGGGCGTGCCCACCGCGCCGGCCACGTGCATCGGCCCCGTGCTCGACACCACCAGCGACTTCTGCAAGGCAATCGCCGCTACCAGCTCCTCGAGCGATAAACCCGTCAGCGGCAGCACCCGCGACCTCTGCTCGGCCGTGAGCAGGCTGCACGCGTGCTGGACCAGCTCGCGTTCCTCGGGACTGCCAGTGATCATCACGCGGCCGCGCTCGACGAGCCGCCGCACGAGCTGGGCGTAGCTGGAGATCGGCCAGTTGTAGGCGCTGTTTTTATTGCCCGGATGCACGCCGAACAGCGGCCCTTCGCAGCCGAGCGATTGTTGAATCATCGTCGAGATGCGCGCGGTCGCTGCCGGATTGATCGGCAGGTGAGCGTGGAGCGGCGCGTGCGTCCGCGGCAAGCCCAGCTTCTCGACGAACCGCATCGCGAAGTCGGCCTCGTGGATTGGCGGCCGGCTGCGATGCACTCTCACCGGATGCGTGGCCGTCAACCAGCCCACGGGCTTGTAACCCCACACCACCCGCTTGCGAATTCCGGCGAGTCGGACGGCGAGTGCGTTCCGGGTGTTCGTATTGAAGACAATCGCCGCGTCGAACCGCATTTTGCGCAGCCGCCGCGAGAAGCTCCAGGCCTTCTCTGCTGGCTCGTCGATCAGAATCTCATCCACACCTTCCAGACCCGTCACGAGCGGAGCTGCATACTGGCTGACGCACAGCGTCAGATGCGCCATCGGCAAATGTTGCCTGAGCGCACGCACGGCGGGCAGCGTCAGCACCAGATCGCCAAGCCGGTCGTTCCGCACCAGCAGGATTCGTGGGCTCTTGTATTTCGTCATATCCAACTCGTTTCCGATATTAGCCCGAAGCGCGCTTCGAGGACACCAATAGTCGGGTGGCCCTGACAACTGGTTGTCAGGGTCCCTCCGGCACAACAGGGCTCACGCATCGCGTGACTAGGAGTTGGGCTTCCTACCTCAGTCACGCGTGCCCCGATCCCTTTAGTTACGAGCAACACAGACAACAAGTTGTCGCTGCTACCCATTCGTTACTTGGTTGTTCAGGCCGCCTCGCGCCGTCCCTCTTGCTTGTTCATCTGTTTCGCATGCTCCGCTTCCGGATCGGGCTGCGGCCTTCCGCGCTCGAGCTCCCACATCCGAATCTGCTTGGCGAACGACGAGTAGCCCGTCAGCATGCTGATCTGCAAACCGGCCAGTCCATCGAGAAATCCCAGCCGAAAAAGGTAGCAGTGCAAGAACCGCAAGGGCGGGGCGATCGCCATCTCCCAGAAGTTCACATGCTTGCCGGCCGCCAGCTTGTTCTGGGCGCCCTGCACGCTGTACCGCTGCAGCTTGCGGAAGTACTGGTCGTAGCTCCAGTACGTGTAATGTTCGATCCGCTGCTTGAGCCGGCCGACGCGTCCCGTCGTGATTTTCACCTCGGCGTGATCGCTCTCGCCTTGATAGCGCCCCAGGTCGCGGCGAAACAGCCGCAGCACCTTGTCCGCGCCCCAGCCGGCGTGCCGAATCCGATGTCCCAGGAAGTAATTCTCCCGATAGATCTCGTAGCCGTCATGCTGTGGGCCGCTGGTGAGCAACGCGTTGATTTCCTCAGCCAGCTCCGGCGTGATGCGTTCGTCTGAGTCGAGAATCAGCACCCACTCGTGCGTCGCCTGCGGAATCGCCCAGTTCTTGAAGTTGCCGGAGTTGATGTACTCGCGCTCGATGAGCCGCGCGCCGCCCACTTCGCGAATAATGTCCAGCGTGCCATCGGTCGAGCCGGAATCCGAGACAATCAGCTCATCGGCCACCAGCTTGGCCGAAACCATGCACGGCCGAATGTTCAACCGCTCGTTCTTGCACGGAATGATGACGGAGAGCTTTTGTTTCATGGCTACTAGCCCGCTTTGCGAAGTGGTCGCGGGGTTGGCGCCGGTTCGACCGGAATTGTCGGCTTCGCGGTGTTTCGCAGCGATTCGAGGATCTTGCTGGTCGACACACCGTCAACCATGCCGGTCACGCACACGCGGCCACCATACGCCTCGACGAGCTCATGCCCCACGACCTCGTCGGGCTGGTACGTTCCACCTTTGACCAGCACGTTCGGCCGAATCGCCTCGAGCAGCCGATGCGGCGTGTCTTCGTCGAACACGACGACATAGCCCACGCATCCCAGGGCCGCGAGCATCGCAGCCCGGTCCGACTCAGAAATCACCGGCCGGCTCGAACCTTTCAGCCGCCTGACGCTGGCGTCGCTGTTCACACCCACGATCAGCGTGGAACCCAGCTTCGCCGCTTCCGACAAGTAGCTCACGTGGCCGACATGTAGCAGATCGAAGCAGCCGTTGGTGAACACAATCGTGCTTCCCCGCCGGCGATGCTCCTCGGCAAGCCGGCCTGCCTGTTCCCGGCCCACAATCTTCGCCGCGCTGCCAAAGGCCATCGTCGCCAGCTTCGCGCGGATTTCGTCGCGATAAATCACCGACACGCCGGTTCGTTCGACTTCCATGCCCGCCGTGATATTGGCCAGCCGCACCGCGTCCTCGGGCGTCGTTCCCGCGGCCAGGCACAAGCCGACCGTGGCCATCACCATGTCGCCGGCGCCCGTGATGTCGTACACGCTGCGGGCTTGCGTGGGATAGATATCTCCCTGTCCGCTTTGTTCCACCAGCAGCATCCCATCGCGATCGAGCGTGAGCAGCGCCATCTTCGCGTCGAGCCGTTTGCAAAGCTGCTTGCCTGCCTCGAGCGCATCGGCTGGCCGCGAGATTTTGATCCCCGTCACGCTTTCCGCCTCGCGGCGATTCGGCTTGATGATCGACACGCCGTGATAACGATCCAGCTCACACGTGGGGCTGGGGTCGACAATCACCGGAATCTGGCACAAGTTCGCGGCGTCGATTGCGGCCCGCAGCAGCCGCTCGGTGCAGACGCCCTTGCCGTAGTCGCTGATCAGAAGCGCGTCGTGCCAGGGAAGCTGCTCTTCGAGGTGCGCGATCAGCCGTGCCTCGAGTTCGGCGTCCAACTCCGCGCAGCTCTCGTGGTCCACCCGCAAAATCTGGCTTTCGTGCCGCGTATCGGCCCGGCCGACGAAGCGCTGCTTGACGCTCGTGGGCCGCGTTGGATCGGCCAGGATCCCCTCGACGTTCGCACCGGCTGCGTGCAGCATCTCGCGAAGTTCGATTGCCGCCGCGTCGCTGCCGACGACGCCCGCGCAGGTCACATCGGCTTCGAGCGCGAGCAGCATGTTCGCGACGTTCGCCGCGCCGCCGGGGCGCGACTCGCTCTGGTCCGCGCGAAGCACGATCACCGGAGCTTCCTGACTGATTCGCTGCGCGTCTCCCCAGGTGTAGCGATCGAGCATCAGATCGCCAACCACCAACAGCCGCGGCCTGCCGAGACCGTCGAGCGCGTGCGCCAAGCTATGTGGGCACATAGGACATCCTTGCCTATGAAAGAGTTTCTCCGCGGAACCTCCCATTCCACGGCCGCGCGCGTTTCTAGTCCATCAACCGGACTGTACGCACGGGGCCGCGATTATCGGCCGCCTCAAGCAGTTGGGGCAAGAGGAGTTTCTGACAGTGCCGAGAGGTATGGGTGCCATGGGTGGCCGCGTGGCGGCTCACCCGTGCAAGTGGAGCGATCCGCTCAAGCCACTTCGGACAGCGCTCGCTCCACTTCGTCGCCGCTCTTAGGATGCAGCACGAGGTGGGCACCCTTCACAGTGTTCGCATGGGCCGGATCGACTGCTATCAGTACGTTGCAATCGGCTCGACCGCTGAATCGTCCTTCGCCCACCAGGATCTCGACCTCCGGGCGTTCGGCGCTGGGGCTCATTCCGAACCGCCCCCGCAGCCAATCGGCCACCGGATGGCTTTCCGTCGGTTTTCCGACCATGCGAATCGCCAGGTCGTCGACCGACCGCTTATGCAAGCCGTTACGGCACTGCGTCAATCGGCCGGGCCGCAACAGGTAACGCACGTTCGCGCCGTCTTTCCAATTGGCCGGCATGCTGGCCACGTTCGGATGCCACAGGTGAAACGTGTGCGTCCACCGCAGGATCGAGGCGATGCCGATGCCCGCCTTCCGCAGTCGATGCCGCAGATCATCGTCCTCGCAGCCCCAGCCCTGATAGTTTTCGTCGTAACCGTTCACGCGCTGGTAGTCGTGTCGCCAGATCCCGACGTTGTTGCCGATCAGCTTCGGCTTCGTCGGATGGCGGATCAGCCGGTAGAACCGCGCACTGCGATCGGCTTTCCGCAGTCGCTTGAGCTCGCTGGCCGGGGCCCACTCGGTGAACGCACCCGAACGGATCACGTCCAGCGTGACACGGTCGGAAGGTTCTTCTTCGAGCCGCGCGCAATCGCCGGCCATGACCGTGTTCGGCCACCGATGATCGAGATGTTTCCGCACATGGTCGCGTGGCAGGATGCAGTCGCCGTCGAGAAACAACAGGTAGGGGGCCGTGCTGGCCCGGGCGCCCTCGTTGCGGCAGCGGGCGAGCTGAAAACCGCCGTGTTCGTGCGTTGTGAAGCCCACCCGAAACGGCACGCGCCCGGCGAACTCGCTGACGATGCTCGCCGTTTCGTCGGTCGAGCCGTCGTCGGTCACGACCACTTCCATCAGACCATCAACCCCGCTTTGCAGGGCCACTGACTCCAGCGCCCGCCGTAAATGCGCAGGCCGCTGGTACGTGGAAATCAGAAGTGCTATCTCTGGCTGGTTCATGACGAGCGAAGATAGCTGCCGCCACGCCCTTCAACCAATAGCAGTCACGCTTCTCGCGATCCTGGGCAAGCCAGACAGTGGCAGAGCGAAAGCTAGCACTCCGGTCCCTTACCGATGGAGCGAGCAATCGCCGCTTCGAGCTCCGCCTGCCCGCCAGTGACCTCAAGCCGACTGGCCAGCGCCACCAGCGGCACGCCGGCCGGCCACGCCCCGCGCACCTTCACCAGGTCCTTGTAGGTGCAAACCGCCGCGGCTGCTGAAACCGACTTCGCCCACGCTCCCAGCTCGGTCACCTCTGCCGCGGGATACGCGTAATGATCCGGCAGCGTCCGAAAGCCCGCGAGCTTCAAGCCGGTATCCTCCAGCGAACGTCGGAACGCGTCCGGATTGCCGATTCCGCAAAACGCCGCGAGCGGCTTTCCCGCAAATGCATCGAGCGGATGCTCATCACCCGCCGCATCACGCAGGTATCGCGGCACGTACGCCGCCTCGGCCCAGATTGCCTGCGGAGCATACGACAGCGCCCGACGCCGAATCGCCTCC
>JBGSKX010000167.1:0-12366 GCA_041741015.1 Pirellulales bacterium
AGCTTACCGGGTGTACCGCTGAGGCGACGAGTTGTGAACTGATAGACGCCCCAAGAGACCAGCGTTGCGACGACCGCCATGTTCAGCACGTTGGCGCCGAGCACCGCCAGGCCGCCGTCGCCAAAGACCAGGCATTGGACGGCCAGGACAACGGCCATGGTGAGCATGCCGCGCCACGGACCAAGCGCAATGGCTGCGAGCGCCGCGCCAATCACGTGGCCGCTGGTCGCACCGTCGATCGGAAAGTTCACCAACTGGGCGGCAAAGATGCCTGCGCCGGTAGCGGCCATCAACGGGGCCGAGGAAGCCAGTTCGTCGCGACGGAGTCGGGCAATGCCATAGCCGACAGCGGCAGCCGAAGCCAGAGTTGTCGCCGCGCAGACGGGGTCGGTCAAAAAGCCGTTCGGGATGTGCATGGCCAGCTCCTTCAACAGATGAACAATAGCTTGCTCGCGACCTCCGAGTATCGTGGAATCGGCGAGGTGTTGCAAGCTTGAGCGGCCTCGGGGAGGGGTGCCGGGCTCCCGGTAGCTGGGCAACGAACCGCAATTGCCGGCCGCACTTGGCAACGCGCCGGCGGCGGGTCATGATGGGCCAAAAGGACCCCAGCTAGCGTGCAAATCAGCGGCACCCAGATCGAAGACACCTTTGCCGAGGCCTTCCGCATGCGCTACGTGCGGCTGGTGATTACGGCGCATGACGAGCATTGGCTCGACGCGGCGGTGCGCGAACTGACCGGGTATAGCTCTTCAATTATCTCGTGCGACAGCGAAGCTGGGCGTGAGCGACCCTTGTCTCCGGCGGAAACTCCCGACGGCCGGCCCGGCGCCGCAGTGCTTTTGTTCGGTTTCTCAGCCGATAGTTTGAAGTCGGTGGTGCCGAACCGTGTGGGACAGTGCGTGATGACTTGCCCAACGACGGCAGTCTACGACGGCCTGGGCGAAGGGGACGAGCGGATCCCCTTGGGTAAAACGATTCGCTACTTTGGCGACGGTTTTCAGAAGAGCAAGTTAATCGGCGGCCGGCGCTATTGGCGCATTCCGGTAATGGACGGCGAGTTCGTCCTGGAAGACCGTGTGTTTGTGGCCAAGGGCATCGGCGGCGGCAACTTTATTTTGCAAGGAGAGTCGCAGGTTGTGGCGCTGGCTGCCGCGCGCCGGGCTATCCAGGCGATCGACCCCTTGCCGGGTGTGATCACGCCGTTTCCCGGAGGCGTGGCGCGCAGCGGCAGCAAAGTCGGATCGCGCTACAAGGCGCTCAAGGCTTCGACGGCGGACGCGTATTGCCCCACACTGCGCGGCCGCGTGCCGACGAATCTGGTTGAGGGGGCCAACGCGGCGTACGAAATCGTGATCGATGGTGCCGATGAAGCCGCGATCGCACATGCAATGGCCGTCGGCATTCGTGCCGCCGCCGGGCCAGGCATTCTGGCGATCACCGCCGGCAACTACGGCGGCAAGCTCGGCAAGTTTCACTTTCAGTTGCGAGAGGTGCTGGCGTAGGTCCGCCGGACCTTTCATTGCTGTCACACATCGCCCCCCGACTTTCTTGACCGCAGCTCTTCGCGGATGGCGAGAACTTGCAGTTGCAGCTCCGAGATCATCACCGTCTGAACGTCGTAACGCATGCGGCGAATGGCCGGCATGTACTTGCCGAAATACAAGGCGGCCGAGTAGATCAGCACTAGGAATGTCAGCCAATAGAGCGCCATGAAGAAGGGAATCACGACGTGGCGCTGGCTGTCCGCCGGCACGTGATTCAAATAGGCGAACGCGAAAACCATCTCAAACAGGTAGGCAATTCCCGCGATACAAATCACGCGCCACAGGCGCGCCTGACGGCGTTCCCAATCGGCGAGTCGTTGTTCCAGTTGCATGCGAAACTCCTGCATATGGGCATCGTTGATTTCAGAGTCTTGAGCTAGCAAGTCGTTGACCCGCTTGTGACGTTCCTTTTCATCAGCCATTTGTCCGCTCCCTTTCGATGATGGTTCGCATCGCGGCCTTGGCGTAGTGCAGTCGCGATTTGGCCGTGCCTTCGCTGCAACCGACAATCTCGGCGATCTCGTGAATGCTCAGATTTTCCAGAAATCTAAGTGTGAGCACTTCGCGGTGGTCCAGTGTGAGTTTTCCCAAGGCGTGGTGAACAAGTTCTGCGTTCTCCAATAAGGCGTGTTCGTCGACGACCAACTCGCCAATCGTGTCGGCGATCACTTCCTCAGCCCGTGCTTCAACCCCCTTGCGACGGAGATGCTTAATAGCCCGATGATGCGCGACCCGGTACAGCCAGATGCGAAACGCAGCAGGTGATTGAAGCCCCGCCAAGCGACGAAATACCTCGATCCAGACATCCTGCAACAGATCGCGGGATTGCTCGGCGTCGCCGATCAAGCGGTGCACGTAATAGGTCAGGCGGCGCTGATAGAGCTCGACGAGATCGTTAAACGCGGCGCGGTCTCCCGCCTGTGCTCGCACTACGAGTGCCCGCTCGGCGAGGCGTCGTTGTTCATCGTGCAGATCGGTCACAGCGGTCCTCCGGGCCCACGTCCGACCCGAGGCCGGTATTCCAAGATAGGTAGCGCGACCCGAGGCCGGGGTTCAATCGGAGGAGAAAACTTGCAAAGAAACCTGCCGTAGCCGCTGCTCACTAGAATTGCGAGGTTTAGGCGAGCACCTCGCCAATCGCCGCCCCTTCGGCCAGCTTCAGGGGGCGACCCGCTGGCGAGATCAGTTCTTTGGCGGGGTTGATGCCGAGCGCCGTAAGAATCGTGGCGTGAATGTCGCCGATCTGGCGAGGCTGCTCGACGGCCTTACTCCCCTGGGGATCGGTCGCGCCGACGGCCAGTCCGCCGCGAATCGGTCCTCCAGCGAGGGCCACGCTGAAGCCGTGCGGCCAGTGATCGCGACCGCCAAGCGGGTTGATCCGTGGCGTGCGGCCGAACTCGCCACCGCACAGGATAACAGTTCGCTCCCAGGTGCCTCGGCGTTTGAGATCCTCGATGAGTGTGGCGAATGCCGGGTCGAGCGTGGCGTTCAATCGCTGGTGGACCTCGTGGTTATTCGCGTGACTGTCCCAACCGCTCAGTGTGACCTCGACGCAGCGGACGCCGACTTCGATCAGTCGGCACGCCGCCAGGCACCCGCGGCCAAACGGCGTGTCGCCATACGCGGCTAGAAGCTCGGCCGGTTCCTGGCCGATGTTGAACGCCTCGAGTTGTTCGCTCGTCATCATTTGCCGCGCCTCGCGCACCTGGTGGGCGTGCATCGTGGCATCGGAGGCAGTACGGCGACCGCGTGCGAAAACTCGCTCGAGCATTTCGAGATCTTTCAGCCGCTGTTCATAGCGAGGGAAAGACACCTGCGGCGCGACGTCCGCAATCTTGCCGGCCGGGTCGCCGGTTTGGAAGGCATCGTACTGGTCGCCGAGATAGCCGCCGCGAGCGGGCCACTCACCGGGGAGGATCGAAATGTGGCGCGGGATATCGGTGCCTGCCGCGGGCAACTCATGGCAACAGATCGCGCCAATCGCCGGGTGCACCGCAGTGGGATCGGGGCGATAACCGGTCTTAACCAGGTAGGTTCCGCGCTCGTGGTCTCCTTCCTTGCTCTGCAGGGACCGGATGACCGCGAGTGAACTCATATGCTGGGCAAGTGTCGGCAGACCAGCGGCGAATTTGACGCCACTCACATTGGTTTCGATGGCTCGGGTTTCGGCGGATATCTGCCGGCCGGGATGCGGGTCGAATGTTTCCAGTTGGCTAGGCCCGCCCGCGAGCCACAGCACGATCAGTGATTGGGCGGGCTCACGCGAAGGATCCGTGGCCTCGGCGCGGCGTGCGAGCAGCGTGGCCAGCGGGGTGAGAAGACCGGCGGCGGCGACGGTCAAGAAGCCGCGGCGCGAGGGTGGAGCTGGCAGTCCCCAAGCGTAGGGACGATCGACTGAATCGATGCTCATCTCATCGCTCCCGTTCAATGGTTCCAGGAGAACTCGGTCGTGTTCAGAAGCGCCCAGTAGATATCGCCGAGACGTTCGTTTCGCTGGCCGCCGCGGGTGTCGCGTAAGCGCCGAGTGAAGTATTCCGTTTCCTCGACCGTCGGGCGACGAGTGAGCACGGCGAGCAGGCAGGTTTCCACGGCCTCGGCGTCGCCAGGTGCGAGTGTCCCGATGCGCGTCGCCGTGCTGAAGAGCAGGTCTTCTTCCTTTGTAAGGTCGCTCACGGCCTCGCCGTTCATCATCAACAGCCGCTGGGTCGTCGTGCCGCCGCGCGGGTCGAACTCGTCCGCGCCGGCATCACCGTAGCGTTCGACGAATTCGATCTGACCAATCGCCCGGGCGGTGCGGACGAGAATGTTCGACTCGTAATCAATTGTGGTGAGCGAACCCGACTGCAGAAGTGCACCCACGACCTGCTCGGGACGCAGTCGGGTGATCGGAAATACGGCCAACTGTGCTTGGTGTACGTCGTACGACTCGTCGTTGAGCGTTTCGGAGAGGCGGCTCTCGAGGCGAAACGCCCGGGTGCTGGCAATCACTGCAAACAGCCGTCGCAGGTCGTGACCGCTGGTGACGAATTCGTCCGTCAGGATTTCGAGCGCCGGCGGGAACGAACCCCTCACCGGCAGGTCGTCGATCGGTTCGACGAGCGGTCGCCCGAACATGATCGCCCAGGCTCGGTTGACCGTCGCACGGGCGAACGCGCGGTTGTCAGGATGCGTCACCCAAACTGCAAGTTGTGCGCGAGCGTCGCCGTTCTTGGGAAGCAGTTGAGAATCATAGGGTACCGCTGGCGGCATCTCGGACGTCTCACCTGTCTGAAGATTCTCGACTTCGAACACGCCGGGATAGTCGCGAATGCCCCGCAGACTCTGCCTGGTGCCGGCAAAGAAGGCGGCAAGCGCTTGAAAGTCGGCTTGCTTCCAATCGGCAAACGGATGGTCGTGGCATTCGGCGCAATCGAGTCGCACGCCTAGCATCCCGCGCGCGACTCGAGCCGCAAGTCGATTCGGGTCTGGTTTGTTGTCGTCATCGGGATTAATTGTGACGGTCACAAAGTTGACCGCCGGCTTGTCTGTCCAGAGTCCGTCTTCGGCGATGAGCTGCCGCACGATCTCGGAGTAAGGACGGTTCACGGCGATCTCGTCGGCCAGCCAACTGACAAAGCGGCGCCGGCGATAGAGCAGAAACGGACCGTTTTCGACGCCGACCAGGGCCCGCGCGAAACGCTCTGCCAGGTAGTCGGCCGAACGGCGATCGGCCAGCAGTTCGGCGAGCCAGATGTCGAGTCGACGATCGGCGGGGAGACTCTCCAGGTGGCGAATGTCCTCGAGCGAGGGAATCGAGCCCACGAGGGCCAGCGACATACGCCGAGCGACAATAAGGTCATCGGCAGGCGGCGCTGGTTCGATATTTACCCCTCGCCAGGCCGTTGCGAACGCGGCATCGACCTGCTGAACGACCGCTTGCTGACTTAGTTCTCGCTCCAGGCGAATGATTGGCCGCGGTTCATGCGGCCGAATCGGCAGGATGCTGCCGGTCAAGAGAGCGATCCCAGACAGCAGGATTGCGGCACAGAGTAAGTTCTTGGCCCACATCGAAGAGGCTCGCGAAACCCTGGTGCAAGAAGGGGCGGCCGACGACCATAGTTTACTCCGAAGCGTCCTTCGCCGCTCCGTGTTCGTACGTATCGACCTTCGCCACGTCGAGCTCGGCATTGGCTGACGGACCCGGCAGGACCCAGATTTCACCGAACAGCTGAGATTGATCGGCCCGAACTTTGTGGTGCCGGACCAGTTCGAGCACGGCCAGGAACATACCGATTAGCGCGCTTTTGTGCAGACCGGGGCGGAACAGGTCGCGGAACTTGAGACGTCCCTCCTCGGCAAGACGGTCGCTAATCTGAGTCATGTAGACGTGGATTGGCGTGTCGTCGTATACGATGTTCGACGGTCGGGCATTGCTCGCCTCACGCATGATCCGGCCAAAGGCGCTTACCAGATCCCACATTTCGACCTCGCGCAGCTCCTCCTGGCTGAGATCGCGTTTGCGCTCGGGCTGATCGCTGGCCAGGCGGCCAAACCGCTGTTGCCAGTCGCGCGACCGTTCCTCGAGCATGCTCGCGGCGTCCTTAAACTTCTTGTACTCGAGCAAGCGGCGGACCAGCTCCTGGCGCGGGTCGGAAAGTTCGTCCTCCACTTCGCCGCCCCGGGGCAGGACGCTGCGCGACTTGATCTCGACCAGCGTGCTGGCCATGTCGAGAAAGTCGCCCACCGCGTTGACGTCGAGTTCCTTCAGGACGGCCAGGTGCTCAAGGAACTGGTCGGTGATCGGGGCGATTGGAATGTCGACGATCTCGACCTCGTGCTTGCGCACCAAGTACAGCAGCAGGTCCAGGGGACCGCGGAAAATTTCGAGTTCGACGCGGAAATCCATGCGCTATTGGCCGTCTATAAGAACGAGCGAGGTGCGGGGCAGGTCGGTCCAGCCACTTTGGTTATAGGCGAGCACGAGCGACCGGCAAATGACAGTTGTTAAAACGGTGTTTCAGTGGCTTTGGAGATCATTCGCGTGGTGCCTTAACTCTCCAGCGGGGGCGTCAGATTCAGCGCCGCGCGAACGCGCAAATTTCTGTTGGATTTATAATGAGTATTGGATAGACTTATTCATATCGAACCGGATTTCTATCCACATCGCGCAATTCAACTCGCACGCATTTCCTCTCGCGATGAGACTATCGTCCGGCTGCCAGCGGGCCGGTTTTCGGGTCGGAAGAGAGCAGTGGCATTCAGTAGCTCGCAAGTGCCCTCGCCAGGTTTGGACGGCGGACGCGCGAAGCGCCTGAAGTTGGTGTTTGCCGTAGATCGGCTGTGATGACGCCGGATGCTCCCCACGCACGTTCCGCGTGCTGCGAGCGGCTTCTTTCTTGAATGCGAAGCCGAGACCTCGCAGACCTCAATGGTGCGACGTTTCCCGAGCGGACCGGAGTCCTCGCGGTCGTGCCTTCCCAAGTGCATCCGTTCCGCCAGGTGGAAGCATGCTCGAAATCAGGCACAAAAAGACCCGCGCCGTGCTGTTGTCGCTCGACGCCGAATCTCTCGTCAATCGTAAAATCGCCGGTGCTCGACTGCGCGGCGCCGATCTCACTGGGGTGAATCTCTCAGGTTCTGATCTGGTGAACACCGATCTGCGCGATGCAGATCTTGCGCGCGCGAATCTGTCAGGCTGCACCATGAATGGGGTCTATCTCGAAGGCGCCAATCTCGTGCATGCAGACCTCTCGCACGCTAACCTGACGGATGCGCACCTGCAAAACGCCGAATTGCAGGAAGCGCACATGCGCGGGGCAATCTTGCGTTATGCTCAGTTGCGCGATGCCATTCTGATCGAAGCGGACCTGTGCGAAGCCGATCTGACCATGGCCGACCTGCGCGCAAACTTCCAAAGCGCAAAGCTGATCCGGGCCGATTTGCGAGCTGCTGACCTGACTGGCGCCAATTTGCGCGGCGCGGATATGCAGGAGGCGAACCTCAAGGGCGCCAAGCTCACGAGCGCCCAACTCGCGGGTGCAAACGTCTTCGGGATGATTGACGTGAACGGCAATCGGATGCACATGCAGGTGGCCCCCGATGCCCGGAAAACGAACGCCGCGATTCAAAAGAGGCGCGTCGCGGCTCGCAGGCACAAGCCGGCCGTGCCATGGTGGAAGTTCTGGGTCCGGGCATAGTAGCTGTAGCGTGGCGATTTACTGGCCGAAAATCGTCAAACCGCGACGCGGCCACGCACGGCAACTATTTGTGGCGACACGCTAGCCGCTCTTTGACTTCGTGTCGGGGATCTTGTGCCCCATCTTCTCGCGCTTGGTGGCGAGATAGCGAGCATTGTGCTCGTTGATTGGCGCGTGAATCGGCACCTGATCAACCACCTGCAAGTCGAACCCACCATAGATGAAGGCGTCCGTCTTCTTGGGGTTGTTCGTCAATAGGCGGACCTTGGTTAATCCCAGGTCCTTAAGCAGTTGAATGCCCACGCCGTAGTCGCGGGTGTCTGCCTTGTAACCCAGGGCCAGGTTGGCTTCGACCGTGTCGAGTCCCTGATCCTGAAGCGCATAGGCTTTGATCTTTTCCACCAGCCCGATGCCCCGGCCTTCCTGTGGCAGATAGACCAGCACGCCGGAGCCCTCGCTGGCGATCATCTGCAGGGCCTGATCCAACTGATCGCCGCAGTCGCAACGCAGCGAAGCCAACACGTCGCCCGTAAAGCAGGCCGAATGCAGCCGCACTAGCGGCACGGGACCTTTATCCGGCTCGCCCATCATGAGCACGAACGGCTGCTGCTGCTCGTATTTGACGCCATAGAAAATCAGCTTGAATTCGCCATGTTTGGTAGGAAGCTGGGCCTCGGTAATCCGGTAAACGAGCTTTTCACGAACCCGGCGATAACGGATGAGCTCCTCAATGGAGATGATTTCCAGGTGATATTCGCGCGCCAGCTCAAACAAGTGTTTACGGGTGGCCCGATCGCCATCCTCGCCCAAAATCTCGCAGATGACTCCCCCGGGAGCCAAGCCCGCCATGCGCGCAAGGTCGACGGCCGCCTCGGTATGGCCCGCTCGCCTTAAAACTCCCCCCTCCTTAGCCACCAGCGGAGCAAGATGTCCCGGTCGGACGAAATCTCCAGGCACGCTGGTTGGATCGATGATGGCGCTAATCGTGCAGGAGCGTTCCTGGGCGGTAATTCCCGTGCGGCAGCTCTTGTGGTCGACCGGCACGGTGTAGGCGGTGCCCAGGAACGAGGTATTGGCCTCGACCATCGGCGCCAGTTTCAGGCGATCGCTCACTTCCGGCAAAATCGGCATGCAGAGCTGGCCGCGGCCGTGGGTGATCATGAAGTTGACCACCTCGGGAGTGACCTTCTCGGCGGCGCAAATGAAATCGCCCTCGTTTTCCCGATCCTCGGCATCGACCACGATGATGATCTCGCCGCGGGCAATGGCCTCGATGGCCGCCTCGATGGTGGAAAACTCGCCGCCCATGGTGTGCTCGTTTCGCGGGAAAGTGCAGGAAACCGAGAGACGACCGTCGCGTCCCGTCAGACCATTATAGGAGCCCAGGGGCGGCCCGCCCACGGGCATCTGCCGGGTGGGATCGACATGGATGTCGACCGCGATGGGGCGTCCGCGTCTTCCGGCCGGCGATCCGACTCGACGATCCCGCCCCAGGCAGCTAAAGTTGGAGGGAATGCATATTATGCTTGGGTTGTCAGAGGGATCGCCGAAGCGGAAGTTGAAGGAATCCCCGCCGAGAATTCCGTTAGAGCTTGAACTGCCACGGCTAGCACCGTTACGCCTGGCAGATCGCACAGGAACACGTGAGCGCGAATCATCGAAAAATCGGGCCCGCCCATCGCAATGGACGCGCCAGAGGACCGGCCTGGGCCGACCTTCCTGACGAAGAGCTGCTCAAGTGGCGGATCTCTGACCTGGGACTCGCGGTCGAAGACAGCGTGCTTGAAGAACGCGTCGAGCGCTTATACGAAGAGCTCGAATATCGCGGCATTCGCTTCCGGCCGCACGTCTGGATCTCGGATGAATGGTTCTCGCCTGACGGCGTGCCGGGGATCGCGATTCCTTTTTATCTTGCGCATCCGCGGCTGGCGCGGCTCGAGCGTAAACAGATGCTCGAAGTGGAAGGCGGGACGGAAGACTGGTGCCTGCGCATCTTACGGCACGAAGCGGGGCATGCGATCGATACGGCTTATCGGTTGCATCGCCGAAAACAGTATCGCAAGCTGTTCGGCAGTTACACGGCGCCGTACCCTGAGCACTATCACCCCAAGCCGTACAGCAAGAACTACGTGTTGCACCTCGAGCCGTCGTACGCGCAGGCGCACCCGGCCGAAGACTTCGCCGAGACGTTTGCGGTTTGGCTTCGTCCGCGGTCAACCTGGCGGGCAACGTATCACGACTGGCCGGTGATCAAGAAACTGGAGTACGTCGCGGAGCTGATGGAAGAAATTCGCGGCGAGAAGCCCGCCGTGGTTTCGCGCGAGCATGTCGAACCGGTGCGAAGACTCCGCAAAACGCTGGGCGAACACTACGCGCAGCGCCGCGATCAATATGGCATTAACTTGCCGAACTTGTACGATCAACATCTGCGCAGACTGTTCTCCGACGCCGCGGACGCTCCAAACGCGACCTCGGCCGCGGCATTTCTGCGTCGCAATCGGGCGGAACTACGAAAAACCGTGGCTCACTGGACTGGCGAATATCAGTACATTATTGATCAGGTGCTGGAGGAGATGATCGATCGTTGTGGCGAGCTCGACTTGCGCATCGATCGCCCCGCGGACCAGGCCCAGCGGGATGCGCTGGTGCTGGTAACCGTTCAGACGATGAATTACCTGCATGGCGGCTATCATCGCGTGGCCTTGTAAAGGCCGGCGAACTTTGCCAATCTGCTTGTGGCCCGACCGGAAGAACGGCCCTCTCCTTGAACGACAGGCGACCACCGTGGCAAAGAAGGCGAAGAAGACTGAGTTCAAGAAGATGCGCGTGCTGGTGCTCGTGCATGAAGACCTCGTGCCGCCCGAGTCGCTGGAGGGCTACTCGGAAAAGGAAATCCAGGAGTGGAAATCCGAGTACGATGTCGTTTCCACGCTGAAAGAAATGGGGCATGAAGTCCGCCCGCTGGGCGTCTGGGACGACCTGGGCAAGATTCGCAAGGAAGTTGCCGAGTGGCAGCCGCACATCGCCTTCAACCTGCTCGAAGAGTTCCACGGTGTCTCGATTTACGACCAGCATCTGGTGAGTTATTTAGAGCTGCTCCGGCAACCCTACACCGGCTGCAACCCGCGGGGCTTGATGCTCGCGCACGATAAGGCGCTTTCGAAGCAGATCCTTTCATACCACCGCATTCCAACGCCGAAGTTCGCCGTCTATCCGCTCAAGCGGGCCGTGAAGCCCACCAAGCGGCTGAACTATCCGCTCGTGGTGAAGAGTGTCAGTGAGGAAGCCTCGCTGGGAATCTCGCAGGCCTCGATCGTGACGAACGATGAGAAACTGAAAGACCGCGTGCAGTTCGTCCACGATCACGTGCAGTCGGACGCGCTGGTGGAAGAGTACATCGAAGGGCGTGAACTTTACGTCGGAATTGTGGGAAACTCGCGGTTGCAGACATTCCCCATCTGGGAGCTGGAGTTCAAGAAGGCCGACGACCGCGTGCCGCTGATTGCCACGGCCAAAGTGAAGTGGGACTACGAATACCAGCAAAAACTGGGCGTGGAAACCAATGCCGCTAAAGACCTCCCCGATTCGGTGGCCAACGCAATCATCAAACAGTGCATTCGCACCTATCGGGCCCTGTTCCTTACGGGTTATGCGCGGATCGATCTACGATTAGCCGCGGACGGCAAGGCTTACGTCCTGGAAGCCAACCCGAACCCAAATCTGTCTTACGGCGAGGATTTTGCCGAGTCGGGCGAAGTGGCCGGCCTCAGCTACGAGAACCTGTTGCACCGGATCATGACCCTGGGACGTAGCTACAAAGCGGCTTGGCGCGAGCTGTAAGCTCCGTCGCAACTTGCCAACGGTCACACCGCATCTGTGGTTTCGCTCATCACGCCACTACGGCGCGAGCAGCAGACGACCCGGTACTTTGAGGTAGCTGATCACTTCGTTGAGGAAGCGGGCAGCCGTGGCGCCGTCCACCAGACGGTGATCGTAGGAGAGGCTGAGCGGCATCATCAGGCGGATGTCGATCTTGTCCCCTTCACCCACGATCGGCAACTTTCGCGAGCGACCCAGGAGCAGCACGGCGACTTCCGGCGGATTGATGATCGGTGTCGAATACGTTCCGCCCACCGCGCCGAGATTGCTGATTGTGAAGGTGCCGCCCTTCAGGTCTTCGAGCTTGAATTTTGCGCTGCGGGCTTTGTCGGTCGTTTCGGTCAGGGCCTTAGCGATTGCGGGAATGCTCATTCGATCGACGTCGCGAATCACCGGCACCACGAGTCCGCGCTCGGTATCGACGGCCACGCCGATGTTCACGTACTGCTTGTAGATGATCGCCTCTTTCTCCATGTCGATCGAGGCATTGACCATTGGGTGCAGCCGCAGCGCCTGGGCCACGGCCTTCATCACGAAAGGCATCATCGTGAGCTTGATGTCGGTGCCGACGTAGTCGGACAGCCCGCCCTTGCGGATCCGCTCAAGCTCGGTGATATCGGCATCATCAAAGTTCGTGACGTGCGGGATCGTGGAGTGTGAACCGGCCATGTTCACGGCAATCGCTTTGCGCATGGCCGTGACCTTCGAGCGGCGAACGACGCCCCAGGTGTCGCGCTCGTCTGTGCCGGCCGGCAGCGGCGCGCCGG
>JBGSKX010000168.1:0-2092 GCA_041741015.1 Pirellulales bacterium
GGCCACGATCGGCACGATCCACAGCGCGTAGTCGCGCCGCAGGCGGTAGAACATCGCCCCGGCCGCCAGCGCGAAGAACAGGCACGGGCCGAAGCGATAGCGAGTCAGCGGATTAAGCCAGTCAGGAGCGATTCCCTCGCCGAGTGCGACGAGCATGCCGGACAGGGGCGGATGCCCCTCGCGCACGGTGGTGTACGGCCAGGGATCATCACCGGCCGCCAGCGATTCGGCCCGGAAGATCGTGTCACCTTCATCCCAGACGATCGGGATGGAGGGTGAGGTGAGGAGCAGCAACAGCGCGCAGCAAATCGCCACGGCTAAAGAGACCGCCAGATCACGCGTTCGCGAAGCGCCACTCACATCGGCCGATTGTAGCATCTTGCGCCAGTGCTACTCGGGGGCGACCGTGACGAGTTCGTTGCACACGGCCTCGATTTGCGGGGCGTTGATCCGCACTTGCTCCTCGGCGTAACCAATGAGGAGCGCCAGATCGCAAAGTCGGTTGATCCGACGAGGGTTGCCGCCGGCCAGCTCGTGCAGCGTGGTGAGCGCCTCGCTGGTGAAGATCTCGCGTGTGGCGCCCGCCGCTTGCATGCGGTGATTCACGTAGCTGACGGTCTCTTCGAGATGCAGCGGCCGCAAGAGGCACTTCACTCCCAACCGGGCCTCAAAACCAGGTAGCCGAGCGATCGCGGGCAACAGGTTCGGTTGGCCTGCCAGGATCAAGGTGAGCGCCGGCTGCGATTGCGATTCGAAGTTGAGCAGCAGCCGCAATGTATCGAGCGACTCCGTCTCGAGCAGGAGTTGGGCTTCGTCGATCGCCACCACGGCGTGAGAGCCCTTGCGGGTGTTGTCTTCCAGGAACTTCTGGATGCGCCGCACGCTTTCGTCAACCGTTGTAGCCGAAGTTGTGGTCGTCAGGGCTCCGAGCTCGGCGGCGAGGTAGTTCAGAAGTTCGCCAACGGACATTTGCGGAAACACCAGGTGCACAAACGGCGTGCAGTTGGGGCTGACCTGCCGGCGAAGCGAGTTGATGAGCAGCGTCTTGCCCACACCGGCGGCACCAGCCAGGAGCGCCGCACCGCGGCGGTTCTCGACCGTGTAGCGCAGCTTGAGCAGCGCGCCTTGGTGGACTTCGCTGGGGTAATAGAACTTGGCGTCCGTGCAGTTTTCGAACGGGCGCGATTGCAATTGCCAATACGATTCGTACACCGCATTCCCCCCGCAGCAAGTTTAAGAGCCGACGGCCGCCGGTCGACGGACGCCCGGATGATTCGCGCCGCGGGGATGATCCGGCCCAGCGGCAAAGTTTTCAATGATGCCCGTAACGGCAAGCCCCGCGCGCGACAACTTGTTGCAGGTGCTGGCCAGTGCGTCGCGGTCGTGATCGCGCAGATCGTCAACCAGGTACAGCCGATCGAGATGAACCGTGGAGGCGAAGGCCGCGAGTTCCACGACCGAGGGCTTTGTGCCCAGCGGCGGCAGATCGACGAGCACCAGGTCATAGTGTTCGCGCAACGTGCCGAAGATTCCGCCAGCCTTGAGTGAGGTGGGCAGCACGGCGCCGCTCGTCACGGCCGAGCGCCACGGCAAGAGCGTGACGCCGTCTTCGACTGCGGCGATCAGCGATTCGCCGAGCGCCAGTTCGCTGGCCAGCAAGTCGTCCCAGCCGGTCTGAACCACGACGCCGCAGGCCTCCGCAAGCTCCGGGCGAATGCAATCGGCATCGACCAACACCGGCCGCATGCCGCGGTTGGCAAGAATCTTTGACAGGGCGAGCAGCGTCGTCGTGCGGCCGACGTTGCGATGCAGCGAGCTGATGCCCAGACATTTCTGGCCGCTGGCCATGGCTTCGATGATTGTGTCGGCGAAGCGATCCCAATGCGGGCGCACCCGCACAAGCAGTTCTTCGCAACAAGCCGGCCAGGGAAAGCGATCGACTTCCAGCATCGCCCGCCAGGAGTCGTGCACCTTCGGCCGCGGCGTGTAGCTGCTGAGGGGCAAGCTTTCGCTGGTGTCCCGACGGGCCGGCGGCTGATCCTCCACACGCGTGGCGGCTCCGCTCAACCTTCGCTCGCGGGCCGGAGCAGGC
>JBGSKX010000169.1:0-2269 GCA_041741015.1 Pirellulales bacterium
ACTATCGCTTGGATAAACAACCGCAGCCGCGCGCGTCACCGGCTGAAGCCCCTCTCCGACTACAGCACTGGCCCGCGCAAAGCGGCGCTCCATCGCGCGGAGCCATCCTCACGTTCGTACCTTTCAGCACACCTTACCGCGCCGATGCGCCCGCGAAGTTTCCCTCACGCGCGCGACTAGCCCCACTTCGCCTTTTTTGTGTTGCCGAGTGCTTGCATGACCGATTTACGCTAGTGTGCGAGATTAGTGACCAACGTTTGCTCAGAGGATTCGAACTGCGTGACCAGCTCACGTGCTGACCGCGGCTGACAGGATGGCCCGCGGCCTAAGAGTTTCTTGCCAACAGGATGGCGTGCCATGCAAATCAACACCACGCGTTTTGGCTCAGTCGAGGTCGCCGACGAAGACGTGATTCGTTTTCCCGCGGGGCTGCCGGGCTTGAACGAGTGCACGTCGTGGGTTTTGCTCGCCGACGCGCACCACGAGGCGCTCGGCTGGCTGCAAAGCACCCAGCAGGATGACGTCGCCCTGGCCGTCGTGACGCCGGGCCAATTCGTTGCCGGTTACGAGCTGCGCGTCGGTCGCGCCGAACTGGGCACCGAATTGGCCGCCCGCCAGGACGAACTGCACGTCCTGGTGATCGTCGGCAAGAACCAGCGCGGCATCACGCTGAACCTCAAGGCGCCGCTGGTGATTGATCTGGCGAAGCGCGTCGGGCGCCAGGTGGTGGCGAGCAGTGAGCTGCCGGTGCAGTATGAGCTGTCGACCGCCGAGAGTCCGCTGCGCGGCGCCGCGTAAGTTGTTTCGATTCAAGTTGAGCGAGTTGCGTATTTCCAGGTACCCACAATTAACCCCCACCCGGCCAGACTGCACGCTGCCCAGCCCAGGCAGCTCGAGCGGTTTTGGCAGACCAACCGGAAGATCGTTCGCCACGCTTCCGGACAACCCCGACCGATGTCGCAACTGAAATGCGGCTCGCGGTGAAATAGGAAGGAGCCCCGATGCTGGTCTTGTCCAGACAACGCGACGAGAGCATCGTCATTGGCGACAATATCGTTGTGACGATTGTCGACATCCGCGGCGACAAGGTGCGCCTGGGCATCAACGCGCCCACCGAGATCCCCGTCCACCGACAGGAGATCTACGACGCGATCCAGCGCGAGAATCGCCGCGCCGCGCAGCTCGACCCCAAAGACGCCCGCGGCCTGGGCGGCCCCGCCACCGACGCCCAGCGGCCGACAGGGCAGTAGACGCTACAATAATACCGCTCGGACTCAGCCTCCGGCTTTGCCGGCGGGGTTCTTCGCCGAAGTCAGCAATTGCCGCGACCACCACTACTGGGGCTTGAGGGTTTTGCCGGCCGTCGAACTCACGAAGATCCGGTCCCCCGGCAGAACCTGGTAGTTGCTGCCAGTGGCGCCGCCGGAAGTAATCTCTTTCCAGTTCACCGGCAGGATCGCATCGCGCCCGCTCGCGCCTGACTCGGGTCGCGAGATCCAGATTTGCTTGTCCTGGATCTGTACCAGTCCGTTGACTTGAGAGAGAGCGTCCAGCACGGTCTCGTTGCCCGTGATCGGAAAGCGCGCAACGGTGTCACCCAACTCCGCGCCCTCGGTGACCACGTAGTAAACCTTGCTGTTGTAGGCGAACACGTTCAAGCTCACCACCGGATCGACAAGCACTTCGCTGAGATGCTTCTCAATCGCGGCACGTGCTTCCTCGATCGTCAGGCCCGCCACGTGTACTCGCCCGTACGTCGACAGGTTGACCGTGCCGTCGGGCGCCACCAGGTGTTCGCCCGTAATCGGCTGCAGGCCCGTATGCTTGACGAATTGCACGGAGACTTGCGGATTGTTGAGCACCTGACGGAGCGATTCCTGGATCGCGGTCGCGGCTTCGTCTTCGGTCAGTCCGGAAACTTTCACCCGACCCGCGTCGCCGTAGGCCGGCCCCAGGTCGATCCGCCCACCCGGGCTCACCTGGTATTGGTCTCCCTTCGCACCGTCTCCCGTGGGTGGTGTCGGAAACCCGCCCACAAGCTGCACGCTGATCACGTCCGGGCTTTGAATGCGCTGCGGAGCCTTGGGCACTACGCGCAGCGCCTCGATGAACAAGATGTCGGGCGGCTCGATCGTGTACGTGGGCAGCGTGACCATGTTCTTTTCGGACGGAATGACCGTCCCCTTGGCCGCGATGTCGACGCGCTGACCGCTCGGCCAGGGCCGCCGACCCGCAATGGCAGGCGGCACCTGATCGGCCGGCCAGCCAT
>JBGSKX010000170.1:0-29348 GCA_041741015.1 Pirellulales bacterium
GCGGCGCGATCACCTGGCCAAGCTCCTGGAACTCGCGGCCGTAGCCGTTTACTGGTGGCTGCCCACTGCGTGGTGGGCTCGCCGCCAGGCCGATCGCGCGACTGAAGGCTGCTGCGACGCGGAGGTCGTAACTCGGCTGACCGGCGACGCCCGCAGCTACGCCTCGGCTCTGGTGAAAACGATCGACTACCTTTCGGAATCAACCCAGCCGCTACCGCTCGGAGCCAGCGGCTTTTCGCAGTTCGGTCTCGTATCAAGGAGGATCGAGATGATTCTACGGCCACTACCCGCGCGACGCGCGAGTTGGAAGTCGCGTCTGGCAATCGTTGCCTTTGCCCTGCTGGTGCTGCCGGTTTCCGTCCGTTCGCTGTGGGCGGAACCCCCGGCGCCGGGGAGCGAGGGCGAATCGTCCCTCCCACCACCTGGTGACGAGACTTCTACCGCAGCCGAACAGACCTCCGATCCGTTGCCGGTCATGGGCGATGCGCAGAGAGCAGCTCAGCAAAAAGCCGACCTCGAGTATGATCCCGGCCATTCGGGCGACGACCAGAAGCTTAAGCTCGGATTTCCGAAAGACGATTCGCTGCCTGCCGCCCTCGGCCTCGCCCAGGCACTCTACCATGCTCAACTCGCGGCCCAGATGAACACTTTCTTTAAGCAGTACTTCAGCAAAGAGAGCCTGCAGCGAGCGAAAGACGAGCTCGCCAAGCTGGAGCAGAAAACGGATGATGAGCGGCAGCAGAAAATGATTGCCATCCGTATGCCCAGCTCAGCCAGCTCGAGAACAGGCAGACCGCGTTCGCATCGGGCGACCTCCCCGTCGAAGAGCTCATTCAGACTCAGCGAGAACTGGCTGAAACCGAGTCGGCGCTGGCCAGCGCAATTTGCCCTGAGACCTGGTCCGGCGAAGTCCTGCGGATGCAAGCGAACTATGCAATCGCCACCGACGCACTGAACCGCGCTCGCAAGACCTGGCAAGCGTCTCACAACCGGTCTCAAGCGCGCGCCACCGCAGGCGAAATCGCTGGCGAAGCTCGAGCCCGAGAGCACTTTTACCAGTGCAAGCAGCAGTGTCAGAATGTGATGCAAGCCGCCCTCGGCGATTTCGGTCAACATTACTCGCAGGATAGCATTGACCGCGACATGGTAAGCGAGTTGCATGCCACGCAAGGCGCCGAATGGCGAACCTACTCGATCCCAGGTTCCACGACAGTCGGTGCGACACTCACCAAGCTCGATCCGCCTTCGGACGAGGAAGTCATGCGTGCTTTGCATCGCAAGCTCTTCAGCGAAGGTCGCTCTCCGGCAAAGGGAGACATCAAGATCGTCAAGGAGCTGCGCGCTACCTACGTCGATGATCCGCGTGTTCATCCCGAGGTCGGCCAAGCCCAGCGGCACCATGCGATCTACAAATGCACCGTAGGTTATGTCGAGCTGGAAGACGATCAGACCATCGAAGTGTTCTACATCGATCACAATCATCTGCACCGCTTCGACAAGACACCTCATCAAGCGCAGACCGGCGAACCGGAAGCCGCATCAAGAGATTCTGAAGTTGCACCGGCCGGCGGCGAGTTCATTTCCACTAAAAAGCCGGGGAAGGCATGGATCTCCAGCGCAGCAGATTTGATCGACAATGACGTCTTTGAATCCAAAGCGAAGGCGTTGGCCCTGAATGCTAAAGGAGATTCGGCTCTTGCCGAAACCAATGCGAAACGGCGGGACGCCGCGGCGCGCCAGCTTGAGGCAATGGAGTCCGCCTATGAAGCGGGCACGGTGACGATCGATCAACTCCTCGAAGCGCAGCGGCGGCATAGCGAAGCGCAGATGGTCTACTACCAAACCATCCTGCAAACCGATTCGGATTCCGCCGACCACCGCCGCCTGCTTCATGAAGCCAATGTCGTCGTTGCCAAAGATGCCACGATCTCGGCTCGCCGCACCTGGCAAAAGGCATACGCAAAGTATCGGCAAGGCGTTCAAGGAGGCGAGGCCTCGGTCGAAGCCCAGGCTCGTGAGCAGTTCTACCAGTTCAAGCAGCAGTTCGAGCAAGCCAAACGTGGCTACCTGGAGGAACTCGAGCGGCAAGGCAAAGCGCCGAGCGAACGCACTTCTCAACGCGCACGCCAGCCGAAGACCGAAGCTGACAAGCGCATTCAGGCTGAGATGAATCGGGTTTCGATACTCGGTCCGATTGCCTCCGGTGAGACGCCGACGACTCTCGATCCGCCTGGCGACGAGGAAGTGTTGCGTGTCTGGCGGCAAAAACTCGTCCCCGCCGGGTGGCCGATCCCGAGCAAGATTACTCGCATCGCGAAGGAACTGGTCGCCACGTACACCGACCCACCGCGTATGTTTCCGTTGATCGGTAAAGCTGAGATGCACCACGCACACTATAAGTGCACGGTGACTTGCGAAGACGAGCAAGGAAAGAATAGCGAATCTGTATTATTTGTCGATCATCATCACCTGCACCTCATGTCCACGCTGCACCACACTCCACCGGCCAACACCAGTTCCAGGCCGGTCTTCGAGATTCGCAAGCAACTCGTGCAGCTCAGGCACTTTCAGATCCAACTCGCCCGTGAAAGAGTTAAGCTTGCCGACCTCGAGCAGCAGTACGCTGACAACCAGCGGAAGCAACTGGACATGGCCCAGGATGACGAAAGTGCACTTGCCGCGCGACGCGCCGAGATCGAACGCCAGAAGTGGCGAATCAAGCAACGAGAGCTTGAGCTGCAAGCAGCCAAGAACCTCTATGAGAAACAGGCTTCGAACGCCGAGTCATCGCCGGTCATACCAGTGGATAAGCATGATTAACCGCTCGAATTAGGTCTCTCTGCGTCTCCGTGCCTTTGCGACTCTGCGTTAGAATTCTGCCCGATTCCCTGCGGGTCAATTACTACTGCCCTGCCTGCTCGAACAACCGCTCCGTGCGCCGGCGGTTCTCGGCCGTGTACCGCCGGCAATCGTCCAAGAGCGCCTCGCGGCCGCTATAGCCCAATAGCCCCGCCAGCTTCGCGATCTCGCGTGCTTCTTCCGGCAGGTCGTCGCGGGCCGTGGTGCTCATCAGCCGCAGTCGGGCTTGAATCGTCCGCAAGAAACGGAAGCTCGTCACGAAATATTCGTGATCGTCGCGCGAGAGCACCCCCGCCGCTTGCAGCGCGTGTAGCGCGTCAAGCGTGCCAGGTAGCGCGATCTCCGGCTTTTCCGCGGCGTACTTGAGCACGAGCATTTGCACCAGGAATTCGATATCCACCAGACCGCCGGGCCCGCGCTTCAGGTTACCCGGTGTCGCGGTCACTTCCAGCCGCTTGCGCATCTGCCAGATGCTGGCCACGTTCTCAGCGTTCCACTCGGGCCCGAAGGCGGCCTGTCGAATTGCGTCCATCGCCAGTTCTGCCGCTCGCGGCGAACCATACACCACGCGGGCCTTGCACAGGGCCTGCCGCTCCCAAAGCTGCCCCTGTTCGGAGCCAAAATATCGCGAGAACTCGGCCAGCGAGGTGGCCAGGGGGCCGCTCCGCCCGGTGGGTCGCAACCGCGGATCGATCTCATACAGCCGGCCGTACGGCCCAAGCTGACTGGCGACTTTGATGATCCGCTGGGCCAGTTCGCTGAAAAAGTGCTGGTTGTTGGTCGTCTCCTCGCGGCGCGAACGGCGCAGCGGCACCGTCATGCCGTCGCCTTCATACAGGAAGATCAAATCCAGGTCGCTGTAGTAATTCAGCTCGCGCCCGCCGAACTTACCCATCGCCAGGATAATCAGCTCGCACTCGGGCCGATCGTCTCCTTCGTCACCCACGGTCGGGCGACCCAAGCGTGCCACCAGCCTGTCGTACTCTCGCTGCGTGATCTGCTCCAGGCACACCTGCGCGATGTCAGAAAGTGCGCCGGTCGTGGCTTCGATCTTCTCCTTACCCAGAATATCGCGGATGCCGACCCGCATTTGCTGGGCGTTCTTGAAGCTGTGCAGCGCCGGCTCGATGTCCTCGGCTCCGCGGCACAGTTCTGCCAGCGTCCCGCGCAGCACCTCCATTGTCGGCAGCTTGTCGAGCAACAAACTATCGAGAAGTTCGTCGAGCATGCCCGGGTTGCTGGTCAAAATGCCCGAGAGGTATTGGCTCGACGAGCACAGTTCGACATAGAGCTTCAGCGTGGGCGGGCTGAAGCTGAACAGCTCCCAGAGCACGCCCTTGCCACCCAGCGAGTCGCTCACCTTCGAAAGATCGTTGAGCGTCGAATCGGGGTCGGGCGTTTCGGCGATCGCGCGGAGCAGGGCAGGGGCGATCGCCGCCAGAAAATGCCGGCACCGCCTCGTCGAGAGGAACCGAATCTTCTCGGTCGACAGCTCCATCAGGTTCCGATACGCCTGCCGCACATCGCGAAAATTGTAGCGGCCCAGAATCTCCGCGATTTGCTCTTCGCCCGGCTCGGGGTCCAGCACCAGGTCGCTTTCGGGCTCCGTGCGCGCATCATCGCTGAACGCGTCATGCAACAGGTGATCGAGAATCTTGCGGTTGACCTCAGTCTTGTTCGCGTAGTCGGCCTGAAACGCTTCGAGCGCCGTTTTCTCCGCGTCGGAGTAGCCCAGGCGAATCGCAACTTTACGCAGCTCGTCCGGGTCGCTCGGCATCAAGTGCGTTTGCAGGTCGAACATGATCTGCAGCCGATGCTCGATCCTGCGCAGAAAGGCGTAGTTCTCCTCCAGCAGCGTCCGCTCCTGGCCGGTCAGGCAACCGCACTGTTCGAGCTCCAAAATCGCCTCGAGCGTGTTGCCAGTGCGCAGCGCCGGCAGATCGCCGCCGTTCAGGAGCTGCAGGAACTGGATCACGAACTCGATGTCGCGAATACCGCCGTGGCCCGTCTTTACGTTCAGACTGTCTGCTCCGTCGCGGCGCGTGCGCTGCTCGATCCGCCGCTTGAGCGCCTTGATGCCCGTGATGTCGGCACGGCTCAGGTAGCGGCGATAGATCCACGGCTCGAGCTGCTCGAGAAATGTCCGGCCCAGGTCCAGATCGCCCGCGATTGGCCGGGCCTTGACCATCATCTGGCGTTCCCAGGTGCGGCCGGTCGTGTCGTAATAGTGAAACGCGGCGTCAAGCGCGATCGCCGTCGGCCCGGCGGCGCCTTGCGGCCTGAGCCGCAGATCGACGCGATACGCAGCGCCAAGCTCGGTCGCCTCGGTGAGCAGCTTCACCACTTCGCGCACCAGGCGCTCGTAATACTCACTGGCCGCGTGCTGCTGCATCGGGTCGGCCGAGCGCGGCGGCTCGTAGAGAAACATCAGATCGATGTCGCTCGAATAGTTGAGCTCGGTGCCGCCCAGTTTGCCCAGAGCAAGCACCACAAATCGGCCCGGCTCACCACCTCGCGCGGCCGGTTGACCCGGACTGCGACGCGCGTTGGTCCGCGCTCTCGCGCCTCGAACCGCGGCTTCGACGATCGCATCAGCCAGGTACGATATCTGCCGAGTGACTGTGCTCACGGGTTGGCCGCGGATGATGTCACCATACGCGATCCGCAGCGTTTCGCGACGTTTAAAGCGGCGTAGCGCCGCGGCCACGGCCGGATCATCGCCGGCCAGCATGTCGATCTCCGCGGCCAGCTCGCTGACCAGGTACTCGCGGGCGACCGGCTGCCCTTCGGTAATCCGCAGCAGGTCGTAGCTTTCGCTGTCCTGAATCAGAACGTCGCTCAGATGCTGGCTGGTGGCGAAGATCTGTAGCAGGATCGGTAACGCGTCTGGATCGCGCTCGAACAGAGTTGCCAGCGACAGCGGATTGCGGACGCTGTCGAAGAACCGATCGAGGTTGTTGAGCGCCATGTCGGGATCGCTCGACGCCGGCAGATGCGCGGTAAGCTGATCGGCGATAGTGCCCATCAGGTCGAGCGTCACGCCGCTGGTGGCAATCCGCACCAGGTTGCCGTGCGCGCGATCGGTTTGCCGAATACCGAGCGAGCGAAGCCAAGCGTCCGCTTCGGCCGGCTGGTCCAGGTAGCGATGGATCTCTTCGACGAGCATCTGGCGGCTGCGATTCTGCTGACGGCTAACGATTCTGCTGGCGGCGAAACGGGCGGGACCGACCAACCTCGGTCTTGTGAGACCACTCTGCCACACAACTATAGACTATAGACCTCCGGTCCCACGTGCGAAGTGACCACGCTGCCAAAGAGCGTGAACGCGTTCGCGTCGTACACGGCCACGTCCAGAAGCTGGCCGATCTGCCGGCGATTGCCGTCAAACACCACGATCCGATCGCACATCGTCCGGCCCACGAGCTGCACGACCGGCCCCTCGTCCTCGCCATGCTTCACGGCGTTCTTGCTCGGCCCTTCCACCAGCACCTCGACCTGCCGGCCGATGAACGGCTGGTTGTCCTCTTCGCTGATCGCGTTCTGAATCGCCAGCAATTGGTTGTTCCGCCGCTTCTTCACATCCTCTGGCACGTCGTCCGGAAACAGGTCCGCGCTCTTGGTGCCCGGCCGTTCCGAATACTTGAAGATGAAACTGTTCTTGAACCGCGATTCGCGCACCAGCTCCACCGTCTCGGCAAAGTCTTCGTCCGTCTCACCACAAAAGCCCACGATGAAGTCGCTGGTCACGGTCGCCTCGGGCACCGTCGCGCGAATGCGGCTCATCATCTCGCGATACTCTTCGACCGTGTAGCCGCGCTTCATCATCTTCAGCATCCGGTTCGAACCGCTCTGCGCGGGCACGTGCAGATAGGTCGAAACTTTCGGCAGATCGCGCACCGCCTGCAACAGGTCGTCCGTCATGTCCTTGGGATAGTTCGTGACAAACTTCACCCGGTCGATGCCGGAGACATCCTCGAGCGCGACGAGCAAATCGCTCAACCGCCACATCCGGCCGTCCGCTTCATGGCGATAGCTATTGACGGTTTGGCCCAGCAGCGTGATCTCGCGGCAGCCTTCGCCGGCAAGCTGCCGGGCTTCGGCCAGGATCTGCGACGCGGGCCGGCTTTGCTCGGGACCGCGCACGCTCGGCACGATGCAATAGGTGCAGAACTTGTCGCAGCCGATCATGATCCGCACGAATGCCTGAAACGGCGTCGGCCGCATCGAAGGATCGCGCAGCGGGTCGTAACTCTCAAAGCTCTGCTCGACTTCATGCCGACTGCCCGCCTTGCGGTCGAGACTCACTTCGAGCTGCTGACCGTCGCCCGCGGCGATCTTTTCGAGCAGCTCGGGAATCTGATGCAGTTGCCCCGGACCGACGATCAGGTCGACGAACGGCGCCCGCTCGAAGATCAGCTTCTGATCTTTCTGAGCCATGCAGCCCAGCACGCCGATGATCTTTTCCGGGTTGCGTTGTTTCGCCTGTTTCAATCGGCCAAGCGCGCTGTAGATCTTGTCCTCGGCATGCTGGCGAACGCTGCACGTGTTGAACAGGATCGTGTCAGCCTTCGCGGTCGAGTCGGTCAGCTCATAGCCCGCCTTGCGTAGCGAGGCCACGACCAGCTCGCTGTCCAGCATGTTCATCTGGCAGCCGACGGTTTCGATATAGAGCTGTTTGGCCATAGGTACCGGGCAGGGCAGGGGTGCACGTGCGAAGTTGAAGCCCGGCGAGAGTTTAGCTTCCGCCGAAGCACCCTATTTTAGCCCACCGACTGGCACCTCGGCCAGACGGGAATTCGGCCGCGAAACGCTGCGTTACGCAGGCCCGAACCGCTCGCCTGCGCGCACTGGATAACCCCGCAGAAACTCGCTCGCGCTCATCGCCTTCTTTCCGGCGGGCTGGACCGATTCGATTCGCAGAGCGCCATCGCCGCTGGAAATCACCAACCGATCGCCGGATGCTTCCAACACCTCACCGGGTTTCACCGAGGAAGCCGCAGCCGATTCCAGCCGCACGCGATCCAGAATCACCCGCAGCGGTTCGCTGCCCGGGCGATGCCAGAACGTGAACGTCCGCGGCCAGGGCTCGAGCGCCCGCACCTGGTCCTTGATGGCCACGGCTGAGCGGCTCCAATCGATGGTGCCTTGCTCCTTCTTGAGTCGCGGAGCTTTCGTCACGAGCGCTGTGTCCTGCGGAATCGCTTTCGCAGTGCCAGCCGCGAGTCGTGCGATCGACTCCATCACCAGCGGCACGCCAAGTTCCGCCAGCCGCGGTTCGACCTCGGCCGCCGTTTCATACTCGCCGACGGGAATGCCCCCCTGCGCGATCGCCGGCCCGGCGTCGAGCTGCGGCGTCATGTGAATCACCGTGACACCGAGCTCCTTTTCGCCATGCAGCAGCGCCCAGTTGATCGGCGCCGCGCCGCGATACTTCGGCAGCAGCGAACCATGCAGGTTGATGCCCCCCAGCCGCGAGAGCTCCAGCACCTCGGGCTTCAGAATCTGCCCATAGTCGCACACCACAAGCAGATCAGGTTGATAACTCGCCAGCACCATCCGGGCGGCGGGCGCATTAATGCTTTCCGGATCGTGCACGGGTGTGCCGTGCTCGGTGGCCAGCGCCCGCATCGGATTCGGCGGCGTCTTGGTGCGACCCTGCTGCGGCCGGTCGGGCCGCGTGAACAGCGCGAGCACCTCGTGCGACGAATCGTAGATCGCGCGCAGCGTCGGCACTGCGAACGGCCCCGTCCCCATCATCACGATTCGCAATGTTTCTTGCTCGCCTCTGCTCACTTATTCAACAGTCCTCTCTGATTCGTTCATACCTGCGTTGAACCCAGCAAGTTGCCACCCAGCGTGGGATGACCAATGCGTTTGTCGCCCACCACGTTGATCACGGCGGGCTTGCCTGAAGCGAACGCTCGCTCAAGTGCCGGCACGATCTCGTCCGGCTTCTCGACGTGCTCGCCGTGGCAACCCAGTTCCTGGAAGATGCGGTCGTAGCGAATGCCGGGAATCATATCGAACGGATCGGTCCGTCCCTTGAGCAGCGGCATCTGCTCGAAGCTCGGCCCCCACGAACTGTTGTTCCACAGCACCGCGATGACCGGAATCTTGTACTTGGCGGCCGTCTCCATATCCCAGCCGCCAATGCCCATCCCGCCGTCGCCGATCACCGTGAGCACCTGCTTGCCCGGCCGGCCCAGCTGCGCGCCGATCGCCATTCCGATGCCGTGCCCCACCGGCGCAAGCGGCCCCGCGTCAACGATCTGCCCCGGGAAGCGCACCGTCCAGTGGTGACTGATATAGCCTGAGAGCGTGAAGCTGTCGACAACGATTGTCGCATCCTTGGCGGCGACTTTCACCAAGTCGGCCGTCAAACGATCGGGGTGAATCGGCACTTCGCTCGATGTCTTCGCCACGCGCTCGCGAACCAGCGCCCGAAACTTCTCGCGCGCCGTGTTCACTTCTTCGCGCCAGGCGCTGTTCTTCATCGGCGGGAAGTCGCGCTGGCGGGATTTCACCGCGTCGATGAGTTGCCGCAGCACGAGTTTCGGATCGCCGACGATGCCCACTTCGGCCGGCACTTGCCAACCGACCCGCGAGGGCGTGGCGTCGATTTGCACGTACGTCGCCTTGTCGGTCCAGGTCGGCGGCTGGCCAAACTTCTCGCCGCTCCAGAAACGAAAGCCGATCGCAATCACCAGGTCCGCGCGCCCCGTGAATGGCTTCTTCCAGGCGCCTTGCACGGCCAATGGGTTCTCTTCGGAAAGCGAGCCGTGTGCCGCGCGGCGAGTGTATGTCGGCGTTTGCGTCAGCTCGGCAAGTTCCGCGAGTTCCGCCGCCGCGCCACTCCAGAACACTCCGTCTCCACCCACCAGCAGCGGTCGCTCGGCGTGGGCCAGCAGGTCGGCCACGCGCTCGATGCTCCGAGGATCGCCCGCCGAACGCAGGTCGTCGACGCCATAGACCTTCGCCCCCGGAACTTGCTCTTTCTCTTCGCCCTGGTGATAGAGGACGTTCGTGGGTATCTCCAGGACCGAAACGCCCTGCGGCGGAAGCATCGTCTGGCGATAGGCCTGCCGGGTGTCGAACGAAATCCGACTCCAATCGAGCACGCGATGTGTGAACTTGCTGAACGAGCGGCAGATGTCCGCGCCGTAGGCCTCTTGAAACGAGCCGAGGCCGTCTTCCCCCATCGGGTGCTGCCCAGAGATACAGAGCACCGAACTGCCGGTGAGCCCCGCCACGCAGAGGCCCGTCACCGCGTTCGTCAGTCCGCAACCGGCCGTGACACAGCACACGCCGGGCTGACCGGTGACGCGGGCGTAACCATCGGCAGCGTAGGCCGTGGCCTGTTCGTGCCGCATGTGGATCAGCTTGATGCCGTTGTTGTTCAAGTTCGCCAGGATCGGAAACAAGTGCCCGCCATTGATCGAGAACAGGTATTTGACCTGTTGCTCGCCGAGCACCCGGCCGACCAGCGTTCCGCCATCGACGACCGCCATGGGAAAGACCCTCCGCAAGAATTGCTGCACCGCGCGACATGCAGGGGGGCTCTGCCGCGTCGCGCTCAATCTACCGCCGGTTCGCGGCAATCGCAAGGAACGAGCGATCCTCTGGTGCTGCCGACCGTAAATTCACTTCGCCTTTCGCGCCGCTTGCTGCTTCCGATGCGCAACCGTCTTCTTGATGTAGGCCGCGGCGTCGGGCGTTTTACAGGCGGTGTCGCCGTGATCGACTTCAACCTTGCCAATCCGCCTGGCTGCCGCGAGCGCGAGCTTTCGTAGTGCAGCGCTGCGCACCCCAATCGCGATCAGTGCCTGATTCATCGCGTGGCGCGTCTGATTCGGCGCGGCGTGAATGCGTTTCTCGATCTCGGCCACCAGCACCTCGAAGTAGTCGTCGTCGAGCTCGGTATCGTTCATCGCCAATCGCGCCGTGATGCTCCACCCGACGTACGACAGCAATTCGCCTTTGGCCTCGCGCCACTTTTCGGCTTTGCTTTTTCCATGCTTCGAACGGGCAATGACTCCGCCAACCGCATCCCCGACGACATGATCTTCAACATCCTTCATCCACTGGTTCAACTCCCCCACCTTCAGCGCCGTAGGATCAGCGATCATCGTGGCCAGAATCCGGGCATCGTGGTTTTCGGTTTTCCACAATTCGAGCGCGAGCGGATGGTTCGTCTTCAGCTTCCTCGTAAGAATGCCGAGGTCCTTGTAGCTCACGCCAAACATCGGCCCGCGCACGCCGTGGCGGCCGTAGGTCTTGCGAGTCTGGGCAGAACCGCGCGATTCGAGCTCACGCAGCAATGTTTCGGCATCCACTGGGGCTCTCCCTGCTCAGGCTGAGTTCATTTCAGAATTCTGCCCGCGCACCTCGCTTGCTACAATGCCCGGCTTACGGAGATCGAATCATCATTGAACGTGTCACCTTGGAAACGCGGGCGGGCAGTATGAAACTGGTGATGTATCCGGCCGTCGAGCCGGAGCGGCTGGCAAGGATTGCACGCGCGGCCGGGCCGATGCAGGTCGTGAACGCGGCTTCCACGGAGCAGGCCGACGCGGAAATGGCTCAGGCCGATTGCTTCTTCGGCAAATTGTCGCCCGAGCTGCTGGCGGCGAGCAATCGACTGCGCTGGGTGCAATCGCCCACGGCCAGCCTCGAACATTTCCTGTTTCCCGAGCTCGTCGCCCATCCGCTGGTGCTCACCAACATGCGCGGGCTGTACAACGACGTGATTGCCGAGCACGTGCTGGGCATGATGCTCTGTTTCACGCGGCATCTGCACAGCTACATCCGGCAGCAAATGAGCGGCCACTGGGCGCCGATTGGCGGCGAAACCCAGCGGCAATCGTTCGCGACCGGCCCCGGCGTGCAGAGCACGATCGATCGGGCGCACCGGCAACTCGGCGACCTCTCGGCCGGCATTGTCGGCCTGGGGAGCATCGGCCGCGAGATCGCCTCGCGGCTGGCGAGCTTCGGGATGCGCGTGATTGGCGTCGATCCGATCGTTAAGGATCGGCCGCCCGGCGTGGCCGATGTGCTGAAGCCTTCGCAGCTCAACGAACTGCTCGCCGCGAGCGACTTTGTGATCATCGCCGCGCCGCATACGCCCGACACCGAGCAGATGTTTCGCAGGCCGCAGTTCCAGGCGATGCGCCCCGGAGGAATTCTGATCAACATCGGCCGCGGAGCGATCGTGAATCTGGACGAACTGGTCGCCGCCTTGGCTGAAGGTGAAATCGCCGGGGCGGGGCTCGACGTCTTCGAAACCGAACCGCTACCGGCCGAGCATGCGCTCTGGAAGTTCCCCAACGTGATCCTGACGCCGCACGTCGCGGGACAAAGTCCGCGGATCGCGGAGCGGCATCTGCAACTGGTCGAAGAGAACCTGCGGCGATTCACCGCCGGCAAGCCGCTACTAAACGTCGTCGACAAACAGCGCTGGTTCTAACGCAGCACCGGGAAGTTCGGGCACCGCAGGTGGCCGCGCTGCGGCTCGTCGGGCTCGGCGAAATGAGATCCGGCCAGGCAATTCTACGGCCGCACGCGATTGGATTCGGCGGCGTGCCGGGCCACGACGTCGTAGCACACGAACAGCCAGATAGCCGAAAACATCACGGTCATTGCAACTTCGAGCATGGAACTCTCGCGCGGCGGGGGAGGGCGGGTCGACCAGCCTGTCATCGGCTGCGGCCGAGCGGAGGCTCCACTCTTTCGGCGTCGCGCGGCCGAGGCGTTACGGTCACCCTAAGGTGCCGTTAATCGCCGGCGGCGTATTTCGCCCGACCCGCAATCTCAGCGAAATTGCTTCGCCTTGCTGGAGGCTGCCTGCAGCTTGGCCTGGCGGTCGAGATCACTTTCCGCGCCGACCACCCAGCGTTCCAGCTTCTCGATCCACTCAAGCGCTTTGCGATCGTGCAGTTCGACCTGCTCTAGCCCAGTGCTGTGGGCGGTCTGGCTCAGTCGGCGCACCTGGGAGGCGACGTCAAACAGTCGCAGTGCCAGTGCATCGAGCCGACCAGCGTCATAGGCTTCTCGGGTCATAGTTTTGACCATTATCATGAGTTTGTTGTCCGCTGGGCCACGAAAGCCAACGGCGGCTTCAGCTTACGGCAAAACCTGCGGAATGTCGAGATAACCACTGCATTTTCGGGCCGCTAAATGTAGCTCCGTCTCCATAAAATGGCCCAATATTTTGACCATAATTTGAGTTGTAATATGGCCACTTTATGCCCTACGATGCTTCCAGTCGCACGGAATTCGAACCTCAAAAATATCCAAAATCCGAAGGCGCGAGCAGCCCCCCAGAACTATGAAACCGCCGAGATTACGAGCGATCGCTCGGTCCACGCCACGGGGCCGGGACGGAGAAATCAACAGGCCGGACACAAGACTCGACCGACTTTGGGACCCGCCAACGTGGGACGAGATGGATGAGCCATTGCCCGAAGCTGGTGATTTTTGGATCGAGCGCGACGACCGAGAGATTTGACCCGCCCCTGCGATTGCCGACACCGTCCAACGAATGAAGATTACCGCCCGCCGGAGACTGCCATGCTGCCGCAAGCCAAGATCGAAGAAGTGGAGAAGTTGCTCGCCGAGGGGAAACTCTCGCAGCGGAAGATTTCCTTGCTGACCGGAGTTTGCCGGTCGGTTGTCAGTCAAGTTGCCTCCGGCGAGCGTCCAGACTACGCCAGTCTGTTTGAGCCCGACGCAGAAAGTCTCGAGCCGAGCGGCGAGATCGAGCGCTGCCCCACCTGTGGTGCAAGGGTCTACATGCCGTGCCGGCTGTGCCACCTGCGCAGCGCGTCTGAGGAAGGCACACTCAAGCGATATCGCCGCCGCGCCAAGCAGAAAGCCTCGCGCCGCCTGCTGGCTGCAGTACTGCGCCGGCAACAAGTCGAGCAGGCGCTGGCCACCGAAGCGATTGATTCGGCTGCCAATCGAACCGAAACGAACCCGGTCAACGACGGCCAGGAAGAGAAACCTTGACCCGCAGTTCTACAATAGTGCAGTTACACGCTGCGATTGCTGGAAAGGATGCGGTCATGTCCTACTTGCGTTTGATCAGTGACGAAAGCGAACTGGAGCGGCAACGAAAAGCCAGCGAGCCAGGCGCCGAGCAGCAACGCGAGGAGGCCGCGGCGCTCGACGCCTTCAGCCAGGTCGTGATGCGCGTGGCCGACACGCTGATGCCGACCGTGGTGAACATCCGCGCCCCGCGCGGCCAGCGCGGCGGATCCGGTAGCGGCGTATTCTTTACCCCCGACGGCTTTCTGCTCACGAACCATCACGTGATTCAGGGGCAGACCGAAGTCCGCGTGCGCACGAACGATGGACGCGAACTCGCCGGCCGCGTCGTGGGCACCGATCCCTGGACCGACCTGGCGATCGTCCAGGCCGATAGCTCGGGCCTGCCATTCGCCTCGCTTGGCGATTCGGCGGCGCTCCGTGTGGGTCAACTGGCCGTGGCAATTGGCAGTCCGTTTGGTTTCGACTCGACGCTGACAGCGGGCGTCGTAAGCGCGCTGGGGCGATCGCTTCGCAGCATCACCGGGCACCTCGTGGACAACGTGATTCAGACCGACGCCGCGCTGAATCCCGGCAACAGCGGCGGCCCGTTGGTCGACAGCCGCGGCCACGTGATCGGCATCAACACCGCCATTATCCAATCGGCGCAAGGCATCTGCTTCGCGATTCCCATCAACGCCGCCAAGCACATCCTGCCGCAGCTCATGCAACACGGTCGCGTCGTGCGTGGTTACCTGGGACTGCACGGCCGCAGCGTGCCCCTGGCCCAGCCGCTGGCCCGGTTGCATCACCTGACGCAGGAGTCTGCCGTCGAAGTCGTGGCCGTGGAAAAAGATGCACCAGCCGACCAGGCCGGTATCGAAGCGGACGACCTGATCGTGTCGCTCGGCGACGAGCCGGTCACCACCGTCGACGACCTGCATCGCCTGCTCACGCAATTGCCCGTCGGCATTCCAAGTTCGGTGATCATTCTCCGAGGTCAGCGCCGCCTGCAGAGATTCGTCCTGCCAGAAGAGTATCCCCACTGGGATCCTGCGAAGCGGTAGCCACTAGCACGCCCATTCTTTCGTAATCCTCAAAGCCGGGGGAATACCTTCCCCCGGAACCACGTGCATGTGGTCCAGCGCTGACTCCGGGCGGCACCGCCGCCTATAATTCCCGCGGCGTGAATAAAGCACTTTTCAGCCCAGGCGAGGACCGGCCGTGATCGTAGGCGTACCCAAGGAAATCAAGCGCGACGAATATCGCGTGGCGCTGCTCCCTGTCGGCGCGGAAGAACTCGTCAGAGCAGGGCACCGCGTGCTGGTAGAGCAGGGGGCCGGGCTCGGCTCGGGACTCACCGATCAGCACTACGCGAAGGCGGGAGCCGAAGTGGTTTCCACTGCGGCGGAGGTGTTCGCCGCGGCCGACATGATCGTGAAGGTCAAGGAACCGCTCGAAGCCGAGTGGCCGCTGCTCAGACGCGGCCAGACTCTGTTCACGTACTTTCATTTCGCTGCCGATCGCCGGCTGACTGAGGCCGTCCTCGCCAGCGGCGCGACGGCCGTCGCTTATGAAACCTTGCGCGACGACCAGGGCCGCTTGCCACTGCTCACGCCCATGAGCGAAGTCGCCGGGCGCATGAGCATCCAGGAAGGGGCCAAGTATCTCGAGCGCCCACAGATGGGGCGCGGCATCCTGCTGGGCGGTGTGCCGGGCGTGGCGCCAGCCCACATCACGATCCTCGGCGGCGGCATCGTCGGCGCGAATGCCGCCAAGGTGGCCGCCGGCTTTGGTGCAGACATCGGCCTTTTGGACATTAACATGGACCGGCTCCGCTATCTCGACGACATCATGCCGGCCAACGTCGACGTGCTGTTCAGCGACCGGCACATCGTCCGCGAACAGCTTGAGCGGGCGGACCTCGTGATTGGTGCGGTGCTGATTCCCGGCGCGAAGGCCCCGCGGCTGATCGAACGCGACGATCTCAAGTTGATGAAGCCCGGCAGCGTGATCATCGACGTCGCGATCGACCAAGGGGGCTGCGTGGCGACGAGCCGTCCCACCACGCACAGCGAGCCGACGTTCATTGTTGACGAAGTCGTGCATTACTGCGTCACGAACATGCCCGGCGCCGTGGGCCGCACGAGCACCTACGCCCTGTGCAATGTGACGCTCCCCTGGGTGCTGGCCATCGCTGCGCGCGGTATCGAGCGCGCCGCCACAGAACTTAAACCCGTCGCGCACGCCGTGAACATCATCGGTGGCGAGGTGACCAACGCGGCCGTGGCCCGAACGTTCGACTTGCCGTACGTAAACCGCTTCGGGGCGTGAAAAACGGTGCCAGGAACCTTTTCCCGGAAACGGTTCCTGGCACCGTTTTCAAATTGGCACCGCTTTCAAATTTCAGCGGCCATAGAAGCCCCGCGTGATCGGACCAGCGAACAGCATCAGCAGGATGCCGAGTGGCGCCGTTCCCAGCGGTCCCAATAATAGCCAGGCGATGATGCCGATTGAGCCAACCGCCATCGCGAGTCCCGAGAATCTCACAAGGACATTGAACAACTCGCCCGGTCGCACTAACGTTCTCCTTCTTGCGATGAAATGAAAAAGGTTCGGGGTGTGAGCAGCATCCGCGGATACTCCCCACACCCCGGCGCCTTGGCATAGCGGGTTACTTCGCCACCTTCTCCTGGGCGAGTTTCAGTTTGGCCGCCGTCTGCGTGTCCTGCGGCTCGGCCTTCACGATCTCTTCGAGAAGCGGAATCGCGTCCCGGTAGCGCTCTTGCTCAAGATAGGCGTAAGCCAGGCCGTAGGTGCCCGCATTGACGCCCGAACTTTTCTTGAGCATGTGCTCCCAGACCTTGATCGCTCCATCGAGGTCCCCGTCCGCCCGCAGCACACGCGCGAGCCCGTTGAGTGCGCCGCCGGCGTCGGGATCTTTCTTGAGGACGACTTCGAAGTGCGGTTTCGCGGCCGCTGCGTCGCCACTGTTAAGCAGCGCCCACCCCAGCCCATTCGAAATGTTCGGATCGCCGGGCTTCTCCTTCAGCAGCTTCTCAAAGATCTCGCGGGCTTCAGCGTTGCGACCCTGGTTAAAAAAGCGCCAAGCCTGCATGAACTCCTCGTTCGACGCAGAAGCTTCGGCGGGCTCGATCAGTTGCCGCAACTCCGCGGGAAGCTGCCTGGCTTTTGCCGCGGCGAGCATTTGCTGGGCGCTGTCGTCCCCTTCGCCGGAGTCGACGACCTTCTTGGCCCAGCGTTCGGCGTTCTTCCAGTCCCCTTCGAGCAAGTACACCTTGGCCAGGCCATACCAGGCGGCCGAGGCGGTGGGAGCCGCCTTGAGCAGATACTTCTTCGCGTCCTTGTAATTGCGATCAAAGAGCGCGATCTGCCCCAGGCCATTGAGCGCCGCCGCATGCCTGGGTTCCAGCGCGATCACCTTCTTGAACGCTTCGGCCGCTTCCTTGCGCCGCCCCGTATTGAAGTTGCACCACCCGAGGCCATTCCACGCATTGGTGTTCTTCGGGGCAAGCTTCACGGCGGCAGCAAATTTTTCGCGGGCCGCCTCGGGATCTTGTTGCCAGAGAGCCCAGCCCTGCTGCGCAAGTTGGGCCGACTCGTCCGCGGCCACCGCCGAATCGGCAGTGCCGCTCCAGAGCACGAGAGTAAGTACCGCCAGACATAACGTCGCCAGCATGGCCAATCCTCCAAGTGTGATGAGAATGGTTTTCCGCCGATGACGTTTCCGCTCCTCGCTCTGCAGCGACCTGACTAGTAAGTCGTCGCCTCGCTGCATTGCCAGTTCAAGTCGGTCGTCATCGGTGGCCGCGGCGGCACTTCGGCCAACCCGCGAACTTTTGTTATGCCAAGCGCGCATGGGGGCCCCCGAGTCAACAAAAACGAGTACACCGGCGAGCGAAGCGGCCGCCCCGCGCTGGTGCTCTCAAATACGCCAGAGAACGCTTCAAATACGTTTGATCAGCCGCGCGGCTTCCTCGGCGTTCGATTTGCCAGGCTCGACCGCATCGAGCAGGTTGCCGCGCACACGTTGTGTTTTGGCGATCTCGCCGCGAATGGCTTCGATCACCTTGTCGAGGCGCGAACGCACGGTCGGGTAAGACACGCCGACCTGCTCCGCGATTTCTTTGAGGTTGCCACTGGCCAGCACGAACATCTCGACAAACCGCTGATGCTCGACCGGCAGCCCGGCCAGCCGCGACATGCCAAAGGCCCCGCTGACGGCCACCTGGCAGGCGTCGCACGTCATTTCGCTGACGTGCATGGCCTGGCCGCAGTAGGGACAGTCGTTGCCGACGGGTCGCGGCTCGGGACTCGAATTCATGGGTTTCTCGGCTTTTCGAAAGGCCGCAATGTTCATTCGTGAATGCCTTATACCCCAATGCCTAAATAAAATCAACATTCACGACTACAAATATCCATGAAATCAATAAAACGAGTCCATCGCGTGACAAACCTTGCACCAACCGGCCTAGAGCTGCTGACGGCTCAGAAAGTTCCGCTGGGCCGGATAGCGCGGTCGCCAGAAAAGCATCGCCAGTCGCACTGGCCTGCTTTTTCTGGCGGCCAAGATTAATGCGGCAACAAGGCCGGCACGACGGAGACGCAAGAGTCGGCGCCCGAGATGCTTAAGAAGTGCTGCCCATCGACATTACGAACAGCATCCCGCTGATGACGATGCCGAGGAGCAGCAGCAGTTCGTCGAAAAACATGGGGATCGCTGACGGTAAGGTTGGATCGCAGTCGGGGCCCCCGCGGGGCCTTTAGCCAAAGCGTAGGTCGCCAATCGCAGCCACCGAGGGCGCCCCCAGCCAAGTGCAAGTCACGCATTGGAATAAATGAGGTCGGAAAGGTCGAATCATTAGGGTCAGTTGTAGGGGTTCTGCCGTGCCACGCCCCGGCCGAATGCCGCCTATTTGCTTGATTTTCCCTGTTGGGACAAATAGGCTAAATCTCTGGCCGAGTCACGTCGCCCACTTCGGCGGCGGCGGGGTGCAGCGAGGCACAATTCGCACCCCCCTGGCGCACCCCCTCTCAACTGACACGGCACTAGGAAAACTGAATCTTCGGGACTAGAGATGCTCAGGCAACTTCGTTCGCTCGTTGTTCGCTCCGGCCTCGTGGGGGCCCTGCTGCTGATTTGCTCGGCTCAGCCGGCGCACGCCGGAACGCTCGTGACCATCAGCACCAACATGGGCGACATCAAGGTCGATCTGTTCAACGAAGTTACGGTCCAGACGGTTGACAACTTCGTCAACCTGATCACCGCTGGTCGCTACACGAACACGATTTTCCATCGCGTTGACGACGACTTCATGATCCAGGGCGGCGGATTCGATCTCAACTTCAACGCCATCCAGAACAACGGCCCCATCGCGCTCGATTACCAGATCAAGAACCGCCGCGGCACCATTGCCATGGCACGTCAAACGCAACCGAACACTGCCACGAGCCAGTTCTTCATCAATACGGTCGACAACTCCGCAGGCCTGGGTCCTGGCGGATGGTCCACCGACGGTTACACCGTCTTCGGCTGGGTCGTGGATGGAATGGAAGTGGTCGACGCGATCGAGGCAGTGCCCATTTATCAATTCGCCTCCCCGTTCGGCGAGTTGCCCTTGCGCAACTACACCTCGGGCGCGGAAATTCAGGACTCCAACAAAGTCATCATCCAATCGATCTCCATTGCCGAGCAGCATCCCTCTTATCAAAACCCCATCTTTGCGCCCGACACCAACAACGACGGCAACCTGAACAGCCAGGATGCCCTGTTGGTCATCAACGATCTGCTCACGGTCGGGGCAGCACATGATGCCAATGCCACTTACATCACGGACACTTATAAGTACTTTGATGCCAACGGCGATGGGCGCGTGAACTCGCAGGACCTGCTGCTGGTGTTCAACGCAATCCTTTCTCAAAACGCGGCCGCATCCCTCGTGGCCGAGCCGATGGCCACGCCAATGGCCTCGCCGATGGTGGTTCCCGAGCCGGCCACCTGGAGCCTGCTGCTCACCGCGCTCGCGTCGCTGGGACTCGTCGGCTGGCGACGCCGCAACCGCCGAGCCGGCTAAGCTCCCGCGTTTCCCCACGTTTTGTTACCGTTGACCACCCGCTGGCAGTCGGCCCTCCCACACTGCATAATGGTCGCTCGCGGAGCCGCTCGCTCCCGCGCTTGCCCACCGATTACGCACCTGAGGACCCACCCGCCATGAAATTCCTGCTTCCGCTGCTGGTTGCATTCGCTCTCATCGCTGTTCCCGCAGTCGTGCTCGCCGCGGACAACACGCCGCCCGAAGGCTTCACGGCGCTTTTCAATGGCAAGGACCTCAGCGGTTGGAAGGGCCTGGTCGGCAACCCCGTGACCCGCGCCAAGATGAGCAAGGACGAAATGTCCAAGGCCCAGGCGGAAGCCGACCAGCGGATGCGCGACCACTGGAAGGTCGTCGATGGCGTCCTCATGTTCGACGGACAGGGTGACAGCCTGTGCACGGTCGAGGACTACGGCGACGTCGAGATGTTCGTCGACTGGAAGCTTGAACCGAAAGGCGACACCGGTATTTACCTCCGCGGCGCCCCGCAGGTCTCGATCTGGGATCCCGCCGTCTCGGCCCCGGAACCCGGCATCGGCTCGGGCGGACTGTTCAACAACCAGAAGCATCCCTCGCGCCCGACGGCGCTGGCAGACAAACCGGTCGGCGAGTGGAACACGTTCCGCATCAAGATGGTCGGAGACAAGGTTACCGTTTGGCTCAATGACAAGCTGGTGACCGACAACGTCGTGCTCGAAAACTACTGGGAGCGCGACAAGCCGATCTACCCGACTGGCCAGATCGAGTTGCAGAACCACGGCAACACGCTGTACTTCAAGAACATCTATCTGAAGAAGCTCGACTAGTCAGCTCGCGCCCAGCTTCTTCCAGATCGCCTTGGTGATTGCCTGCCGCACGTCGGCAATGCCGTCCCATGGATCGCGCTTCAGGCTCTTGAGCCGCGCCGGCACGTTGGCGAGCGTGAACTGCGCGGCGGAGCGGACGTGCGCCAATTCATCCCACGAGATTGGCGTCGACACGGGGCAGCCATCCTTCGCCCGCGTGGAGTACGCCGCGATCCAGGTCGCGCCGCGCCCGTTACGCAGATAGTCCAGATAGATCTTCCCGCCGCGGGCGGCCTTCGACATGTTGGTCGTGTACCGCTCCGGATCGGCTAGCGCAATGGCGCCCGCCACGTCGGCGCAAAACTGCTTGGCGTCGTCCCAGTCCGTGCGGCGATCGATTGGCACGACCACGTGCAGCCCCTTGCCGCCCGTCGTTTTCAGAAAAGTCACGAGCCCCAGGTCGGCGAAGAACTCGCGGATCTGCCGCGCGCTTTCGACCACGCGTTTCCAGGGCAGACCTTCGTCCGGATCGAGATCGAAGACCAGCCGGTCCGGTCGCTCGACGTTGTCGGTGCGCGAACCCCAGACGTGAATCTCGAGCGTGTTCATGTGCACGAGCGAAAGCAACCCGTCCAGATCCTGCACCACGGCATATTCAATCTTCTTCCGCTTCTCGGCAATCACGATCCGGCCAAGTGCCTCGGGCATCCCCTTGTCGGCATGCTTCTGATAGAAGCACTGCCCACGGATGCCGCCCGGGCAGCGCACGAGCGTCAGCGGCCGGTCCACGAGGTGTGGCAGAATCCAATCGGCGATGCTCGCGTAGTACCCTGCGAGTTGGCCTTTCGTGATGCCATCATCTGGCCAGAGCACTTTTTCCGGATGCGTCAGGCGCACGCTCTGGGGAAGATCCGGCATGGCATGGTTCCCATCGCGTAAGGAGGCCTTGCTCTTGGACTTATTCTTCGACAAGGCGTTCGGCACTTGCTTCAGTGGCACGGGGCGTTCGCGGCGCACATCCTTGGCGGCTTTATCCTCGCGAAGTCCCAGGTATGCCGGATGCCGCAGGTGCCCGTCGCGTGTCCACTCGCCAAACGTGACTTGGGCCACAAGTTCCGGCTTCACCCAGTGGACGCCGCGTGCCTGGCCAGTGCGGCCAGTGAGATCAACGAAGGGCGACTTGGCCTGCTCGAGCTTTGCCAGTCGCTTTCGCAATTCTTCCAGTACACGGTCGCTGAAGCCGGTCCCCACGCGGCCGGCATAGCGCAACGCATGCTCTTCGTCGTAGTAACCGAGCAGCAGCGCGCCAAAACCCACACGCGAACCGGCCGGCGGCGTGAACCCGCCAATCACGAACTCTTCGCGATGCGCGCACTTCACCTTGAGCCAATCGGTGCTGCGGCCCGGCATGTATGGCCGATCGCGGCGCTTGCAGATAATCCCTTCCAGGCCGCGCTTGCAAATCTCCTCGTAGAACTCCGGCCCCTGGCCGACGAGGTAGCCCGCATCGCGGATCGGGCTCTGCGGGTGCGTTGCTACCGTGGCCAACAGCTGCTTCCGCTCCTCGAGCGGCACTTTCATCAGATTCCGCCCGTCGAGATAGAGCAGATCGAAAACGTAGTACACGAGCTGGCCGGCGCGGTTTTCGGAGAATGCGTTTTGCAAGTCCTGGAAACTGGAACTGCCATCGGCTGACAGCGCGACAACTTCGCCATCCAGTATGGCAGAGCCAACACCGAGCCCTCGCGCAGCTTGCACCAGGTGCGGAACGCGTGCCGTCCAGTCGAGTCCGTTGCGGCTGGAGAACGTGACATTCCGCCCCTCAATGCGGCAGACCATCCGGTAGCCATCGAACTTGATCTCGTTCAGCCAGTTGTCGCCGGTGGGCGCCGCTTTCACGAGCGTGGCAAGTTGCGGCTTGATCCTGGTCGGCATTGCCATCGTCTTGGCCGTCGTCAGTTCGGCCAGCGCGGCTTTGCGCGACTTGGCGTCGGGTCGGGTCGCTGCGCTGATGCCGTGAGCCGGGACATTACCGTTGGGCGACGACTTGCGAGTGGACGACCAGCGGCGACTGCCCCCTTTGCCGGCCGCGATCTCGTCCATCGTGCGGCCCGTCGCGACGCTGTTCGGCTCCCGCTCCAGGAGGCCGTCCTCGTCCCCTTCGATCGCTTCCGCGTCGCGGACCTTGAACAGAAACCACGGCTCCTTGCCGTGGTCGCTTGCCGGTGCGCGTCCGCCGCTGCGCTTCACCAGCACCCATTCGCCCCGCAACTTATCGCCGTGCAGCGTGAAGTGCAGCTTACCCTGTCGATACGCGGCCGCCGGGTCTTCGTCCATCGACCACTTGCCCTGATCCCAGAGCATCACGGTGCCGCCGCCATATTCGCCCTGAGGAATCGTACCCTCGAACGAACCGTACTCCAGCGGATGATCCTCGACGTGCATCGCCAGGCGTTTAACGCTGGGATCGACGCTGGGGCCTTTCGGCACGGCCCAACTCTTCAGCACGCCGTCGATCTCCAAGCGGAAGTCGTAGTGCAGATGGCTCGCCGCGTGCTTTTGGATGCAGTACAACCAGCCGCGTTTACCACGAGTGCTGACCTTCTTCGCAGTGGCGGTCTTCGCGCTGCCGTGCGGCTCGGCGGTCTTTTGGAAATCGCGTTTCTGGCGATAACGTTTCAGCGACATGGGCTTGCGCTCGAACCGTCCGGCGGTTATTCGACCCCTCTCAGCACCCCGTGCTGAAACAACACGCAGGGCAACTATTATGCCACGTGCGGCGTTTCCGAGGTGGCCGATTTCCGCGCGGAGTACTCGCCCAGCAAGCCAAGCAGCGAGCCGTCGATCGGCTTCGCCAGGCAGGCATCGCAGCCCGAGATCCGGCTCTGCTGGAGTTGTTCCGGCCGTGCATCGGCCGTGAGTGCCACGATGAATCCTTGATAACCTTTGCCGCGCAAGCGCTCCGTGGCCGTGAACCCGTCCAGTTGCGGCATCTGCACGTCCATCAGAATGACGTCAAACGGCGTGCCAGCCTGCTCGGCGGAAAGCGCCGCCTGAATGGCCCGCTCGCCGTCCTCCACGGTGAGCACGTCGGCGCCGGCCTTCCCGAGAATGAACGAAACCAACTCACGGTTATCGGGACTGTCGTCCGCCACCAGCACTCGGCGGCCTTTCAGCACAACCAACGGCGACGGCCCGGGGTCGCTCGGACTTGCGGGCGAACCAAGGTCCTCGTAACGCAGTGCATGACTTCCGGCCGCGATCGAGACGATGAACGTGCTTCCCTGACCTGGCGCGCTTTCGACGTGGATCTCGCCCCCCAGCAGATTCGCGAGTCGCCGACTGATCCATAAGCCCAGCCCACTCCCGCCATACAGCCGGCTTGTCGATTCATCGCCCTGGGCAAACGGATAGAACAGCTTGTCGATTTGGCGCGGCGTCATGCCGATGCCCTCGTCTCCAATGCGGAATTCCAACAGCGGATTCGCACCGTCGCCGGTATAGGTAGCCCTCAGTCGTACTGCGCCGCGCGAACTGAACTTGATTGCGTTGCTTACCAGGTTGAGCAGAATCTGCCGGAGCCGCATTGGGTCGGTGATGATCGAGCGCGGCACGCAGTCGCCAACTTCGACTTCCAGTGCGATTTGCTTGGCGTCGGCACGGACCTGCATGAGTTGCACGACGTCGCTGACGATCCGCCGCGGTGAACAGGGAACCAGTTCCACCGCGAGCTTCCCCGATTCGAGTTTGGAGAGGTCGAGAATGTCGTCCACCAGTTTGAGTAGATACTCGCTATTGCGGCGAATCGTCCGCGCGGCCTTGAGATGTTCGGCGTCCGTCAAGCTGCCAATCAACACGTCGGCATAGCCCAGGATGGCCGTCATCGGCGTGCGGATTTCGTGACTAACCGTGGCCACCAGGTTGCTCTTGGCCGCGTTGGCGTCTTCCGCTTCAGCACGCGCCTTCTGCAGTTCTTCGGCCTGCGAGTGCAACTCGTCGCGGATGCGTTCCAGCCGCTCGGTATACAGTCGGAAGTTGGTCGTCCGTTCGCGAAATTCCACATCCAGCAGGCGATTGGCATCTTCCAGCCGGGCCTGGCTGATTGCCGAGTTCCAGGTTTCCCTCTCGGCCAGGCGAATCACCAGCACGAGCGCCGCTACCTCGAGCAGCACAAACGCCAAACGCTCCCATGCTTGTTGGGCGGCATTGGCGTTGGGCGACCACAGGCTGCCGTGCCCCAGGTTGTGCAGCAGCACCAGCAGCGCCGCCACCACCAGCACCCGCCAATCGCGATAACAGCCCAGGATCGCCAGCGAACCAAATACCGGAAAGTGGCTCCCCGTGTGACCGGCCGAGAACTGAAAGAGCAGGGCGGCCCAGATCATCTGGCAGACTGCCACGATATAGCGTGTCGGACGCGCGCCGGGCCAGCGCCAGATGGCCACCAGCGGGATCAGCGTGGCAAACGTTCCGAGGACCGTCACTGAGCACAGCGGCGAGCCCGCGAAGAATGTGTCGGCAAACTTCGACAAGCGTGGATTCGCCGGCGCGATCCAGATCGCCGCGGCAATGCCGGCCAGCCATTGAGCCACGAACATCCAGGCAAATAGCCGATCGGTGCGGCGGCCAATCGCCAACGATTGTTGAGCGACCAGTTCGCCAGCGCGATCTTGCGCAAGGTCATGCGTTCGACTTAGAGCCGATGCGGCAGTCACGTCAAGATGGTCCCCGAACCAACGGTCGCACCCGGCGATCTCTGGCCGATGGTTGAAATTTTCACGCGTCCAGGAGTGGCATCGTGCGGGAACGACAGGTTGTGACAAGCGCGATCCGCACTCCCCAAGCCTAGGTCGAGAGGGAACATCGCTCCGGCGTCCCGTCCTGTCGGGGTTGCCGCGACGGGCCAATCGAGGCCTGCCTGGCGCGAATGTTCCGAATGAACCGAACCTGCGGAACGGTTGGTGGCGCGAGTTTGACACACTCATTCGCGCAACCTACCGTTTCCGAGCCATTCTCTCACACTCGTCTCGACCACCGCTCCCGGCGCGCTCGCGGTGTCGACCCAGCAACGTGGAATCGCCCGATGCAGGTTCTTGTCGTCGATGACAACCCAATCGCGGTCGACATGTTGGAGAACACGCTGCGCCGTGCCGGCTATGACGTGGTGACTGCCAACAGCGGCCGCGCGGCCCTCGAGATTCTCGATAGCGGCGCCTGCCAACTGGTCATCACCGACTGGGAAATGCCCGAGATGACGGGCCTCGAACTCTGCCGGCGAATCCGCTACCTGAGCACGCTCAATTATATTTATGTGATCCTGCTCACGGCGAGGCACGACGCGTCCGACTCGATTGAAGGCATGACCGCCGGGGCCGACGACTTCATCGTCAAGCCGTTCCAACCCAGCGAACTTGTCCTGCGCGTCAAGGCTGGTGAGCGACTACTCGCGCTCGAAACGCGCGAACTGCTCATTTTCGCGCTGGCCAAACTGGCCGAATCGCGCGACAGCGACACCGGGGCGCATCTGGAACGCGTGCGAACCTATTCGCGGATCATTGCCGAGTACCTGCTCAAGCTGCCCAAGTATCGCGACCAGGTGAATGCCGAGTTCGTGCGGCTGATCTATCTCACCAGCCCGCTGCACGACATTGGCAAAGTGGCCGTGCCCGATCAGATCCTGCTCAAGCCGGGGCCGCTCACGGAAGAAGAATTCGAGGTGATGAAGACGCACACCACGCGCGGCGCCGAGACGCTCGACGCGGCGCTCAAGCAGTACCCCTCGGCCCGCTTTCTGCGCATGGCCCGCGACATCGCCGCCAGCCATCACGAGTGGTACGACGGCTCGGGCTATCCGCGCGGCCTGGCCGGCCAGGCCATTCCGCTCTCAGCGCGGATCGTTGCCCTGGCGGATGCCTACGACGCACTGACCAGCAAGCGTGTGTACAAGGACGCCTTCACGCACGACAAGGCCCGCGCCGCGGTGATCAAGGGACGCGGAACGCACTTCGACCCCGATGTGGTCGATGCCTTCCTGGCGAACGAAACCAAGTTCGTCGCCGTGCAGCAAACGCTGTCCGATGAAGCGACGCTGCAGACCGCACTGCTGCAGGTCTGACATCTCGTTTGCAATTCAAGTGAGTATCGATCGCGTCTGCCCGCGGACTTAAATCTTTCGCGGCAGATATTCTCGCACGAACTTCTGGCCGCGCGGCGCGCGACTAGGTGGTAAACTACCCCTGGCCCACCTCTCGCTCTCCCACCTTTTTCGCCCACCGGAGGAACTGTCGTGCGTAAACTGATTCTGGCTGGCTTCCTGGCCGTCGCCGCGTGCGGCGCTTCAGTTGCCCTGGCCGCAGAAAACATCTCCGCGGAAGCTGGCCCCCCCTGCCAGATTCCAGTCACCAAGGCCTATCGCATCAAGCCGGGCTTCTGTCCCCAGGCTCTGGTGTGCATGATCCCCGCCGCGGTTGGCCCGGCCTGCTGCGGTTGCGATTGCGGTCCCTACGGCATCCCGCCGATTTACGCCGCGGGCCAGAACGTGCTCGTCCGCCAAACTCCCGAAATGCAAGAACGAGTCGCGGAGTTTCTGACCGAACTGGGGGCCTGGGAACCGATCAAGAAAACGAAATACTAGTGCGTCCGAGCAACTTTCGTGGATTGCCGGCGCTCGCAGGTAGCGGGGCGCTTACGCCGCTGCACGCGGGGCACTATAATCAGCGGCTTATCACTCGCTTGTTGATACACCGCTTGAAAAGCCCACGGCGCTCGTGATCTCGCCCGCTCTGCTTCCGGTTGCCAACGAACTCCGCCGCCTGCTGGGTGACGAGAACGTCCTGGCTGCGCACTCAGACCTCGTGGTTTACGAGTGCGACGGCTTCGTGATCGAAAAGAACTGCCCGGACGTCGTCGTCTTTCCACGCAACACCGCAGACGTCGCGCAGGTCGTCCGCCTCTGTAACGAGCACGACGTGCCGTTCCTGCCGCGTGGCGCCGGCACCAGCCTCGCCGGCGGCTGCCTGCCAGTCGGCGGCGGGGTGATGATCGTCTTCACTCGGATGAAGCAGATCCTCGAGATCAACCTCCGCGATCGCTACGCCATCGTGCAGCCCGGGGTGGTCAACGTCTGGCTGACCAACGCCCTCAAGGGCACGGGCTATCACTACGCTCCGGACCCTTCAAGCCAGGGCGCCTGCACGATCGGCGGCAACGTGGCCACAAACTCCGGCGGCCCCCACACGCTCAAGTACGGCGTCACGGTAAACCACACGCTGGGGATCGAAGCCGTGCTGGCCGATGGTTCGATCGTCCAGTTCGGCGGCCCCGTTGAAGACGCGCCGGGCCTCGACCTGACCGGCGCGCTCGTGGGCAGCGAAGGCACGCTCGCCATCGTCACCAAAATCTGGGTTCGCCTGACCAAGAATCCCGAGGGCGTCCGCACGCTGTTGGGCGTGTTCGATTCGGTCGAAGACGCCACGAACTCGATCAGCGAGATCATTGGCGCGGGCATCATTCCCGCCGCGCTCGAAATGATGGACCAGGGTATTCTGGCCGCGGTCGAAGCCGCGTTTCACTTCGGCTTCCCGCTCGATGCTCAGGCCATTCTGCTGATCGAAGTCGACGGTCTCGAAGCCGGCCTCGACTCTCAGCGAGACGAGATAATCGAACTCTGTATGAAGACCGGTGCTCGCGAAGTCCGCCAGGCTCGCGATGCCGCAGAGCGGCTGCTGCTCTGGAAGTCGCGCAAGCAGGCCTTTGGCGCCGTGGGCCGCTTGAGCCCCAGCTACTGCACGCAGGACGGCGTCGTCCCCCGCACCAAGCTTCCGCATATCTTGAAGCGCATTACCGAAATCAGCGCCAAGTACAGCATTCGAATCGTCAACGTGTTCCACGCGGGCGATGGCAACATCCATCCGATCCTGCTGTTCGATGAGCGCGACGCCGAGCAGGTGTCGCGCGTCCTCAAGGCCAGCGATGAGATTCTCGAAGAGTGCATCGCCTCGGGCGGCAGCGTCACGGGCGAGCACGGCATCGGCGTTGAGAAGATCAGCCTGATGAACAAATTGTTTACCCAAGACGACCTTGCCGCGATGACGCGTTTGCGGATGGCCTTCAATCCCACGGGTCGCCTGAGCCCTGCCAAGATGCTCCCCACGGCCGGCGCGTGTGGACTGGAACAAGTGCACCCTGGCCGCCGGGCGGCGATGTGATGGGTGCAACCATGACAGCCAAATCCACTGCCGCGAAATCAACTGTCGCTGTGAGCCAGCCGTTGCCGCTGGCCGAATCGCACACCCCCGCCGACCAGGCGGCGCTCTCCGCCGTCCTGGCGGACGTCCACACACGCGGCGTCGCGGCCTACCCAATCGGCGGCGGAACAAGCCTCGACTATGGCCTCACGCCCGCCACACCCGGCGTCGGCATCATCCTCACCAGTCTCAACCGCGTGATTGACTATCCGGCGCGCGACATGACGGTCACGGTCGAAGCCGGCATCACGCTCGATGCGCTGGCCAAGACGCTCGCCGCGGAGCGCCAATGGCTGCCAGTCGACGGTCCCCAGCCGCACGTC
>JBGSKX010000171.1:0-31631 GCA_041741015.1 Pirellulales bacterium
GCGGCGTGCGCGTTCGGCTTCGATCACCGCTTCGAACGAGGCCCGCGCCTGCGGATCGAGAATCTTGAGCTGTTCGAGCCGCGCCACTTGGGCTGAGAGCTGGGCGAGCGCTTCGCGCGCGTTGGGGCGAACATGCCCGGGATCGACGGGCCACTGGCACACATTGCAGGTCTCGCCGATCAGCGCGAGCCCGCAGCGCGGGCAGCGGCGCGGCAGTTTCTCGTACGAAGGACCGCCGAACAGCTTAGCGATGGCAACCCAGATCGCATGTCCCACGACGGCCACAACCGCCAGCACCAACAGCGCATTGAACAGATATTCCATCGGCTGCAATTCCGGCTGCCAGCGTCCAGGGCGCCCGCGGCGATCTCGGGCGTGTCACGACATATATGTAGGCTGGCGAACCCCGAGCGTCACGTGGTTTTTTCGCCCGGGCGATAAGTTGTCCCGCGCAAGCGCCTAATTACTGCGGAATAACGACCTTACGGGGCGGCCCAGTGGCGGCTGGGCATGTTCACGATACATGTCGTAGGCCGATCCGTAACAACTGCCAGCTGAATACGAACGATTTCCAGGTGCCGTACCAGTGTCGCTCAGAAAAACTCCGTTGACGATTGACCACATCTGTAGTACAACTGTGACTACAGACGTAGCACTTTACCGAAGCGAGGATCTTGGATCATGGCCGAATCGCTGCAAATTTCGCCCGCCGAATGGGACGTGATGGCGATCGTGTGGGAGTCCGGGTCAACGACCGCGGCGGATGTGATCGCCCGGCTGAGCGACTCGCACGACTGGAGTCACCGGACCATTCGCACGCTGCTCGCCCGTCTGGTCGAGAAAGGCGCTCTGAAATACACGGTCGACGGCAAGGCCTACATCTATCGGCCGGCCGTGACGCGTGAGCAATGCGTGCGGCAGGAAGGCCGTTCGTTCATGAACAAGGTCTTCGGCGGCGATGTGGGCGCCCTGCTTGTGCACTTTGTCGAAGATGCGCAGCTCTCGCCGGAAGAAGTTGAAAAGCTGCGTCAATTGCTGGCCACCAAGAAGGACCCGCGGCGGAGGAAATCGCAATGATCGACCAACTCCAAACGATCGCTGAACTCGTGGCTCGGGCTTCCTGGCAGGCCAGCTTGCTGGCCGCGATCGTGGCGCTCGTGATCTGGTGCTTCGGCGAGCGGCTAGCCGCGCGGTGGCGGTACCTGCTGTGGTCGGTCGTGCTGGTGCGCATGCTGCTGATTGTTGCGCCGGCCAGTTCCTGGAGTCTGTATCAACTGGCTTACTGGCCAGGTCCGGAGGCGTTAGCAGCTCCACAGGTTGCGCTGCAGACCACCGCGCAGGCCGGGCGGCCGACAGCGGATCCTCAACTCACGGGGCGGGCCGCTGATGTCAGCGACGAGAGCGACCTTGCTCGTGGACCTTGGACGCCTGCCGTCGAGACTGCGCCTCCAGAATTGCTGCCCTCGAGTGACAAACTCCATCGCGACCGAGCAACCGTGGCTGCGCCTGCACGCGGGTGGCTCGCAATAGCTTCACTCACGCTAAACCAGTGGCTGGCGGTTGTGTGGTTCGCGGGCGTGCTTATGTTGAGTGGCCGGCTACTCTGGACATATCTGCTACTGCGGCGAAAACTCGCGCGCTGCCAACCGGTTCAAGATGAGGCGACTCTCGTCTCGCTGGAATCCGTGCGGCAGCTGCTTGGCCTCCGCCGGCGGGTCGAGTTGCTAGTCACGGCCGAACCAATCAGTCCTTGCGTGGTCGACGCGTGGCGACCACGGTTGGTGGTGCCTGAGCTGGCGCTCACGGAGCTCGATGAAAACGCTCTGCGACAGGTATTCTGCCATGAGCTGGCGCACGTCGCACGCGGCGACCTCTGGACGAATTGGCTGATGCTCATTGCCCGCAGTGTGCACTGGTTCAATCCGGTGGCGTGGGGGATGGTACGCGAGATGCAACTGCTGCGCGAGATGGCTTGCGACGAGCGGACCCTGGCCGTGCTCGATGCGGACCAGCGACAGGAATATGCGGGCACGATTCTCAGCCTGGTGGGACTGCTCACGCCGTCGCCATTGGCGCCGGGTATGGTGGCCCTGTTTTCCTCCCGCGCCAGGCTAGCGCGACGGATCGAGCATCTGGCCCGCGGTTCGTTCGGGACGCAGCCGGCGCGGGCGATTGCGCTGACCCTCCTAGTGATTCTGGCGACTGTGGGTCTCACGGATCGGAGACTGCTGGAAGCGGAAGAGCCGACGAACGAGCCAGCTGCGGCACAAACAGCAAATTCCGACCAGCCAGAGGCTGAGCCCGCTGCGACAAGCGAAACCAAGTTCGAACCGGCGACGTTTGAACTGCGAGGCCGGACGATGAAGTGGGTAAAGTCCGCGAGCGGCAAGCGCGAGTGGGAAGCTGTCCCCATCGGAAATGTCGACATCGAACTCTATCGGATCCGCGGCTTGCTAGGCGAACCGGAAAGAATCGCGGAATCCCAAAGCGACGCCGAAGGATTCTATTCCTTTTCGAATCTCAAACCCTCTCTGTGGGCCGATCGGATCGATCGGATCGCGTATGGACTGGTGCTTCGCGCACCGGACCGGCCGCCAACGGTGCACACTTACTTCGACACCCAGGCACATTGGCCATACGGGGAACGCGTGGAACTCGCCGGACTTCCGGCCGAGGTGTCCGGGCAGGTCATCAACGAACAGGGCAAACCTGTCGCAGGCGCCATTGTCTATCGCTATGGAATTCATGGCGAGCCAGTTCCAGGCGTGCAGAGCGCCACCACCGATAAGGATGGACGGTTTGCGATTCACGACCTATCGATCTCCGAATTGAACTCATCCAAGCAAGAAGTCTATTTGATTGTCCGTCATCCGGATTATCCGAAATTGCACAAGACTGTGCCGGCCGAAAAGGCCGTGACGTTGACGATGCCCACTGGCTGCGTGCTTGAGGGTAAGGTCATCGACGAAGCGACGGGCAAGCCTGCGGCAAATATGTTCGTCACGGCGCAAGAAACGTCGAGCGCGGGCCGGGACACAGTCACTCGAACTGATGACAAGGGACGTTACAAGTTGGTGGTCAATGAGGGGAACTACAACGCTCTCGCCGAGTCGTCAGAACGAGTAACGGCTAAAGCGATCACGGATCTGGAACTGCTGGCGGGCCAGACCTTCGAGGCGCCGCTGCTCACCGTCACGCCAGGCGGCTTGATCGAAGGACGCGTTGTAAACACAAAGACTGGGGAACTGGTCGTCGACTATCGAGACGCCTATCCAACAGATAAGCGGCCGGACCCTCAGTTGCCAACGGGGCTCGGCACGCGTGTGGCGATCGGCTACACCGGCCCGTCGTATCCTCCACGCGGGAATCTGATCTCGCAACAACCACTCGCGCGCGTCGACGAGCACGGCCAATTTCGAATGCGGGCGGCGGCAGGCGACAACTATCCTTATCTGGTCAACGCGCACGGCCAGCGGATGGCCTGGGACACCCGCAAGCAGCCGCCCGTGGTGGTGAAAACGGGCGAGACGACGAAGTACGACATGCTGATTACTCCAAAGCCGACCGACGAAGAAAAGATGAAAGTCGCGAATGAAGTCGTGGCGGCGCTGCCAAAAGAGATGCCTCAGCGAGTCGATACAATCATCGCAGAGTTTCGTAAGCTGAATCACACCGTCGACGAAACCGAGATCTGGTCCTCGCTGATGCGGGAGCTCGTGACCATCGGCCCACCGGCGGTTCCGGCCCTGTGCGCTGAGCTCGATGCGACCGATCAGCAGTTTATGTTGCGGCGACTCGCCTTCGCCCTGCGGGCAATCGGCGATCCGCGGGCCGTGCCGGCGCTGATTCGCGCGATTCCTAAGACCCTGCAGCCGCCCTTGAGCGATTATGGAATGGCGATTGAGGATCAGGAGCTGACAAAATTTATGCAGCAACACGATCTTGATGATAAAAACCGCGGCAGCGACTTCGACCTGGGCCGACCGGTTCGCGAAGTGTTCGGTACTCTTAAAAAACTGACCAATCAAGACTTCGACGACGACCAGCTCTACGGGGTGGTGAACTCTGAGGATCCGAACGGTGAGGCCGTGCAGCGGAAGATGTATCGCGAGCAGGCCGAGAAGTGGCTAGCCTGGTGGGAGACGCACTGGCGCGAGTTCACCGAGGACGAGGCCTACAGCCGCGTGGGGCTTCCGGAAGAGCCCGCTTACACTCCACCGCCATTCGCCGTGGTCGGAATGAAACCCAAGCTGTCCGGTGGCAGTCAGGGCGAAGTGCTCTCACCGCCGGGTGAATCGGGAGCGCACTTTCTCGATCTGGATACAGGTCTTGATCCCGGGTGGCCGCAGGACATCCCGCGCAGCGAACTGGGCGCCGAGCAGGAAGACTTCGCGTTGTGGGCAGCACAGAACGGCGTGGACCTGACGTGCGTGACTCGAAAGATTAACGAGCAGAGTGTGTATGCACTCCGCGGGTTCAACATGCGGCTGGAAGAGATCAGCTTGCGCGATGCCAAGAACCTCGACAGGTTTTTAGAGCGAGGAACGTTGCCCACAGGCAAACCTGTCGGCGAACTGCTGCTGAAGCTGGACGAAAAGACAGGCCGTTACACGACCGGCAACGCGGCATTTCTGTATCAAACTCGCGAAGGAGGCCTTGGCCTGATCGAACTCACCGACCAGGTCACCGAGGCGCGAGACATCACGGGGCAGATATTCACGCCCAAGGGTGTCGGCTTCCATAAAGGCGTGCGATTCAATCACCGCACGATTGTGCCGGGAAGCTGAGCGGCAGAATGACATTCGAGAATGCTGGCATCGGTTGAATCCCTCTGCCCGGCACAGTTGTTGCTCCCTGAGTTGGGATCAGCGTGGCGTTGCTCAGTTTGGCCATGCAACTTCACCACTAACTAGGGACGACCATCATGCAAATCGCTGAAACTGCCGTCGCGGCGCAAACAGCGCGGCCGAAAACAAATAAGAATATCAGCAAGCTCGAACGGAAGATCTCGCTGGGCGTCGGTGGAGCATTGATCGCCGCTGGATTGATGTCGCGCAGCCTGACCCGCGGACTGCTGCTGGCGGCGGCCGGCGCCGCAGCCAGCTATCGCGGCCTCACCGGACACTGCCATGCTTACGAGATGCTGGGAATCAGCACTGCTTGCGAAGCAGACCAAGGCGGCATCACCTTTGAGCCGGAACCCGAGTATGAATACCCGGCGAAGAACCAGATCGACAAGGATCGCGTGGACAAGCTCACGCAAACGCAGGTCGCACGGGGCCGGGACGAAGAGCAGGCCAGGCTGATCGCGGCCGAAGAAGTGAAAGAACTGCGGCGCCGCGAAGGTCGCACGAAAGACGAGGCGGACATCATCCAGGAGGAATTTGATCGACCGCAGCGGTAGCCGCAGGAAAACGGTGCCAGGAACCGTTTTCTTAAAAAGGTTCCTGGCACCGTTTCTTTGTATGGCGGCTATTTCTTCCGCTTGAAGTTGCCGGTCATGAAGGTGATCCACTTGCCGTCGTCGCCGAGCATCTCGCCCGTCATGGCGATATGCTCGGGCGATTTGATCTCGTAAGAGTCGCGAAACTTGGTCGGCTTGCCGGTCAGCATGTTGGGGCCGTCGGCCTCGAGTGTGAGCTTCTTAGCGGCTTTGTCGAGCGTGCCTTCGTAGACCCAGAATGTGCCGTCGCCGGAGCTGATGAAGGTACCGATGAATTTCTTTTTCACCGGGTCATAACCGATCGTCTGCAGCGACTTCATGACCGTTCCCATGGGGGTCAGTTCGCCATCATTGATCACCCAGTAGTCGCCGAGCATCCGCGAACTTTGCTTACCAGTGCAGGTGATCTTCTCCTCGCCGAAGGAGGCTTCGTTGTCCGCATCCCACTCGCCGACGAACTGCTTGAGCCACTGGTGCTCTTTGGTCGGCTTGGGCGGAGCGCGGAAGTCCTGAGCGCAGATCTGCGACGCTGCGCCAGCGAGAACTACCAGAGCAAGGATGGTGCGAAGCATGGGAGTCGTCCTGATGGAGAACAGATTGGTGAACCGCAGTGGTCGCAGAGTAAGAAATCAGCGGACGAAGTTCAAGGAAAGCTAGGTATTTGCCAGAGAGTACACGGTTGAGACCCCACGGAAAGACGAACAAAGGATCTCAGTACGAATTCACACAGCGAAAGAAACGGGGCACTCTGGGTCGCAAATTGGTGCAATCCTCGAACCGAACGTGGTGTCTCGAGCAGAAAAACCGCACAAGAAAGTCCAAAAGTCGCTTTGCCGAAACTGGGGGCGGAAGAACCGCCGAAACCGACTGCTCATCCGCGGCCGGCGGCTCGACTACTCGGCGGCCGGCGTGGCGCCAGGCCCCGCCAGCGTAAACAGCGGCGCCAGCAGCGTGCCGTAGTCGGCCACCTCATCGACCGCGGCGGTCACCTCGATCGTGATCCGGGTGCCGTCGATTTCCGGCACGATCCGTTCGGTGAGCTTGGCAGCCAGCGAAGCTTCGAGCGCCGTGTCCTTGTTGAGTGCAGCGACCAACGTTGTCACCGATTCGGCGAGCTGTTTGGCCGCGTCTTCACTGGTTGACTGCACGACGGCGCGGAGGCCCGAATCGTTTGGCGGCAGCGTGAGTCCGACGGCCAGCCATTCAAATTTCTGCATCAGGTCGCGAGTCGGTCCGCCGCCGAGCGACGCGGGCAGCTTCGGATAGACCAGCTCCAGCGCCTTGCGGGCGTTGGCCGAAGGGACCATGAGCACCTGCAGCTCGCTGTCGCTCACGGCTTCGAACGCGGCCGCGATCTCGGGACGCGGAGCAGGCGGCAGCTTCTTCAGCCGATGGATCGTCTGGGGCGTGCCAGTGATGAGCGCGCCGTGAACTTCTTCACTGATGATCTCGGTGCGAAAGCGGCCGGAAAGTCCGTGCCGAATTTCCAGTGCGACAGGTGCGGCCGGTGCGCCACCTTCAAGCGGCATGACGATGAACAGCGGCACTTTCGCCAGATCGGAGAAACTGACGACAAAGAACATGTCGAATCTGGCATCCGGCGGCAGCGACTGGGCGACGACCGTAATCGGTGCAATCTCGGACTGCAGGAAGTCGCGTGTGTCATCGCCGAGGTGGAAGAATTCGGCCAGGGCATCGGTCGTGTCGACCGCGTCGAACGACGCGAGGTCGGCATGGATCACGGCCAGCGTTTGATGGTCGACGAAGGGAGCGACGAGCTTGGCCAGTTCGCCGCCCCGGCACCCCTCGGCGGACTCCTCGGCGCGGAGCGTCTGCAGCGGAACGAGTAGTAGCAAGGCAATCGCGACGAGCCGCATCAGAATTCTCCGAGCAAAGACCATGAACCTGTAGAAGAATACCACAGGCTCGGCGAATTGGTAACGCGAGCTGCGGGGACTCTCCTCGCTCCCATTAAGAAAACCCTCGCACCAGGGCGAGGGTTTCAACTCCTTCGGCTCTAGCCAAGTAAACTCTGCTACTAGTTACCCGGTGCTGGCGCGGGCGAGGCTGCAGCCGGCTGCTCGCTAGCACGCGGGGCGCGCGTGCCGAGCGTGACGTCGACGTCGTGTGCCCGTTCGAAACTGATCTCGATCGAATCGCCTGGCTGCATTTGTCCAACCCAGAAAATGAGCTCGTTGGGGGACTCGATGGGCCGATTGTTGACGGCGAAGATGCGATCGCCTTCCTGCAAACCAGCCTCGGCGGCCGGTGTGCCCGGCAGCACGCGGGAGACGATCGCGGCACTGCGATACTGGCTGGCAAGCTCAACGCCGAGATACGCGCCGGCCGGATTAGCCGGAATGTGGGGATCGTCCATCGCGCCACGGTAACCGGTGACGTACTGCGCCGGGACGTAATGGCCGAACTCGGTGAGCAGCGGACCGTAGCCGGCCATCGTTAGCTCGGCGTTTGAGATCGTAAAGGACTGTTCCACGCCCTCGCGCCGCACGACAAGCGGAATCGCGACGTGATCCTCGCGCGGACCCGTGGCGAGTGCCTTTTCTACTGCCTGCCCAATCTGGCCGGTAGTCGCCACCGACTGGTTACCTACAGAGACGATCTGGTCGCCCGACTTAAGGCCAAGTCGGCTGGCGGCGCTGGGAGTGCGAACTTTGGCAATCGTGAGCGCGCCGGGCCGTGCTTGATCTGAGGGTGTGGGTTGAGTCGATGTGAGAGTGTTCTCGAACTTGACTCCGAAACGGCGGAAGTCGATGCGCGCGGGCGGCGCGGTCATTGCCGCGGCGGTCGTCCCCTCGTCCATCGTCGGCGGCGCAAGCGGCTGTTCTTGCGGCAGGGTTTGCGAGGCGGGAGCAGTCGGCTGATCGATTGCCGGCGATTGCAGTGGCAGTGGCTGCGCATCGACTGGCGCTTGTTCAGCTTCGCGTGGAACATTCTCGGCTTCGGTCACGGTGTCCACTGGATCAGGAGGGAGTGCTTGACCGCGCGCGTTCGCAGCGCTGAATCCCAGCGCTCCGAGCGAACCGAGGGTGACGGCTAACGCCACGAGCGTCCAACGGACGAGACCACGACTGGAGGGGATGCTGGTTCCGATTTTCGATGACATGACACGGTCCTCCGAATGCCCTTCCCACTTGATCTAAAGTGATACCGCAAACTGGTGCACGTCACGTGCCGTGGACGGACAGCGGACAGGTTCAGTGCGAAACAGCACGTTTGCCGCAGCGGGGCAGCCGGTTCCTGATGAATTCGCGTTTGAAAACCTTTCTCGCGGATCTGACTAGTGCCGAATCAGACTGATCGCCAGGCGTCCGCCGGGCCGCGAATATGCTAGTTTTTCCTTGTGCCAGAATTGAACTGGCAAACGAGCTTCGCAACCCTGGGCGGGGGGCAAAAGAGGCATGGGGCAGAACTTCGACGCGGCATGGCGCGCGTTCTTACGAGCTATTGTTCCGGCGAGCCTCGCAGACGACGAGAGGGACTTGCGGCAAGCAACGCGCATTGTTGCTTTCTCGTTGGCAATGCTCGTCTGGGTGCCGCTTTACCTGGTGATCTTTGTGGTGCTCAGCGCGCCCAGGTCGTTTGAGATCGTGGCCGCCGCCGGGGCTGGCATTCTGGTGCTGCTGGCATTGCTGAGCCGAGGCGTGTCGGTCGGCGTGTGTGCCAACATCCTGTGCGGCATCTGCTGGGTGACGTACACGATGCTGGGACTGGTCGACGGCGGGCCGGTCGCCCCGGGTGTGATCTGGTACGCATCCATCCCTTTGCTCTCGCTCTGGATCGCGGGAACTCGCAGTGGCGTATTCTGGACCGCACTCAGCATGGCAGCAATTACCAGTTTTTTCGCGGCCCGCGAACTGGGCTATGAATTCACCAACGAACTCACGCCGGCAGGCTTACAGTTCTTGCTCTGGACCGGATTGCTGGGCATCGTGGGCTGCGTCTTTCTGCTGGTCGAAGTGTTGAAGCGAGTCGACGCCGCGGTGCGCGAATCCCTGGCCACAGCGCTCGAGAACGCCAAGGCGGCCGATCGGGCCAAGAGCGAGTTTCTGGCCAACATGAGCCACGAGATCCGTACGCCGATGACCGCAATCCTGGGCTACGTCGAACTGCTGGCTCCTGGCGAGGCGAACACGCCCGACGCGCCGAACCCGGCCGAGGCGGTACAAGCGATTCGCCGCAACGGTGCGCACCTGCTGCAAATTATTGGCGACATTCTCGACCTGTCGAAGATCGAAGTCGGCAAATTCCTGCTCGAGCAGGCAGACTGTTCGCCGGTCGAAACGGTAAGCGACATCGTGCGGATGATGCGCATCCGAGCGAAGCACAAATGCCTGACCCTGAATCTGAAGTTCCGCGGACCCATTCCCGACTCGATCACGACCGATCCACTGCGGCTGCGTCAGATACTGATCAATCTGATTGGCAATGCGATCAAGTTCACTGAAATCGGCGGCGTGCGAGTCGACGTGTCGCTGGTGCGGCACGGCGGCGAGCCGCGTTTGCAGTGCATCGTTGCTGACAGCGGCGTGGGTATCCCCGAGCGACAACTGGGCTCGCTGTTCCAACCCTTTGTGCAGGGTGACATGTCGACGGCGCGGCGTTACGGCGGCACGGGGTTGGGGCTGGCGATTTCAAAGAGGCTGGCGATCATTTTGGGTGGCGATCTTTCGGTAGACAGTCAGGAAGGAACGGGGAGCACGTTTACCCTCACCATCGATCCTGGTCCGATCGAAGCAGCGCGACTGGTACAGGTAGACGGCGACCCGGCCGCCTCGGGGATTCGCCCCCTGACGCAAGTGTCGCCGGATGTGCCGAGGCTCGACTGCCGGGTGCTGCTGGCCGAGGATGGACCCGACAACCGGCGGTTGATCTCGTATGTGCTGGAGCAAGCCGGCGCGCGGGTCAGCACAGTAGGCGACGGCGAGGCCGCGGTGCGCGAGGCGCTTGCGGCAAGAGCCGCAGGAGAGCCCTTTGACGTGGTACTACTGGATATTCAGATGCCGCTGGTCGATGGGTATCAGGCGGCCGAGCGGCTGCGAGCGGCCAAGTATCAGGGGCCGATTATCGCCCTGACCGCCCACGCGATGCGCGGCGATCGGGGGCGCTGCCTGGAGGCGGGCTGCGACGACTATGCCACAAAACCGATCGATCGGCACGCACTCGTCCGACTGGTGGCAAAGTATGCGGGGCAAGCGGAAGTTCAGGCCGATCGGCAGGAGAAATCTCAGCCGGCAATGAACTCGAAGAGTCCGACATAGGCGTTCTTCGCCTATGGCGGGTTGCTTGGCCAATACCACCGCGAAAAAGTCGCCCGAAAAAGCCGGCGGCGTGCTTGTTGAACCCGCCCGCAAGCTAGGTCATAATTTCGGCTCGGCGGCAGTTCTGCCGCCGGTCTCGTTCGTTGCGAATCTACCAGGGGGCTCGCTTTCTTATGGTCGCCAGACTGCACCCGCTTGCGCTCGTTGCGTCGTTCTGCCTTGTGCTCGCCACGGCCACTACCTTGCTGGCTGCCGAGAAACAGCCCGTCGGCGACTGGCGGCATTACAGTGGCGACAAAGGGAGTATGAAGTATGCTCCGCTCGATCAGATCAACGCCGAGAACGCCGGCAAGATGAAGATCCTCTGGACCTGGGACTCGCCGGACATTCCGATTCAGGACAAGAACCGCCGGTTGTTCTCCTTCGCGCACGAATACACCCCGCTGGCCGTGGGCGGAAAGCTGTATACCAGCACCTCGCTCGCGCAAGTGGCGGCGATCGACGGCGCGACGGGCGAAACCCTGTGGGTGTTCAATCCCAAGGCTTACGAAGCAGGCAGGCCCACGAACCTGGGCTTCGTGCACCGCGGCATCGATTACTGGACCGATGGCAAAGAAGAACGCTTGTTCCTCGCCGCACACGACGGCTATCTGTACGCGATCGACGCCAAGACTGGCAAAGGCATCAGCGAGTTTGGCGAAGGGGGCCGCGTGAACGTGGCCGCCGGGATCGAAGGCGCCAAAGCGCCGGAGAATTACACGATCACTTCGCCACCGCTGGTCTGCCGCGACGTCGTGGCGGTCGGCTCGTCGATCAACGACGGTCCGCAACAGAAGGAAGCTCCCAAAGGAGACGTGCAGGCCTACGACGTGCGAACCGGCAAGCCGGCCTGGACCTTCCACACGATTCCGCGCGAAGGCGAGTTCGGCAACGAAACCTGGGAGAACGACTCCTGGAAGTACACGGGCAACACCAACCTCTGGACGCTGATGAGCGCCGACGAAGAACTCGGCTACTTCTACCTGCCACTTAGCACGCCAACGAATGACTGGTATGGCGGACAGCGGCACGGCGATAACTTATTCGCCGAATCGCTGGTGTGCGTCGAGGCCAAGACCGGCAAGCGGGTGTGGCACTTCCAGACCGTGCACCACGGCGTGTGGGACTATGACCTGCCGGCCGCGCCGATCCTGTGCGACATCAAGGTCGATGGCAAAGAGATTCCGGCCGTCGCCCAGATTACAAAGACCGGCTTTACCTTCGTGTTCAACCGCAAGACGGGCGAACCGGTGTGGCCGATCGAAGAAAAGCAAGTTCCGCCGAGCACCGTGCCGGGCGAAAAGCTCTCGCCCACACAGCCGTTTCCGACCAAGCCGGCGCCGTATGAACTGCAAGGTGCAACGGAAGAAAACCTGATTGACTTCACGCCGGAGCTCAAGGCCGAAGCGAGGAAACTGCTCGACGCTTTCGATCACGGCCCGCTATTTACTCCGCCCACGGAGAAGGGCACGATCAATCTGCCCGGCTGGGCCGGCGGTGCGAACTGGTGGGGAGCGGCGTTCGATCCGGAAACGGGCATGCTGTACGTGCCTTCGATCTCGGCGCCGATCTCGGTCAAGCTGCAACGGCCCGATCCGAAGCGTTCTAACCTGACGTTCGTGCGGGGCGGCGGTGCGTTCGGCCAGCCGGTCAACGGCCCGAAGGGCTTGCCGCTGTTCAAGCCGCCCTGGGGACGGATCACGGCGATCGACCTGAACACTGGCGATCACGCCTGGATGGTCCCGCACGGCGACGGCCCGCGCGAAAAGGTCAGCGAGCTGGTAGGTAAGGACGTTGGACCGCTGGGAAGCGGTGGCGGCGGACCGGTGCTGACCAAGTCGCTGCTGTTCATCGGCCAGGGCTCGGCCGGTCGCGGCGGACGCTCAGGGGGCGGCGGCGCCGTCCTCCGCGCGTTCGACAAGGCCAACGGCAAGGTGGTTGCCGAGGTGCAACTGCCGGCAGCGCCAAGTGGCACGCCGATGACGTACATGGCAGGCGACAAACAGTTTGTCGTTGTGGCCACGTCGGACCGTAAGCTGGTCGCGATCGGGCTGGAGTAGTTGCTGTAGCCGGGCGCTGTGAGCCCGGTGGGCCTGGTCAACATCATTTCACGGGGCGATGCCCCGTGCTGACATGTTGCACGCCTACGGCGTAAGGAAGCCTCTTTGGCTAAGCCAGCGGCTCGTCGGATTGCCATCGCTCATGATGGCTGTTCGCCGAACTCTCGCTTCATCTCCTCATGAGGGATCGGCACGCCCATACGCTCGCTGATTTTCCGCCACTGAACGACGGAGTATTGCGCAATTTCTTGTTCGCTCGCACCTGGGTGATCTAACGAGTATCGGTTGGCGAAGTTTGCCGATCCGCAATTCTCGTCGTCAAGCGCTTTCTCATAGATACTGCGGAACTCGTCTTCTCGACCGTCAAACTCCGCAATCAAGGCGTGGTAGGTGTGCAATAACAGTTCCACGCCCTCGCCTGAACCGCCATACATCAGCGGCCGATGGTAGTAAATTAGGCCGATACGATTTGCGATCCGTTCGACGTGATTCATATCCCCCTAGTATCCTTCCACGATCTCCGCACCCGCACGCGTGGCGAGCGCGCGCCAGGGAGACCAGTTGATACCGTCCTCGACAAAGCGGACGCTGCCATCGCAGTAGAGCGCGTTCACGCCGCCGGGATGCTCGCTGCGAGCGGCCATGTAGCCTCTCTGCTGCGGCAGGTTCATGCAGTCCCACTGCTGGCTGTTGGGCGTCAGGTAGTGGTTGTAAAGCGTGTTGCCGTAGTTGCCGAGAATCCACTTCGCGCCGCGAGCTTCGTACCAACCGCCCTTGGTGGGATCGGCACAGCCCGTGTCGGAGACGGGCGTCGCGTTGAGTAACTCGAGGATGTAGCTGGGGCGCTGATCGGCGGGGAGTGCGGGACCGGTGAACTCCATGCCAGGGCCAAGGCCGCGCTCGCTGAACGCCACGGTGTGCGAGGTGCCATCGGTAATGTGCTTGAAGTTGACGTGTGAACCGTTGTAGAAGACGCCGTCGGCGTTGTTGATTGTGCCTGCGTCGTTAACGCCGCTACCTGTGCTGGCGACGTAATTCGTGGCGCCATAGGCTGAGCCCGGCACTCGCCCGGCCACCGCGTCGCTGGGACAAAGCAGGAGCGGCACGCTTTCGATCGCGGCGGCGTTGTTGGCATCACCACTGTAAGGCACGCCGGCCACGACGACGAACACCGGCGCCTGTTTGAAGTCGATCAGCGCGTTGAGCGCGCCCTCCTCGACATAAGGGAGCAAGTACGCTTGCGGCGAGAAGATCTTGGGAGCCGGCGCGCCGCGGCCCGAGGGGAGCGAGCCCTGGGCATCGTGACAATGTTGCATCGCGATGCCGAGCTGCCGCAGATTGTTCGCGCAACTCGAGCGGCGGGCCGCTTCGCGCGCAGCTTGAATGGCCGGCAACAGCAGCGCGACCAAGACGCCGATGATCGCGATCACGACCAACAGCTCGACGAGTGTGAACGCTCGACGCGAGGTGGATCGATCAGCAGTGGCGCGCCGAGGGGGCATGAAACACTCGAACCCAATTCCAGATGTGCCGCCTTGCGCGGGATGGGACGCCCAAGGACCTCTCCATTCTGGCACGCCCAAGGGCGTCTGTCACATTTTGTCGACTCTTGGTGTCCTTGGTGACTTTGCGGTGCTCCGCACGGCACGGGGCCCAAGCCACCACAAAGTCACCAAGGACACGAAGAAACTCGCGGAAGAAATAGGGGAGCTGCCAAAGTTTGTCCTTTATTTCTGCTTCGCCTGGCGGCGGTTCGGTCGCTCGGGACGGTCGGGGACTTCGGTCTTGCCCGAGTAGTTCGGATTCACCGTGGGCATCTTGGCGTCGACCTGCTTGCGCCACTCCTTGAGCTGGGCGTGAAGCTGCTGCACACGCTCAGGCTCCTTGTCGGCCAGGTCGACCGCCTCGATTGGATCATCCGCCAAGTTGTACAGCTCCAGGTCGCCGTCCTCGAAGAACTCGATCAACTTCCAGTTGCCGTCGCGCACGGCGCCCGCGGGGCAGCCGCCCTGATTGCCGTAGTGAGGATAGTGCCAGTAGAGTGGTCGCGCAGTGAGCTCCCCGGATTGCTTCAGCAGTGGGAGTAGGCTCATCCCATCCATGTGCCACTCGGGATGCGACGGCGCGCCGATGGCCGCCAGGATCGTGGGGAAGTAGTCGGTCGAAATCACGGGAACATTCGACGTCGAGCCGGGCTTCACGACGCCCGGCCAGCGCACGATCAGCGGCACGCGCACGCCCCCTTCATAAACCCACCCCTTGCCGGTGCGGAGCGGAGCGTTCGACGTGGGCGAGCCCTCGCTGGTCGAGAGACCACCGTTGTCGCTGGTGAAGATCACCAGCGTGTTGTCGGCCAGCTTCAGCTCATCGAGCTTGTCGAGCACGCGTCCCACCTGGGCGTCGATGTCGGCCATCATTGCGGCGTACACGGCATGATCCTGCACGCGGCGATCCTGACGGTCGCGCTCGGGTCGAAAGCGTTCGCCCTCGGTTCTCTCCGGAAGCGCGGAAGCTTTCGCTTCAAACTTGGGCAGCAGCGAGTCCCTGCCCAAAAGCGGCGTGTGCACCAAGTTATGTGGCAGGTAGAGGAAGAACGGCTCAGCCTTGTTTCGTTCGAGGAACGCGACGGCGTTCTCAGTCACCGGGTCGGCGCGGTCGACGCCGGCAAAGCCGCGACCGTTCTGGCCGCTGTCCGATTCGTCGAAGCCCTGCGAGTCGGGCAGATACCCTTCGCCGCCGAGATGCCACTTACCGTACATGCCGGTCCGGTAACCCGCAGCTTTCATCGCTTCGGCAATCGTGACCTCTTCATGTGGAAGCTGGTGCAGGTAGTCGGCCGGCAGGAGTTTGCCGATGCGAGCGCCGGGAATATAGTCGGTGATCTTCACCCGTGCCGGGTAGCGGCCGGTCATCAGCGCCGCGCGCGTCGGAGAGCAGACAGGGCATGCGGCGTAGGCCTGCGTGAACTGCATCCCTTCGCTGGCCAGCCGATCGAGCCGCGGCGTTTCATAGAACGTCGAACCAGTGCAGCCGAGGTCATGGGCGCCCATGTCATCTGCCAGAATCAGAATGACGTTAGGGCGCTCGGCGGCGTCACTCACAGCAACCATGAACACGAACAGCGATAGCAGCAGGATGGCTCGCACGATGACTCCGGTTAGCGCGTGGCGCGCGGGTTCTTGAGAAAGTAGAGGTGTCCGTCTTCCGCACCGCCAAGGAAGTCGGGGATGCCGTTACCATCGAAGTCGACGACCGTGGGGCTGACGTCGTGTCCTTCGATATTCCGCTCCGCGATCGAACCGGCCTTTTTGAAGATCCACTTCCCGTCTCGCTCGTCGACTTGCTCCAGCAGGTCGGCATTCGCGGAGTTTAGCAGCAGATCGAACTTGCCGTCGCCCGTCCAGTCGACGACGCACAGCTTCCGCCGTCCGCTGCCACCCGCGCGGCGCTCGTTAAGCCGCAGCGGCTGGCCGGCTTCGTCGACAAACGCACGCTGGGGAGGAAGCAGCACGAGCTTGTCATCGCGCTTTGCGCGTTCGTATAGCGCCAGGTACCCCTCGGGGTCCAGCATCGCCAGGTCGGCGAGCCCATCGCCTGAGAAGTCGTACACTAGCGGCGTAGTGCGCCACTGCGTCACGAGCTGATTGCTCGCCGGCTGCCACCAGGTCCACTCGGGCTTGGGTGGTGCGCTTTCCCAGGCCACTTCGATCGGCTGCGGCGCGGCCAGCTTCGGCTCGGTGCGCGTGCCAATGTTTTCGAGCCAGTCGACACGACCCCAGATCGAGTTGAGCACGATGTCCGGCAGACCGTCTCCGTTCCAGTCGGCGACCGATTGCGTGGTGTAACCCCACTTGGCTTCGCAGGGACCTTGAATGCTGCCGTTAGGGCCAGCCATCACGCGAAACGTCTTGCCGCCAGCCTCGAGTCGCACCGGCGCGGCCCACTTGGGCGTCGCGACTCTCGGCCCGCTGAGGTTTTCGAAGAACTCGATGTAGCCGGCCGTATTGCCGGAGATGATGTCAGTATCTCCATCGCCATCCCAGTCGACGCCGACCGGCGTAGCCAGCGCGCCGCACTTGAGCAGCTCGGCCTGCTGCTGGAAGTACCGCGGCTCGAGGAACTGCGGGGTGCGATCTTCGCCGAGGCTGCCCGTGTTCTCGATGAGCGCCACGCGGCCGTCCTCATCGCCAACCACCAGATCGAGATCGCCATCCTTGTCCCAATCGAACGCGATCGGAACGATCATCTCCAGATCCATCGCCAACTTCTGACCATTCTCCGTAAGCAGGCGACGGCCGGCGGAGTAAGACGGCGCGGTGCGCGTGCCGACATTCTCGAAATAGGTAAAACCATCCAGGAACTCGCCGCACAAGAGATCGAGATCGCCATCGCCGTCGAAGTCGGCAAAGTTCGGCGTCGGGCAGCCGAACGTATCGACCGGACTATCCTTCGTCATCACCTGCACCGGCGCGGCATACTTGGGCTCGCTGTCGGTGCCCTCATTGCGAAGCCAATAGACGATGCCATGCAATGGGCCGTTTTTCCACTTGCCGTCGGCGTTCCAGGCGTCGTCCCAGCCATAGTGGCTCCAATCTTCGATGCCAACAATCAGATCCGTCGCGCCGTCGCCGTCGTAGTCGGCATAACGCCACTCGTTGTGGCGAATCTTGTTGCGCGAGCCCGAGGCGTCACCAGTGGGATTGTGGATCGTCTTGGGCGCGGGAAGCGGTACTTTGCTGTCGAGGCCCGTGCGGACAAAGTCGGGATACTCCGTTCCGGGAGACAGCACGCGCAGCTTGCCGTTCACGTAGCTCGGCAGCACATAGTGCACCGTCTTGCTCAGGCGGCGCGGAGGCGCGAAGACTGGAAACTTGTGCCTGTCCGTGTCCCCCGTGGTGTTCTCGAACAGCCAGATGCCGTTGTAGGGTTTGTCCGGACAGGAGACGATCAGGTCGAAGTCGCCGTCGTCATCGGCATCGCAGGGCACAGGCCAGGCCCAAAGCCCGACGCCAAGATCGACCGCGAGGCCGTCATTGTTGTAATGCAGCGGGGCAAGATCCTCGGCGGCAGCACTCAGCGTGGCAGCCGCGAATAAAATGGCAAAGGTAAAGACAGCAAGCAAACGAGGCATGATCGGTGGTTCTCCTTGCTTCCGACGGTACCAAGCCAGGCCGCGCCGGGCAAGCAAGTTGCGATTGTCGAGGGTGCCGGCCGAGGGATTACTGCTGCGTTCGCCGAACAGCTCAGAGGGGCGAGCGGAGCTGCGGCCACGGTTTTTAAACTTCAGATACAATTTACAAAGGTGATTGATTCTTCAGAGCCAGGCTGCCCGGCCATGTCCAGCGGCAAACGACTCTTGTCGATCGTTTTGTGCTTAGCCGCAGTTGCGGTGATTGGCCCCTGCCGTTTCGGATCGTACTCGGTCTGTACTCGCTGCGGAGAGGGCCGAGGCACGAGTAGCCGGCAGGTGCCGATCCTTGCGATTAGCTATTGGACCACGCATCGGGCCGACCAGACCGAGTTAAGCCGGGTAGTCTCGGCGACCCAACTTGTCGGACCACACGATCACGAGTGGCTGTTTGTGCACGGCAACACGTTTCCAATCTTCTCCTGCGCCCTTGGCCGGGGCGGGGCGGTGGCGAGCATCGCACGATCAGCACAGGTCGCCGCATTCGTCAAGAACGTCACGGATTACGATTCTCCCGCTGCAGCTCGCCGGTGGCTCGGTCAGATCCTGGACCCGAATAGCAGTCGAAATTTCTTCTTTGCTCTTAGGGAGTGCCAGTTTCCCGAGAGTGGATTCTCCAACAAAGCCGGTTATAAAGAGTGGGCCGCAAGCGGGCTGCAAGCATTGGCAGAGCGCATGGCGGAGCGATCCACTGAGGATTGAACACCTCTGCGCTGAATGCCGCGCTGGTGACGGGAACTACTGCCGGCAGCGATCATACCATGTACCTGGGTACGTTCCTTGTTCGATCTGGATGCTTACTTCGCCCGAATCGGTTACCGCGGTCTACGCACGCCCTCGGCGGAGGTATTGCGCGCGATTCACCTGGCGCATGCCACGCACGTCCCATTTGAAAACATCGACGTACTTCGCGGACTGCCGATCCGCTTGGATCTGGAGAGCTTGCAACGGAAGCTCGTGACCGATCGTCGTGGAGGATACTGCTTCGAACAAAACATGCTGCTGGCGGCCGCGCTGGAAGCGATCGGCTTTCGGCTCAAGCGGCTGTTAGCCCGGGTCAAGTTTCGCTCGCAGCACACGCTGCCGCTCACGCACATGGCGCTCGACGTCGAAGCCGATGGCCGGCACTGGCTGTGCGATGTGGGCTTCGGCGGACATGGCCTCTTGGAGCCGATTCCATTCCAGGAAGGAAGCGCGACTCAAGGCATTTGGGATTACCATCTCAAGCAGGCCGACTCGCGATGGTGGCTGCTGCAAGCGCCGCTGGAAGAAGGGATGATCGACTTGTATACGCTGACGCGCGAGCCGTACGAGCTGATCGACTTCGAACCGCCGAACTACTACGTGTGGAACTATCCCACTTCGATCTTCCGCCAGCACCTGATCGCCCAGCGGCCGGGCCTCGACGAGCGGCATATCCTCGTCGGCCGCGACTACACGGTGATCACCGCGGCGGGCGCGACCAGCCGCACAATCGAATCGGACCCGGAATTACTCGCGATTCTGGTCGAGCGGTTCGGGCTGAAGGTGGAAGCCGGCAACTGGCTGGCGGCGGGCATTTACGCGGCCTACTAAAGAGCGGTGATCGGACAGCAGCGTTATCCGAATGGTTTCATCGCGGCATGGCGGTCAATTATCATGTAACCTTGCGAGTAGCGGGCAGGTGGAACCGCGAAGCTATGCACCGGCAATGAGGACTGACAATGCGAAGGTGGGCGGCACGTGCGGCATGGGTACTGTTGACCTGCTTAGCGACACTGCTCTCTACGACCAGCGCATCCGAGGATCCGGCGCACGAAAAGCCGACTCGCAAAGAGTCCGCGAGTTCTGACTTTCCGATTCCCAAAATGACGCAGCGTCGCACCGACGTCGCGCCGTTCACCTATACGGAAGTTGGCGCGAAGATTCCGATCTACACGCCCGGCGAAAAGTGGGGCGTGCAGAGCGAACCACAGACCAAGATGCAGGATCCGCTGCCGGCCAAGGAATCCATCAAACACTTTATCGTGCCTGCGGGATTTCGGGTCGAGCTGTTCGCCTCAGAGCCGGACATCGGCGGCAAGCCGCTGGCGATGAACTGGGACGAACGCGGCCGGCTGTGGCTGTGCGAGACGTTCGACTACCCGAACGAACAGCAGAAGCGGGGCGAGGGACGCGATCGGATTCGTATTCTCGAAGATACTGATGGCGACGGCCGGGCCGACAAGTTTACGGTCTTCGCCCAGCAGCTCAGCATTCCCACCAGCCTCACGTTTGCCCGCGGCGGCGTGATCGTGTTCGACGGACCGGAAACCGTGTTTCTGAAGGACAACGACGGCGACGACGTGGCCGATGAGCGCACGGTGCTGTTTGGGACGTGGAATCAGCGCGATACGCACGCCGGCCCGAGCAACATGCAGTATGGGCTCGACGGCTGGATCTGGGGGACGCAGGGCTACAACGATACGAAGCTCACAGTGGGCGGCGTCGAGCATCGCCTGAGACAGGGCATCTATCGCTTCAAGCCGGACGGCTCGCAGTTCGAGTTCATCCGCTCGACGAACAACAACACCTGGGGCCTGGGTTTCGATGCGTCGGGCCTCGTGTTTGCCTCGACCGCGAATCACAACCCGAGCGTGTTCATGCCGATCGCGAATCGGTATTACGAACGGGTGCGCGGCTGGACGCCTTCGCTTGTGCTCGATCCGATCGCCGACTCGCACCTGTTCCAGGCGAGCACCGACAAGCTACGCCAGATGGATCACTTTGGCGGCTACACGGCCGCGGCAGGACACTCGCTGTACACCGCGCGGCGCTATCCTCAGCAGTATTGGAACCGCACCGCATTCGTCTGCGAACCGACAGGGCATTTGGTCGGTACGTTTGTGCTGACCCCCGACGGCGCGGGCTTCCGTTCAACAAATCCGTTCAACCTCGTTTCCAGCGATGACGAGTGGAGCGCTCCGACGATGGCCGAGGTCGGCCCGGACGGCAACGTGTGGATCATCGACTGGTACAACTACATCGTGCAGCACAACCCCACGCCGCGCGGTTTCGAGAACGGCAAGGGACAAGCCTACGAAACCGACCTGCGCGACAAAGCGCACGGGCGGATTTACCGAATCGTGTACGACGGGCCCGTTGGCGAGGGCAAGTCGCGCGAGCCGCGCCGATCACTGGCCGGGGCCACGCCGGACGAGCTGGTGCAGGCACTGGCGGACGACAATCTCTTGTGGCGCAGACATGCGCAGCGGCTTTTGATTGAGCGCGGCAAGCTCGACGTGCTACCGGCGCTGGTGGCGATGGTCGAAAACAAGAGCGTCGATGCGATCGGCCTGAACGTCGGTGCAATTCATGCCGTGTGGACGATGCACGGACTGGGCGCAATCTCGACGGAACACCCCGAGGCGATTGGCGCCGTAATCGGAGCGCTCGCACATCCGTCGGCGGGCGTGCGGCGTAATGCAATTCAGGTATTGACGCCAGCAGACGCGACAACGGACGCGATCGTGGAGGCGGGTTCACTGGCCGACACGGATCCGCAGGTGCGACTGGCTTCATTCTTGGCGATTGCCGATGCGCCGCCGCGAGGCGAGCTGGGGGCGACTCTGGTCGACCTCATACTCGAAGAATCCAATGCCATGGATCGCTGGCTGAGCGAGGCACTGGTAGCCGCGGCGGCCACGAACAGCGAAAGCTTCGTTGGCTCGCTGGCGAACGACGCTAAAGTGGACGCAAACCACGAGAAACTTAGCGCCGCGGCCCGCATCGTCAGCGAACATCGCGCACGCAGCGGACCGTATGACGATGCCCAGTGGTTCGTGGCGCCGCTGGCGAAGATGCCGCCCCGTTTGGCATCGGCCGTGATCGCAGGTGTCCATGCCGGTTGGCCGCAGGACAAGTCGCCAGCACTCGCCGTCCTTGAAGATCAACTCCAGGCATCACTCAAGCGGCTGGATTTCGCCACCCAGGCCCAGCTTGTGCAGTTGGCGATGCGGTGGGGAAGCACCAGGTTCGAAGCGATCGCCCGAGAAATTTCCGGTACTCTTCTCGCCCGAGTGGAAGACAATGCATTGTCGGTTGACGACCGCCTGGCGGCCGCACGCGATCTGATGACGCTCCGTGCGGGCGACGAATCGGCCACGATCCGGTTGCTGGACGAGATTTCGCCGCGCGCCTCGACCGAACTTGCCACGGGACTGCTGGCGGCACTGAGTGCAAGCGAGTCCGATGCACTGGGCACGCTGCTCGTCGATCGGCTGCCGGCGCAAACGCCGGCCGTGCGTGCCGCGGCGATCAGCGTGCTACTGTCGCGGCCGGCCTGGACGACTGCGCTCGTCGACGGACTGGCTTCGGATCGTCTGGCCTGGATCGATCTCTCGCTCGATCAGCGCAGGGCCCTTTCCGACCATCCCGACAAGCCGATTCGCAAGCGCGCGGAAGAACTGCTGGCGGCCGGCGGCGTGCTGCCGAACCCCGACCGGCGGAAAGTGCTGGATGAGCTGTTGCCGCTCGCCTCGCAGACGGGGGATGCCATGCGCGGCAAGCAGGTATTCATCAAACAGTGCGCGAAGTGCCATGTGCACGGCAGCGAAGGTACGCGAATCGGTCCCGACCTGACCGGCATGGCGGTGCATCCGAAGGCGGAACTGCTCGAGAACATTCTTGATCCGAGCCGCGGCGTGGAAGGCAACTTCCGCGTGTTCACCGTCGCGACAACGGCTGGTCAAGTGCTCACCGGCTTGCTCGGCTCGGAGTCGAAAACGGCCATCGAGCTGTTTGACGCGGAAGGCAAGAAACACTCGGTGCTCCGCGAGGATATCGACGAACTCGTGGCTTCGCCAAAGTCGTTGATGCCCGAGGGGTTTGAAAAACAGGTCACGCCGGAAGAGCTCGTCGATCTCCTGGAGTTTCTCACGCAGCGCGGCAAATACCTGCCACTGCCGCTCGAGAAAGTGGCCACGAGCGTGAGCACGCGCGGGCTGTTTCAGCAGCTCGACTTGGATGTCGAGCGGATGATGTTTGCAGAGTGGAGCCCGAAACAGTTTGGCGAAGTGCCGTTTCTGCTGATCGATCCGCGCGAGGGCCGGGTGGCGAACGCGATCGTGCTGCACAGCCCGCAGGGGAAGCTCTCGGCGAGCATGCCGCGCAGCGTGAAGATCCCCTGCCACGCGCCGGCGAAGGCGATTCACCTCTTGGGCGGCGTGAGCGGCTGGGGACATCCCGGCGGCGAGAAGGGCTCGGTGAGCATGATCGTGCGGTTGCACTATGCGGACGGCTCGACCGAGGATCACGAACTGGCGAACGGCGTACACCTGGCCGATTTCATTCGCCGCGTAGATGTGCCGGAATCGACGTTCGCGTTCGACCTGGGCGGCCGGCAACTGCGATATCTATCCGTGACGCCGAAACGGCAAGATCCGATCGACTCGATCGAACTGCTAAAGGGGCCCGATGCGACGGCCCCGGTAGTCATGGCGGTGACGGTCGAGGCTCCGTAATCGATTGAAACTCCGCCCCCCATGCCATTCATCGGTTACTATCATAAGAGTGTCGATCACGGCAATTTCGTCGCGGCCGGCCCGCCGCTCCCCTGATAGTATGCCTCCATGAGCAACGACAATCTGAGGGTCACCGTGCGAGGTCTGTTGGTCGCAACCGGGATCGCGGCAATCTTCGTAATAGCCTGCATGGTCCCGTCGGAAGGCAAAGGAAGCGGCGCCACTATCGCCCTATATGCGGTTAGATTCCATAGCTTCTGCGCCGCTCTGGCTGCGCCGTTTGAGCGAGCCCTAGCTGGCGCGTGTGTTGGTTTTGGCTTTTTCTTGGTGTACTTGGTCCTCGTATGGTTTGTGTCGGGGGCGGTGGGTTATTAAATGCCCGCCGGCCAGCAACAAACGTTTAAACATACTGTTAAGACACCGCCAAACAGCGATATTTCTTGACGCCCGCCCTTCGCCGCGGTTAGCATCACAGACGGCAGAGACAGGCGCGGATCTCTTCTTACGTTCACTTCTCTCAGCGGGAGTTTGGCCGATGCTACGCACCGGGGTGGTTGCTTGCTTGGCACTAGTGGCGGGTTTCGTTCACACAGCGGCAGCGGGTGAGCCCGAGGTCGGTCAGTTCCTCCAAGGACGCTTCGCCAAAGAGAGCGGCGTGACTCCGCCCGAGAAGTGGAGCGCGACCGAGAACGTGCTCTGGAAGACCGACGTGCCGGGACTGGCCTGGTCGAGTCCGATCGTCAGCGGCAATCGCGTGTACTTGACCACCTGCATTAGCATGGGCAAGGACCTCGAACCGCGCAAGGGTCTGTACATCGAAGACCTCGATGCGAACAAGTATCCCAAACCCAAGGATCCGCACGAATGGAAAGTACTGTGCCTGGACTTGAGTTCGGGCAAGAAGATCTGGGAAGCGACCGCGCACACCGCAATTCCGCCCAAGCCGCATCACATCAAGAACACACTCGCTTCGGAAACCCCGGCCACCGACGGCGAGCGCGTGTACGCCTACTTCGGCAACGTGGGGCTGTTCGTCTATGACATGGACGGCAAGCCGCTGTGGCAGAAGATGTTCCCGCCGCAGGAAACGCAATATGCATGGGGTACCTCAATCTCGCCGATCCTGCACGAGGACCGCGTCTACATCGTCAACGACAACGATGAGAAGTCGTATTTCGTTGCGCTGGACAAGAAGACGGGCGAAGAAGTGCTGCGTGTCGAGCGCGAGGGCGAGAAGACGAACTATGCCACTCCCTTCATCTGGAAGAACGACCAGCGCACCGAGTTAGTTACCTCGGGCGTTGGCTGGTCGCGGTCGTATGACCTGCAAGGGAACTTGCTCTGGAAGCTCAAGGGCAAGTCGATCCTGGCAATTCCGACGCCGTTCGAGCATGAGGGGCTGCTGTACCTGATCGCCGGCCACGTGCTGTGGGGGGAGAACCCGATGTATGCGATCAAGCCGGGCGCCAGCGGCGACATTACACCAGTCGAACCGGCCACGAGCAATGAATACGTCGCCTGGTCGGCACTGAAGACGGGGCCCTATCACCCGACACCGATCATCGAGGGCGGCGTGCTGCACGTGCTGTACGACCGCGGATTCATGGCCGCCTTCGATCCGAAGACGGGCGAAGAAATCTACCCACGCAAGCGGATCCCCAACGGCCGGGCGTTCACCAGCTCGCCGGTCGCGTTTGGCGGCAAGTTGTTCTGCCTGAACGAAGACGGCGTGACGTTTGCCATCAAGGCGGGGGGCGACTTCGAGCTGCTGCATAGCAACCCGCTGGCCGAAGACGACATGGGAATGGCCACGCCTGTGATCGTGGGTGACAAACTGCTGATCCGCACGAGTGCGCGGATCTATTGCATTGCGCCGACAAGCGTGGCAGGGAAGTAACGTGGCAGGGAAGTAACGCAGACACGCGTTTACAATCTGGATAGTTCCCGGCGAAGGTCTTCGCCCGGCTTTGGCATCACGTGGTGCGCTCGGCGAATCACTCCGCGTGTCCGAGTGTCTTCTCGTTTTCTTCGAAGACCTGGATCAGCGCGCCGTGGGTGTCGGCGGGGTGCAGGTAACAGTGTTTCCAGTTCGGATCGTCCTCGCTCGGTGAGAGGACGCGGAGGCCGTTCTGTTTGAAGTAGGCGATCGCATCCTGCAGGTTGTCGACGCTGATCGAAATGTGGTGGTAGCCTTCGCCGCGCTTGGCGATGTAGCGGCCGACGCCCCCTTCGCCCGGCGTCATGGCGCTCACCAACTCCATCTTCTTGCCGCCCAGCTTGAATGTGAACCACTCGAAGTTCTCGGCCTCGTTGCGGCCGATGTCGCGCAGCGGCTCCCCGCCGAGCACGTCGACGAACAGTCGACGCGCGGCGGCCAGATCGTTCACCCCGATGGAAACATGGTCGAGTCGGCGAAAGACAGGCGGCATAAGTTGCAGTGGTTGGTGGTCAGTGGTTAGTGGAAAGAAAGCCCGGGGAATACTTTCCCCTGGAACTGCATCACTCGTTGACTTTTGCTGGCAATGACGTTTCTTCGGCGGCGGTGTTGGACGCTGCTTCGGGATCATAAATCTCCGCCGTCGGCAGTTCGTAGGCAGCCATCTCCAGATGGTTGCGGACGTAGACGCGATTGCCCACCAGCAGTGGCACGTTCCAGGTCTTACCTTCGATGGCTTGAATCCGGGCCAGCTCGTTGAACTTGGTGGGCGTGGCCTCGACGAGCGCGAGCTCGCCCGCCTCGCCGAGGATGACCAGCAGATCGTCGCGCCGCAGCAGCTGGCCGTGGCCGTACTGCCCCTGGCGGTCCTTCCACTTCTGCTTGCCATCAGCCAGGTCGAGGGCGACCAGAATACTTTCGTCGATGCCATAGAGCGCGCCATCGTAGGCGATGGGGCTGGCATAGCCACCTTTGAGCCGGCGACTCATCCACACTTGCTCGGCCGTCCACGCGCCGGCGTCGTGATTGACCTGCACGAGGGCGGAACCCGAAGCCGACGTAATCACGATCTGCTGGTCGTCGAGGATGACCGGCTGAGCGGCATTGATATCGAAGTCCGATTTCCAGGGGAACCGCCACAACTCGCGGCCATCGGTTGGATCGCACCCGGCGAGGCCGACACCGTCGAAGATCAAAACTTGCTTCGTGCCGCCGAGCGTCACCAACATCGGCGAAGCATAGCCGGTCTTCGCGCGACCGGCAGCCCAGCGACGCTGGCCGTCTGCCAAGGAATAGGCCACGATCGCGCGGCTATTGTCGGTCCCCTTCTGGTCACCGGGGTTCACAATTACGACGTCCTCGTGGATCAGCGGCGAACCGCTCATGCCCCAGTCGAGATTGCCGCACTCGTTGTCCTTAAGGATGTTGAGCTGCCACAGCTTTTTGCCGGTGGCGAAGTCGAGGGCCACCAATTCGCCCGTCGCACCCAGCGAATAAATCTTGCCGTCGTGATAGGTGGGCGTGGCCCGCGGACCATCGCCGCCGAGCGTTTCGCTGAAGAGTGCGGGATACTCATAGACCCAGAGTTCGTGTCCGGTGTCGGCTGCGTAGGCAACGATCGCTTCTTTATCGCGTCGTTGTTCGATCGTGATCAGGGCCGGGCCGATCTTGAGAAACGAGGCGTATCCACCGCCGACCGGTTGCCGCCAGAGGAGTTTCGGTGGTGAGGTGGTCCAATCGCGGGCGAGTGCCGGACCTGGCGAAACGCCATCGCGCTTAGGGCCGCGGAACTCCAGGACATCATCCTGCCCGGGCGTCACGGCAGCCAAATCGACCAGGCCCAAGACGGCATCGTCATCCTGCTCGCTGCCCCGCGTGCGATGCTCTTCCAACGCAACATACCGATCCTTCGTCCACCGCCAGTCGAACGACGGGACCATGTCTCCCGAGAATTCGACGCGACGTATGGACAGTCCGGTGGCCAGTCCCGCGGCCAGCAGCACAACGGCCGTGACGATGCGGGCGTGAACAGATACTCCCGAGGCGAAGAAAAACCAGCCCAGCACCCAGAGGAAGCCGACGAGCGCGACGATCAGCGTGAGCATGCGCTTGCCGCCGGTGTCGATCGTCTCGGGCAACAGCAATTGCAGGGCAAGCATGCCGGCGGCCGAGAGGACGAGGCCCAGAATCGGCACCCACATGCGTTTGGGTCCGCGCGCGGATTTCGGCGCAGGCAGGTCGGTGGGCAAACGTTCTTCAGGCGATGGGTTGGCGTTGGCGTACATGGCTTTCCTCCAGCCGAAAGGACGGGAAGCGGACGGCGGAGACTTCGGATCGGATGTACGCCAATGTACCGTGATGGCGGGCAGAATTGCTAGCTGGCCGTGCTGTCATCTGGCGAAATTGAGTCGATGCCGCGGATCGCGATTGCAGCTTTTCGGTCCTGGCGGTTAGAACACGGCGGCCAAGACCAGTTTGCGGCCCCCCTGCCCCGCGCGGAGTTATCAATCAGATGCGACGATTGTTGCTTGGATCAATCGCCCTGTGTTTCGTCACCATTGTCGCCACCCAGGCGCGCGGGAATAGCCCGGAGCAGACCGTGCTTTCGGCCGCGGATATTCTGCGGGAACAGACGACGATTCCAGCGAGCCGGATTCCGGAAGCGCTGCTGGCCGAAGCGCACGGCGTGGCGATCATTCCGAACGTGTTCAAGATCGGCTTCGTGGCCGCGTTTCGGCGCGGGCGCGGAGTAGTCATGGTTCGCGAGCCCAACGGCGCCTGGTCGCTGCCGGCGTTTATTACCCTGACCGGCGGAAGTGTGGGCTGGCAAGCCGGCGTGCAAGGAACGGACGTCGTTTTAGTGTTCACGACCAAGAAAAGCGTCGATGGCCTGATGAGCGGCAAGTTCACGATCGGGGCCGATGCCTCGGCTTCGGCGGGCCCCGTGGGACGCAACGCCTCGGCAGCGACGGACGCCCGGTTCAAAGCCGAGATTCTCTCCTACTCGCGCAGCCGGGGGTTGTTTGCCGGCGTGGCACTCGACGGCTCGGTGATCGACATGGATCCGGTGGCCTGGCAAACTTTTTACGGCGTGCCCGCCGGACAGGCACCGACGCAGATTCCGCAATCGGCATTGAATTTGGTGCAAGAGATCACGAATCTTTCGTCCACGTCGCGCGTAGCCTCGCCGGGGACCGTCGTGACCGAGACGCCGCTGGTCGACGCGGGTCCCGTGCCGCAGCCGATTGTCGCAACGCCGCGCGAGCAACTGGCGATGCAGGCGAAGGGATTGTTTGCGTTGCTCGACGATGAGTGGCGCAAGTATCTGGCTCTGCCGCCGGAGGTTTTCAGCGGCACCAATCCGCCAACACTCGCCGCGCTGCAAGAATCGCTGTCGCGTTACAATCGCGTGGTGCAGAATCCCAGCTTCGAATCGCTGTACTCGCGGCCCGAGTTCCAGAACACGTATGCCACGTTGCGGGACTATGCAGAGAAGCTTGCCCAGCAAGGGACGCCTGCTCTGGCGCTGCCGCCTCCGCCGGCGGCAAAGTAGCGCCCCTTCAAGGGAGCGATCCATTCTGCTCAACTGGATGACGTACGCTTCACCTGTGGAGGTCGTCGTCCGCCGTGGATCTTGCTCGTTTCATCGCTGAACTATCTGAACCGGCGGTTCTCCCGCGGCCGGCCGCCTCGGTCGAGGTGCGTCAGACGCATATCTCGATCGTGCTTTTGGCGGGCGAAGTGGTCTATAAAATTCGCAAGCCGGTGAAGCTGCCGTTCGTGGACTTCAGCACGCTTGAGCTGCGAAAGCGAGATTGCGACGCCGAGGTGCGGCTCAACTCGCGACTGGCGGCCGACGTGTATCTGGGCGTCGTGCCGATCGTGCGGCAAACGGGCGGGCTGAAGATCGAAGGCACGGGCGAGCCGATCGAGTGGGCCGTCAAGATGCGGCGGCTCGCGGACGAGGATACCTTGGCCAGCCGGCTCGAGCGCGGGCACGTCACGCCCGAACAACTCGAAGATTTAGCGCGTCAGCTCGCCGAGTTTCACGCCCAGGCGGAACGCAGTCCGCAGATCTCCGAGTTTGGGCGAACCCAAGTGGTGGCCGCGAACGCCCGGGGAAACTTCGAGCAGTCGCAATCGCAAGTCGGCAACATGGTAACGGCCGCGGTGTTCGAGCGAATCGAGCGGCGCACGGAGGAGTTGCTCGCGGAGCTCGGCCCGCTGCTGGAGAGTCGCGCGGCGCGCGGCATTCCCTGCGACACGCACGGCGATCTGCGCGCCGATCATGTTTACTTCGTGGAAGCCAGCGCGGCGAACCAGCCGAACACGGTGGTGATCGACTGCCTCGAATTTAACGACGCGTTTCGGTATGCCGATCCGGTGGCGGACATGGCCTTTCTCACAATGGACCTCGAGTTCGCCGGTCGCCAGGACCTGGCGAAGGCATTCGCCGACAGCTACTTCACGACAACGGGCGACGAAGAGGGCCGCCGGCTGTTGCCGTTCTATATCGGCTACCGCGCGGCCGTGCGCGGAAAGGTCGAAGGTCTGAAAGCGGCCGAAACGGAAGTCCCGCGGGAAGAACGCGAACAAGCGATGCGGTGGGCGACCGGTTATTGGATGCTCGCGCTCGGCGCTCTCGAACCGCCGCAGCAACGGCCGGCGCTTGTGCTGGTGGGGGGGCTCCCCGGCAGTGGCAAGAGCACACTGGCGGCGCAGCTAAGCGAGCAGGCGAACTTCGAAGTGATTCGCTCAGACCTGGTGCGGAAGGAGTTGGCCGGCAACGCACCCTCCTCAACCGAATCGGGCACATTCGGCGAGGGCATCTATACCGCCGCATGGAATGCTCGCACGTACACCGAATGCCTGGTGCGGGCCGAGTCCCTCCTGCGCGAAGGTCGACGCGTGATCGTCGACGCAAGCTTTCGCGAACGAGTCCGCCGGGAAGCATTCTTCAATCTAGCCGCCCGGCTGCGAGTGCCGATGCTCCTGCTGGTGTGCGATGCTCCGGCGGAAGTGATTCGCGATCGGCTGGACGCGCGGCAAGGCGACGCCTCCGATGCGGACTGGGCGATCTATCAACGGGCCGCCAAGGTCTGGGAACCGCTCGCTCACACTGTCGCGGCACGACAGCATGTCGTGCCATCTGGCGACTCGCGCGAGGTAACGGTATCGCACGCCCTGACTAAGTTGCGCGAGGCCGGCGTCTCCGATCTGTAGTCCTCGGCTCTCATGCTAGCACGCCCCGTCGCGTGACACTCTCGGCAAGCCAGCGAAACCTTGCCTGTCCGGCAAACTCTGTCGCATTCGGCGACTCTCCCGGGCATATCGATTAAACCCACGCTACAGCCGTTATCACCCGAATAGTTGAATGTGAAGGGCTGCTCTCGGCGGCCAGAGATTTTGCGCGACCGGCACTGGCAGCCGATCGCTTCGGATTCCAGGCACAAACGCGTGAGATGACCATGCGGCACGAATTCACCAGGCGTTGCGTCACGCTCGGTTCGGCATTGGCGATCGGATTGGCAACCGTCACTGCGAGCACCCAGGCCCAACAGGCCGAAGCGGAGCCCAAGCAGAAGGCGTTGGTCTCGTTCAAGCTGGACTTCCTCTCGCGCTTCAAGAAAGACGAGCAGGCAGACCACGCCAAGCCGGTTGAAGCGAATTCGGCAGTCACGCCCGCCAGCGCGGTCGAGCCGCTACCGGCGAGTTCGGGTACGACTCAAGCCGTTCCCGCCACGAACAGCGCGCCGGTCCAGCCGCTCGCTTCGGCGGCGGCCCGGGGGGATTACCCGAGCGTGCTGCCCCCAAGCGTGCCGCCGGTGCAACTCACAAGCGGACAGTTTCCGCTTCCGGCCGCAGGACAGATGCCGTTTCAGACAGCGCAGTCGCCGGTCGTGATCATGATGCCTGCCGGCTGGCAGCCCGATGGAAACTACACGTTCGCGCCGCGTACAGTGCTCAGCCCGGAAGTGCCGGCCGAACATTGGCCTTCCTCACAACGCAACCCCATGGGTGACGGTAGCCGAAAGGGGCTGTTTGACTGGCCGCAGATAGCCAAAAAAATCACTGGCTCGACGATCGGTGAACCGGAGATCAAGCCGCAAGCTCCCGCGCCCGAGCCGTCGGCATCGCGCGCATTGTTCGCCGCGGCTCCTGCCCACCCGCAGGCGATTGTCGCTCAGCCGCAGGCCGCGCCGGTC
>JBGSKX010000172.1:0-33109 GCA_041741015.1 Pirellulales bacterium
GGCGCTGGCGGCGATGACCGCACTGCGTCGCGAGGGCTTGCCGGCCACGGACCGGGCTCGTGCTCCGCGCGATTGCCCGCCGGAAGTCTGCGAAGTGCTGCTCAAATGTCTGGAACCCGATCCGGACAAGCGTTATGCGAGCGCGGCGGAGTTCGCGCGCGAGCTGGAGCTGTGCCTGCAGCCACGCGCGCGTTCGCTATTGCACGCGCGGGGCAGGGTGCGCGCATTCGCCCGGCGGCATCCGGTTTCGACGACGATCCTGATCGGACTGCTGCCGAACATCATTTTGAGCGCACTGAACGTTGTTTACAACTTCAGCCAGATCGTGGACGACCTGGGCGAACAGGCGCGGCATATCTTCTTCGGCGAGCAAATCATGGCGGTCAACTCGATCGCCTACACGATCGGGTTGGGATACATCGTGCGGACGCGCTGGCAGATGTTTCGCACGCTGCAGAAACTGGCGCGCGGCGAGCAGCTAGCAGAGCCGCCGTCGTACGAGGTGATGCGCCGCTGCCTGCGGCTGGGGGCGGCGACGGCCGGTGTCAGCGCCGCGCTGTGGACCGTGTCGGGCTTTGTTTTTCCCACGTGGCTCAGGTTCGGCGCCACCGAGTCGCCGATCTCGGCCGCAGCCTACGTACACTTCGTCGTGTCGAACATGCTCTGCGGGCTGATCGCCGCGACGCAGAGCTATTACGTGGTCACGTATTTGTCGGTGCGTGTGTGCTTTCCCTGGCTGCTGCAAGCGCGCGGGCCCGACGCACGCGTCCTGCCGGAACTTGGATACCTGGCGCGTCTGGGACGCGGCGTGCTGGGGCTGACCGTCGCGGCCCCGTTTCTGGCGCTCGCGGCGCTACTGCTCAATGACATTGCCCCGGACGTGTTGGGCGCGATTGCCGCCACGGGATTCCTCGGCTGCATGGTGGGTTACTGGTTTGACCTGAAGATTCGCGCCGATCTGGGGGCGCTGGCCACGGCGATCAGCCCCAGCGGTGACGCGCTGCTCGGCGGCGATTCGGTGGAATCGTTGTTGGGCGATTCACGCCGGTAGTCCACGGGCGGATCGCAACGATTTTGCAGGGCAAAGCTTGCATCGCGCGATAGAATGCCCTGCGGGCGCTTGCGCAATCGGCAGCATCGACAACTGCTAACCGATTGCTCACAAACACGTTGCGCCGCTTCTTTCACGACCTAGACTTGCTCAGAATACTGAGTCTGGAGAGAGCTTATGGCCCCTGGGTCAACAGGCTCACGGCGCGTTGCCCACTGCATCGCGGCGCCGCCCGCAGGTTCTTCTTGCCTACACCATGGTTTCGCCCAGCGATTCCTTCGTTCCGATAATCACAACCATTCGTTAGTCAAAGGTTAGCCGTCATGAACAACATTAATCCTCCGCTCGCGAACCTGCGTCATGAGCTGGAACACATGAGCGCCCATTGGTGGTGGTTCTTCCTGCTCGGCGCGCTGCTGGTAATCTGCGGCACGTGCGCAATCATCTTTCCGGCCGTGCTGGTGGGGACTTCGCTGGCCGTGCCCGTGATTCTTGGCGTGCTCTTAATGGTGGGCGGCGTGGCCATGATCATCGAATCTTTCTGGGCGGGCCGCTGGAGTGGTTTGTTGCTCGAACTGCTGGTTGGTTTGCTGTACGTAATCTGCGGTTTCGTGCTCGTCGACAATCCGTTCGAGTCGGCGTTGTTCCTGACGCTGTTCATATCCGTGATGTTTATCGTGATGGGCATCTTCCGCACGGTGGCGGCACTCATGTTGCAGTTTCCGCAGTGGGGCTGGGCGCTGCTCAACGGCGTGATCACATTCCTGGCGGGCATCGTGATCTATCGCAGCCTGCCGGAAGGCGCGCTGTGGGTCGTGGGCCTGCTGATCGGGCTCGAGATGCTGTTCAACGGCTGGATGTGGGTGATGATGGCCATGGCGCTGCGCAGCCTGCATCAGAACACCGCTCCGGCGGCGAAGTAGCGCTCGATCGCCAGACATTGAGAAACACTAAACTCGAGGAGCAGATCTGATGTTTATTACCAAACCCATTCGCAGCCTGCTGGCCGCGGCAAGTGCGGTCGTGTTGCTGGCCGCCGCAACGCCGGCCCAGCAGACAGCAACTCAGCAGACAACGACTGCCACGCTGACGGCAGACGAAGCCGCCATCCGAGCATCGGCCGAAGCTTATGAGAAGGATTTTGCCGCCGGGAACGCCAAGGCCCTGGCCGACGCGTATCTGAGTGACGGTGAACTTGTCGACCCCAGTGGCCGGACGATCAAGGGGCGAGAAGCGATCGAAAAAGAGTTTACGGACATCTTCCACCATCTGGCCGGCGCGAAGGTAAGAGTGAAGATCGATTCGATCAAGTTCCTCAGCCCGGACGTCGCAATTGAAACGGGATCGGCGCAGGTTTCGTCGAAGTCGGCCCCGTCGCCGGCGCCGGTGAAGTACACGGCCGTGCACGTGAAACGTGACGGCGCCTGGAAACTGGCCAATCTGAACGAGTCGGCCGCGTCGCCCACGGACGCGCAGTCGCGGCTCGAACCATTGGCGTACCTGGTTGGCAACTGGCATGCCGACCTCGGTGCAGGCAAGACTTACAAGCTCGAGTGCAAGTGGATGCCCGGGGGAACTTTTCTGAGCCGCAGGTTCCAGGTTCTCGAAGGGGACAAGGAGCTCACCTCGGGAACCCAAATCATCGGCTTCGACCCGATGATCGGTCAGGTTTGCTCGTGGACGTTCGACTCGACCGGCGGCTTTGGTCACGAGATCTGGGAAGCCTACGGCAATGGCTGGCGGATCCAGGCATCGAACGTGCTGCCGGACGGCGGGTCGGGCCTGGCGACGAACCTTCTCTCCAAAGGCGGGCCCGACAGCTTCACCTGGCAGAGCACGGAACGAAGCCTGAACGATCAACTGTTGCCGGACACAGCGCTGGTGCGCGTGGTGCGCGACGGCAAGTAGCCGAACGATTGGCTGACGCTTAACCTAACACAGATAAATTGCACTTCCTGTGCTTTCAAGGAGTCCTTTTATGTTTATCAGAATCTTTTCAGTCGCTGTTGCGATCGCCCTTGTGCTCGGATCGACCACGCTTTGTGATGCCCGTGGCGGCGGCGGTGGTGGGGGCCGCGGCGGGTTTGGCGGAGGTGGCTTCGGAGGAGGCGGCCGTGGCGGATTCGGCGGGGGCTTTGGTGGGGCCGGTGGATTCCACGGCGGTGACTTTGGAGGTTACCACGGTGGCGACTTCGGTGGCTATCGCGGGGGCGACTTCGGTGGTTATCGCGGAGGCGATTTCGGCCGGGCTGGCAGCTTCAATCCTAGCCGCGATCTGAACGGCACCCGCACGGCACCGGACTTTGACCGGGGCGCGATGAATGGGATCGGTCGCGGCTATGCCGGCGATCGCGGCTTCGGCCAGCACATGAACCTGCCCACCGATGCAGGCTTCGGTCGCGCCGGCGCGCGGGGTTACATGGCCGCAGGACACGATACACACGCCTGGTCGCGCGGCGATATGGCCGATCGCGGCGAAAACGTGCGCAATCATTGGAACAACTGGAATCACGGCGCCTTCAATCACAACTGGTGGCACGATCATCCGGGCGCGTGGTGGGGACGCGGCTGGGGCTGGGGGGCTGCCTGGGGTTGGATGGCCTGGCCCGCTCTGGGTGGCTTCTATGGCTGGGGAAGTGACGTGCAGCCGATTTACTATGACTACGGCACGAACGTGACCTACGACGGCGACGAGGTGTACTACGGCGATCAGCCCACAGCCAGCGCCAACGACTTTTACAACCAGGCTCAAACGATCGCCAACAGCGCAGGCTCGACCGATCCGGACCAGGGAGAATGGAAGTCGCTGGGCGTATTCGGGCTGGTGCAAGGAGCGCAGTCGGACCCGACCGCGATGTTTCAGTTGGCCACCAATAAGGACGGCACGATCGCCGGCAACTTCAGCGATCTGCTCTCGGGCAACACGCAGCAGGTGAAGGGTTCGGTCGACAAGCAGACCCAGCGGGCGGCGTGGACCGTGGGCGATAACAAGGACACGGTGTACGAGGCAGGGATTTACAACCTGACGCAGGAGCAGTGCCCGGTGCTAGTGCATTTCGGTAGCGATCGGACGCAGCAGTATTTGCTGGTGCGGCTGAAACAGCCAGAGGATGCTCAGCAGCCTGGCCAGACGCAGCAAACGGGCGATGTCACGCCGCCGGCTCCGGCGGATGCACCTTCGCAGCAATAACGGCTGTTGTCGTGGAATGGAAATACTGCAGGGCCGGAAGTTTCCGCTGGGGGACTTCCGGCCCTGTGCTTTTCTTGAGGTCAGGCAGACCTCGACAACGCTGGTTCATTCGTCGTGAAAGGCACGCATCTTTTCCATCTGCTCGGGCGTTGGCCCCTGAGCTTGTTGGAATCTCAGACAGGCCAGCTCGGCCGATTCCCAATCGCCCCCTCGGGCTTGCTCGACGATGGCCATGAACGTAGCGTGTTCCTCATCGCTCATCTCGCCGGCGGCTTTCCGGGCGTCAATTTTCTCGACGTTCGCGTCCAGCCATTTAAGGTCTTTGGCTGAGCACGCCGTGCGAAGCGAAGTGATCAGCTCCATGTTCACCGGTTGCACATCGGGATAGCCGCAGCCGCTGACGAGCAGCAGCGTGATTGCGCCAAGGAGCGCAGAAAACTGTGCGAACTTAGAAATCGCCATCGATAACCTCATCCATCGCGGCGCTGGAGAGTGCCGCCCACACGCGCTGCGGGATCATTTCGTCGATAAACCGCACGCTACCGTCGCCCATCAGGACGTTGCAGCCGCCGGGATGCTCGGCATACATCTGGCAGACGTGGCACAGCGGGCTGTTGGGAGGATGGATCGAAGGTGGCATCTCGCTCGACGCCGGACCGCTATGAACCTGGACCAGCGTCGCCGCAAAGTCGCACGTCGAGTGAGCGAACTCGACGGTGGGGCAAACCATCGCGCCCGGCACGACGCCGACCCAGGTCTTGCTGCTGAGCACGGGATGATGCTCGCCGAGGAAGACGGTATAGGAGAGGCCGTCGGTGATGTTTTTGGCGCTGGTGCGCGAGTTGCGATAGAGCGGACCGTCGACGACGCCTTGATAGTCGTCGAGCGTTTGGCCCCAGGGTTCTTCCTGGCCGACGCTGGCGACATAGCACGAACGACCAAAGCGGGCGAGCGTTTCAGCCGCCTCGTTCTTCACGTTGAACGGCTCTTCGGAGTTGGTGGCCGAGGGACAGAGGAACATCGCCAATTGGGTTTGCGCTGGCTCGGCATTGTCGGGATGCCAGCAGGGAAGCTTCAAATTGAACTGTTCGTACAGCGGTTGCTCTTCGGCGTACGGGAGCAACTGCATCCCCCAGGCCCAGCCCGGTCCGCGGTCGCGAGTTTGTGGATCGGGGTCGCCCATTTCGGAACCACCACTGGACTCGTACGCGGAGGGGAAGTGCTTGCGGGCGTCGTGAAAGAGCTGCATCGCGATGCCGAGCTGCTTGAGGTTGTTGGTGCACTGGGTGCGACGGGCCGCCTCGCGAGCGGCCTGAACGGCCGGCAGCAGCAGGGCCACGAGCATGCCGATGATCGCGATGGCGACCAGGAGCTCAACAAGCGTGAAGCCTCCTTTTGGTGGAAGGGATTCGCGCCTGAACGTGCGACTCGGGGACGAAATCACCGTCGTGCTCCAATTTGGGCGATGCGAATGACACAATACGACTCAATGTAACCATGTATTTTGGCATTGCAAGCATAATTTTTGATAAGTCAAAATACAGTGTTTCGCGGCGACTAGGGGCGAAATTGAGCACAACCGCAAATCGGCGTTGTAAGCAGAAGTGCCGCGGGTAAATGGCCTAGAACGTGGCGACGCTACCGGCACAGACAGTCGCCAGAACGTCCAGGCGGCGGCCGTGACCGGTCTCGACGAGGTCGAAGTGCACGACCTCGGCCGACTGTCCGGCGGCCAATTCGACGATCGGCAAGCCCAGCAATTCGGCCGGATGACGGGTGGCCATATCGACGGCCGTGCCCAGCGACACCCCGGCGAAGTCCATGACCTTCGCTATGCCCACTCCGATCGGTTGAGACGCTCCGGCCAATAGCTGATCCTGTCCGGCGATTACCAGGCGGCCATCGGCCAGGATCTCGAGTTCGCACAGCTCGGTGTCGTAGCGGCCCGGCGGCAAGCCCGCGAGGCCGGAGAAATCGCTCACGAGAATACAACGCTCGGGCGACTTGGCACGAACGATCGTCTTCACGACCTCCGGCGGAAGATGATGACCATCGACAATGAGGCTCGCGTGGAGCCGGTCTTCGGCCATTTGGTCCCAAAGATAATTGGGATGTCGGCGAAGCATGCGATGCGCGCCGTTGCCCAGGTGCGTGCTGAGGCGAGCGCCGGCGTCGACGGCCGCTTGAATCTGTGCGGAATCGGCAGTCATGTGCCCCAAGGCGATGACTACTCCCGAATCGGTTGCGCGGCGGATGAATTCAGGCGCTGCGGCATACTCGGGCGAGAGCGTGAGGAGACGAATTCGCCCCTCGGCGGCTTCCTGAAACCGCTGGAACTCGTCCCAGCAAGGCGGGCGGCAGTGCGCCAGCGGATGCGCTCCGCGAGCACCATCCTCGCGAGAAATGTACGGCCCTTCGACGTGAATACCAGCCGCGATGTTTGCGATACTGGCAGATTGTCGACACGCTTCAGCGATCTTGCGCACACTGTGAATGATCGTTTCGCTGCTGGCCGTGGTAACCGTGGGCAGGAACCGAGTGACGCCGAACGAGGCCTGGAAGTCGACGATCGCGGCAACTTTCTCGACCGTGAGTATCGGCGAGCTGAACTCCTGGCCGTTGTAGCCGTTGCTCTGAATGTCAACGAAGCCGGGCGAAAGCCAGCCTCGCACCTGCGCGGCGTCAGGAGCTGGGCGAACTTCGGCAATGACGCCCGAGCGGCAGCGGAGTTCGATAGGCTCGGCCGTGCGGAAATGCCGCCCGAGTAGCACGGTTTCGCCGTCAGTCATGAGAGAATCGCAAGTTATGCGGCCGCAGGAACTACCGGACCGTGTTCAACGGTTAAGAGGCTCATGGTAGTTGCCGCGGCAGCAACCTCGCAAGCGGCTCGTGCGACGCACTTGTTCTTAGCGAACCATGTTGTTCGGACGCCAACGGTTGGGATCGTAGCTGTTCGAAGTCCAGCTGGCCGAGCCGAAGCCGCCCAGAATGGGCGTAACATTGGTGAACACGGGCCGCGAATTGCTCATTCCGTACCACTTGAGCGAAGCCAATCGTTCCGCTCGTTGCATGCCGCGAATCTCTGCCTTGCGGCGTACGGCCTGGGCCGGGTCGTCCAGCCGGGTGCGCTCCTGCTCGTAGAGCCACAGCTCCGGTGTCAACCGGGTGCTCACGGCCGGTTCGGTAACGACGGTGGCGGAGATGTCGTCGCGCCTGGTGTCGACCATAATCTCTTGCGCCAGACAGGTCGACGCCAGGGTGAACAGAGTCGGGACCAGCAAGCAGAGTGAACGTCGCATCGGCGAGTCTCCTTGGCGAGCCGCCGGTCGAGGTCGCGCACGGACCGGCGCAGTAGGCGGGAAGTGATCGGCGGGCGGCAACTTGTGAAGAGCGCCGCTATCTATGGCTTTCGACCGCTGGCGCCTTGCAGGATTAAGCGATCTTGCGGGCGAGAACCATCGGCCTGACCTGGCGGGCAGGCAGGGTGTTAAACCGCAGCGGCAGGAGAATCGCTAACGGCGTGCTAGCACGGCTAACGAAAGCTGGATAGAGTTTCGAATCCTTCACAACAAGCACGTACACGAGGCCGGTCTTTTGTGGAGAACGCCAGTATGCAATCGCTTTGCCACCGGTATCCTGCTGGGGGTGTTTGGGCGGTGAGGGAGCCAGCCCCTCGCGCGTCATTCGAGCGGCATAGAGCAGGGCGGTGGTTTTGCCGTCGGTCAGATGGTAGGCCACGACCGGAGTTGGCGTTCGCTTACCGATCCACTGCCACCCGGTCGCCGCGACGCGCATCGCCTCGGGAAACGGGAATTCTGCCGGAGCATCGTCCACGGGATGCCAATCTGTGGAGAGCGTTTCCTGCCACTGCTCGGCAAGTTGAACGATGGGGACTTCAGAGTCCAATTGCAACCAATAGCCGGCGGCAACAACCAAGGCCGCGGCCGTCACGGCGGCCAGCCCCACGCCCGACCAGTAGGTGAGTGGGCGGACGCTGCCCGCGGCCGGCTCCGGAGCGAGTGAAACAGTGCCGGCCGAACCGCTCGAAGGCGAATCGGCGGCTTCGACTGCCGCGGCCACGCTACTGGAGAGAATAGGACTGCCTGACAGGCGGGCAAGAATCCGTTGTTCGAGGCCGGCGGGAAGCTCCACGCGATCCATGGCGGTACCGATCGCAACGTCCCAACGCTGAATGCGATCAAACGCCAGGCGAGCCTGCGGATCATCAGCGATCGCCCGCGCAACATCGGGCGAGGCTGCAAGGTCGCCGGTCCGGCTAACCTCGAGCGCTTCACGCAAGCGGCGGTGATCGCTGTTATTTTCCATCTGACGCTGCCACGGTGATGTTCAAAGTCAAGGGATGTCCTAGGCGAAGTTCGTAGCCGAGTGGAGGCGGATGTTTGGCGGTTTCTGGTCGCCCGACTCCTGGGCTGCCAAGCGCTCGCGAAGATGGGCCTTCGCACGCGAGAGACGGCTCATCACGGTTCCCAGCGGAATTCCCAACTCCTCGGCGATTTCGCGATACGATTTCTCTTCGAAGTAAAACATCAGTACGACGACTTTGAAGTCCGGGTCGAGCGAACCGACCGCTGCCTGAATTTCTTCGCCATCGATCGGTTCGGCGGGCGGCTCGGCCGGCAGCGTGCTGACGTCCAGCTCCGACACCGGCAAACCTAGGCTCTTTCGACACCCCTTCAAATAGCAGTTCCGCAGGACCGTGTGCAGCCAGCCGCTCGCACCGGCCGCGTCGCGCAGTTGATCCAGTTTCTGGTGAGCGATCAGGAAGACCTGCTGTACGAGATCCTCCGCATCAGCCGCCGAACCGCTCAGCCGATAGGCGTAGCGGTACAGCCGCGCGTGATACTCCGCGACAAGTTGGACCAGGGTGGTCCCCGTGGCCGGTGTCACCGAGGCTGAACTCCCCCCGGTGTCCGCACCCCCAGCTTCCATACTCACTGGCGGGACCGATGCCGCTGGCGCAGCGCGATCGGGCATAGCTCGCTCGTCCTCTATTGAAGAGCCCTCGCGGTAAGGGTTTATTCCCGCGCCGGGCGAAATTCACTTCCCCTGGGAACGCGGCTGATCAGGCTAGCCAAGTGCCGATAGTATAACGCCTTCGGGACGGCTGACTGCTAGCACCCCCGGGGAGCAATCCTCCGCGGGCTATCGGCAAGTGCAGCAACCGGCATGCCGCCAAGGGGGCGTTGCCTAAGGCGGCGCGACCGGCAGGGTTTGCCAACTCAGAAGTTTTCGCCCGAATGACGGCGATCTTGGCGGGGTGTAGCGGCACACCCGGGCGTGCCGCGCCCCGGGCCGGGTCCCGGTGAATCCGTGTTTGATATTTCGCCGCGCGTGGCTAAACTCGCGCGCTAAATTGGTTCGGGACGTAGCGAAACACTCTCATTCGGCGAGGGAAGGATCCCATGCGAAGTCGTCTCATCCCCCTGTCGCTCATCCTGTTCGGTCTCAGTTTGGGTTGCGGAGAGTCGCAGCCGGCGCCTCAAGTCAAACGGCCGGATGACCCGCTGCAGCAGGCCGCCCAGGACGCGGCGCATGTCATCCGCCGCCAGTCGCAGAGCGTGAACAACGGACTCGACGACTTTGCCGAGGAGTTGCGCGGAGCGGCACAGAACACCCGAAGCGACGTTCAGAACCGGCTGGAGGAAGAGGCGCGCCGGACGAAGGCGAGTCTGTCGACGAAAGTCGATCAGCAGTCGAAGGAAATGGCCGAGTATGCCGCGCAGATGGCCGAAGACGCCAAAGACCAGGCGCTGGATATTCCCGACGTGTTGGATGAGTTCTTCGGTGCTCCGCGGGAGAATCGTCGCTCGGGAAGCCGGACGGATCGCCCGCGCCGTTAAGAGCCGAACTCACGCAGACCGCGCATCCTTCGCGGTTTAACAGCGCACAACCGCATATCTGAAGATTTTTCGCCGCCAAGGGAATAAACCTGAAGGCGCGTGTATCGTTCCCTTATAGAGACCCCAGGCAGGGCGTCCCTGCCGGGAACGAAATGAGAATCAACAAGTATCGAAGGTGCGTGATGAACAAGTTTGCTGCGCTGGCTTTGCTGTTGGGTTTGTTCGCTGTGGTCGGCTGTGAAGCCAAGAAGGAAGCCGCTCCGGCTCCGGCCGAGACGCCCGCCGAAGCCCCGGCTGAAGCCCCCGCCGAGACCCCCGCTCAGTAGTTTGAGCGAGCATGACGGCGACTAAGTTCGTCGCACGAAAGTAAACACGAAGGGGAGAGACGCCCAACGCGGCGGCTCTCCCCTTTCGGTTTTTATGGGGCCCCTTGCGGTTATTCTGGGGGCAACGATCGCGTGCTTCCGCGACGACGCTCTAGCGTTTGGGACGCGGCAGACGTCCGCCTTTGCCACGCTTGCGGCCACCTTTGCCGCCGACGCGCACGTCGGCCTCGGCCACGGTCTTGCCGATCGACTCGCGCATCCGCTCAATGCGGTCGCGAATGCCCGCCGCGCGTTCGAATTCCAAAGCATCGGCCGCGGCCATCATCTCCGCTTCGAGTTCGTTGAGATACTCTTCGGTGACATACTGCTCCTCGCTCGATCGCCCGACTGCGGCGTTGGCGGCGGCATGAGCGCTGGCTGTGGACTCGATTCCTGCCCGAATGCTCTTACGAATCGTCTCCGGCGTAATCCCGTGCTGACGATTGTATTCCTGCTGAATCGATCGGCGGCGTTCGGTTTCCTCGATTGCCCGCTGCATGGAGTCGGTCACGCGGTCGCCGTACAGGATGACCTTGGCGTTCACGTTGCGCGCGGCCCGGCCGATCGTTTGCATCAGCGACGTTTCGCTGCGGAGGAAGCCTTCCTTGTCGGCATCGAGGATCGCTACCAGCGAAACTTCGGGCAGATCGAGCCCTTCGCGCAGCAGGTTCACGCCCACCAAGGCTTCGAAACGCCCCTCGCGCAAGTCGCGTAACAGATCGACGCGTTCAAAGGCATCGAGCTCACTGTGGAGCCATTTGCACTTGATGCCTTGTTCGACGAGGTAGGCCGAAAGATCTTCGGCCAGCCGCTTGGTGAGGGTCGTGACCAGCACGCGTTCCCCGACGGCCGCCCGTTCGCGAATCTCGATGAGCAGATGTGGCACCTGATTCCGGGCGGGCTGCACCTCGATCACCGGATCCAAGAGGCCCGTGGGGCGAATCACCTGTTCGACGAATTCGCCGCCCGTCTGCCCGAGTTCGTAGTCGGCGGGGGTGGCCGAGACGTAGATCACTTTGTTGATTTTCTGCTCCCACTCGTCGAACTTCAGCGGCCGATTGTCGAGCGCACTCGGCAGCCGGAACCCGTGCTCGACGAGTGTTGTCTTGCGGCTCTGATCGCCGGCATACATGGCGCGCACCTGGGGCACCGTGGCGTGCGATTCGTCGACGAACAGCAGATAGTCGTCAGGAAAGAAGTTGTAGAGTGTCTGCGGTGTCGAGCCCGGCGGACGGCCCGAGAGCGGTCGGCTGTAGTTTTCGATCCCCGGGCAGTAGCCGACTTCAAGCATCATTTCAATGTCGAAGCGGGTGCGCGCGTTCAGCCGCTGGGCCTCGAGCAACTTACCGGCATTTTTGAGGATCTCGAGCCGCTCTTCCAACTCCTGCTTGATCGCGTCGATGGCCGCGGCGATGCGTTCTTCCGGCAGCACGAAGTGCTTGGCCGGATAAATGAAGATTTCCTCTTCGTGCCGGACGACCTCGCCGGTGAGCGGGTTGATGATCGAGATCTGCTCGACCTCGTCGCCCCAGAACTCGACGCGGTAGGCGAACTCTTCGTAGGACGGCCAGATTTCCACGCAGTCACCCCGGACGCGGAACTTCGCCCGGGCGAACTCGATGTCATTCCGCTCATATTGCACGTCGATCAGCTTCATCAGGGCCGCATCGCGGTCGACAGACTGCCCGCGCCGCAGGCCGACCATCATCGCCTTGTAGTCCTCAGGCGAACCCAAGCCGTAGATGCAAGAGACGCTGGCCACGATGATCACGTCGCGGCGGCTGACCAGAGCGCTGGTCGAGGCCAGCCGCAGGCGGTCGATCTCCTGATTGATCGAGGCGTCTTTCTCGATGTAGATGTCGCGCTGCGGAATGTACGCTTCCGGCTGGTAGTAGTCGTAGTAGCTGACGAAGTAGTGCACCGCGTTGTGCGGAAAGAACTCCTTGAACTCGGAGTACAGCTGGGCGGCGAGCGTCTTGTTGTGCGAGAGCACGAGCGAGGGTCGCTGCAGCTGCTGGATCACGTTCGCCATCGTGAACGTCTTGCCCGAGCCGGTGACCCCCATCAACACCTGGCTCTTGCGACCGGCATTCAGGCCGTCGACCAGCGTGGCGATGGCCTGCGGTTGGTCGCCGGCAGGCTTGAACGGGCTGACGAGTTCAAAAGGCACGGCGGGCGATCGCGGGGGACCAAGGGACAGTCACAAATACGTGGCGCGCAATGAGAAAGGATACGCGAGCCGCCGCAGCTTGGCTACCGGCCGACGACGTTTCCACCCGGCGGGATCGGACGCAAGTAGGGACGCAACTGCTCAAGCGTGCGGGGACCGATACCGCGCACGCGTTCGAGATCGTCAACGTCGGTGAACGGCCCCTCGGCTTCGCGCGATTCGACAATTCGGCGAGCGAGCGTTTCGCCGATGTTCGGCAGCACCGACAGCTCGGGCCACTCGGCCGTGTTCAGATCGACTTCAAAGGCGACGGACTGGGGCGTGGCACGATCAATTTCGATCTGTCGGCCTTGAAAGCCGCCTTGCGCGGTCCAGTAAGCACCGACGCCTGCGAGCGCCAGCAGCACCAGCGCCGCCACGGCGACCTGATCGAGCCGGCGCAATAGCAGGTTGCGCTCGCGCGGCGATTTGGGCAGCTGATGCTGGGGATGGGAAGAGCTCATGGCGCGCAGTATGATGGCAGCGAACACCGGATCACGATCCATTGTCCTACGTTTGACGAGGCCAGGGAAGTCCTCCGACGATCGGCTCGTAGACAAGGCGCCTCGAAACAGAGCCCCCGAACGAAAACATCGTGACGAAAGATTTTCAGCAACTTACCTGGGATGCCGTCGTCGAGGATGACTGCCGGCAGATCGTCCGGCTGGCGATTCGCGAGGATCTCGACCGGTTGTTCGACTGGACGACGCTGGCCCTGGTACCGACGGGCTCGACGGCCAAGGCCGCGATCGTGACCCGCAAGGCCGGCGTGGCTTGCGGACTGCGCGCCGCGGAGCTGGCCATTTCGGAAATGGACGTAACGATTCGGCTCGAAGCGGCCGTTCAGGACGGTGATAGGATCGTCGCCGGCCAGACGCTGGCCACGCTCAGCGGTCCGGCCAGAAGCCTGCTCACGGCCGAGCGAATCCTGTTGAATCTGATCGGACGGCTCTCGGGCGTTGCCACACTAGCCAAGGCCTATGTCGACGCCGTGGCGGGGACCGGGGCCACGATCTACGACACGCGTAAGACGACTCCCGGCTGGCGGAGGCTCGAGAAGTACGCCGTCCGCTGCGGCGGTGCCCGGAATCACCGGACGGGCCTGTTCGATGCGATTCTGATCAAGGACAATCACCTGGCGCTGGCGGCCCAGGCCCAGGGGACGGGGCATCTGACTGCGGCGGAGGCCGTTCGCCGGGCGCGCGACTTCGTGGATTCAATGAAGGCCGGCGGGCGCGGCATTCCGCTGATCATCGAGGTGGAAGTCGACACGTTCCAGCAATTGCATGAAGTGCTGCCGGAACAGCCGGACATCGTGCTGCTCGACAACATGTCGCTGGACGAACTGCGGCATGCGGTCGAACTTCGCGGCAGCATGGCGCCGAGTGTGCAACTGGAAGCCTCGGGCGGGGTGAACTTGAGCACGGTCGGCGACATCGCGCGGACAGGCGTCGAGCGGATCAGCGTGGGCGGCCTGACACATTCGGTCAGCTCGCTCGACGTGGGGCTCGATTGGCTGTAGTACTTGTCGCGCGACGCGTTTTCTCACGAGGAATAACCGTTCCACGCGAACGCGCGACACGCGGGCGTGCGGACGACATTTGACCCTTGGAGCGGTTCGACCTAGGGTTGCAATGCCCTGGCGTCTTTTGGGGAGGGACGCCACCGGGAGAGCGAGGCACGGCGGGGACGCACGGAGCTCGAGGGGACCCTGCCGTGCCTTCTTTTCTTTCAGAGCGGCTGTTTCTGGCCGCCTAACCGACACAATCGCTACGAGTCTCGGCTCGCTGGCTTGGAACCGAGATAAGCGCGACCTACGTTTTCTCGGACTAGCGCGCGGGCTCTGTCAGCCGCGTCGGCCCTCCGTTGTGCCCCGTAACGCATGCCTGCGAACCAATGGAATGAACTCCCCGAAGTGGTCTTTAGCACTGATTTCCGTGGCGCTCACGATAGCGCTCGCCCTGGGCATCGATTGGATCGCGGCCGAGTGGCTCGGCATCGGTTCGTCGCATGCGCGGTGGTGGCTGCTGGCCACGACTTTGGTTCTCGTGTGCGGCTCGTTCGCCTTTCTGCTGGGACGCGAGTGGACTTCGCGCCAGAAAGTGGCGGACGACCTGGAGATTCTGGGGCGTAGCGACATGCACCGGCTGGCCCGGACGAACGTCAACTTTCGTGACGACACGCAGGTGGGAGACGACCTCGAGCGGTCGGTCGCGCGGTTGCAGGAAAAAATGCGGTCGATGTCGCGGCAGACCGAGGAGCTGGAAAAAGAGCGTGCGGCCTACGAACGGCTGGCGAAGAGCTACGAGACTCAGTCGCGGCAGGTGCATACGGTGCTTTCAGCCCTGGCCGAGCCGGTGCTCGTGACGGACAAGCGCGACCAGCTCGTGCTTTCGAATTCGAGCGCGAACCGGCTGTTGTCGATCGAGTCGGCGGCGGGCGAAAAGCAGGCGTTGGCGTCGCTGGTACGCTGCGAAGAACTGGTGGAACTGCTGCACGAGACGCGGCGCAAGCGAGCATTTACCGAACAGGCACACGAGATCGAGGTCGAAGCGCCGGACGGCTCGCCGCGGTGGTATCGGGTCACGACGCGGAACATTCCCACGCAGCCAGGTGAATCGGATCCGGACGGCACCTCACAAGGCGCGGTGGCGCTGTTGTACGACATCAGCTCCCAGCGGCGGCTGCAAAAGCGGAACGCCGAGTTCGTGACCGCCGTCAGTCATGAGATGAAGACGCCACTGGCGACCATTTCGGCCTATACCGAATTGCTGGCGGACGGAGAGGCAGACACGCCCGACGTCCAGCAGCAGTTTCTCAGGGTAATCGCCGGACAATCGCGGCTGCTGAGCGAATTGGCGAACAACCTGGTCGACCTGGCCCGGATCGAAGCCGACCTGGCGGGCGAACATCAGTCAAACCAGGCACTGTCGCAGCTCGTCGACGCAGCCGCCGAGGCTGCGCGTCCCATGGCCGACGCCAAGCAGATCACGTTCGAGGTGCGACACGCGGATCGGGCACTCGTGACCTGCGTGGACCGCCAATTGATGCTCCAGGCAATTGCCCACGTGGTGTCCAATGCCATCAAGTACACCCCGCCCGGCGGACACGTCAAGGTCGGCACGTTTCGCGAGGGTAATAACGCGGTACTCGAAGTCGCGGATACTGGCATCGGCCTGTCCGAAGAGCAACAGGATCGCGTGTTCGAGAAGTTCTACCGTGTGCTTGAATCCAAAGACATGGCCGAAGGCAGCGGGCTGGGACTGCCGTTGGTGAAGCACATTGTCGAAGACGTGCACGGCGGCCAGGTCGAACTCGACAGTTCGCCGGGGGTCGGCACCCGAGTTCGCATTACGCTGGATTTGCCTGAGGCGGCCTCTCCGGCTGCGAGCACATTACCGACCGAGGACCAACCATGACGAAGAAAGTCCTGCTCTGCGACGACGAGATTCACATTCTCAAAGCGGCCGAACTGAAGGTTTCGCGCGCGGGGTATGACGTCCGCATCGCACGCGATGGTGAGCAAGCCTGGCAGATGATCCTGGACGATCTGCCGGACATCCTGGTCACCGACGTGCAGATGCCGAGGTGCGATGGGTTTGAACTTAGCCAGCGCATTCGCCAGGACGAGCGGACCCGCGACTTGCCCATCCTGATGCTCACCGCCAAAGGCTTTGAACTTGAGCAGCAAGAGCTGATGGAGCGGTGGGGGATCATTGACATTGTGGCCAAACCGTTCAGCCCCCGAGAGCTGGTGCGGCGGATTGACGCGGTGATCTCGGCGGAGGCCGGTCACTGTGTCGCGGGCGCGCCGGGAGCCGACCGGATCCACCAGTGAGACCCGCGAATATCGAAGTTTCCCCGGAAAGCCGGCTCTCGGTGTGGGCCGGGGTCGGCATTCGCAACGAAATTCGTAGAAGAAGCTTGACGCCGCAAGTTCGGCAATTACCCTGAATTACGTGACCTGACGAAACCGCAATTTCGGCAGGTCTTTCGTAACCGGGATAATTTTGAGAACTACGCAGGCGCTCATGAGGCTCGAGACAGCACCGTCGAAGGATTTCGCACGGTTTGTCTGTCGGAATGCCAGCCGCTAGGACCCGCGTTACTCGCCGGTAAGCCTCCGCCTCTCCTCGCTTTGGCGGACGGCCCCCTCAGTTCACGGGTTTTCCGAGATCGATCGCGTAATCACTCCGCGCGTTCCCGGCTGAAATCGCCCGACCGCCAATCCCCCAAGGCTTCTTGCACTGAGAGCTTCGCAACCTTGCGCGAAGAGTCAGCGTGGGAAGACTTCCCCGATGTTCGGGGGCGTTAGTCCGTCATTCGATCGCCGCTGTCTGTAACTGGACCTCGCTTGTCTCGCTGCGGCGCGCGGTGATCCTCCCTCGGGTGATTTCATCCCCGCGCCCAGCGAGATTTCAGTCTCCGCGAGCGTCCCGTCGAGCCCCGTGAACGCGTGCAGGTTCGAAACAGGCGATTCATGAACCAGCGCAGCAGCATCCGCCGATTGACCACCCTGACAGCCAGCCTGCTATTGGCATGGGTTGCGACCTCAACGGCCACGGCCGAGTCGATTTCGTATTCACTCACGTTCTGCGAGAACCTTGACGTTCTCAAGGACCCGACGAACCAGACGCTGATGGAAAACGTCTCGAAGCAGTCGCAACATTCGCTGATGATGCAGCGGACGACGCCGTATTTCGAACTGCGCAATACTTCAGAAGCAGCCTTGCTGACGCAGTTCAGCATGACGATTGGCGACACGGCCAAGAACTTCGACTGGGGCCAACTCATCGAGTCTTCGCCCGGCGTCTCTTATACGTTCGAAACCGTGGACTCCGTGATGGGCGGCATCAAGAGCGACGTCCTGACGATCAAGTTCACGAACTTCGAGGCCGGTGATTTCGTGCGGGTTCGGATGGGGCTGAGCGATGACGATCCCGGGGCGCCGTTCGTCCAGGACTATCGCACGATTCTGTTTGGCCTGAACGGTACTGATCCGACGAACAACTCGATCGTATCGGTCGACTTCACCAGCGGTCAATCGAGCGAGCAACTAGTGGATCAACTGCCGAACTTCAGCATGAACGGTCTTTCGACTGCCACGAACATGTCCTTTCCCAGCGGACCGTGTTTCGATCACGTGATTCCGTTCAACTTTGAGGCGGAAGGCACGATTGAACCGAATCCAGGTCCGCCCGTGCCAGAGCCGGGCAGCATGGTGCTCTTGGGACTCGGCATGCTGGGGCTCGTGGGCTGGCGGGTTCGCCGGCGGCGATAGCTCCGCGCCAGGCGGGCAGGATGAGCGACCGGGGTGGTCTTGCGACTTCGACAGGGCCGCGTTGTTCGCGATTCAAGCCTCGTACGAGGCCCGTCCCAGCGGCATCCTCTCTATGGCCACCCCTCTGGCCGCCCTGATAAACCCTGACGGTTTTTCGGGTTCTACCGGAAATTCCTGCAATGCCTGTTGTAAGGGTGCCGATACGTAGGCAAGACCGGCTGACTTGTGCGCCCGCATTGGGCGGAGAAACGCACCTGAAACAACCAGCCGGTTTCCCGCAAGGGATCCACAGGGCAGTGGAATTTCGCTCACAGCGTTGAGCTTATCAGGGGGGGAGTCATGAAGGTTGCGATTCACGCGATTGCTGGCGTTGCGCTGATGTGCGCCGCCTGGAGTTCGGCCAGGGCCGCCGAACCACCCGCAGTTCGATATCCTGGCCGAGCGGTGTCGCATGCAGCGCGCATGAGTCGACCCGCCACGGGGCCCGCCTCGAACCAGGCCAGTTACTATGCCGACGCTGAAGGGGCGCCGGCAGACGGGCCTGCGCCGGAACCTGTGCCGGAGCCGATCCCCGAGGAGGGGAATCTCGACGTCATGGGGCCTGGGTTTACCGAAGGCATGGAGACTTGGGACGAGTACGGCGGCGAGTGCGACTCTTGCGGCGAATGCTGCGGCGGGAGTTGCGGTCCTGGCCGCGGACCTCACGGACGCTTATGGTACGGCGGCGTCGACTATTTGCTCTTCCGGCCGCGCTACAGCCAGGCGATCGCCGCGGTGCGCCGTCAGGAGACGACCGACACTTCGACCTTTCCGACGACGACTACGATCAGCGACACCGTGATCGAATATCCGTTCGACTACTCGAGTGGCTTCCGCGTGTTCGCCGGCGTGCGTCTGCTCGATTGCGGCGGCGACTTTCAGGTCGCCTATTGGCGGATGGTCAACAACGCGAGCGTCGTCGAGGGCCCGGCGGACATCAACGCCAATAACCCGGCCATCGCCGGCAACCTGAAGAACAATCCCGGGACGGGCGAGTTCCTGAATGCCGAAACCGGGATCACGGCGAACATTTTCGATGCTGATTTCACGAAGATCATCTCGATGGGCGGCCCTTGCGATCCGTGCGATCCTTGCTTCTGCCCGCGGTGGGATCTGCGATTCTTCGTAGGTGCACGAGCGGCGAACATTAATCGGTACAACGACAACGTCGTGACCGAAGCCAATGGCGACGAGTTGTCGTTTGGCAACATCAACGCCCACTTCACCGGGGCTGGCCCGCGGATCGGTCTGGCATCGCGGCGGTACTTCGGCCAGAACGGCTACTGGTCGGTGTACGGCAAGGGCGCGCAGGCAATCCTGATTGGCGAGTACTCAATGTCCCGCAATGTGTTCGTGCCGACCGACGGCACGACCGCGAACCAGATCACAAACCAGTATGACAAGTACTCGCGAACGATTCCGGCAACGGACATCGAAGTCGGTCTGTCGTGGCAAGCCGCGCCGTTCACGATGGTCACGGTCGGCTACTTCTGGCAGTGCTGGTGGGATCTGGGCCAGAGCGAGCCGATGCAAGGGACCGAGTTTGGTGCGCTGGATACCTCGAACATCCTGGGCTTCGACGGCCTGTTTGTCCGAGGGGAAATGCTGTTTTAAGCACCGCTGCCCGCGTGCAATTCGCGTGACTTCCCAAGGACCGGTTCCGAATTATCTCGGGGCCGGTCCTTTGTAGTTACCTATGGCGAGAGCAGCAGATACCCGGCGGCGGACATTGGTGCGCGCAGTGGCAGACGCTGGCTTCTGGCGAAGTATTTCGGTGCGCAGGAATCGCCCAAGAGAGTGGGCGACCGAATTCCTTCAGGCGCGCCGCCATCGAGTACTCTGCGACTCTTACATGCCTTCCAGCATGCTGGCACGTCCCCGACGTGCGGCCCGCAAACGAGCCCGTCGCCGAGTCTCGCTCGGCTTTTCGTAATATTCGCGCCGACGCATTTCCTTCTTGATGCCGCTCCGCTCGACCAGTTTGCGGAACCGCCGGACCGCTTCTTGGATTGACTCCCGGTCCCTGACATTCAACTTGACCACGCGTCCTCCTTCATCAAACCGTCAAAGTTGGTAGATAAGTGAAACGAAAACCCATTAAGAATCTACCTGCCGCGGGGGTGTTTTGTCCAGCCGCGTTCATGGGGATTTGTCGCTCGCGGCGGGTCTGGGACCTGCAAAAGCTGGGTGCCCCGGCAGGCTATTCTGCCCAAACGGAATACTCTACCTGAAGCGGAGATAACGCGGGCGCAACCGCGCACCGGGGAATTCGAGACTGAATCCGCCGCCGTCGGCCAACCGATGGGTAGTGGGTAGTGCGGCCAACGCGCCGCCGAAACGTCCAGCCCGTCGGCTCCCCCCGCCCGCCATCCCCTCCACGCCGGAAGGCCCGATACCCGCGATGACCTCCTCGAGCGAAGCCGCTTTCCGATTGTCCGAGATCGACGCCCTGCAGGACGAAGTACTCCAGCAATTGGCGGAGCTTGAACGGCGCTGCGAAGAGGTACTGGCCACCTGCCTGGCCGCGCCCTCGGCCCAAGCCACGATCGCCTTCCCGCAGAGCGGGACCGGGATGAGCAAGCCTTCGAAACGCAAGGCGGCCTGACCGGCAGGGAAGCGGAGTGCAACTCGTTGACTGGCGAGATGCCATCAGGGACACTGAATTCGAACGCGTCGCTCGGCCGAGTCGATCGACGCCGTTCGTCGTCCCACCGCATCGCCCCCGCCTTGTCAGACTCCTGTATATGAAATCTGCACTCACGCTTCGGGTCGTCGTCTGTAGTTGCGCACTCCTGGTCACCTCGATCGCCTGCGGCGAAAACTGGCCGCAGTGGCGTGGCGTGAAGCTCGATGGCATCAGCCACGAGAAAAACCTGCCGCTCACTTGGAGCAAGACCGAGAATGTGCTCTGGCGGTTCGAGTTGCCCGGCCCCGCGGGCGCCACGCCGGTCGTATGGGAGGACAAAATCTTTCTCACCTCGGCCGAAGGCGACAGCCTGGTATTGATGGCCGTGAGCACCGACGGTAAGCCCCTTTGGAAACAATCGCTGGCGGATCACAACGAGACGGTACGCGGCGATGAGGGGAACTCGGCTTCGCCCAGCCCCGCGACCGACGGCAAACACGTCTGGGTCATGATGAGCACGGGCGACATCGGCTGTTACACGGTCGACGGCAAGCAAGTCTGGAAATTCAACCTGCAGGATCGCTACGGCAAGTTCGATATCGCATTCGGCATGACCTCGACGCCGGTCCTCGATGGAGACCGGTTGTATCTGCAGCTTTTGCATACGGGCGGTGCGCTCGTGGTCGCGCTCGACAAGGCCACGGGCGAAGAGATCTGGAAGCAGACCCGCACGAGCGACGCCACGGCCGAGTGCGAACATTCGTACGCCTCGCCGGTGATCTATCGCGACGCCAAGACCGAGCTGCTGCTGACTCACGGCTGCGACTACATCGTGGCTCACCAGCTTGACGGTGGCGAGGAAGTCTGGCGCTGCGGCGGCCTGAACCTCAAGAGCAATTACAATCCCACGCTGCGTTTCGTGGCTTCGCCGCTGGCGGTCGAAGGCATGGTGATCGTTCCCAGCGCCAAGAACGGCCCCGTGCTGGCGCTCGACCCGCACTCTAAAGGGGACATCACTGATAAAACCGAAGGTCACCTGTGGACCCGCGACCACAACACTCCGGACGTCCCGTCGCCGCTGCTCGTCGACGGCCTGGTATACCTGTGCCGCGAGGACGGCACGCTGCTGTGCCTCGATGCCAAGACGGGCGAAGAGTATTACACCAAGCGGACGCACGCCGATCGGCATCGGGCCTCTCCGGTCTATGGCGACGGCAAGATCTATCTCACGGCTCGCGACGGCACTGTGACCGTGGTGAAGCCGGGCAAGGAGTTCGAGATTCTGGCGAGCAATGACATGACAGAGTCGACCTCGTCGTCGCCGGCGATCTCGAACGGACGGATTTACCTCCGCACGTTCGACGCGCTGTACGCCATCGGCTCGAAGTAAATCGAGACCGAATTGCCGGCGGCCGCTCTTGTACCGGGCCGAGAAACTGCCGATAATTACTCCTGGCGACACGTCCTTCGGCCGCGAACGGAGGGGCCATGCGACGTTTTATTGTGTACTCCCTGCTACTGCTAATCTCTGCCGAGACGGCTTACGCTCAGGCCAGGGGCGGACGCGCTGGCACGCCCACCGCGGGTGGCGGCCGCGGGGTGACGGCGCCTGCCGTCGCGCCTAACAACGCCCCTGTGAGCGTCCCGCCAATCCAAGGGCCGCCAATCCAGCAAGCTAAGCCCAAGCCAGAGCCCGTGCGAAGGTGGATGTGGCGCGCCGAGATGCGTCATGATGGCAACCCGCTGCGTCGTCGGGGTGGGTCGTCGGCAAAGTTCGAATTTCCATCTTTCAATGGGATTGGATATTTTCCGCCCTTCCACGAATTTGGGTACACCTACACGTTGCCCTATTTGGACCCTGTGCCCGAGGTTCCTGCGAATCAGGCGATCGATTGGCTGGCGCCCGCGACCGAACTGCCCGCACCGGCCCCGGCTGATCCCGCTCCGCCTGGCCGCATCAGCAGTCCTGATCAGAAGTCGCGTGCCGGACGATACGTGAGCTACGGCGATAAGCTGTTTGCACAGCAAAAGTACCTGGCGGCGTTGGGGCGATACAAGTCGGCAACCGAAGCCGCCAGCGACATGGCCGAAGCGCACTTGCGACAAAGCTTCGCCTATGTCGCGATGGGGCAGTTTGAAAATGCTTCGAAAGCGCTACGCCGCGGCCTGGCACTGCGATCTAACTGGCAAGGCACGGCCATTCGATTGAGTACGTTATACGATGGCGCCGAAGCCGCCAAGACGCAGCACATCGAGAAGCTCGCCCTGGCCGTCGAGGAAAACCCATTCGACTCCGGTCTGTTGATGACGCTGGGAGTCGAATTGTTCTTCGACGGACAATTCGACCGGGCGGAACTCTGCTTTCAAAATGCAGCCCGGCTCGGCGGAGGTGACGAAGCGCTGGTGGCGGACTTTTTGCCGGGAGCGAAGCCTGTCGGAGCACCGGCGCCCGCGAAGACTCGGAAGGTCACCTTCTAAACGGTATCACGTCGGGCGACTACGCGATGCGTCTGGCCGCATCCGCTTCCGCCGTGTCGACGGCCCGGTTCTCCCAGGTCTCGGTCCACAGGCAACCGGCCCAGGAAAATCCCACGCCAAAGCCGGCAAGCAGGCACTTCTTTCCGGGACGCAGGCGGCCATCGGCCCGCAGTTCGCTGATGATGATCGGAATTGTAGACGAGACGGTATTGCCGACTTCCTGCAGCACGGTCGGCATTCGCGCTTCATCGAGGGACATGTGCCTGCGGATTTCGCTGAGCAACTTGTGCGTCGCCTGATGCACGAGGTACAGGTCGATGTCGGCGTCGGTCACGCCGCCAACTTCAAGCACGCGGCCCATGGTCTGGGGCAGCGATTCGAGCGTGATATGGATCAGTCCCGGCCCGTCCATGTACATCCGGCTGGCCCAGCGCCACTTGGTGCGTGGCCTCAGGGCGTCTTCCGGCGGGCGAGCCCCGCCGGTGTTGACCATCAGCGCGTCGGCGGCCGATCCATCGGTGCCAAACGAAAAGGCGGACAGCGATTGCTGGCCGGAGGCTTCGATGAGGGTGGCCGCAGCGCCGTCGCCGAAGATCGTGCGGAGCGAGCGATCCTCGTCGTGAATGTACTTGGAATAGGTTTCGGCCGTGATAAGCAGGATCCGCTTCGCCGCGCCAGAGCGGATAAGTCCGTCGGCCAGCGAGAGTCCGTACACGAAGCCGGAACAACCAAGGTTGAAATCAATCGCGCCGATCGAGGTGGGGAGCCCCAGCCGATTCTGCATCAGGCAGGCCGTCGTCGGCAGCGGATAGTCGGGGGTCTGGGTGCAGAACAGCAGAAAGTCGATCGTCGAGCGATCGATGTTGTGTTCGGCGAAGAGCTTCTCGGCGGCGGCGACGCCCAGGTCGCTGGCCGTCTCGTTCGGCGCGGCGATATGCCGGGCGCGGATGCCCGTCTTGCTGTAGATCGTCTCCAAGTCCCAGCGCGGAAAGAGCTTTGCCAGGTCGTCGTTCGTCTCCACCCGTTCGGGCAAGTGGATCGCGATGGGACCGATCGCCGCGTAATTCACTGCGTGGAGCCTTGGGTTCCGAGAGAGGGAGGCGTTGCGCAAGCCGGAGCACAACCTTGGTAGGCGAGGCCGCTAGCAGGCACTTCCGCAGTTTCGAAGCCGCGACTGGCATGCAAAGGCTGAACCGCCGAAGGCGATGATACCCCGAAACGCGTTTCGGCCGCAAGGTTTGCGCGGATCACCAGGGCCAGCTAGCAGCCGGTAGCGCGAGCATCGTAAACGCGGGCCATCGAATCGGCGATTCGCGCGCACTTGACAGTTGTCGTCGCGTATCGCTACCGTGCCGCCCCATCACGCCGCGCTGACCCTGGCCGATTCGGAAGGAGTCCGACGTATGAAATGCCCGGAGTGCTGGTCTCAGAACACGACTCGCTCGAGCGTTCGGTGCTGGTTCGATCGCCTGGCCGCATGCCTGTTCCTTTCGACTTGCGAGTGCCGGCATTGTCTTGCGCGATTTCATGTTTTCTGGTGGCAAACGACCGCGAACAGAAGCGTCGCGCCGGTGGCGAGTTGGAACACGAATGCCGCGCCGATCGGCCATCGCCGGCGAGCTGCCTGACGACTCGCTGTTTGGATGGGCTAACTGCCTCAGGTTCGATCGGCGATGCGAGCTCGAATCGCCAGGAGCGTCGCAATCGTGGCGACCAGGTACATCACGGATGTGGCCATCGCAATGCCGCTCACGCCAAACTGCCGCATCAGCAGGTAGTTACCCACCACATTGACCACGACGTTCAAGGCTGAAATCCTCAACAACGTGGCGTTGGCATCGAGGGCACTCAAAACCCGAGCGCCCAGCATCACGACGACGTAGAACGGTATTTGCAACAGCAACCACATTTGCACGCGACTGACGGCCAGGGTCGCCTCGGGCGTAAAGGCGCCGCGCTCGAACAACAGCCGCACGAGCGGTTCGCTGTAGACGGCGAGGATGGCGATGCCGGGAAGCGAGAGCAGCACGATTCCGCCTGCATAGAGGGTGAACGTCCGCATGAGTTCGCGAGCTCGTCCCGCGGCGATCAGATGTGCAAACCGTGGAAAGAGCACGGTGCTCAGGCTCATCGCAACCACGGCAATTACGACGGAGATCAGTTTGCCGCCGTAATTGAGGACCGAGACATCTCCGCTGCCGAGGCTGGCGGCCATCGCCTGATCGATCACGAGTGAGCTGCTCATCAGGACGCCCCCGAGCATCACGGGCAGGTATTGCCGGCCCACGGCGGTAATCTCCCGTTCGCGCCAGTGGAGATGCGGCCAAGGCAGCAAGCGCAGCCACCAAGCGGCAGCCACCAGCAGCAGGCATTCGAGGACAAAGCCCACGAGCGTCCCGGCCGCGAGTGCATACACGCCAGCGCGCTCGGCCCAAAGGAGAAACACCGCGAGCGTTCCCAGAGGGATCACGGCGGGCGCGAGTGCCACGGGGATGAACCGTTCGTGCGCATTGAGGATTGCCGCAACCACGGCTGAAACACCTGCAGCGACAACCATGCCGACAACCAGGTACGACAGATCCCAGGCCAATTCGATCTTCGAGGCAGGAAAGCCGAGACCAATCACGGGCAAAAGCAGCGGCGAGGCTGCGGCAACAATCAGCGTCACGGCCGTCAGAATGAGTATTGCCAGAGTCAGTATGCCACCGGCCAGTCGCTGGGCCGCGGCCAGACCACTCTGCTGCCAGACGCGAACATAAGTCGGCACGAAGCCTGAGCCGAAGGCATGAGCCAACACGACAACCGCGTAAGACGGAAGTACCATGGCGACCAGGTAGGCGTCGAGATCGTCGCCCACGCCGAGCGAATTTGCCACGAACAAATCGCGTACGAGCGAGATTGACTTGGCGCCCAAGGTCGCGACGCCCAAGAGTGCGATCGAAGACACGACGCGGCGATGATTCGTCGCAGCGAACGGAATGCCTCCGGCGATATCCGTGTCATCCATCGGCCGGCTCTTTGCGCAAGACGAACTGGTTGCACCCGGAGCTTCCTCGGCGGCAGAGCGCCAGTCGCTCGACGCGGAATCCCCGCTGCTCGTAAAAGCTGGTGATCTCTTCCGGCGGTGCGGTTTCGAACGGATAGCCGCCAACCCAATCGAGCTGATCGTGCCACCAACTCATGCCGCGCAGCCGATCGTAGTTGCGATAGCGGGCGAGCGGATTCCTGAATCGGAGAAGATCTTTCACGAAGCCGCCAGTGGCATGAAACGCCATCGAGCCAGCGGCAAGAACAAACTTGATCGGGCGAGGCGAGGCGACGTAGGTTCGCTTAAGCAGCGTGATCGGCGGCGTCCACAGCGGTTGATGGTTATAGATGGCCAGGAACAGTTGCCCGCCAGGAGCGACCAGCGGAACCATGTTTGCAAGTGCCCGCCACATATCTCCTGTGTGATGCAGCACGCCCCAGGCATAGACGACGTCGAACGATCCTAGCCTTCCCAGGAAAGCTGCGTCCAGGGCTGAGCCGACTTCGACTTGCCAACGATCGTCATTCGACGAGAACTTTTCACGCAGTGAACTAGTGCAAGCGACCGATTGCGGATCAAAATCGAACGAGTGCACCCGGGCACCGAGCCGATAGGCCGCCAGGCTGAACAGCCCGCTGCCGGAACCGACGTCCAGAAAGCGTTTGCCGCGAAGATCCTCCCAGCCGAGCATCTCGCTTAGGGAGCGTTCGGCCTCGGCTACGCGCTCGGGCGTGAGCGAATCGAGAAAGCGGCGCCAGTTTGCGCCAAACTCGAATCGCTCACCGCGGAAGATTTCGGACGCATGATCGGACATCGATACTTCTCTCGCGGCCTTGCCAGGGGCCGACCGCTGCGGCGCATAAGTTGGGCAACCCTTGCGGCCCATGCCGGCGGCGATTTCGGCCGACGCACGACTAGGACGGCAGGAGGGCTTTCGGCTCTATTTCAGCCTGAGGGTCAACCGAAAACTATTGGCAGTAGTCCCACCATCACAGCGCAAAGATCACCAGGGAGGGTGAACGTTGCGTCTCGCCACCATTGCAAGATACCTCTATCTTTCCTATTTTTCCAAGCCGGTTTGCGATCGGTCGCTCTACAAAGCGATCAAGAAGCACCAGCCTCGGAGAATTCTGGAAATTGGCCTCGTCTCGACGCAGCGGACGCTGCGGATGCTGGACTTCGCCCAGCGATTGACCGAAGGGGAGACGCTGCGCTATTCGGCGGTCGACCTGTTCGAGGCTCGCGACAAATCGCTCCCCAAGCTTTCGCTGAAGGAAGTACACAAGCAACTCAAAGCCGCGGGCATCACGCCGCAACTGATTCCTGGCGATCCGGCCGGAGCCTTGGCTCGCTCGGCAAACGCGTTGCCTGAAACGGACCTGATCCTGATTTCGGCGGCCAGCGACGACGCGGCCCTGGCGGCGGCGTGGTTCTACTTCCCGCGAATGATGCATGCGGGCTCGCTGGTTTTGCGGCAGGTTGTCGATTCGAGCGGGCAGCTGGCCTTGCAGCCGGTTGCAGCCGAGCAAATTCGCCAGCTCGCGGGTAGCAATCGACGCCGAGCTGCCTGACCGCCCAGCAATTGCCAGCCATGCGAAATTCTCCGCGCGGTGAGAACCGGAGGCGGGGGCGACGTGTCCGGTTGCTGTGGTCTCATTTGGGGAGCTGTTTTTTGGCCGCTGATCACAAGGTTTCGTCATTGCGGGCGAAGTACCTGTGCATTCGATGCTGGTCGCCGAACGGTTCCGACCCCACTAACGGCCCTGCCAAGCCGCCCCACTGACCTCGCTCGGGCGGCGCGAACCAGATATGATGATGTTACGTATAGTCCAGAGTTTTCCCCGCCAGAACAGCAGCGGGAGGCGATAGTGCCGACCGTTTCCCCATCATCGACGGACATAACCCTCGACGCCCGCGTCGGCGATTTATCCAATTCGCCCACTCCCGCGCCGCACGCCGTTGAATTTGTCGAGGGAAGCAGCCCCCAGATCACGACTGAGACGGCCTCGCTCCTAAGGACCCGGCTCAGAGCGGCGGCTGGCCTCCTGGGACTGGCATTTGGGTCGTTTCTCATTTGGCGATGGATCAACAACGGAATCCAGCCCTACGGCGACTTTCTGTTTCACTTCCTGGTCACGGGCACACTGGTCTATGCCTTTGTGTCGCTGTGCCGGAAATGTGCTCTGTCGCTGACGATTCTGCGGATCTATGAACTGGCGGTGTTCGCCCTGCCGGTCGCCTACTTTGCTTACCAGCAGTTCTGGACGTCGCGATATTTGGCACAACAAGGGTTGATGTTCAACGATCTGGCCGCCTGGGTCGGCACGATCTTCATCTATGCGATGTTCATTCCGAACACCTGGCGCCGGGCCGCGGTTTTCATCGGAATCATGTGTGCGCTGCCGTTGTCGCTGTCCGCCTATTTGTGGTGGACCGACCCAACGTACGCCCGGATTCTGATGGAGCACCGGATGTTCCTGTTCGAAACGTTCGTCATCATGGGCGTTTCGTTCCTGGCCGCAACTTATGGCACGCACGTGATCAACTCATTGCGCGAGGAAGCTTTCGAAGCCAAGCAATTGGGACAGTATCGACTAGTCAGTCTGATTGGCTCGGGCGGCATGGGGGACGTTTACCTCGCCGAGCATCAGCTCATGAAGCGCCCGGTGGCAATCAAGCTGATTCGGCCCGGCAAAGCGGCCGATAAGCAGGCGCTCGCGCGTTTCGAGCGCGAGGTGCGGGCCACGGCCAAGCTCTCGCACTGGAACACGATCGAAGTCTTCGACTACGGGCGCACCGAAGACGGCACGTTTTACTACGTGATGGAGTACCTGCCGGGGATGAGTCTGGCGGACCTGGTGGAAAAGCATGGCCCACTGCCGCCGTCGCGCGCGATCCACCTCTTGATGCAGACCTGCGATGCTCTTTCCGAAGCACACGGCCGGGGGCTGATTCACCGCGACCTGAAGCCAGGCAACCTTTATTCAGCCCAGCGCGGCGGCTATTACGACGTGGCCAAGCTGCTGGACTTTGGACTGGCGAAGCCGATCTCGACGGACAATCAGCCGGTCCACCTGACGCAGGAAGGGTCGATCACCGGTTCGCCGTTGTACATGGCGCCAGAACAAGCCCTGGGCGATAGCGAGCCCGACGAACGCTCGGATATCTATTCGTTGGGTGCCGTGGCGTATTTCATGCTGACGGGACGTCCCCCGTTCGAAGGCGACCGGGCGATTAAGATCATCCTCTCGCACGCGCACGACGCGGTGGTGCCACCGTCGCGGCTGCGGGCCGATCTGCCATTGGACATTGAGCAGGTGATCTTGCGCTGTTTGGCGAAGAATCCGGCCGAGCGTTACGGCTCGGCCGCGGCCTTGCGCGAGGCGCTGGGCGAGTGCGGGCAGTATGGTGGCTGGACCAGCCAGGACGCCGCCAACTGGTGGAAGGCTAACGGCCAGTCCCACCACGAAGCCGAAGCCTTGGCCGCCAGCGCGATCTAAAGGGCGAACTTGCCGAGTCGTCCGCTTGTCTGGTAGTCCGCGTGTGTTGGGCGGCCGCCGCCAGTTTTTTACGCAGTCGGCCACACGTCTCAGTGCCCCTCCGGCCCTAGCAGTTGCGGCGTATAATAGGGTATTCTGAAGGTTTCGCCCGTAGCGCCGCCGCCTTGAATTTGGAGCGTAGTTTTCTCGATGATCACGTCCACACCGCGAACGATGTTTGCCAAGATTTGGGACGAGCATGTCGTGCTGTCCGAAGAGGGCAAGCAGACGATCCTGTACATCGACCTGCAACTGGTGCACGAGGTGACCAGCGCCCAGGCGTTCGAGGGTCTGCGCCTGGCCAGGCGGCGCGTCCGTCGTCCAGAACTGACCGTGGCCACGGCCGATCACAACGTGCCGACCAGCGACCGCAGCCTGCCGATTCTCGACCCGATCTCCAAGCAGCAAATCGATACCCTGCGGAACAACTGCCGGGAATTCGGCATTCGGCTGTACGACCTGGACGACCCGAACCAAGGCGTCGTGCATGTCATTGGTCCAGAGCTGGGCTACACACGGCCAGGCATGACGATCGTCTGCGGCGATAGCCACACGGCCACGCATGGCGCGTTCGGCGCGCTGGCGTTTGGCATTGGCACGAGCGAAGTCGAGCACGTGCTGGCCACGCAGACGCTGCTGCAATCTCGCGCGAAGACGATGGAACTGCGCGTCGACGGCACGCTGCCACGCGGCGTGACGGCGAAGGACCTGATTCTGTATCTGATCGGCGAGATCACGACCGACGGCGGCACCGGCTACGTCATCGAATACACGGGTAGCGCCATCCGCGCCCTCTCGATGGAAGAGCGGATGACCGTCTGCAACATGAGCATCGAGGCCGGTGCTCGGGCCGGGATGATCGCTCCGGACGAGACCACGTTCGACTACCTTCGCGGCCGCAAATACTCGCCAGTGGATTTCGACGCCGCAGTCGCAAAATGGAAGAACCTGCCGACCGATCCCGGCGCAACGTACGATAAGTCGCTGGTGTTCAAGGCGGCCGACATCGCCCCGCAGGTTACCTGGGGCACGAATCCCGGCCAAGTGGCTCCGGTGACCAGCACAGTGCCAAATCCCAGCTCGGCCAGCGACGACACCGAACGCAAAACGATCGCCAACGCCCTGGCATACATGGGTATCGAAGCCGGCCAGCCGATTACCGACCTGAAGCTCGATCGCGTGTTCATTGGCTCGTGCACCAACTCGCGGATCGAAGATCTGCGGGCGGCCGCCGCGGTGGCCAAGGGGCACAAAGTCTCTGGACACGTCGGGGCGATGGTGGTGCCCGGCAGCGGGCAGGTCAAGCTGCAAGCCGAGGCCGAGGGCCTGGACAAGATCTTCAAAGAAGCGGGCTTCGACTGGCGTGAGGCCGGCTGCAGCATGTGCCTGGCGATGAATCCGGACAAGCTGGAGCCGGGCGAACGCTGTGCCTCGACGAGCAACCGCAACTTCGAAGGCCGCCAGGGCAAGGGAGGCCGGACGCACCTGGTCTCACCGGAAATGGCTGCCGCCGCGGCAATCGCGGGCCACTTTGTCGACATTCGCGAGTGGGACTACAAGTCGTAACCGCCGTACGCGCAGCCCGCTGCAACCCATTACACGCTTCCTAACACCAAGCGACTCAACATGGAACCATTCGTCAAACACACCGGCCTCGTGGCCCCCATGGATCGGGCCAACGTCGATACGGACCAGATCATTCCCAAGCAGTTCCTGAAACGCATCGAGCGGACGGGCTTCGGCCAGTTCCTGTTTTTCGACTGGCGGTTCAAGGACGATGGGTCGCCGAATCCCGAGTTCGAGCTCAACGCTCCGAACCTGAAGGGAGCGAGCATTCTGCTCGCGCGGCGGAACTTTGGCTGCGGCTCGAGCCGCGAGCACGCTCCGTGGGCACTGAACGACTACGGCTTTCTGGTGCTGATCGCGCCGAGCTTCGCCGACATCTTCTACAACAACTGCTTCAAGAACGGCATGCTGCCGATTCGGCTCGATGAAGCGACGGTGGAAGATCTGTTCAAGCGAGCAGCGTCGGGCAATTACCGGCTAACGGTCGATCTGGACACCTGCACGCTCAGCGACGATCAGGGGCTGAAGATTCCGTTCGACGTCGAACCGTTCCGTCGCCACTGCCTGATGAACGGCCTGGATGACATCGGCCTGACGCTGGCGAACGAGGACAAGATCTCGGCTTATGAAGCGGCGCATCACATCGGGGCGAGTGCCTGACGATGTCGCGCCGCGAAAAAATCGAAGCCTTGCTCGCCGCCGATCCGTCCGATCAGTTCCTGCGCTATAGCCTGGCGATGGAACTGGACAAGGAAGGGGATCATGAGCGCAGTCTTGAGCAGTTCAGCGGCCTGATGCGCGACGAAGCGCCTTACGTTCCGGCGTTCTTCATGGCCGCACAGCAGCTTGCGCGGCTCTCGCGCATCGCCGAAGCACGAACCGCATTACGCAACGGGATCGAACATGCGAGGGCCAGCGGCAACTCGCATGCAGCCGGCGAGATGAGCGAGTTTCTGGCGTCGCTCGGTTCCTTCGGCGAGTAGTCGTCATTCGGCGAGTAGCGGCGGCCGGGCCTTGAAAGCCAGACGCTTTTCGCACCATTCGGCGGCCGGCAACAGCCATTCTTCACTCCAGGCTTCACCGACCAACTGCATGGCAACCGGCAGGCCGTCACGCGTCACGCCACAGGGGAACGACATGCTGGGAACGCCGGCGTGGCTCCAGGGGGAATTGAACCGGGCATCGCCGGTGGTGGTGGTGTCCGGCGGCGGAGCAGGGGTGGCCGGCAGAATGATCGCATCGACATCCGCAAGCAGCCGCTGCATCGCGTTACGAAACGCCACGCGGTGCCGCATGGCTTCCTGATACTGCGGAAATGTGATTGCCGCACCTTCGGCCAGGAACTCTTGCATCTTGGTTCCGTATCCGTCGCGCGGCGCGGCGAACATTCGGCGATGGACGTCGAACGTTTCGGCCGCCATGATTCGGCGATGCATCGTGTGCACGTCGGCGAAGTGATCGGGCAGCGGCAAATCGTTGATCCGTGCGCCCTGCTCGATAAGCAGCGCGACGGCGCTCTCGACCAGTTCGGCAAGTTCCGGATCGGCCGAGTCGAAGAAGTAGTTACGCACGATGCCTAGACGCGGCGGATGATCGGGCGTCCAGCTCGCTTGCTCATCCGGCAGTTCAATGCCAGGCCGAACGCTGCTGGCCGGGTCGGCAGGGTCGTGTCCCGCGATGGCGGCGAGCAGCAGGCCGCAGTCGGTGACCGTGCGCGCCATCGGCCCCACGTGATCGAGGTGAAAGCTGACTGGCATCACACCCGCGCGACTCACGCGGCCAAACGTTGGTTTGAGTCCCGCAACGCCGCAATAGCTGGCCGGGCGATTGATCGAGCCGCCCGTTTGCGAGCCAATCGCGCCGAGGCACATGCCCG
>JBGSKX010000173.1:0-23265 GCA_041741015.1 Pirellulales bacterium
TCTACGCCGCCGGCTCCTGCTGCCGCCGATCCGTTCGGCGCGCCTGCGGCCGATCCTGCGCCAGCCGCAGCAGATGATCCGTTCGGCGCGCCTGCAGAAGAGTTGCCGGCCGAAGAGGTCCCGGCCGAGATGCCCGCCGAAGCACCCGCGGAAGCGCCGGCTGAACCTGCGCCTGCCGCTGCCGACGATCCGTTCGGCGCCCCGGCTGCCGAAGCTCCGGCGACTGAGAACCCGTTCGGCGACGATCCGAACTAAGCGACGAGACATGTGAAGTCCGCGGTGCGCGTGCGGCATGGTCGCCGTTCCACCGCAGCCGAGTTAAGAGTTTCCGAATCACGCCTTCGAATCGTTCTTGATGCACACAGCTCGCGCGCGTCAGGGGCGGCTCGACCAAAACTGGCCTGACGCGCGCAGGGGGAGTCGCCCACCGACTCAAAGCGCCGCCAAAGCCGCCCGCCCAGCATCCCGCGCGGCTTTGCCCCTCGGGTGCGCAGAAAAGTTGGAGACCAGTCGGCCATGAATTGGCAGAGGTTTCGCTTGGTTCGTTCGGCGCTGCTTACCGCCGCAATCTGCCTGGTTGCTGTTCCAGCGATTGCGGCTCCCAGGATCGATCGCGTTTCGCTCCGCGGCTTGCAGGCCGGCGGGGTGACCACGATCGCGATCGACGGCGCCGAACTGCTGCCCGAACCGACACTCCACTTTGGCTCCGCCGGCACGACTTACAAGATTAAGGACGGAGCCACGCCTGATCATCTGGACGTCGAAGTCACGATCGACGGCAGCTGCCCGAGTGGCATCTACCTGCTCCGCGCCGGCTCCGCCAGCGGGATCTCCGACCCCGTCGCACTCGGCATCGACAACCTTCCGCAGCTGGCTTTCGCCCCCGCAATCAGCACGACGAATGTTTCGCTCACCGGCGCCGTCAGCGGCAGCGCAATCGCCACCACCAGGTTCAGCGGCAAGCAGGGGCAACAACTGGTCGTCGAACTCGAAGCTCGCCGGCTGGGCTCAAAGCTCGACCCCGTCGTGCACGTCTATGATGCACGCCACACGCAGCTTGCCTGGAGTCGCGGATTGGCGGCCCTCGGCGGCGATCCGCGCACCGCGATCACGCTCCCGGCCGACGGCGAGTATAGCATCGAAGTTCACGACGCCGTCTTTCGCGGCGCGGAGCCGGGCTTCTTCCGCCTGAAGTTGGGCGACTTCAAGTTCGCCGATATGGCCTTTCCGCTCGGCGTTCAACAGGGGACCGACGCCAGCTTTGAGTTCGTCGACACGAATCTCGCCGCTGACGTTCGAGCCGCCGGCAAGCTTGCTACGACCGATGGCATTGTGCAGGACACGCTGCCGGCTCCCTGGCCCGAGGTGCCCATGCTTTCCGGCAACCGGCCGGCGGTGGTCGTAAGCGAGTACCCCGAGCTGGTCGAAGCGCCGCCGAGCGACAAGCCGCAGGAACTCCCCGCGGCGCCGGTCGCCGTGAGCGGCCGCATCTCGGAAAAAGGTCAGCAGGATCGCTATCGCCTGACAGTTACCGCTGGGCAGAAACTGAACATCGACGTGCTGGCCCGTCGCCGCGGCTCGGCCCTCGACGGCGTGCTCTCGATCCAGAACGAACAAGGCGCCGAACTCGCTTCGAGCGACGATCGCCCCGACACGACTGATCCCGGACTTGAATTCACCGTGCCCGACGGCACGGCGGCCATCGTGCTTGCGCTGCGTGACCTGCGTGCGGCCGGCGGCCCGAACTATGTCTATCGCATTGAAGTCGAGCCGGTTGCTCCGCGCTATGCCATCTCGCTGCCGGAAGATCGGATTCAGATTCCCAAGGACGGGGCGGCGATCGTCCGCGTTGATGTGCGGCGCGCCGGTTACGGTGGCCCTATCGACCTGGTGTTCCCGAATCTGCCGCAAAGCGTCTCGGTCACCGGCAATCAGATTCCCGCCCGCGCGACCCAAGCTTTCGTGACGCTTAGCGCGCCGGGTTTGCCGCCATCACAAGCCATGACGCGCGTGCTCGGGACGAGCGCTGACAAGAAGTTGCACCTCAAACGTCGTGCGACCACAACGCCCACGGACGTCACGCGCAATCAGCCCTGGCTGGGCGACTCGCTGGCCGTGGCCGTCACCACGCCGGCGCCGCTCCAACTCGTGTGGGATCTGTATCCATCCGACGTGCAACTCGTGCAGGGGACGCAGCTCGCGAATCATCTCAAGGTTGAGCGAGCCGAGGGCATCAAAGGCGCTATACGTCTCTCGCTGCTGACGACGCAGCGAATGCCGAAGAAGAAGATTAAAGAGAACAACCAGGAGCGCGAGGTGGACGACGTCGATCGCGCGCTCCGTTTCGCGGCCGAATCGGTCATCGCCGCAGACGCCGCCGAAGCCGCGCCGGCGATCATCGTCCCCGGCGACCTGGCCAGGCTTCAATACGACCTGGCGATTCAAGCCGAACTCCTGGGCGAAGACAACAAGACCGCGATCGCCACGATCGTCACCCCCGCGCGACGACTGCCGACCATCCCTCCGATCAAGCTCGAACTCGCCGCGGCAGCAGTCGAAGCTCGCGCTGGCGCTGGTTCCACCGGCAGCATCACGGGCAAGCTCACCCGCACGCCGGGCTTCGCGCTTCCCGTGCAGCTCACGCTCACCGGGCTGCCGGAGGGCGTTCCCGCTCCCACGTTCAATCTTGCCGCCGATCAAACCGACTTCAGCTTCCCGGTGACATTTCCCTTCGGCACGGCCGCAGGCGCACTCCCGAACGTGAAGCTGGCCGCGGTCTGCCTCACCGATACTGCCGATCCGAAGACCGCCGTGCACACGACGTCGCTCGACCTGAGCCTGTCGATCGTGGCTGGCACGAAGCCGCCCGAACAGCCGCGTCAGCTCTTCGAAGACCAGCCCGAGTTCGTCGCCGCGCTCACCGAAGGGGGTGGCACCGCCACGCTCGATGCCGAGCAAAAGTACTCTGGCGCCACCAGCGTCCGCGTCACGCTCGACCAGAAGTTCAATCCCGCCATCCCTGGCTGGGCGATCAAGGTTCGCGAAAATCCGGGTCCGGGCGAGTTCCGCTACCTGCGGTACGCCTGGAAGAAGCAGGGGGGCTCGGCCATCTGCGTGCAGCTCAACCACGACGGCGTCTGGGGACCAGCAGCGGCCGGCGCGCCGAGCTTCCGCTATAGCGCCGGGCCTGCGCTCCAAGTCTTCGGCGCTTCGCTCACGGTCGACGCCGCGTTGCCCGAAGATTGGGAAGTCGTGACGCGCGACCTGTTCGCCGACTTTGGCGAATTCACGCTCAATGGCATCGCCCTGTCGCCGGTCGACGGTGAATTCGGCCTCTACGATCACATCTACCTCGGCACGAGCGTCGAGGACTTCAAGCTCGTGAAGCCGTAGTGGATATTCTTAAACTGCAGCCGGGGTCTGTGACCCCGGAGCCTTCATCCGGTTCCTCTGGCCTCACAGAGGCCGGCTACAGAAGAAGCTTCCCACTCAAGCCGCGCCGCTGGCCACGAACCGATACCCCGTCCCGCGCACGCTCAGAAAGTGCTTCGGCTTGGCGGGGTCTTCCTCGAAGTACTTCCGCAGGTTGACGATGAAGTTGTCGACCGTGCGCGTGGTGGGCACGTGCGACATGCCCCACACGTGTTCGAGCAGTTCCGCCCGCGTGACCACCGAGCCTTCGTTCTCGACAAAGTACTTGAGCAGTTTCATCTCGGTGTGCGTGAGCCGCACGGGTTCGCCGGCCACGGTGACGTCAAAGGTGTCGAAGTTCACCTTCGCGTTGCCGAACTCGTACAGCATGGGCTCCCCGGTGCGTGGCGGCAAACCGGCACCGGCAGTTGCCATCGTCGCGCGCCGCGCCAACAGGCTACGAGTCATGCTCAGCAGCTCTTCCAGCTCGAACGGCTTTTGCAGGTACTGGTCGGCCCCGACGTCGTATCCGCGTACGCGGTCTTCCACCAGTGTTCGAGCGCTGAGCATCAGCACCGGCACGTTGTTTCCCTTTTGCCGCAACGTATCGCACACGGCATACCCGCTCATCCCCGGCAACATCAGATCGAGCACCACCAGGTCGATGGGCGGCTCCGCGCTCTCCATAATCGCCAGCGCCGCAGGCCCATCGGCCGCGGTCGAGACCTCGTAGCCCTCAGCCTCAAGGTTGTACTTGATGCCGAACGCCAGATGCTCTTCGTCTTCGACTACGAGAATGTGCTTCATCGCGCGCGATTCGTTTCGGGTAACGCCTATCGGATGCCCGCATCCATTTTATCGAGCGGCCGCTCGCTGGCAGCGCCCGTTGCGGTGGCCGTGGGCGCAGCGCTCTCCACGTGGGGTCGCCGCGCCGGCAGCACCACTTCAAAGATCGTGCCGCTCGCGTCCAGCCGCCCGCGCACATTAATCTTCCCGTTCATCCGCTTGACCAGCGTCCGGACGATAAACAGTCCCAGGCCCGTGCCGGTCTGCACGCGTTCCAGTTCGCTTCCCAGGCGGACGAAGCGGCCGAAGATCTTCCGCCGCAGCTTGGTTGGAATGCCGCGCCCGTTGTCCACGATCCGCGTGACAATCTGGTCGGTCCCTTTCAGTGTGCCGCCGAATTGCGAATCGACCTCCACGGCGGGCGGCGAGCCGCCGTACTTGATCGCGTTATCCATCAGGTTGCGAAACAGGATCTCGACGTCGATCGGCCGCGCGCGGACAATCGCCTCGCTGCTGGTGACGCGAATCGTTTCTTTCGGCAGATGGTAGCGCAGGCAGACCGTCTCCGCGCAGGTTGCCAGCACGCGCGACAATTCCACGTCCACCAGGTCGGTTTCCACCGGCTCCTGGTCGAGCCTGGCCGCGTCGAGCATGTGATTGATCAGTGTATCGAGCCGTTGCACGTCCTCGAGCATGAAGCGATAGAAATTTGCCTGTTGCTCCTCGGTCACGGTTCGCCGCGAGAGCGTCTGCAGATACAGCTTCAGCGAGGCGATCGGGCTCTTAAGCTCATGGCTCACGCTGTCGATGAAATTGCTCTGCCGCTGCGAGAGGCGAATGCCCTTGATCGACAGCACCAGGTACAGCACGACGCCCACCAGCACCAGGCCCAGAAAGCTGGTCCCCATGACCAGCAGCGTCCAGAACAGGCCCGTGTTCTCGATCTCAACCGTCAGGATCACCCAGCCGATGATCAGCGCGACCACGAGCACGATCATCACGACTGCTAGCGTGATCGGCCAACCATAGGAATTGCGCATGGCAGGTTCGCGGCGTAGGAGGTGAAGCGACTGCGATCGGGAGTTCACTTTCAATCGTACCACACTCGCCGGCCCGTTTGGCAGCCATTGGCACGCGGCCTGCACTACGCGGGGCGATCGCAGTTTGCACGGCGCCACGCGCCCGGCACGCTAGCGGAGCGAGAGCCTGCCAGAGCATCGACTTAAGCATGCTATCGCCCCCCGCGCCAGCGCCAGACGCCCTGAAACTGCGGTTGTAAGAAAGGGAAACGCGGGGCAAGATGTTGCAGCCTCGAGTGCGCCAGGAAGTCCTGGCGCGGGGCCACCAGCGTCTTGTCCCACCGTCGCTTGCCCATCGAGAGAGCGGCTCCTGGCAGGAGGCCAGTCGTCACTCGTGCAAGCGACCCATCCCCACGGCGGATTGTTCCTCTCGGAGTATCGCTCGCGCTGCTCGTCAGGCAAGGATTGCCTGCACGGCGGACCGCAGTCTCGCGGTCGCCCATCAGCTCGGGTCGCAAGCCGGAAGAACCTTCGCTCGCGGGCGACACAAACCGCCGGCATGGACGTCGGCAGCGACATACATTCCAGGGAAGGAACCTCCGATGATCTCGGTGCAGATCGCCGCGCTCGTGGCAGCTCTATCGGCAACGGGCGACACCGTCCTCCTCGATTTTCAAGCCACCTGGTGCGGTCCCTGCCGCGCCATGGAAAGCACCGTGAACGACATGGTGCAGGCTGGCTATCCGATTCGCCGCGTCGATGTCGATCGCGAGCGCGAACTTGCCAAGCAACACAGAGTTCAAAACATTCCCTGCTTCGTGCTCCTGGTTGACGGCCGCGAAGTTGCCCGCCAGACCGGCGGCATGAGCCGCGCCGAAATGGCCTCGCTGTTCAGCCGCGCCGGTGTGGGCCCGCGGCAGAATTTCGGTAGCTCGGCCCCGATGGTTCGCGCGCAGTCCCCTGATGGATCGCTCGCGCGGCTTTCTGCACTACAAAATCAATCCAGCGGCGTGATCGATCGCCCGCTCCGACCCGTCAGCCACCAGCAACCCGCCAACCAGCCGCTCCGGGATCTGCCGCCGCGCGGCTTTGAGACCAGCGCACAGGCTCCGGCCCCGAGCGATCTGATCGCTTCCAGCGTCCGGCTCACGATTGCTGATCCCACCGGCGTCTCCTACGGATCGGGCACGCTCATCGATGCCCGCGCAGGCGAAGCGCTCGTGCTCACCTGCGGTCACATCTTCCGCGACTCGCAAGGCAAGGGTGACATTTCCATCGATATGCTTGGCCCCGGTGCCCCGCAGAAGGTGCCCGGCAAGCTGGTGAGCTACGACCTCAAGACGGACATCGCCCTGGTAAGCTTTGCGCCCGGCGTGCCGGTGCGTGTCGCGCGGCTGGCACCCAAGGGATATCTGGCCGCCAAGGGCGATCGCGTCACGACGGTCGGCTGCAACAACGGTGGTCCGCCGACTGCCGAGCAAACCACGATCACGGCGCTCGACAAGTTCCTCGGTCCGCCGAACCTGCAAGTCGCCGGTCTGCCGGTGCAAGGTCGCAGCGGCGGCGGCTTGTTCACGACGGACGGTCAGGTGATCGGCGTCTGCAACGCGGCCGATCCGACCGACAATGAAGGGCTCTTTGCCGCCCTCCCCGCGATTCAGCAGGAACTCGACGAAATCGGCCTCTCGGCGATCTATCAGCAGCAGGGTCCACCTTCCGCCGGACCGGTTGGAACGCCGGTCATGCCCGTGGCAGCCAGCATGACGCGCTCCTCCGCAGCACCGGTAGACATTCCCGTCGCCAACGTGACCCCGGCAAACATGCCCGGCCCGGCCGAGATGACCGCCGCCGAAGCTCTGCAAGGCGTGAACCCCGCGGCGCTCGCCGCCGTTGGTCCCGGGGGCGAATCGGCCGAGGTGATCTGCATCATCCGCCCGCTTTCCAATCCCCGGGCCAAGAGCGAAGTGATCATGCTCGATCGGGCTTCGCCGCAGCTCCTGCAGCAATTGTCCAGCGACCGCCAGGCCCAGCAGGCGCGGCATCTCACCTCGCTGAATGTGAAGGGCGACGGCATTCAGCGGCAGCCGGTGCGGCGCTAGGCAGTAGACGAGCGTGGTGCCACAGGTGGCCGTGAGCGCGGCTCACCTGTGCTCGTAACTCATCACATCTTCGCCAACCACCTACGAGGCCTTCCTCGACAGCAATCCAGCAGTACAGGTGCGCTTCGCGACCTAAAGAACTCGCCTCGCAAACCGTGCTGGTATTCCCCGGCGCCTCACAGGTGAGCCGCCACGCGGCCACCTGTGGCACCCGACGGTATCACACACCGCGTGCAAAGGATTAACGGCGTAGCGTGGCACCCACGTTCTTAAGGCTGGCTGAGAACTCAGGTGCGATTCGCCCCTTGCACTTCGCCCCGCTTTGAACGACATTCGAGAGCAACAAAGCTAGGCGGCTCTCACAGTGCTGGGAAGGCAGTTGCAATTCGATGAAACTCTATTGCGTGCGGCACGGCGAAACGGAATACAACCTCCAGCATCGCATCCAGGGGCAATTCGATAGCGCCCTCTCCGCGCTGGGCCATAAGCAGTGCGAAGCCGCGGCCGAAGCGCTCGCCGGCATCACTTGCGACGCGGTCATCGCCAGCCCGTTGCGCCGCGCTGAAGAAACGGCCGAATACATCGCCAAGCGGCTGAACGTGCCGGTCAAGCTCGAACCGCGGCTGATGGAAATCCACGCCGGCGTGTTTCAAGGGCATAACTGGCACGAGCTCGACCAGCACTATCCCGAGGAAGCTGCCCGCTGGCGGAGCCACGATCCCGACTTCCGCATCCCCGGCGGCGAATCGCGCCGCGACGTGATGCTCCGCACGGCCGACGCTTTTCGCGCGATTCGCGAAGCCGGTTACGCCAATGCGATTGTCGTGGCCCACGGCGGCTCGCTATCCGCGGCCTTCAAAGCCCTGCTCGAGATTCCCGCCTCGCGCACGCCGTTCGAGCTGGGCAACGGCTCGATCAGCACAATCCACTGGGAAAAGGAGTTCAAGCTCCTCACGCTCAACGAGACCGGCCACCTGCACGGCCTTATCTCCAGCGGCGGCGACTTGTAAGCGTTACTTCTTCGGGCGGCTATCCAGCCACGTCTGATCCAGCTCGAAGATCACCTCGATCTCGGTCGAGATGTTCCCCGGCAGCGAGCCCATGCCGACGGCGCTGCGGGCTCCCACGCCATTGTCTTCGCCCCACACGTCGCGGAACAACTCGCTGCAGCCGTTAATCACCAGCGGATGGTCCTTGAAGTCGGGCGCGGCGTTGACCATGCCGAGCACCTTGACGACCTTCACCACGTGGTCGAGGCTCCCCAGATATTCCTTCAGCGTCGAGAGAATCGCCAGACCCGTTTGCCGCGCCGAGGCGATGCCCGCCTGCACGTCGACTTCGGTTCCCACGCGGCCCGTCATCATCGTCTTGTCGCTCTTCAGCGGACCGTGCCCCGAGACATAGCACCACTTGCCGGTGATCACCAGCGGCTTATAGACGCCGGCCGGCTTGGGGCAGGGGGGGAGTTCGAGTCCGAGTTCCTTCACCTTGGCGTCAGCGCTCATGGCGATTTCCTTTTCCTTTTGTTGATGAATCGTCTGTGAGTGTCGTTGTTGTGTGTTTTGGATTTACTTCCCCGGCTCGACGATCGTACCGCGAAGCTCGACGTCGTCAAAGTTCCCCAAGTCGTCGAATGCTCCGATGCCGATCCGGCCCCAGGCGAACGTCTTGTCCTCGGCCGTCATCACCGGCTCGCTCATATCGTCGAAGTACACGGCCGTCTTGCCACTCTCGACGTCGCGCGTGATCCGCACCTTGTGCCAGGCGTCATCCCACGGCGTGCCCGGCGTCGTCTTGGTCGAGATCTTCACCCGCGGGGCGTCGTTCACGATGAAGATCTGGTTCGCATGGTCGTCCGTCTTCTTGCCGAAGTGCACATAGTAGAAGTGCGACGGATCCTGATAGCCGAACACCAGCACCAGGCTCCGGTGGTCATAGTCCTTCACCGTGCTCTGAAGTTTAATGTCGAGCGCGAAGTCACTCACCGTCACGTCATCCAGCAGCGCGATGTTCACCGGCGAGCGATGCGGCGGCTTGTAGTCGCTGTCCTTGGTCAGGCTATAGACCTGGCCTTCCGGCGTCTTGGTGATCGACCACGACTTCGGGTCCGTCGGCTTCCAACGCTCGGCGCCCTGCTCGAAGTTCTCGCTGAACACGAGCGGCAGTTCGGCAGCCGGAGCGCGAGCCGCCAGCAGGCTCACCATCACCGCAGACAGGATCGCAACGCGTCGCATGGCGTGACCTCTCAAAAGGTGCGGGCTATTCTTTTGAACGCTATTCAATGATCTTCGTCAGTGCGTACTCAACGATGCCCCGCGCGCCGGCGGCCTTCAATCGCGGAATGATGTTCCGCACGACCGACTCGTCGAGGATCGTGTTCACGTCGACCCAGGCCTCGTCCGACAGGCTCGAGACCGTCGGCTGCTGCAGCGCGGGCAGGATCGAGAGCACCGCCTTCAGCTTCTCGCGCTCGACGTTCATCATCAGGCCGACCTTGCCCTCGGCGGCCATCGCCCCCTTGAGCATCAGCACGATGTCGTCGATCTTCTGTTTCTTCCACGGATCTGCGTAGGCCTTGCGGTTGGCAATGAACCGCGGCGTGCTCTGCAGCACTTCATCGACGATGCGCAGGTTATTCGCCCGCAGCGAGCTCCCTGTCTCGGTCACTTCGACGATTGCGTCGGCCAGCTTCGGCGGCTTCACCTCGGTGGCGCCCCAACTGAACTCGACCTTCGCCTTCACGCCGTGCGCGGCCAGAAAACGCTCGGTCATTCCCACCGCTTCGGTCGCGATCCGCTTGCCTTGCAAATCCTTCACCGTCTGCACGGGCGAATCGTTCGGCACGCAGAGCACCCAGCGGACCGGCCGGCGGCTGACTTTCGAGAACACGAGTTCGGCCACTTCCTCGACGTCCGACTGGTTCTCCATGATCCAGTCCTTGCCGGTCAGGCCGGCGTCGAGCACACCGTCTTCGACATAGCGTGCCATCTCCTGCGCCCGGATCAGCATGCACTCGATCTCGTCGTCGTCGATCTGTGGGAAGTAGCTGCGCGAGCTGAACGTGATCTTGTAACCGGCTCGGCGAAACAGTTCGGCCGTGGCGTCTTGCAGGCTGCCGGCGGGAATTCCAAGCTTAAGGGAGTCTGGCATGGTGGATCGTGGGGAAAGTGTGGAAGCGAGGGAGAGCATCAAGTGCGCTGGTGAATCGCGCGATGCTTACTTCTTGTAAACTGTGGCCGGGTCGAACACCCGCTCGCCGACGACCTTAAAGCCCTCGGGCGTCACCTGGCGGAAGAAACAGCTCGAGTAACCTTCGTGGCAGGCCGCGCCGCCGATCTGGTTGACCTTCAGCAGGATCGTGTCGGCGTCGCAATCGAAGTAGACGCCTTTGACTTCCTGCACGTTGCCGCTCTCTTCCCCCTTGCGCCAGAGCTTGTTGCGGCTGCGGCTGAAGTACACGGCCCGGCCCGTGGCCAGCGTCTCGGCGTAGCTCTCGGGATTCATGTAGGCCAGCATCAGCACCTCGCCGGTGGCGGCGTCCTGGGCGATGGCGGGAAGCATGCCATTCCCTTTGGCAAAGTCGGGCGAAGTGGCGTTGGAATGACTCATGGCTAAGGACTCCGAAACACAGGCGGCCGGCGCGGCAGTTTGAGCGGTATGGAAAGCCCCTCAGTCTACTAACTGGTGAGCCGCTGCGAAACCGACTTGCAACTTGCGAGTGCAGGCATTTTTACGCGTATTTCTGGTCACCGAACGACCTATCCGCGACTCTCCAGTGGGGTTACCGCGATTCGTTGGTGGCTCGGCACTTGACCCGAGCTCTGTGCCCTAGCCAGAATTGCAACCGTCCGAGAGGCGGACTCGGCCAGAATGGGCTGATGCCTCGCGCGCTACACCCTCGGACGCTCCACCGTATGATCGAGTACAACCGCAAAGACTGGCTCGGCAACCTCTTCTCCTATCGCGGCACCGCCCTGCGGCATGCGGGCAAACGCGTTGCGGTGATGACGGCCTACGCGATTGTCATCCAGGCCATCTACACGATCGGCAAGGAGCAGGGGGGCTTTGCCTTCGACGGTTTCTTCGGCCTCAACCCGGCGCAGCACGCCGTGCTCGGTTCGTTGCTCGGCTTTCTGATCGTGTTCCGGATGAACGCCTCGAACAATCGCTACTGGGAAGGCCGCAGCGCCTGGGGCGCCATCATCAATGCCAGCCGCAACCTGGTGCGCGTTGGGGTGGCCCACACGCATGCCGGCTCGGAGCTGGCCGATCTCGTGGCCGGCTACGTGATCAGCCTCCGCCGCTCGCTGCAAGGCAACATGGACCTGGAAGAAACCGAAGTCTTCCTGCCGGACGAGCTGCGCTGCCAGGCCGAACGATTCGGCAATCCGCCCACCGCCGTGGCCTTCGCCATCTCAGCCTGGATCGAACGCGAGCACCGCGCGGGCCATCTCGGAAGCCAGCTCGTGCGACACATGGAAGAACAGCTCTCGAAACTCGTCGACGCCCAGGGCGCCTGCGAAAAGATTCGCAAGACGCCGCTGCCGTTTGTTTACGTGGTGATGATCAAGCAGCTCATCATGGTCTACCTGATCACGCTCCCCTTCGCTGTGGGCAAGGAGTGCGGCTGGTGGTCGCCGGTCGTGATGGCGATCGTCTCGCTGGGACTGTTCGGCATGGAAGAGGCCGGCGTCGAAACCGAAGATCCCTTCGGCACCGACGACAACTGCCTCGACATGGTCACCTACACGCTAACGATCGCCCGCGACACGGGCCAGATGGCGGCCGGCAAGCACGTCAGCCGGACCATCGAGCCACCGACCACGCTCACCGAAGGCACCGGCGAGCTGGTGACGGGCTAAGCGAACAGTCACGCCGCTACTTCCCCAGCTCTACTGTCACTTTCTCGATCCTGCCGGTGAAGTCGAACGGCGGAGTGTACTCCTCGTCCACGGCCGAGCCGGTGTCCGCGCCGATGTCGAGCGCGCCGCCCAGGCCCAGCGTGATTGCCTGGGTTTGTGCCAGCCGGCCTTCGCCCAGCTTCTTGTCGCCGGCATACAGCGTCAGCATGCCCCCTTTGCCGAGTCCGCCGCCGTCGTATTTGAACTCACCGCGCAGCTTCACAGGGCCTGCGGAGAGCGGATCCTTCGCCGTCACGCGCGTCGTCGTGCGGCCCAGGAAGTTGCCGACCAGTACCGGCTTGTTGTCGCGCACATAGAGACCGTAGCCGCCGTCGCTGCCACCCAGCGAGAAGATGGCTCCTTCGGTTTTATCCTTGTTGAGTGTCACGTCGGCGGTGATCGTGAACGACTTGTTCAGCACGTTCGGCGCACTGCCGGCAGGCAGCGCGAGCATACCCGGATAGTACGTGAACTTCGTGCGCCCGGCGGTGAGTGAAGGACGCCCTTGCAGCTCGCCATTCAAGCGTTCGATCTTGCGGCCATCCAGCGGCAGCACGTCGTAGCGCGCCGCCTCGGTCCACCAGGTGTCCTGGAGTTGCCGCAGCTTCTCGGGATTCTTCGCCGCCAGGTCATTGGCCTGGGTGAAGTCTTCCTCCAGGTTGTAAAGCTCCCATTTGGCGGTGTCGGGATTCGCAGGCGTGGTCCCGCTTTCCCAGGGAATGCCCACGCGCGACGCGGCCCACCACCCGTCCTGATAGATGCCACGGTTCACCAACATCTCGAAGTACTGCGTTCGCCGCCGGCCCGGCTCCTTGGCTGAGTCGAATGAGTACACCATCGAGATACCCTCGATTGGTTTTTGGGGCACGCCGTTCAAGATGTCCGGAAACGTGATCCCGGTCGCTTCGTAGATGGTCGGCGCGATGTCGATCACATGATGGAACTGCGGGCGCACGCCCCCCTGATCTTTGATCCGTGCGGGCCACGAGATGGCAATCGGATTGCGCACGCCACCCAGGTGCGAGGCGATCTGCTTGGTCCACTGGAACGGCGTGTTCATGGCCCAGGCCCAGCCGGCCGGAAAGTGATTGAAGTGTTTCGGCCCGCCGAGCTCATCGATGTGCTTGAGGTTATCGGCAAGCGTTTCCGGCACTCCGTTGAAGAACGAATTCTCATTCAGCAGGCCCACCAGGCCGCCTTCGGCCGAGGCCCCGTTGTCACCCACCTGGTAGCAGATGATCGTGTTGTCGGCATCCGGCAGCGAGCGCACCACCTCGAGCAGCCGGCCCATTTCGTCGTCGGTCTGCGCCGTGAACGCTGCGAAGACTTCCATCATCCGCGCGAACAGCCGCTTCTGATCCGCCGAAAGCGAATCCCAGGCCGGCAGCTCGGCCGGGCGCTTGGTCAGCTTGGCCTCCGGCGGAACCACGCCGAGTTTCTTCTGCCGGGCGAACGTCTGCTCGCGATAGGCGTCCCAGCCCATGTCGAACTTGCCTTTGAACTTGGCGATGTACTGCGGCGAAACCTGGTGCGGAGCGTGTGTCGCTCCGGTCGACATATAAAGGAAGTACGGCTTGTCCTCGGCGATCGAGCGAGTGCGCCGCAGCCAGGCGCTCGCCTTGTCCACCAGGTCGGTCGTCAGGATGTAGTTCGGATCGGTCGAGCGCGGCACCAGGTTGTGATTCTCATAGAGCGTCGGCTGGAACTGGTCCATGTCCCCGCCCATGAAGCCGTAGAAGTAGTCAAAGCCCAAGCCGCTCGGCCAGCGATCGAACGGCCCGGCCTGGCTCGTCTCCCAGTCGGGCGTGTTGTGATTCTTGCCGAACCACGCCGTGGCGTAGCCGTGTTGCCGCAGCACTTCGGCGATCGTGCCGACTTCCTTGCCGATGATGCCCGTGTAGCCGTCGTAGCCGGTGGCCGCTTCGGTGATTACACCGTTGCTGGTCGAGTGATGGTTTCGTCCGGTGAGCAGCGCGGCCCGGGTGGGTGAGCAAAGCGCCGTCGTGTGGAAGCGGGTATAGCGCAGGCCGTCCTTTGCCACGCGGTCGAGCGCCGGCGTTGGCACCGCGCCGCCAAACGTGCCGAACTGACCGTAACCCGCGTCGTCGATCAGGATGAACACGATGTTCGGCGCGCCCTTGGGCGGTTTCACCGGTTGCGGGAACTCCGGCGGATCGCTTTCGGCAATCGTGCGGCCCACGTTACCGCCAAAGTGAAAGTCCGACAGCGGCAGCGAATTGACGCTCTTGGGTGCGACCGTCTTCACGCCAGCGCCGCCGGGAGCCTTCTCCTGAGCGAAACCGCGGGCTGCCAGGACAACAACGAGGAGCTGCGCGCAAACTATGAGACGGTGCATATCAGAACCCGAGAATTGTTTAGGGAGAAAGGCCGCCAGGAAACGCTGCCCAGTGGATCGAACGACGAAGACGTGTATTGCGCCGTAGTATAGCAGCCGGCCGGCGGGCAATCGCCCAGGGGGGCGAAATTCTCGTGTCCAGTAGTCCTCGGAATAGACCGAACGAAGTGGACACTGGCCGTTTTACTTCGCCGCCCGCTTCTGCCACCACGTGGCCAGCTCAGCTCGCCCGTCATGCACCTTCTCAAACGCAGCGGCGACATCGTCCATGTCCACACGCGTGCCAAGAAACATCGCCTGCTCCAGCCACAGCGCTTGCTCCTTGCAGAGCAGATCGCTGTTCGGGCAGTGCACCTTACTGTAGTCGAGCCGCTCGCGCTCAGTTGGCAGGTACGGCCCGAACGCCTTCTTCTGGAACATCGGCTGCTGGTTGAGCGAGAAGCCGTAGCCGGCAGAGCAGGGGATCCCTTCGGCCTTGAGCGCCTCGACCACCGCCGATCGCGGCGCGCCGAACGCCTCCGCGTCGATCCGCAGCATGAACAGGTGATACGCATGCCGGGTGACGAAGTCCGGCCGGGCCTGCGGATGAATGCCCGGCAGCTTCGACAATCGCCCCGCCAGGTACTTGCCGTTCTCGTCGCGCGTGCGGGTTTGCTCTTCGAGCCGCTCAAGCTGCGCGTTCAAGAGTGCCCCTTGCAATTCGCCCAGACGGTAGTTGCCCGAGATCGCGTGATGCTCATACCAGATGCCTGTGGGAATGCGCCCGCAGTTGTGCAGCGACCGGCACTCGGCGGCGAGCCGGTCATCGTTACTGGTGACGATCCCCCCTTCGCCGCTGGTGAGGTTCTTGCTCGACTGGAACGAGAATGACGCCAGATCGCCCAGGCTTCCGGCCGGACGGTTTTTGTAGCTCGCTCCGTGAGCATGCGCCGCGTCTTCGATCACCAGCAGCTTGTGCTTCCGGGCGATCGTGTTGATCGCATCCATGTCGGCCGGTTGACCGGCGAAGTGCACCGGAATCACGGCCCGGGTGCGCGGCGTGATGGCTGCTTCCAGCGCCGCCGGATCGAGATTGAACGTCGCCAGGTCCACGTCGGCGAACACGGGCACCATGTTCGCTTCGATCACGGCCGAGGCGGTGGAGAAGAACGTATACGGCGGGACGATCACCTCGGCGCCCGCCTCGATCCCCGCCGCCACGAGCCCCAGCCGCAGCGAGACCGTGCCGTTAACCATCGCGATGCCATGCCGGCAGCCGTGCATCCGGGCGAAGGCCTGCTCAAACGTCTCGACTTCGTTCCCGTCGAGCCGGCCCCACTTGCCGCTCCGCAGCGCCGCGAGCACGCGCTGTTCGTCCTTCTCGTCAAAGATTGGCCAGCGGGTAAACGAACGCTCGCGGACCGGGCTTCCGCCGAGCAGGGCAAGTTGCGTGGGCATGGAGTCTATTTCGCGCGGGAGGCAGGGGATTCACACCGAGCGGCGCTCGTGGGCGCCGTCTCGGTCCCGTTAGCTTCCCGGCGCCGGGGCCGATCGTCAACCGGGGGGACGGTCGGAATCAACTCATAGTTTCCAACAGCAATTGAGTTTCCAACTCATCTAGCCGGCGCAGTGCAAACTGCTGCACAATTGCTTCGGGAATCAGATGGAAAGGCTGTGCACCCCGAGTGTCATCGACGCACGCAACACATAGCCCCACGATATTCGTCTCGTCCGGAACCAAATAGACTGCGGGAGTCCATGTGCTGATGTACCAGCACCCCCGCCACGTTATCCAGATTCTGCCGCTAAGCACCGGCTCTCGCCGACAAACGACAAGCTGCCCTGGACCGTGAAACTGAGCGCGATACCCTGCCGCAGTCAGCGTGCGGATCACTTCCTCATACTGGGCGGATGCCTTGGTTTCTGAGAATGCGCCGGTCAAGTCGGTGGGACCCACAGGCGCTTGCCCCGGTCCACGTACGCGAAGAATGAAAACATCGCGGCCAACGATATGGAACACTGCGCGGTAGATACGCCCGCGCCGGGTCCGAAATAAGACTTGCCGAATTTCTAGTTCGACATCCTCGTTCTCGACTGCATGAGCCAAACGGTCGGCCGCCGACCGCAATCGCGCGGTCATCTCATCATATGCGTTGAGCCATGCGGCGGCTCCCTGAGGCGAACGCTCAAAGATCCATTCGAATATCTGGCGTTTGTCGAGCTTGGCTCTGGGAAGTTCACGGACCGTGAAACTCATGATTCTGGAACGCCAAACTCACGTCGCAATTCGGCCGAGTGTTCGCCGGCAAGTGTCCCCCGCTCACCTCGCTTGAAGTCCTCTATCGAAGCAGCGATGGCAGCGACGTTCTCTGCATGCAGCTCCTCCGATGGATTCTCATGCCGCCATAGATCGAACAGTTCGTCGAGCGTTGCGTCGGTCGAGTCCGCGCCAAGCCGACTTATGACAAACTGTCTGAACTGTTCGAGTTCCTGCTCTGCGGTCGCCATAGTATTTACCAGCCACTTGTGGACCAAAGAAACGTCGCCGACAGGGCTGTTGAAATTATAACACACGCGTTTGTCGGGATACGCAACGGGGACATCACTAGCACCCCCCGTTTTCTTACACCCGAAACTCAAACGACTTCCTATCCGGCGTGTCCACGTCGCTGTCCGGGTAGACGAGTTGCAGCTTGTTCATAAAGTCGACCAGTTGCCAGCAGTCTCCGCGGGGGAATTCATCGTCGGGATAGGCCTTCTCCTCGAACCCGTCGAAGTCCCAGCTAACCAGGTAGTTCTCGATGGCCTTCGCTGACAACCGCGGCCAGTGCTCGGCCAATGTCGCCGCGCTACCTGCCCATTGGGTCAGCTCGCCACTCGAGACGTTGCCCCAGTAGTTCGGAATCGGGTTGAACCAGTCGACGTCTTTCCCACCGTCAACGAGGACGTACATCCAGAGGTCTTCGTCATGAATGTGCAGCGAAATGGTCGTCGCGCCCAACTTCTCCGAAAGAAATCGGGCCGCGTCGTCCCAGCCCATGAAGTCGCTGGGATAAACCACGGTGACGTTCCCTCCCTCGGACCGCACGATCACCAGGCGATCTTCCTCATCGCCCGCGGGCGCTGCATCCATGGAGCCACCCCGAGCGCCAGCATACTCGCGTAGTGCTGCCTCGACAGCCGCCGATTCCACGTCAGCGACGCCAGTTAACGCCAGAAACAGTCCCATCTCGATCTCCAAGTTGCCGCAGTCCGGTGAATGCCAGGCGCGTGGAAGTAATCGTATCCGACCTCGATCGGGATCGTAAGCGGCCACGAGCAGCATGATTCGCGTAATTAAAACGCAGAAACTCACGGCTTCTTCCCGTCGAGAGACAGGCGATAAATGCGGCGAATGCTCGTTCCCGCGAGTATAACCAGTTGTCGGGACAACTGCCGTCGCCGACCAAGACAGCGGACGTTCACTGCCACCGTTCCGCTAAAATGGCAACTATCCGTCAGCGGCTGAATCATTCTCGGGGCCGGCGAGCCATGTTTCGTTGGATCGCACAAATGCTCGACGAAAACGTTCGTCGAAGTGCCAGGCTGGTGAAACGCCTGAACTCGACGTCGCCAACCGAGGCCAGACAGGCCGCCAAGGACATCGAGGCGATCCTCTGGCCACGACATCCCACGCACGTCAGAGTCCTCCAGTGGGACGAGTGGAGAGCGATTCAGGAAGATCACTTTCGCCGCGTGCGTGAATCGGAAGTGATCGTCCCGCTGCTTGAATCGCTTCGCTCGGGCACGACGTTTGCGCGCTGTTTCTTGCTTACGAATCTAAGCGCGATCGGCGAGCAGCGCGTCTTGCCGGCGCTGTGGGACGCGCTCTGGGACCCGGAACCATCAGTTCGGAGTGCCGCTGCCCGCAGCTCGCTGATTCTTCAAAAGCCCGAAAGCATTCCGCGCCTGATCGAGCTGCTTCGTGACGAAGATAGTGAGGTCGTTCTGGCCGCTTCAGGCACGCTCGGACAAAGTCGCGCGGCTGCGGCCATCGAGCCGCTGTTGGAACTGTTTAAACACCGCGACTGGAATCGCAGAAAATACGCACTACGGGCATTGAGTGAGATGCGAGAGCCGTGTCTGCTTTCGCTGTTTCGCGAGGCACTTCGCGACAAACACAAGTCGGTGCGCAAGACTGCCAAATTGGCCCTCGCCTCAATCGACTCGGCTCGGCGTCAAAAACTCAAGCAAAACCCGCCGCAGTCATACCAGTGGCTTGTGTATTTCCAGGAAGGTGACAAGTAGCCACAAACCGACCCATGACAGTGCCCGGTCGCACCTCAACGCCGCCCTCGACCAGCCACATCGCGACGACACGATCGCGCTGCCGATTCCACATCAGCAACGCCGGTTAACGCCAGAAACAGTCCCATCTCGATCTCCAGTTGTGCCAGAATGCAAAAGACTTAGGTGCGTGTGGAGATTGTCGCGTGCCCGACCTCGATTGGGGGCTGTGGCCGAGCGCGGGGGCCAACAGATCGATCTGCCAACCCGCCACAAATAGGGTGTTTTCGGCATTTGTGCCAACTACAATCGTTCACTAAGGCGCACGTGATTTTTCCGGGGAGAACGCTAATGTTTCGGGTCAGATTGCTCTTCATCGGTCTCTCCGTATTCTCCCTCTGCGCCGCGACTCGATCGTCGGCCTCGGCTGCCCCGCTCGCTGGCTTCGCCGCCATGGGCGCCAGCGAAACCCAAGGCACCGGATACAAGGGCAGTTGGGTTCCCTATCTGGCCAACGATCGTGGCCTCAACTTCGGTCCCAGCCAAACCTACAACCGAGCTGTCGGCGGCGCCACCACCACCAGCCTCCTCTCGGGCGGCCAGCACACGCAAGTGCGCGACATCGTTCAGGCTGGCAACGCGGACGTCGCGTTCCTGTTCATCGGCGGCAATGACTTTGGACCCTCGGTGTTGAATCTTGCGACCGGCGCACTCGACAAAAACACCTGGGCAGCCGGAATGGTGAGCCGCATGATGACGGCCACCGACACCGTGCTCACTGCAAATCCGGAAGGCATGATCATCGCCGGCCTGCCGGACATGACCCTCGTGCCCGCAGCGCAGGCTTACGTGCCATTGCTTCCGCTGGAAGCGCTGCAGAACGTGCTCGATGCGATCAACCTGGTGAACACGCAGCTCAAGGCCGAGGCGCTCGCCCGCGACCTGGTGTTCCTCGACACGGCCCAGGCCATGCGCGACATGAACGCCGTGCCGCTCGTCGTCGGCGGCGTGACCATCCAAACCGTCGGTTCCAGCTCGAGCCCGACCTACTTCTTTCAGGATGGTCTGCACCCGGCCGTCGTCGGCAACGGCATCTTCGCAAACCTGATGATTACGGCCATCAACGAAGGCTTCGACCAGAACATCGCGCTGATCCCCGATCAGTTGATGCTGCAGCGAGCCGGCCTGAGCGCTCAGTACACGGGCCAGACGTCGAGTCTCGACTACGCCAGCTACGTCCACTTCAACGCCGTGCCGGAACCATCCTCGCTGGCCCTGCTTGCAGCAGGTTCGCTGGCGATCGCATGTTTCGCCGGCAAAAGCCGCACGCGTCGCGCAGCTTAGTGCACTCGCGGCAATAGGGCCCGTGACTCGACCGCGTCAGCTTCTACGCGCGCGGCTGACTCGTCAACAGGGCAATTGCAGGCTCACTGCAGGTATCGAACCTGCTAGACTGACGCGCCCGCGAACCTGTCACGGCCGCGATCGTCCCGCAAATGCCCGAGCCATCACAGAATGCCGCCGAAGTCCAGGTCGTCTCCTGGTCCGAGGCGCTGCGCACCTGGTGTCGAGTGGCCGCGCTCAGCTTCGGCGGACCGGCAGGACAAATCGCGGTCATGCACCGTATTCTGGTCGAGGAAAAGAAATGGCTTAGCGAAGCCCGTTTTCTGCATGCCCTCAACTACTGCATGCTGCTTCCGGGCCCAGAGGCGCAGCAACTTGCCACCTATACCGGCTGGCTGCTGCATCGCACGCTGGGCGGAGTAGTCGCCGGCACGTTGTTCATCCTGCCCGGCTTCGTTTCGATTCTGGGGCTCAGCATTCTCTACGCTCATTACCAGCAGACCGACTTTTTGCAGGCAGTCTTCTTTGGACTCAAACCCGCGGTCCTGGCAATCGTCGTGGAGGCCGTGCTGCGGATTGCCAAGCGCGTGCTCAAGAACGCTGTGATGCTCGCCATCGCGGCCGTGGCTTTCGTGGGCATCTTCTTTTTCGGCGTGCCTTTCCCGCTGTTGATTCTCGCCGCGGGATGCTTCGGCTACCTGGGTGGCCGGTTCTTGCCCGAGCGATTGGCCGTGCTCAAGGGTCACGGCGCCGGCGCCGCGGCAGAAGAGGCCGACGCCGTCCGCCTGCACTCCGTGGCGCCGTCGTGGCGGCGAACGCTCAGGGTCTGCCTGGTCTTCAGCATTTTGTGGTTTGGTCCGCTGGCATTTTTGGCGGCCACGTTTGGACGCCAGTCGGTTTTTGTGCAGGAAGGAGTCTTCTTCAGCAAAGCGGCCGTCGTCACTTTCGGAGGTGCATATTCGGTGCTGGCCTACGTGGCGCAACAAGCCGTCGAGAACTTCGGCTGGCTCAAGCCGGGCGAAATGCTCGACGGACTCGGCATGGCCGAAACCACGCCCGGGCCACTGATCCAGGTCGTGCAGTTCGTCGGCTTCATGGGCGCCTTCCGCGACGGCGGGTCACTCAGCCCACTCGCAGCCGGCATCCTGGGATCGGTCGTCACCGCCTGGGTGACGTTCGTGCCGTGCTTCTTTTGGATCTTTTTGGGCGCCCCGTACATCGAGCGTCTGCGCGGCAACCGCTTGCTGACTTCCGCACTCTCAGCAATCACGGCCGCGGTAGTCGGCGTGGTGCTCAACCTCGCGATCTGGTTTGCGGTCCACACCCTGTTCAGCACGGTGCATGAGCGCGACATCTATGGCCTGCGATTGCTCGTGCCCGACTGGTCCACCTTCGACTGGGCGGCCTGCTGCGTGGCGGTACTGGCGATGTTGATGACCTTCGTCTGGAAACGCGGCATGGCCACGACACTGGCCGTGTGCTCGCTCGTTGGCATCGCGTTGTACTTTACGGTGAAGTCGCCGTAAGGCACAGCCAGGCGAGCAGTGCATCCGGTCGATTCTCACCGCTACGGCAGCAGTGGCAAATTGAGCACCACAATTCCAGCAATGAGCAAGACTGCTCCGGCAATTTCAGTGCGGGTCAATGGAAGCTGCTGCAAATACCGAATCTGAAAGAGCTCGCGACCGAGAAATGCGGCGGTGCCCAGGCCGACAATCAGTACAGCGACAAGCGGCAGCACGCTCCAGGAACTCGAATCCGGCAACCATAGAATGCCAACTGCTTCGATGGCGGCCTTAGCCGCAGCGGTTAGCAACAGCACGACAACGACTGCCGAGGAATGCTGAAATCCCTGGACCCTGTCTATCCCCCGCGCCAGCAGTTCGATCAGTCCCATCGTCAACAGATTGATCAGCGGCACGCGCAGCGCGATGAATGGGCTCTTGGGCGCACTCGTCCACCGCGTGACCGGAAGTAAGTCCGGAAGCGCGTTGTAGCCGACAATCACAGCGACGACCGCGCCCACTGCGACCATCCATGCCACGACCCGGGCGACGACCAAAGATCTGGCATCGTGCATGGAATCCATCTCGCGTGGGTGGCTTCTGTCACCCGCCGTCCGGCTTGTTCGATTCGAGCCAGTAGCGGTCGCCGTCATCGCCGCTCTCCACGTCCAGGTGCGCGGCGCAGTGCGGACAATACTGGACGCTTCCGCGTTGCTCGGCCGGAAAGCTCGCAGTCTGCCCGCACTCTTCGCAGACGACTTCGATCGGAGTGGCAGATGCGTCATCCTGCGTGGTCTGCGTGCGTTCGGCAGCTTGTTGCTCAAAGTCCTGCAGCAATTGTGCGGCCCGCTCCTGATCCGCCGCGCTCACCCAAACTTGCGGCTTATGAATCTCGGGCAGCGTGCCAAACATCCACAGGCCGACGAGCGACAGATCCTCGGTCGCGAACGCCTCGACGCCACCCTCGACCAGAAACATCGCCACGACATGCGCCTCGACGTTCGTCGCGGCGTTGTACACGGCAATCGGCTGTTTGAGTTCCATGGTGATCTCCATTGGGACCCCGTCAGTCTATCAAATCCCGTGGCGCGAAAAGTATACTGCGGAACACCGATTGCAGTTCTCCGCCTTCCTGTTCAACCACGTTTCACCAATCTCTGAGCGACCGCCATGAAAGATCACCGCGATTGGAACGATAGTTACCGCGAAGGCAGCATGCCCTGGGATACGGGCCGGCCATCGTCGGAGCTCGAGCGCGTCGTCACCCAGCACGCGATTCATCCCTGCCGCGCGCTGGAGATCGGCTGCGGAACCGGCACCAACTGCGTCTGGCTCGCGCAGCAGGGCTTCACGGTTACCGGCGTCGATGTCGCTCCGCTGGCAATCGAAAAGGCCCACGAGCGCGCTCAGGCGGCCGGCGTGCAGGCAGAGTTCCTCACCGCCGACGTCCTCGCCTTGCCCGAGCTGAAGGGCCCGTTCGGATTTTTCTTCGATCGTGGTTGTTACCATGCCGTCCGGCGCAGCGCCGCGGACAAGTACGCTCCGGCCGTCGCCCGGCACCTGGCCGCCGGCGCACGCGGCCTGATCCTGGCCGGCAAC
>JBGSKX010000174.1:0-41745 GCA_041741015.1 Pirellulales bacterium
CGGCCTGGAAGCCGAAGCCCAGGGCGCGGAGCCCGTCGCCGGTCTCACCACGATCACACTCACCGTCAACGGCAAGCCGCACAAGGTTGAAGTCGAGCCGCGCACCACGTTGCTCGAAGCCCTGCGAATGGGCCTCAACCTGACCGGGGCAAAGCCGATCAGCGTCGACGGCGCCAGCGGCGGCAGCCTGGTGCTCGTCGACGAGAAGCCCACCAGTGCGAACACGGTGCTCGCGATGGACATGGTCGGCAAGAAGATCGTGACCGTCGAAAGCCTGATCTCGGGCGACAAAGTCGACGCTGTGCCGATGGCTTTCGTGCATCACGATGCTTCGCAGTGCGGCTTCTGCACGCCGGGCTTCATCATTGCGATCAAAGCGTTCCTGGCCAAGAATCCCAAGGCCACGGAAGCAGAAATTCGCGCCGGGCTGAACGGCAACCTCTGCCGCTGCGGCACGTATGCCAACATCATTCCCGCGGTCCTCGAAGTTGTGAAAGGAGGCGGCAATGGTTGAGTACGTATGGCCGAGTAAAGAGGACAGCTCCGTCCTTGGCAAAAGCATCGACAAGATCGACGGTGTGCCCAAGTGCACCGGCACCGCCAAATACAGCTACGACATCAATCCCGACAAGGTGGCCATCGCCCGCGCGCTCGGCTGCCCGCACGCCCATGCCAAGCTGAAGTCGCTCGACCTCAGCAAGGCCGAGAAAGTTCCCGGCGTCGTGGCCGTTTCGGCAATGAAGAAAGTCGGAGACGAAATTCAATGGCAGGGCGACCTGATCGCCGTGGTCGTGGGTGACACCGAAGGCGCCGTGGCCGAAGGCCTCGATGCCGTCTTGGCCGAGTACGAACAGCTCGACGTGTTCGTTGAAGATGCAAACCTCGAAGCCGCCGAAGCGGCCGGACGCACCGCCAAGGCAGGTGGCAAAGTTCAGCTCGAGAAAGAGCCCGAGGGGGACGACCCCGACTTCGAAGAGAAGGAACTCGCCCGGCTGTTCAAGGAATCGGCCGCCGTGGTCGAAGGTCGCTACGGAATCGCCGCGATCACGCACATGTGCCTCGAACCTCACGGCTCCACCTGCGAATGGAAAGACGGCAAGCTCACGGCCCACCTTTCGACACAAAACGTCTCGGGCACGGCCGGCCAGTTTGCCGCACCGCTGAAGGTGACGGCCGACGATGTGACCGTGCATTGCGACTACATCGGCGGCGGTTTTGGCAGCAAGTTCGCCGTTGACCGCTGGGATTCACTTGCGGCGCAGCTCTCGAAGGATCTCGGCCGACCGGTCAGGCTGATGCTCGATCGCGACCTGGAGCTGAAGAACGGCGGCGCCCGGCCCTCGGGTTATGCCGAGTCCAAGGTTGGCGCCGACAAGGACGGTGTGATCAAGGTTTGGGATACGCACTTCTGGAGTGCCGGCGGTTTCGGCGGCGCGCCGGTCAATCAGTCGGTCATTCCCTATGTAATCGTTCCGCCGAACTATCGTCGTCGCGGCACGAACGTGAAAATCAACACGGCGCCGGTTCGGGCCTGGCGTGCTCCGAACCATCCGCAAGGCTGTGCCATGACCCAAACGGCGATCGACGACATCGCCGCCAAGCTGGGACTCGATAGCTACGACGTTTTCGAGCGCAACCTGGTCAATGTCGAAGACAAGGATCGCCGCGGCGTGTATGCCGAAGAAATGAAGATCGCCGCCAAGCTGATCGATTGGAAAGCCAAGTGGCATCCGCACGGCAAGGGCGATAAGAAAGGCTCGGTCGTCAGCGGTCTGGGCATGGCTCTGCACACCTGGGGTGGTGGCGGACATCCGTCGACCTGCATGGTCAAGATCCATCCCGATGGCGGCGTCGAAACCTTCATCGGCAGCCAGGATCTCGGCACCGGCACCCGCACCGTGATCGCCATCGTGCTTGCCGAAACGTTCGGCCTCCCGGTTGAAGCCATCAAGGTCAACATCGGCAGCTCGAAGTATCCGGCCTCGGGTCCCTCGGGCGGCAGCACCACGGTCGGCGGAGTGAGCGAATCGAGTCGGCATGCAGGGCTCGACGCGCTGGTTCAATTGAACGAGAAGGTCGCTTCGAAGCTCGGCGTTCCGGCCGAGTCGCTCGTGGCCAAAGGCGGACGCATTCATGCCAAGGACGACGCCGAGAAGGGCCTCTCCTGGAAAGAAGCGTGCAGCCTGCTGGGTATGTCCCCGCTGGAAGTCACCAGCAAGGGCGCTCCTGGCCGCAACTCGAAGCTTTCCAGCTCCGGCGTGGGCGGCGTGCAGATGGCCGAGGTTGAAGTCGACCGCGAGACCGGCCAGGTGAAGATGAAGAAGTTCGTTACCGTGCAGGACATGGGTTTGGTCGTAAACCATAAGACGGCAGTCAGCCAGATCTATGGCGCCATGGTGATGGGCGTGGCCTATGCCCTGTTCGAAGAACGGCTCATGGATCCTCGCACGGGAGCATTTCTCAATTCCGAGATTGCCGATTACCGCCTGCCGCGGCTTGGCGACATCGGTGAGTTCGTGGTCGAGATTTATGAGCCCGAGAGCGAACGCGCTCGCGGCGTGATTGGTTTGGGCGAGCCGCCGGTCATTGGGCCGGGCGCCGCGATTTCGAATGCCGTGGCCAATGCGCTGGGCGTTCGCGTGCCGGTGCTGCCGCTCACCCCGAAGCGCGTTCTGGACTCCCTGCAACTTGCGGCGAGGAATGCCTGACGCCACGCGACCGACTGATTCGGATCGCTTGCGTTCGTCGTTCTCACCTCAACCAGATAAGCAAAGCATTCAGGAGCACTCATGAAAGCTTTCGAATATGCCTCGCCCCGCACCGAGCGGGAAGTCCTCGAACTGCTCGCGGCCGACCGCGGGCACACCGAGGTTCTGGCCGGCGGCACCGACCTGATCGGCCTGATGAAAAAGATGATCGTCAAGCCCGATCGCGTGGTGAGCTTGAACCGCGTCGAATCGCTGAAGACGATCGACGCCAACTCCACCGCAGTCCACGTTGGCGCGATGGTCACTCTCGAAGATCTGGCCGACAATCCGATTTGCGAGTTCTATCCCGCGATTCGCCAAGCGATTGGCGAGATGGCCAGCCAGCAGCTTCGCGCTCAGGGCACCGTCGGCGGCGAACTCTGCCAGCGTCCGCGGTGCTGGTTCTTCCGCGACAAGCGGGGCCTGCTGGCCGAGCGCGGCCGAGCGGTGGAAGAAGGCGACAACCGCTTTCACGCCATCTTCGGCAACAGCGGCTTGGCCAAGTTCGCATCCCCCTCTCGTTTAGCGCCGGCGCTCATCGCGCTCGACGCTCGCGTGCGAATCCTGGGACCGAACCCCGGCGATGAAACGTTGATGCCGCTGGAAGTGTTTTATCGCACACCCAAGAGCGAGCGCGAACGGGAACATTCGCTCGAGCCGAACCAGTTCGTTTCGCAAGTGATCCTGCCGCATCCCGAGGGCCGAGTGAGTGCGTCGTACGAAGTCCGGCACGGCATGGGCCCCGAGTATCCGCTGGTGGCTGCGGCAGCTTCCGTGCTCGTCACGGGCGGCATCGTTCGTGAAGCCCGCATCGTGTTGGGGCAGGTGGCTCCGACGCCGTGGATTTCGCGCGAGGCGATCGACGCGATTGTCGGCCTGCCGATCAACTACGAGACGGCCGAAGCGGCAGGTCGGGCCGCGGTGAGCGTGGCCAGCCCGCTGTCGCACAACGAGTACAAGGTGCAACTCGCCAAGGTCGCGGTGAAGCGGGCCCTGCTGAAGGCGGCCGGACTCGAAACCGGCGGCCTATCGTAAGCGTTAATCCCGCAGCGTATCGGGTGCCACTGCTGGCTTGCCCAGCAGTGCTCCCTTTGAATTCACCTTGCAAGTGACTTGCCGAACGGCTCGTTTTTCTTGGCGACCAACCGGTTCGCTGATTTAAACGATTGAATGTCAAAGGACCAAACCATGCCCTACAGCCGATCGTTCGACGAAGAAGAAGGTCCGGTTCAAATCGTGTGCCGGCATCTGCGGTCGAAGGCCATCTACGTCGCCGGCCAGATGGAACCCGGTCTCGAGCAGGAAACGATGGGGAGCGGCCACTGTTGGTGCAACCACACCCAGCACATCCTGGGGCCCGACGACACCCTGGTAGACCGCCGCGGCTGCAACAGCGGCCGGACGTGCTACGAAGCGGTGTTGTAGAACAACGCAGGCCCCCCGGCAAAGCCGGGGGCTGCCGGTCATCGGGCCGCCCCGCGAATAGCCCCCGGCTTTGCCGGGGGGCTCCTCTGCCGCAGCCACACGAATCGGCCTCACGCTTCCGAAAACGCCGCGTCGAACGCGGCGCTGGCCGGCTTGAAGTCAAGGTTCTTTACGAACTGCACGGCCTCGCGGGCGCCGGCTTCGCGGTCCATCCCAGGATCTTCCCATTCCACGGAGAGCGGCCCGACGTACTGAATCTCGTTCAGCGCGCGGATGATCTCTTCGAACTCGACGTTGCCGCGTCCCGGCGAGCGGAAGTCCCAGCCGCGCCGCGAATCGCCGAACGGCAAGTGGCTGCCGAGAATGCCGTTGCGGCCGTTTAATCGCACGACCGCGTCCTTCATGTGCACGTGATAAACTCGATCGCGAAACGTGCGCAAAAACTCGACCGAGTCGACACCCTGCCAATGCAGATGGCTGGGATCGAAATTGAAGCCGAACTCCTCGCGCCGTTCAATCGCGGAGAGCGTGCGTTCGGCCGTGAGGATGTCGAAGGCAATTTCCGTCGGACGCACTTCGAGCGCGAATTGCACGCCGCACTCGCCGAACACATCGAGAATCGGATTGAACCGCTCGGCGAAGAGTTCATAGCCCGCGTTGATCATTTCTTCCGTCACCGGCGGGAACGAATAGAGCAAATGCCAGATGCTCGAACCGGTGAAGCCATTGACCACGCCCACGCCTAACTGCTGGGCGGCCCGGGCCGTGTTCATGAGCTCTTCGGCGGCACGCTGGTTGACGCCGGCCGGTTTTCCGTCGCCCCAGACGTGTGGCGGAAGGATCGCTTTGTGCCGCGCGTCGATCGGGTCGAGCACGGCCTGACCCACCAGGTGGGCGCTGATCGCGTGAACCTGCAGATCGAAGCGTTCGAGCAGGTCGCGGCGGGCGGCGCAGTAGCCCTTTTCGCTGAGGGCTTTGTCCACTTCGAAATGGTCGCCCCAGCAGGCCAGCTCCAGGCCGTCGTAGCCCCATTCGGCCGCTTTGCGAGCCACATCCTCCAGCGGCAGATCGGCCCACTGGCCGGTGAATAGCGTGACGGGACGTCCCATGCCTTGTTTGCTCCTTGCAGCAAGCGAATCCATTGCGATTGGAGACTATTTTGACATGTCGAGTCCGCCGTGCAACCGCAGGATCTTGGCGGTGGCCGGGTTGGTCGGACGCTGGCAGCGTCGCCAAAAGAAAGAACCCCACCGGCAGAGCCGGGGGCTACCAAGCACGTCCCGTCAGGCGTTACCTTGATGGGCTCACGCCAGCTTCACCCCGCAAAGCATCCCATGCCCACCAAGACCTCGCAGCCCATCCGCATCGGCATCATCGGCTCCGGCGCCGTCAGCGACTATCACCACGTGCCCGCCATCCGGCTCGATCCGCGGGCCACGCTCACAGCGGCCTGCGACGCCAATGCCGAGCTGCTCGCCAAGCGCAAGACTGAGTGGGATGTGGGCCTCGTGAGCACCGATCCGGAGGTGATCTGCGCGAGCCCCGACGTGGACGCCGTGATCATCGCCACGCCAAATTTCACCCACCGGTCGATCGCCGAATCGGCCGCCCGGCATGGCAAGCACATCATGTGCGAAAAGCCTCTGGGGCTGAACGCGGGCGAAGTCCGCTCGATGTACGAAGCAGCTCGCGACGCGAATGTCTTCCACATGACGGCCTTCACCTACCGCTTCGCTCCATCGATGCGGTACCTCAAGCACCTGGTCGCCGGCGGCGCGCTGGGCGAGCCGCGGCATTTCCGCAGCCAGCGGTTTCTCGATTGGCCCGAGACCAGCTGGGGCTGGCGGCAGTACCAGCATCTGGCCGGGGCTGGCGATCTGTTCGACATGACGATCCACCGGATCGACTTCGCGCAGGACTTGCTGGGACCAATCGCCCGGGTCACGGGGGCCCTGGCCCGATTCGCGCCGCGCACGCAGACTGTCGATGGCAAGCCGTGCGAGCCATCGAACGTGGATGACTGGTCGAGCATCATCGGCGAGTTCGCCGGTGGGGCGACCGGCGTCTGGGAAGGTACGACGCTAGCAAAGGGCTATGGCCGCGACGGCTTCGGCCACGAGTGGGCCGAGATCAACGGCTCCGAGGGCTCGGCCGTCTACCAGCTTCACGAGCCGAACACGATCCTGGTGGGCAAGACCGGCCAGGACCTCGCGTCGGTCACCGTGCCTGCCGAATTCCTTAAGCCGGCGGACAGTCCCCGCAATCCGGCAGACGGCAAGCCAGCCACGGTGTTCCGCTACGACCTGGTGTGGGAGTTCGTCTCGGCGATTGTTGAAGGGCGCGGCGCCGTGCCCGACTTTTATGACGGCCTCAGGGCCCAGCGTGTGGCCGACGCGGTGATCGAGTCGTACTCCCAGCGGCGCTGGCTGGAGCTGGGCGAAGAGCCGCGCTGATCGCGCGCAGGCCACCTGGCGCCCTGCCCCGCGTTGGCGTATTCAATCGTGCGGGCGTTCGGTAAGATTCCGTGCATGGCTCAAACACCGAACCGGGGCACCCTGCTGCGGCATACCCTGATGGGGATGCAGATTACGGCGACCGGCAGCTACGCCCCGCCCAACGTCGTGACGAACGAGGACCTCGTCCCGCTTGGTCTCGATCCCGAATATGTCTTTCGCCGCACAGGCATTCGTGAGCGCCGGCACGCGCCGCCCGAGATCGCCACGAGCGACATGTGCTACCACTCGGCCCAGCAGTGCTTCGAGCGCTCGGGCGTTTCGCCGGCGGACATCGACCTGCTGGTGGTGGGCACCGTCTCGCCGGACTGGCATATCGCCTCGACCGCGGCGGTGCTGCAGGACCGGCTGGGCATGCGCTGTGGCGCGATCGAGATCGCCTCGGCCTGTGCCGGCTTTATGTACGCACTGAGCACCGCGGCGCAGTACATTGCCACGGGAGCCAGCCAGCGAGCGCTCGTGATGGGAGCCGACTGCTGCTCGCGCGTGATCCACAAGGAAGTGCCGAAGACTTTCCTGTTGTTCGGAGATGGCGGCGGAGCCGTGATCCTGGAGAAAGGGACCCAGCAGCAAGGGCTGCTGGCCTACTGCCTGGGGGCCGAGGGCGCGGGGGCTGAGCAGCTATATATCAAGATGGGCGGTTCGCGCGAGCCGGCTTCGCACGAGGGGATCGACCGGCTGGACCACTCGCTCTACATGGACGGCAAGGCCGTCTATAAATGGGCCACGCGTGTCCTGAGCGAAAGCATCATCGACGTCCTCGAGCAGGCTCAGCTCAAGCTCGAGGACATCGACCTGTTCGTACCTCACCAGGCCAACTTGCGGATCATCGAGGCTTCGGCCGACTACCTGGGTATCGACCGCGAGAAGATCATTATCAACGTCGATCGTTATGGCAACACCTCGGGCGGCAGCGTGCCGCTGGCGCTCGACGAGGCCTATCAGGCTGGCCGGATCAAGCCGGGCGACAAGGTTCTGATGAGCGGCTATGGCGCCGGTTTGAGCTGGGGCACGGCGATTTTCGCGTGGTAACCGATTCTTCATTTGGTCGGCACGCCGGCTGACATATACTTTGGCTGATTCCGTAGCCAATTTTCGCGCGTCCTTCGGCCGCGCTTTTCATCAAGCATTCACGCGAGCACCATGATCGCTAAAGTCAAATCGCTGCCGCCCCGCTCCAAGGTCAAGACTGAAGACACCTGGGATCTCGAAAGCCTGTTCGCATCGGATACGGCCTGGGAAACGGCTTTCAAGAAGTGGGAAAAGCAGATCGACAGGTACGAGGACTATCGTGGCAAGCTGGGCGATGACGCCAAGACGCTGGCCGCGTGCCTGAAGTTCGACACCGAGTTCGAACGCGCCGGCGAAAAGCTCGGTACCTACGCCTTCCTCAAGACCACCGAGGACATGGCCAACAGCACTTACCAGCGCATGCAGGGGCGGTATCGCAACGTTGCCAGCCGCGCGGGCCAGGCCGCCAGCTACATCCGGCCCGAGATCATGGACATTCCCGAAGCGACGATGCAGAAGTTCCTCGCGTCGAAGGTGCTGGCCGAATTCAAGCTGCTGCTTGAGCAACTGCTCCGCTACAAGGCCCACACGCTCTCCAAGAGCGAAGAAAAGCTGCTGGCAATGCAGGCCGAGATGTCGGACGCGGCCAACCAGATCTTTCGCCAACTGACCGACGCGGACATGAAGTGGGGCACGATCAAGAACGAGCGCGGTGAACTGGTCGAGCTGAGCAACTCCACGTTCAGCTCATTCCTGCATTCGCCCGACCGCAAGGTGCGCAAGAAAGCCTTCCACGAGTATTACACGCAGTTCAAGTCGCACGAGAATACGCTGGCCGCGGCGCTCTCAGGCTCCGTGCAGCGCGATGTGTACTACGCCCGAGCAAGGAACTATCCGAGCGCGCTCGAGGCCTCGCTGTTTCACGACAAGGTGCCGGCGTCGGTGGTGACGAACTTGATTGGCTCCGTGCACAAGCATCTGCCGGCTCTGTACCGCTACTACGACTTGCGGCGGCGGAAGATGGAACTGCGGGACATCCATCACTACGACACCTATGTGCCGATCCTCAGCGAGCTCAAGAGCAAGCATACCTGGCAGCAGGCCGTCAAGCTGGTGATCAAGGCGATTGAACCCTTGGGCAGCGAGTACTGCGGCGTCCTCGAACGCGGTTTGAACGGCCGCTGGAGCGATCGCTATCCGAACCAGGGCAAGCAAAGTGGCGCATTCAGTTGCGGATCGTTCGACGGCGATCCCTACATCCTGATGAACTATCAGCCCGACGTGCTCGACCACGTGTTCACGCTCGCCCACGAGGCGGGACACTCGATGCACAGCCACTACTCGGCCAAGCATCAGCCGTTCCAGTATTACAACTACACGATCTTCGTCGCCGAAGTGGCCAGCACGTTCAACGAGCAGTTGCTCGCGCGGCACATGATGAAGAACGCCAAAAGCGATAAGGAGCGGGCGTTCCTGATCAACCGCGAGATCGATTCGATCCGAGGGACAATCTTGCGGCAGACGATGTTCGCCGAGTTCGAAGGAATCACGCACGCATTGGCTGAGGCCGGCGAGCCGCTTACGGTCGATCGGATCAAGAGCGAGTATCGCAAGTTGCTCGAGCAGTACTTCGGCCCCGACTTCACGCTCGACGACGAGCTTTCGCTCGAATGTCTGCGGATCCCGCACTTCTACCGGGCGTTCTACGTCTACAAGTACGCGACGGGGCTCTCGGCCTCGATCGCGCTTGTCGAGCGCGTCACGAACGGCGGTAAAACCGAACTGAATGACTATCTCGGCTTTCTCAAGGGGGGCTGCTCGAAGTACCCGCTCGATCTGCTCCGCGGGGCCGGAGTGGACATGGAACAGCCTACGGCCGTTGACACGGCGCTTGGATATTTCGAGCGACTGGTCGGCGAGTTGGATGAATTGTTGTAAGTGGCGGGCGGCGAGTTTAGCATTGAGCCCAGCTTTGAATCGGGAACCCCGCCGGCAAAGCCGGGGGCGGTGACGATCAGCGGACTATGACACTTGAAAGAGGCCACCATGCAACTCGGACTTGTCACCTACCAGTGGGGCGCCGATTGGGATCTGCCCACGCTGATCAAGAACTGCCAGGAGACGGGCTTTGCCGGGGTCGAGCTCCGCACGACGCACAAGCATGGCGTGGAGCCTTCGCTCGATGACAATCAGCGGCAGGAAGTCGCCAAACGCTTCGGCGACAGCGGCGTCACGCTCGTCGGGCTTGGCACGGCCTGCGAGTACCATTCGCCCGACCCGGCGGAGCTCAAGCAGAACATCGAAGAGACCAAGGCGTTCATCAAGCTCTGCCACGATTGTGGTGGCAGCGGTGTGAAAGTCCGCCCGAACGCCCTGCCGGCCGGCGTGCCGCAGCAGAAGACGATCGAGCAGATCGGCCGCGCGCTCGACGAGGTGGCTTCCTACGGCGAAGGCTATGGCGTTGAAATTCGCCTGGAGATCCACGGCCGCGCGACGTCCGAGATTCCCGTCATCCGCAAGATTATGGACGTTTCGCAGCATCCCGGCTCGCGGCTCTGCTGGAACTGCAACGCGGCCGATCTGGCCAAGCCGGGGCTGGCACCGAATTTCAAGAGCGTGCAGGACCGGATCAGCACGATCCATATCCACGAGTTGATTTCCGATTACCCCTGGGTCGAGCTCTTCGGCTTGCTCAAGGGTGCGCATTTCGATGGCTGGACGCTGCTTGAGGAAGGCAACGCCACGAGCGACCCGATCCGCGTGATGAAGTACTACCGGCTGCTGTGGGAACGGATGACGGCGTAGCGCAACAGGCAGGCAAGGAGGCATCATGAGCGAAGCACACGATCCCGTTGACGCCGGGAACCTGTTGGCCAGTCTGCCTGCCTGCCTGAAGAGCGAAGCGCTCGAAGTGCTCGCCGAGGGTCAGAACGTTCGCATCGAGAGGATCGTCTCGAAGGGACACGCCTCGGCGGATGACTTCTGGTACGACCAGCCGCAGACCGAATTCGTCGTTCTGCTCTCGGGCGAAGCCCACGTGCTGTTCGAAGGCGAGCCGGCGCCGCGCGAACTCAAGCCTGGTGACTACCTGGTGATACCCGCCCGCTGCCGGCATCGCGTTGCCTGGACCACGCACGAAACGCCGAGCGTGTGGCTGGCGGTGCACTACGTGGAGTAAGCGTGAGGCGTTTCTGGGTGCCACTGGCTGGCTTGTCCAGCAGTGCTCTTCCGGCCCTTGCCTTGCAGTTCGCATTGCCAGTTGGCATTGCACTCACAAGGGTCCGCGCTGTCTGGAGTATGTAATCGCTGTCGTGCTGCAGACAGCAAGGTGAACCCAGGTTAAGACACTGCTGGGCAAGCCAGACAGTGGCACCCGCGCGATTGGTTGTGAACCTGAGTTAGCGGCGAACGACTACGGCGCCGGTTTGATCGTCGTGATCCAGAGAAACGGCCGATCGGACTCGTCGACGCGGAGTTCATAGCGCATGCCGGCTTGCGAGAGCACCTTACCGACGACCTGGCTGTAGGAGAGCCGCTTGCCGGGGACTTCAGCCGGGGCGGCGGTCGGATCGGCGCCATGCAGGGCCATCGCGTTGCGATCGTAAATGAATGGGACCTTGAGTCGCTCTTGAATCGCCTGAAGCGCTTCGGAAACCGGAATCTCGCTGATCTCGACGTTCAGCACATCGAACATTGCCGGCAGCACTTGCACGGCGCGCTGCTGCGGGGTGAAGCCGATGGACCAGGTTTGCTCACCCTTCACCGGTGGACCAATTCGGTATTCGATTTTGCCGTTCGCCTGCCGGGCCGGTGCAAAGACCAGACCCGCCGGCCGGGCGATTGCCGCAAGCGCCGTGCCGCTGGTGATGCCGCGAAGTTCGTCTTCGAGCGTTACGCGCGCGAGTTCGCCACCCGCGCCGGGAGCGAGCCGCACCGGCCCGCGCAGCGATTTCGCAATCGCGCTCACGGCCTGATCCGCGGTCATTCCGACCGTTGAAACGCTCACCGGCCGCCGCAGGTCGGCATGAATGTGTTCGATCTGCGAAGGCGTCATACCGAAAGCCGCGCGCGGAGCGGTGACGCCTTCGACGCCGTCGGTCCCCAGGTTGTTGAGCCAGGTTTGAATGCGCCCGTAGTCGCGCATGCCGAACTTTCCGCCGGGCACCTGCAGCGTGTTGTCGGTGCCGAGGATGCCGGTGACGCGAAAGGATTTGCTCGAACCGGTGCCCGTGGTTTCGATGCCCATCTCTTCGCCGGGGTTACCGGAGCGAATCTGGAGGTTCGTGATGCCGAGCTTGGTGAGCGCTTCGTACCACTGGTGTGCGGCCGTGGGGGCGAGGCCGGGCTGGGTGAGAATCTCGAGGTTCACGCGCGGGGCAGCGGCGACCGCCTGACCGGTTGCCGACACCAGCAGCACACCCATGAGAAGCTGTCGCATCCGGTTTCCCAATCCGTGTACGGTAATCCTACGAATATCTTTGCCCACTAGGGTAACTATAACACCTGCACCGCGCCGGGTGTCTTGGGAGTGCCGTCGGGTGCGATGATTGGGACGGCACAAGCAGCGAAAACGCTAGGCTGTGTAGCGATTGTGCCTGGGTGGAGCGACGGGATCGTTTGGCGGCCAGCTCTCCCAGATGGGCCAATCGGCGAAACGCGGTTATAATTTCCCAGGCCTGCGACGATGCGCGCTTCGTGGAGTGAGTCGCGCCGTCCGTAAGGTCTGAGAAAAATGGTTCGGAGGTCATTCGATATGAACGTGCGACATTGGTCGGCGATGGCAGCCCTGTTGGCAATTGGCATCGTGGCGGGTCGCACGACGGGCTCCGCCGCTCAAGACGACAAGCCGAAGTACGACTTTGGCCAGCTCACCGTCCAGGTGGCGGAAGCCAAGCTCAAGCTCGCCCAGATGAACCTTGAGCGAATGCAGGAACTGAACAACAAGGTGCGCGGCACGCTGATCACGGGCATGGTCGAGCAGTTTACCGAGGAGGTGGAGCTTGCCGAGCGCGAGCTGAAGGCCGCAAAGAGCAACCCGGGCGGCGATCCGTTCACGGCGACCGTCGAGCGGATGCGGCTCGCGTTGCGTTCGGCAATGGATCGCGAAAAGCGGGCTTTGGCCACCTATGAAAAGGCGCCGGACATCGTCACCAAAGGCGACATCGAACGGCTGCGGCAAGTGGCCGTCGTCGCGGACCTGCAGTTGCAACGCGGGCTGGCGCTGGATGGGGCTGACTCGACCAAGCAGCTCCAGTGGCAGGTCGACGTGTTCGCCAGCGAACTCGACCGCGTGCGGGTGTACAGCTACTTGCTCGGCCAGAACCGGTTCGGCGAATTCGCGCCGGGATTGTAAGGGCGACGTTCGGCAATCGAAGGCCCCAGCGGAGCGTTCCTCTAGCACGCTCCGGCGGGGCTTTTCGCTGCGCGGTACCTGTCCCCCGGCATCGATAGCCATTGGAACGAATCTCACTCTGCATTCTGCGGTAATTCTGCTAGCATGACGCGCGACGGCGCCACGTGATAACCCCTGGGATCGACTGCTTGCCATGGAACGGCTCATCAGCTTTGGCGGTCTGTTCGTGATGTTGTTTCTGGCATGGCTGATGAGCAGCCGGCGGCGCGAGGTTCCCTGGCGGATCATTGCGACGGGCCTGGTGCTGCAATTCTCGCTGGCCGCCTTCGTGTTTCATACCACCATCGGAGAGCGATTCTTTGCGGCGCTCGCCGAAGGTTTTACCGGCATGCTTGCGTTCGTCGAGTCGGGCAGCGCGATCGTTTTCGGATTGCCGGGTGACGACGGTCAACCGAACTTGAGCCTGTTGCGATCGTTCGCCTTTGGCACGTTGCCGACGATCATCTTCTTCGCTTCGCTGATGGGCATTCTCTATCACCTGGGCGTCATGCAGCGCTGCGTGCAGGTCGCAGCCTTCGTGATGCGCAAGACGATGCGGCTTTCCGGGGCCGAAAGCCTGGCCGTCGCGGCGAACGTTTTCTTTGGCCAGGTCGAAGCGCCGCTCGTCGTGCGGCCCTATCTGGCCAGCATGACGAAGTCCGAGTTGATGACGATCATGCAGGCCGGCTTTGCCACGATTGCCGGCGGCGTGATGGCGGCTTACGTGCAGATGGGGATCGATGCGAAACATCTGATCACCGCTTCGGTGGTGTCGGCTCCCGCGGCCGTGATGATTGCCAAGGTCATGCAGCCCGAGGTGGACGAGCCCGCCACGCTGGGCACGGCGGCTGCGGCGGTGGAATCGCCGAGCATCAACCTGATCGATGCGGCCGCCAGCGGAGCGCTACTGGGGCTTCAGTTGGCCCTGCAGATTGGGGCCATCATCATCGCATTTTTGGCGCTGATTGCGATGTGTGAGTTCCTGTTTGAGTGGGCGATGGGGCTCGTGGGCCTCGACCTCACGCTGCGCGGAGTGCTCGGCTGGGCATTCGCTCCGCTGGCCTGGGTGATGGGCATCGAAGCTGCCGATTGCCGCGTTGCCGGCGAGCTCCTGGGCGTGCGCACAATCAGCAACGAGTTTATCGCGTATCAGGAACTCGGCACGCTGCTCAAGAGCTCCGAATCGCAGCTCAGCCCACGAACCGTAACGCTGCTGACCTATGCCTTGTGCGGATTTGCCAACTTTGGCTCGATTGGCGTGCAGCTGAGCGGGATCGGCGCGGCGGCCCCCTCGCGCCAGCATGACCTGGCACGTCTGGGGCTGCGCGCCATGGCCGGCGGAATGCTGGCATGCTTCATGACGGCCTGCGTGGCGGGCGTGCTGCTTTAGGAGCGTTCCCAAGGTCCAGGGGGAAGGTAATTCCCCGTGGCTTTAGCGGAAGGAGCCCAAAGCCGCGACCGTGCTGCGGCTTACGCCGTGAATTCGCATCGCTCCGTTTGTGCACGGCGTGCTAAACTTGCGCGTAAAGCCTGCCAACCACGCCTAGCACGACGCTTCCCGCTGCTCATGAAGATCCTGCCGACCAAGAACGCCCGCCGCCGTATCAGCATCGCGCGCGACGACAACGGAGTGCCGCATATCTCGGCCGGCTCCTGGCGAGCCGCACTCTATGGCCTGGGCTACATGCACGGCATCGACCGCCCCACCCAACTCCTGTTCTCGCGGGCGATCGCCAGCGGCCAGTCGGCCGAACTGATTGCCGATAAGCCGGAACTCGTGGAGATGGACCGCTTTTTTCGCCGGGTGGGGCTATACCTGAACCTCGACCAGGAAGTGGCCGATCTGGACGACGAGACGTTCGATCAGCTCACCGCGTATTGCGAAGGCGTGAACGACGGAATGAAGGACTCGGGGCGCTCGCTGCCGATGTGGGCGACCGGTTTTGTGCCCCAACCGTGGAACCAGAAAAGCGTGCTGCTGATGGGCCATCTGCTCAGCTTCGGCGGACTGGTTGTCGGTCAGCAGCAGAACGAACGGATTCTGATCGACCTGATCCAGGCCGGCGTGCCCGATGCGAAGCTGCGCGAACTGTTCAGCCCGCTGCTGGACGATTGCGACTTCGAACTCATGCGGAAACTGAAGATCGCCAGCCAGCTTTCAGATGAAGCGCTCGAACTGATCGCCGATTTGCCACGGCTGGCAGGCAGCAACGCCTGGGCCGTGGGCCCAAAGCGCAGCGGGACGGGTGGCGCGCTGCTGGCCTCGGACCCGCACCTGGAAGTTAACCGCCTGCCGGCCATCTGGTACGAGGCCGAGTTGCACTGGGATGACAAGTACGTGATTGGCGCCACGCTACCGGGCTGTCCGCTGTTTGCCGTGGCCCGGACGCGCGACGTGGCCTGGGGCGTTACGTATCTCAAAGGCGACACGTTCGATCACTTCGTTGAAGATTGCCGGCAGTCCGAAAGTGGCGTCTGGCAGTATCGCCGCGACGATGGCTGGCACGACTTCCGCGTACGCGTGGAAACCATCGTTCACAAAGGCGGCACGCCCGAGGTGCTGCCGATTCTGTTCAACGAACTCGGCACGCTCGAAACGCAGCCCAAGCCGGGCGAGCCGGGCTACTACCTGCTCAACGCCTGGGTCGGCGATATGAAAGGTTCAGGCCGCTCGATCAGCACCTGGCTCGACTTCGTGGCAGCGCCCGACGCGCTTACCGCGATGGATGTCGCCCGCGAGTGCCCGTTGCCGACGCTGGTCTGGGTATTCGCCGATCGCGAGGGTCACATCGGCATGCAGGCCGGTGGCTGGTTTCCGCGGCGCGGCCACAATCATCACGGCATGCTGCCGATTCCGGCCTGGGACAAGCGAAACCATTGGCGCGGCCTGCTGCCCAGCAGCGTGCTGCCGCGCGTGTACGATCCGCCGGAAGGCTATGTCGCGACTGCCAACGAGAACATCAATCAGCCAGGCGGCCCGATGTTGGTCACGCAGCCGGTTCCCGACTATCGCAAGCGGCGGATTGACGAGCGGCTGGCGGCGATGAATCCGGCCACGGTGGCGGACATGCAGTCGCTGCAGTACGACGTCGTGAGCACGCAAGCCCGCGACCTCTTGGCCGTGTTTCTGCCGCACATGCCCGACGGCGCGTTCAAAGATCGCCTGGCACGGTGGGACTGCAGTTACACGCCGGACAGCCACGAGGCGACGCTCTTCTCACACTTGTATCGCAACGTGCTGCTCGAGACGTTTGGTCACGAGCAGAACATCGGCTGGCGGCGAATGATGTACCTCTGCAGCCGCGTGGGCTTTTCGACGATGGTGCTCACGGCGATCGATAAGTTACTGCTGAGGCAGGATTCGCTGTGGTGGAAGGGGCGCGACAAGGCGAACCTGATCCGTCGCGCCGCGGCGGCGCTGGCCAAGGAGCAAGACGCGCCGTGGTCAAGCATCAACAGCTTTCAGTTCACGAACCGGTTTGTCGAGAGCCGGGTGGTGGGCCGTGCGTTCGGATTCCATACGCCGTCGATGCCGATGCCGGGGTGCTATGCTACGCCGTTTCAGGGGCATCTGTTGCGAGCCGCGCGGCGCGAAGCGTCGTTCGCTCCGAGCTATCACTTTGTTACCGATCTCTCCACCGATGAAGCCTGGACGAATCTGCCAGGCGGCCCCAGCGAAAGCATCGTGAGCGGCTTCTACAAGAACGACATCCCCCGCTGGCACGCCGGTGTTTACAAGCGCCTGGCGGTGGAAAAAGTGCCGGGGGAGTGACGCCGAATTCCGCTCAACGGCTTACCGCTGAATGGCGGAACAAACGGCTCGATTCGTCCATCCCCTGCAAAAGCGGCCTTGCCGCTGGTATGCTGGCTGCTATGACCGAACAGCGAGGGGAATTCGACGGAGGACCGCAGCCGCGCATCGAGCCTGAACAGGTGCCCGCGCATGGCGAATCGTCCGAGTGGTTCGAGTCGAAGGTGCCCCTGCCGCAAGCCAGTGAGCGCCTGGTCCGGGCGATGCACCGCGAGCTCTCGGCAGCCGAGTTCACAGCCCGTCGGCGCCAGCGGCGCGTGTTCCTGCCGGTGTTTCTGTTTCTGGCGACATGCGTGTCGACGTTCATTGCCGGAGCGCTCAATTGGGATCCCGGCACGTACATCGCCAGCGACCTGGCCGGCCGACAGATCGCCGCCGGCTGGCAGCAGGGGTTGATCTATGCCGCCGCCGTGATCGGCATCCTGCTCACGCACGAGATGGGGCACTTCCTGCAAACACTTCGCTATCGCGTGCCTTCGAGCCTCCCGTTTTTTATACCCGTCCCCTTTTTGCTCACCGGCACGATGGGCGCGGTCATCGGCATGGAAGGCTCGCGTGCCGATCGCAAGCAACTCTTCGACATCGGCATCTCCGGCCCTTGGGCCGGGCTGCTCGTGGCGCTGCCGATCACCTGGTTCGGCATCCAGCAGGCGGACGTCATGAAGCAGTCGGGGCCGATCGTCTTGGGGGATCCGCTGATCTTCAAGTTGATGGCGCACTATCTGCGCCCGGACATCGCTGCTGACGCGATCCTCAACAAGAATAACCCGCTGCTCATGGCCGGCTGGGTCGGCATGCTGATCACGGGGCTGAACATGCTGCCGATCAGTCAGCTCGACGGTGGCCACGTGATCTACGGACTCTTCGGCCGCCGCGCGATCTGGGTCGCCCGGGCCTTCATGATCGCCGCGATGCTCTACATCGTGCTCGACGATCACTACAACTGGGTGCTGATGCTGGTGCTCGTGATCATGCTGGGGGTCGATCATCCGCCGACGCGTGACGATAGCGTGAAGCTTGGCTGGGGACGCTGGGCATTCGGATTCCTGTCGCTGGCGATCCCGGTGCTGTGCTTCACGCCGGTGCTGATCTCGTAGCGCCCGCGCCTACGAGCCCAACGAATATCGATAGATCGCCCACACGTCGCAGCGGGCGTGCGGTTCGTCGGGATACTCCGCGGCCAGGCAGGCCTGGACTTCAAGTGCCCGCTCGTGGTCGCCGATTAACCCCAGCGGATTGAGCTCCTGATTGGAGAAAGATCGCTCGAATCCGCCGCAATTCACCAGCGCGCTGATTCCACCCACTTCGGCCTCGAGCAGGTCGAATCCGCAAAACTCGAAGCGCGGGTCGCGCATCTCCGCGACTTCGGCCGCGCTTGGCGACTGCATCACTCCCAGCACCTGGAAACAGCGCCGGGCCGCCGCTCTGCGCAGCACGTGTTCCAAGTTGTGAAACAGGTCCGTCTTGAAATCCTCGTGGACGTTGTACTCCCAGTCTTCCGTCGTGAGCGATTCAAAAAAGTTGGGGCACAGCAACTGATCGAGTGACACGACTTCCCGAAGCTGCTCGAGCCCAGACCAGGCGATATAGTCGCGCCAACGCTCGCCCGCACACTCGGGATCAAAACGATGAACCGCGGTATGGTAAAGCGGCATGGCAGTGCGGGTTTGTAGGCGGGGGAATTCAGCGGCGCGATGGCATGCCGATGCCTTCGCGGTCGGGTAGAAGTTCAACTACGGGCAGGCTTCAACGCGCGCCGGGGGGAGTGTCGAACGATTGCGGCAGGTTCAGGCGGGAATCTTCAGTCGGCCGGGATTCTCAGGTCAGCCCCGGGATCGGATCGGCGTGATATACAAAGTGCGGGCGGTTCGTATGGTCGTGCCAGGCCAGTTCGCGCGGAATGCCCAGTGCGCTATAGATCGTGGCCGCCAGGTTCTCGGGCGTCTGCGGGCTGGCGCTCGGCAGGGCGCCGATCTTGTCTGTGGCTCCAATTACGCGGCCACCTTGAATGCCGCCACCGGCGAGCCACACGGTTTGCGTGCCCCAGTGGTCGCGGCCCGGCTTCTCGTAGTGGGCTGGCAGATGCGAGATCTTTGGCGTGCGTCCCATCTCGCCGGCCATCACCAGCAGCGTGTCCTCCAGCAGACCGCGATCGCGCAAGTCGTCTAAGAGTGCGGACACGGCGCGGTCCGTCGGCGGGAACAGGAAGTCTTTCAGCGTCGGGAAGTTGTTGCCGTGCGTGTCCCAGGTTTCGTCGTTCCCCAGATTGACTTGCACGAACCGCACGCCCGACTCGACGAGTTGCCGTGCGATCAAGAGCGACCAGCCAAAGGTGTTGCGGCCATAGCGGTCGAGCACTTTGGGATCGGCGTTATCGATGCGGAACGCGGCCTGGGTCTTTTTGTCGGCGAGCAGCGAGATGGCTTTCTGTCGCTCGCGATCGAAGGCACCACTGGCCGCGGCCTGTTCGAGAGCCGCGGCTTGCTGCCCCACGGAATCCAGAAGCTGCAACCGCCGATCGAACCGCCGCGGATCCATGTCGGCCTGCAGCGCGAGGTTCGGGGCCTCGAAGGTCATATCCTTGGGGTTCAACTTGCCCGTCGCGTGATGGAACCCATACTCCGGCCAGGCGCCATAGGCGGTGCTGCTGAAGCGGGCGTAACTGACGAACATCGGGTTTCGGTGCGGACCCATCTCGCCCGCGAACTGGCCGGGAATGACGCGCCCTTCGCGGTGGATCAGCACTTCCGGGAGCACCACCGACGGAGGCACGTTGTTCTTGGGCGGGCAAACAGCATTCGCCACCGCTGCCATCGACGGCCAATCGCTGGGCTTCGGCTTCGAGGCGTCGAAACCCACCGGCAGCTTGTTGCGGCCCGTGAGCATCAGCAAATGCCCGGCCGAGTGTTCGGGCTGTTCGTGATGCATCGAGCGGACGAGCGACCACATTTCGCTCCGCTCGGCCAGCATTGGCAGGTGTTCGCAGATCTGCAGGCCCGGCGTGCGAGTGGCGGCCGGGTTGAACTCGCCACGGATGCCGTCGGGTGCGTCCGGCTTCATGTCGAAGCTGTCGTGCTGGCCGAGCCCGCCAGAGAGGAAGATGTAGATGACGTTCTTGGCCCGCGGCTTGCCCGTGCCGGCAATGTCACCGGTGGCGGCCAGAGCCCGGAGCCCTGCCACGTGGTTCATTCCCAGGCCGAGCAGACCGACGGCGCCGGCCTGGATGGCGGTGCGGCGGCTGAATCTCAGGTGCTGGGGGGCATTGGCTTGGTGGTGGGGCATGGCCAAGGCACTCATTGCAACGCGAGGGGTGGGCAGGCAGGCCAACGTCAAACAGGCAGGTACGAATCGTCCTCCAGCGTACCCATTTGCGAGCGCTTATGCAAGAAAAGCGGAGGTCGCCCGCGGGTAAGTCGGAAGCCGGTTTTTCATAAATCGACCGGTTCAGTAGCTGGGCTACCGCGGCTCCAGCAACTGCTGGAATTGAGCCAATCAAGATCATGCCAGGGTCGAGAATCAGCGTGCTGAGTACAGTCCCTTGTTAGCCGCGCCTTTGCTCATACGGCTAGAATAGCCAGGGAGTTAGCCGAATGCTTCATCTTGCCTTGTCGGGCGACGGCTTGAAAAGTCGAAATCTACCGTGCGCTTCACCGGCTTCCAACCGCACTAGGAGCATAATCGCACGTGTTCCAATGATAGTAGCCAGGGAGATCATCTCTACCAGAATTGGTACTAGCCAGCGTTGCCCGTCAGCCGCGCAAGCTCCGCGGCCATCCTTGCGAACACCTCGCTCCAATCGCCCAGCCGCTGCTGGCGATAGAGCCGCAGCGAGGGATACCAGGGCGAGTCTTCGCGCTCGAGCAGCCACCGCCAGTCCGGCACCAGATTGAGAGCGACCCAGGTGGGCACGCCCAATCCGCCGGCCAGGTGCGCCATCGAGGTGTCGCTCGTGATCACCAGATCCAGGTGCTGCATGATCGCGGCGGTATCCATGAACGCTCCGCCACTGGCGTCCAGCCGCTCACCGAAGTCGACAACGTTCCAGTCGGTTGCGACGGCGGCCAGTTGCTCACTCCCCTCCCCTTTCTGCAGGCTGAAGAGCTGCACGCCCGGCCGCGCCGCCAACGGGGCAAAGTACTTCAGCGGGATCGAACGCTCGGCATCGTAGGGTGCGTGTGGGTTGCCTTGCCAGGCGATCCCCACGCGCAGTTTGTCGTAAGAGCGGATCTCCTCGCGCCAAGCTTCCACGCGCGATTCGTCCGTGAAGATGTACGGAATGCTGGCCGGAATCGTCTCGAGCGTCGTCTGCATCCGGTGCGGCATGCTCATCAGCGGCACACAGCCATCGGCCGCGGGCGCTGCGTCGCTCGAAGTGATCCACTGACTCACGCCCGGCGTACGGGCGAGGATCGGATGCAGGGCGGCCGAACATTCGACAATCACCCGCGCACCAACCTCGGCCAATGGCTGGGCGTAACGAATGAACTGCAGCGTATCGCCAAGCCCCTGTTCGCTTATGAGCACGATCGTTTTGCCCTCGGGCGATGAGCCATCCCAGATCGGCCAGCGTGGGCGAAACGCTGGAAAGTCGCGCGACTGAAACCGCCATTCGTATTCCGAGAGCCCTTCGGCATACCGGCCGAGGAGCAGTAGCGCGCTGGCCCAATTGTGATGGGCCTCGGCATAGCGCGGCGCGAGCGAGAGAGCCTGTTCAAAATGCCGGAGCGAGTCCGTGACGCGACCTTGCCGCAGCACGGCGATGCCCAGGTTGTAGGGCGACTGGGCGCTTGTAGGATTGAGCTGTTGGGCACGGCGATAGGCGGTTTCCGCCTCGGAGAAACGCCCTTCACCCGCCAGCAGGTTTCCCAGGTTGTTGTGCGCCTGTCCCAATTCCGGCTTGAGCCGCAGGCATTCGGCAAGTGCCGCCCGGGCTTCTTCGTTCCGTTTAAGCCCTCCGAGCGCGCTGGCCAGATTCAGGTGGGCTTCGGCAAACAGCGGCCGCATGGCGACTGCTTGCTGAGCCGCGTCGATCGCCGCGGCATAGTCGCGTTTGTCGATGTGAAGTTGCGCGAGGTTCACATAGGCTTCGGCCGAGTCGGGCTTAAGCTCGAGCACTTCGCCGTAGGCCGCGATTGCTTCGGCCACCTGGCCAGCCTGCGCGAGCGCGGCCGCCAGGTTGAAGCGAACCTCGGGATCGCCACCTTTGAGCCGCGCGATTTGCCGCAGGTGCGGCACAGCTTCGGTCATGCGTCCCGCAGCGGTGAGCAGTCGCGCAGCTTCGCGATGCGCGCGGAGCGAGTTCGGATCGAGATGCGCAGCCGCACGGTAGGAGTCGATCGCGGCCGTCGCATCGTCAGCACGTTCCAGGGCGGCCGCCAGGTTCAAATGCGTTTGCGGATTGTTGGGGCTGATCGCGGCCGCGCGGCGAAAGCTTTCGACTGCTTCGGCCATCTTGCCTTGTTTGGCGAGCAGGACACCCAGGTTGTCGTGAGCTGAAAGATGATTGGGCTCCAGGCGGATTGCTTCTTGCAGATGTGCAGCGGCCTCGTCCCACTTTTTCAGATTGATGCAGGCCGCGCCGAGCAGGCTGAGAGCGGCAGCGTTCTGGGGATCGGTGTGGAGGGCCTGACGATAGATCGCGTACGCCGCTTGGACCTGCCCCGCCTGATGCAGTTGAATGCCGGTGGAAAGCAGATCGGAATCTATGCTCATGACGTGCGCAATTAGCTGGTCGGGCGATGTGGAAGCACCCCGAAGAGGCGTTCTTTCAGTATACGCTGTTGCGGCAGCCATGAGCCCTTCGCGGAGCAGCAAAACAGCCCGATTTTTGCACGGATCGGCCGCTCAAGCTAGACTTCGACGTACCTCACCGGTCTCTGTATCGACCGCCAGAGATTCGCATTTCCCGTTGAGTTTGCCCGCTCATGTCAACCGCGCCCCTGCGACCCGCTTTCGGAGCTCCCGGCATCGAGCCGCGGTGGACGCGCAGCGACAAGTCGGCCGTCGGCACGGCGTACTTCGCCGGCAGCCGGCTGTGGTTCACCCTGGCGGCGGGCATCGTCAGCGAGGTCTATTACCCGACGATCGATCGGCCGCAGATTCGCGACTTGCAGTTCCTCGTGACCGATGGCGAAACGTTCTTTCACGACGAGCGCCGCGATACGGATTGGACGCTCGAGCAACTCTCCGACCATTCGCTGGGGTTTAAGCTCACGAACACCTGCCGCGAGCAGGACTACCGGATCGTCAAGGAGATCATCTGCGATCCGCACTACTCCTGCCTGTTGGTGAACACGCGGATCGAAGGGGACGAAAGTCTGCTCGAGCGATTGAAGGTGTATGCCCTGCTTGCGCCCCATCTGGAAGGTTGCGGCTGGGGCAATAGCGGATATCTCCATACGATTGCCGATCGCAAGATGCTCGTCGCCACCCGGGGCAATACCTGGCTGGCGATGGGGGCTTCGGTTCCGCTGCTCAAATGCTCGTGCGGCTATGTCGGCACCAGCGACGGCTGGACGGACCTCGCCCAGGACAAGCGGCTCGACTGGGAATTCGACGCGGCCGAGAACGGTAACATTGCGCTGATTGCCCAGGTCGATCTCAGCCAGACTCGCGAGTTCACGCTCGGCGTCGCCTTTGGCGATACTTATCACAACGCGACGACCACGCTCGCGCAGTCGATTGAAGTGTCGTTTGCGGGGCATCGCGAACGGTTCATCGAACAGTGGCAGCGGACCTGCGGGCACGTCTCGCCCATGAAGGGCGCCTGTGGCGACACCGGTTCGCTGTACCGCCGCAGCCACAGCCTGTTGCTTGCGCATGAGGACAAGACCTATCCCGGCGCGCTGATCGCTTCGCTCAGCATCCCCTGGGGCGAAGCGAAGGGGGACGACGACCTGGGTGGCTATCACCTGGTCTGGCCGCGCGACATGGTCCACTCGGCCACCGCGCTGTTGGCCACGGGCAACAAATCGACCCCGTATCGTTCGCTGATCTACCTGGCCTGCTCGCAATGCCCCGACGGCGGGTTCTACCAGAATTTCTGGATCAACGGCGAGCCCTACTGGACCGGCGTGCAATTGGACGAAGTCTCGTTCGGCATACTGCTCGCGTGGCGCGTGCAGGAAGCCGAAGCTTTGCAGGGCTTCGACCCGTACCCGATGGTGCTCCGGGCCGCGGGCTATCTGGTTCGCGAGGGCCCGGCCACGCCGCAGGAGCGCTGGGAAGAGAATAGCGGTTATTCGCCGTCATCTCTGGCGGCCAACATCGCAGCCCTGGGATGCGCTGCCGAGATGGCCCGGGTGCGTGGCGACCAGCACACGTCAGACTACCTCTGGCAGTATGCAGACTTTCTGGAATCGCACCTGGAAGGCTGGTGCGTTACCACCGAGGGCACGCTCGTGCCGGGGATCTCGAAGCACTACATCCGGATCTTGCCGGTCGACATCGGCAATCCACGCCCCTTCGAAGATCCTAACCGAGCGACCGTGCTCATCAAGAACCGCGCGCCCGGCGAACAATACCTGTTTCCAGCCAAGGACATCGTGGATGGCGGCTTCTTGGAACTGGTGCGCTATGGCATTCGCAGTGCGACCGACCCGGTAATCGAAGACACGGTACAGGTCGTCGACAAGTTGCTGAAAGTCGAGACGCAGTTCGGGCCATGCTGGCGGCGCTACAATCACGACGGTTACGGTCAGGGTGACGATGGCGGCCCCTTTACCGGCTTCGGTCGCGGACGCGGTTGGCCATTGCTCACTGGCGAGCGCGGGCACTACGAGTTGGCGGCGGGTCGCGATGTGATGCCGTACATTCGGGCCATGGAAGGCTTTTCCCGCTGGGGTCTGCTGCCCGAGCAGGTTTGGGACGCCGACGATTTGCCCGAGAAGCGGCAGTGGCGCGGGCTGCCGACGGGAGCGGCGATGCCGTTGGTCTGGGCGCATGCCGAGTACCTGACGCTGCTGCGGAGCGTGGCTGACGGCCAGGTGTACGACTACCTGCCGCATGTGGCCCAGCGCTACATTGGCGGCAACCGCACTCACGATGCGTTCGAATTCTGGAAGCCCGACCGGCATGCGATCCGGGTGCAGCCCGGGCACACGCTGCGCGTGCAGGCGCCCGGTTCGTTTTGTCTGCGGTGGTCGACGGACGAGTGGCGCACGGTGCACGATACTCCCGGCCGAGCCACGGCGCTGGGCATCGCTTACGTGGACCTGCAGATTGAGCGGCACCAGAAGTCGCCGGTGCGGTTCACTTTCCGCTGGACGCACCCCGACCGCTGGGAAGGCCGCGACTACGAAGTGGCGGTTGTGCCGGCGTAGCATCGGACTTCTTCGGCCTGTGCCGCCTGTGCGGCCGGCTCGGTTGCCGGTCGTGCGTGGCTCGACAAGTGCGACTGATACGTCCGCTACGTGTGGTAACTCACCGTCGCCGCTACAGCGCGCACAGACCGTATTTCGGTTGGCTCGTTCGAGTTCGGCGCGGCGGCGGTCCGATCAATACTCCGCGGTCGGCGGCCGTGGCAGCGAACCGGCGGAGGTTCCTTCCACCGACCCTCGCCTACCGAACTCGAACTGGGGAGATGGATCGCGTGAGCCGATTGAGCATCCTGTTGCCGGTTTATAACGCACAGCCCAACCTGGAAGCCGACGTGGTCGAGATGCTCGAGGTGCTCGCCGACGTGGCGCGCGACTTCCAGCTATGGATCATCGACGACGGCTCGCTCGACGAAACGTCCGACGTGGCCCGGCAGTTGGCCGCCGGCTATCCGCAGGTTTGCCTGTTGCGGCATCCGGTCCGGTTGGGCCTGTGCGAAGCAATTCAGACCGGCCTGGACCATACGCAAGGCGACGTGATCCTGGTCGGCGACGAGGACTATTGCCTTGACCCCGACGATCTTCGCACGCTCTGGCAGATGCGCGACACGCAGTGGCAGCTCAGCCGGCAAGAGGCGCTGCCGATTGCCAATCGGCCGTCGATCGCCCGGCTGCTGGCCTGGCGTCCGCGCGCTTCGCAGGCTCGGCGCGGGTTCCAGATCATCTCGCGCCAGGCATTCGAAAAGTTCCGCCTGCAACAGGCCGTCGACACCGTGCATCGGCTCGACATCGGCTGGCACGGCAGCACGCCGCAAGGTCCCGAATGGCCCAAGTTTCATACCGGGGCCGATCGCATGAGCACCGGCTGGACCGAGGATCACCTGCCGATGTTTGGTGGCGGCGACTACGCGGCCTTCTGACCCGGCTTGTCGGCTGGCTCGTGCACGATCAGATCGCTGCCGTCGGCTGTCACGTCGTAACTCGCGCCCGGCCGCAGGTAGCGCCAATAGATCCGCGCGAGCTCGAAAGAAGCCTTGGCGAAGTCGCGCCCTTTGACGTTCGATCCCGCTACGTCGCGCCAGGCGTCCAGGGGAAACTCGTAGATCGCCTCGCGCAGCGCGCTGCGCATGGCCGTTGCCCGCAATCGCTTCATTCGGGCGAACATTTCGACGTCGAAGATCCAGCGCGTGGAGAACGACTGCCCCAGCACGGCGGTGAGCTCCGGCGTGACGCGAAACAGCTTCGCCCCGCACTGCGTGTCGAAAATCTTCACGCCGAGCGCAAGCGAGGCCACATTCGCGAAGACGCGGCCCAGCCAATAGCGGAGCGGCTGCCGATCGATCGCGTGCCCCAACAGCCGCATGCGGGTGCCGATCACGCAATCGATGTGAGGTTTGCCTTCGAGAAGCTTGCAAAAGGGCTCGATGTCGGCGAGCGGCGTGGCGAGGTCAGCGTCCCAGAAACCTACATAGTCCGCTCCGGATCGTACGGCCAGCAGCATCCCTAGGCGGACGGCTTCGGCCTTGCCGCGGTTTTGCCCCAGGTGCAAGAAGCTGAAGGCCCGCGGATTGGCCCGGTTCAGGTGCTCTAACAGCTCCAGGGTTTCGTCGCGGCTGCCATCGTTGACGAACAGCAACTCGGCGGCGCCACTGCGGCGACCGAAATCTTGAATGGCCCGCATGTTGAGCCGCCGTGCTTCGTTGTAACACGGCACGACCACGATAGCTCGCGGCATGAGAGAGACGTCCTTGTCTCAGGGATGGCGATAGCGAAACCTCCCGGCCACAGGACTTTCGCGCTGTAGCCGGTCAGTTCGTATACTGCGCCGAGGCGTCCGGAGGCAAGGTCAGTCGGACGAAGCTAGCAATGTTAAACCCGCGGACCTGCGGCGTCTTCCATCTGTGCGATGTACTGGCGGAGCCGCTCGACCTCGTCGGTCACATGGTGCAGCTTGAGCATGTTCTCCACCCGCTTTAGCAACTCGAGCTTGTTGACCGGCTTACTCAGGAAATCGTCGGTGCCGGCTTCGACTGCCCGTTCGATGTCTCCCAACTCGTTGAGGGCCGTGACCATCAGGATCATGATCGTGCGAGTTTCCGGATCGCCCTTGAGCTTTTCGCACACCTCGAAGCCGCTCAATTTCGGCATCATTACGTCGAGCAGGATCAGGTCGGGCTGGAACGAGGCGACCTTGTCGAGCGTGTCGCGGCCATCAACGGCCACGGCGATGTCCACGTCCAGACCGCTCAGATAAGCTTCGAGCAGCTCGACGTTGGGGCCGTTGTCGTCGGCGATCAGGATCCGGCTCTTCTGCGGGGACTGGGCCATGGCGCTTGCGATTCTCGACCAGATGCGTGGGCTGCCGACGTTCCTTGGCCGGCAATCCACGGATTATAGGTCGATTCGCCTCGGCGGAGAATGGGAATCCTCCCCCCAACTCCCACCGGCCCAGCATGAGCGCATAAAAACACGAGGACAGTCGCTTCGGCGCCGGCTCGAACGAGCCGTGTTTTCAAACGTGAATCTTCGTCTTAACCATTCCTTCGCATCGCAGTACGAAAGACGGTTTTTTGAAGTTCCACTTCTTGATTCGCCGAAGTGCTGTCCTCGTTGCTGAATTCTAAAGCAAGCGGCGTGCCGCCAGTGGGTCGAATTCACCGGCGAAGCATTGCCCATTGCGTAAACTCAAGCTCCCTTCGAGCTTAGCTCCACTTCGCCGGCTGCGAGAAACCCTTTAAGTGGCGGCGATGGTGCGGCGACCTGGTCGCCATGCGTCCGCGCGCTGTACAACACTCGCGCAGGGTTGTGCGGTTTAATTCAACCAGTGCCGAGAGACCGCTTCACACCTCGTCGGTGTCGACTTCAGCCATTCGCATGGCCGGCACCGGGAAGCTTTCGCACAGATCGAACACCTCACCGCGAATCTCGGTGTGCAACCGCTTGTCGTCCGGCGCCTTGAGTGCGGCAAACATCCAACCCGCGATCTTCTTCATCTCGGCGGTGCCCATGCCGCGGCTGGTGAGGGCGGGCGTGCCGACCCGAATGCCCGAGGGATCCATCGGCTTTCGCTGATCGTACGGGATCATGTTCTTATTGACCGTGATGCCCACAGCGTCGAGCACGGCCTCGGCCTGCTTTCCGCCGATGCCCAGCGGGCTGACGTCGATCAGCATCAGATGGTTGTCCGTTCCGCCGCTGACCAGTCGCAAGCCGCCGGAGAGCAGCGCCTCGGAGAGCGTCTTGGCGTTGTCGATCACTCCCTGTGCATAACGCTTGAAGTCCGGGCGCAACGCTTCACCAAAACAGATTGCCTTGCCGGCGATGACGTGCATCAGCGGACCGCCCTGGATGCCTGGGAACACCGAGCGGTCGAGATCCTTGGCGTACTCGGCGCGGCACATCGACATACCGCCGCGCGGGCCGCGGAGTGTCTTGTGCGTGGTCGTGGTCACGAAGTCGGCCACCGGCACGGGATTGTCGTGCAGGCCCGCCGCTACAAGGCCCGCGTAATGTGCCATGTCGACGAACAGTTTTGCGCCCACGTCTTTGGCGATCTCGGCAAACTTGCCGTGCGGAATCTCGCGCGGATAGGCGCTCGCTCCGGCCACGATCAGCTTTGGTTTGTGCTCGCGGGCGAGCTTGACTACCTGGTCGAAGTCGATCCGATGATCGGATTCGCGCACGCCGTAGCTGATGAAGTTGTACAGGATACCGGAGATGTTCAGCTTCATGCCGTGGGTCAGGTGGCCACCATGCGCCAGGTCGAGTCCCAGCACGGTGTCGCCCGGCTGAATGGCAGTCATATAGACCGCCATGTTGGCCTGGCTGCCGGAGTGCGGCTGGACATTGACATGGTCGGCGCCAAAGAGTTGCTTGGCCCGGTCGCGGGCGAGGTCCTCGACCACGTCGACGTGTTCGCAACCGCCGTAGTATCGCCGGCCGGGGTAACCCTCGGCATACTTGTTCGTCAGCACGCTGCCCACGGCCTGCATCACGGCGGGACTGGTGTAATTTTCGCTGGCGATCATCTCCAGGCCGTCCTGCTGCCGGTCCGTTTCGGCGGCGATCGCGGCCCAGACTTCGGGGTCTTCTTCGAGAATGAAATTCATGTCGGCTGCTACCTGGCGTGGGACACTCGAAACACGTGGAATAGGGTATTGTCGGGCTGAAGGGGCGGATCGTCAATCGGCGGTCGCGGGACTATGGGCAGCGACCGACGACGGCTTATGGCGACGCGAAAACTTCCACCTCGGCCGCGCCACTGTTGTCCGCCAGCCGGCCTGCGGAATCGTTGATCCGGAAATAGAGCGTCCCGGACTGTTTAGGTTCGAGGGTCGCATCGAGCCCCACGGCGATGGGCTGAATCAGCCCGCTAAAACGCGCGCTCGCCGCATTGTCATCGTTGCGGACCGCCGCCAGTAGCATTCCGAGCGGCTGTCCCGCGTGATACTCGATCGTGATGCCGCCCGGCTCGCTCAGCCAAGGCTGCTCGCCGCCCGCCACCTGATAGCGGCCCCGCGCGCGAATGGTGTACCTCTTGCCTGCTTCGACGGCGACTCCGCTTGATTGCCAACCCCGATCGGCGGCGACCGGCACAATTGCCGGTCCCGCGCCGAGTGGCGAGCCCGACTTACGCTCGACGTTCATGCGCACGAAGTCAAACCCGTAGTCGAGGTTCGCGATGAAGAGCTGCCAGTCTTCGTCGAGCGTTTGACGATCGCCGGCGAAGGCCGCGACGACGCGGTCTTGAAAGTCCGCCTGGTTCACTTGTCCCGCAAGCGCATGAAAGCGATCGCGGTACCTTGGATGATGTTCGAAGAAGGCCGCGGCGGCCCAGCACCAGCCGTACTGTTCGACCGTGCCATGCAACGTGCCGCTAAGGTTGAAGAGTTTCTCAATCGTCAGTGCTTTTCTTGTGGCAAAGTCTCCTTGTACCGCTTCGATTCGCCCCCACTTCGGCACAGCGTCGCGGTTGGCAGGAATCACGTTCAGCAGGAGCTTGTCGCCGTCGAGCCTGTGCGTGCCCAGGAGTTCGGCGGTGCCTTCACCGTACCAGGCTGGCCCGGTGCCGCCGAGGACCGTCATGGCAAAGACGTGTGTCCCTTCGTGCAGCATCAGATTCCGGCGAAAGTAGGCGCTCGTCTGATCAAATAGCCAGAAGTTGCCCTCCAGCGCGTAGCCCGTCGCGAATTCGGGCACGTCCATTGAGATCAGGCCCGCGGCTTCGAACCGCTCGCGTGATCGCATTAAGAATCCGCGTACGTGCCAGTCGGCGTGCAGGGTCGGATCGACGCCGAAGTACGCGCACCACTGTGGAAACGCCTGATCGAAATAGCCCGGCAGCGCGTCCACTTCAGCATCGGGTGGCAGGTCGGTCACCAGCGTCAGGTGCTTGGACGTAAGCGTGCGGAGCGTGGGATCGTCGGCGCGTGCCGAATTGGCCTGCGGCGCGAAGGCCGCCAGCAGTGCAAGAATTAGTGCCGAGCGAAACATGGCGATCGAGCGGAAGGATTCGTGGGCGAGCCAAACTTCATTGTAGTCGGCGCGTTCCAGGATCGCGTGCGGCCCCATCCCAACCGGCAAAAACCGCACAAGCCGAAGGCTCTCTAGAGGGCCCGGCGGAATCGCTTGGGCGGGCGGCCACCGCGACCCAGTTGCGGCGGGGCCGGCTTGGGTGGCGTAGGAGCAGCCGTTTCGGTGGCAGCGGCGCCATCGGTGATCGGTTCAGTCGCTGCCGGTCGGCCGGCGCTCGCGGCCACTCGTACCGCTTCAAAGCCCGGCACTTCGTCCCGCTTGAGCAACTTGTTGATCCGCATTTCGATCCGCGTCAGCTCATTCCCTTCCTCGGGAGTGACGAACGTATAGGCAATGCCTTCGCGACCCATGCGCCCCGTGCGGCCTACGCGATGCACGTAGTCATCGCAAAACTGCGGAATGTCGTAGTTGTAGATGTGGGAAATGCTGCTGACGTCGATTCCGCGACCGACCACGTCGGTGGCCACCAGAATCTTGACCTTGCCTTCGCGAAAGGCAGCCATCACGCGGTCTCGGGCGCTTTGGGCCAGATCGCCGTGAATGCAGGCCACGTCCTTGAACCGCTTCTGCAGCCGGCGGTCGACCTTGTCGGTGCCCCGCTTGGTGCGACAGAACACGATCGCCTGCGACGGTTCGTCGCGCTTAATGAGGTGTTCCAGCAGCTCAAATTTTCGGTCGCCGTCGACCGTGCAATAGAACTGCTCAATCGTTTCGACCGAAACGTCGGTGGGCGAGAAGTTCAGCGACTCGGGCTCGTGCATATACGAGCGTGCCAGACGCTCGACCGGCGGCGGCACCGTGGCGCTCAAGAGCAGCGTTTGCCGCGAGCGGGGACAGCGACGGAGAATCTTTTCGATGTCGGGCCGGAAGCCGATGTCCAGCATCCGGTCGGCTTCATCGAGCACGACCATCTGCAGGTCGTCGAGCTTCAGCGTCCCGCGGCCCATGTGATCGAGCACGCGGCCCGGCGTGCCGATGACGACTTCGCAACCGCGCGAAAGTTTGTCGATCTGCCCGCGAATCGGCTTACCACCGTACACGGCCACCGAGTGAATTTTCTGGCCGTGGGCGAGCTTCACCACCTCTTCGCGAACCTGGACGGCCAGTTCGCGTGTGGGGACCAGGACCAAGGCATGCGGGCCGTGGGACTTCTTGGCAGCGAGCAAACGCTCCAGAATCGGAATCACGAATGCGGCGGTCTTGCCGGTGCCGGTGCGGGCCTGGCCCAATACGTCGACGCCGCTCAAGGCATACGGAATGAGCCCGGCTTGAATCGGGGTGGGATCAAGGTAGCCGGCTTTGGCGAGAGCCTCGTTCATCGCCTCGGAGAGGTTCAGAGCGGCGAATCCAGAGTCGGCTGTTTCAGGCGGGGTATTCTCGGTAGTACTCGTTTGCACGCAACTTCCAGACGAGACGGATGGTGTGATCCTTAGTGGCTGCGGCCCATCCGCAACCGGCCGATTCTGGATCCATTAAACTACCCTAACTCTAGCGGCCAGAGGGGGTTTGGTCAACCCAGCGGAGGATCGCCTGGAAAGTCTTGCCACAGAGTTTTCCCGTCCAGGTCCGCTTTGCGCCGATAGAGGTCGGCGAAGTCCGGCATTTTCGTGCCCTGCCGATTCCTGAGTCGCTCTGCGAACGCGGCCAGCTCGTACGCCGCGGGCGGGCCGGGCAGCAGTTCACCGGTCGCATTTGGATCGCGCACGTGGGAAAATTGATCGAGCTCGCTCTCAAGATACGCGATCTCCTCCGGCGTGAGCGCCGGATTTTTGAGCGCATCGAGGATTTCGCAAACTCGTTTGAGGCGGCCTTCTTCGTCCATTCTCGAAATTCTAGCCGCAGACTCGGCTTGCGTCGCGATGACGGGCGCCCCCCATCAAGACGCTCTGAAACGACCGGCCGCTGAGTCATTGCAGCGAGAACCAAAAACAATAGGCCGGCTCCCTGACAGTCAGGGAGCCGGCCTTTCTCGTCGGATTCAGTAAGCCCGGCGAAAGGCTTAGGCCTTCTTCTTGGCGGCCTTCTTGGCCGGCATCTTCTTGGCGGCAGCAGCCTTCGGCGAGCGGGTGGCCGTCTTCTTGGCCGGAGTCTTGGTCGCCTTCTTCGTCGTCTTCTTAGTTGCCATTTCCGTGGCTCCTCTTAAATGGATGCCCGAAGTTTTTAATGACGCGTTTCCCTATGGGCACCCAGACAGGGATCGTCATGCGGTACATGCGAAGCGAGTACATAAGTCTCATCCTCGCAGGGGGCGCATTCGCACGAAGCAATCGCTTGTATGAATCACCCCGGTTCGCGGATTGAAGCGTTCTTCCCGAACTGCGTCAAGGCGAGTTATGCACCCAGGGTGCCTCGGACCGGCAAACTTCCCCACGAGGGCAATCGCGCGAGAGCGCGCATTTCGTGCGAGAAGTGGCCAAACTACCCGCGCCGCGCTGCTACTCGTCCGTCACGCAGCCTTCCGAAGCGCTCTTCACATTTTTAATGTATTTGTAGAGCGTGCCCCGCGTCGCCTTGAACGGCGGAGCCTGCCAACGCTTCCTTCGCGCGGCCATGTCCGCGTCCGAAACCGCTACGGAGATCTCGTTCTTCGTGGCGTCGAGCGTGATGATGTCGCCGTTCTCCACGAGCGCGATCGGGCCGCCTTCCTGAGCTTCGGGCGTGACGTGCCCGATGATGAAACCGTGCGAACCGCCGGAAAAACGGCCGTCCGTCAGCAGGGCGACGTCCTTGCCGAGCCCCTTGCCCATGATCACGCTGGTTGGGGTCAGCATCTCTGGCATGCCCGGCCCGCCTTTGGGGCCCTCGTAGCGGATGATGATCACGTCTCCTTTTTTAATCTCATCGCGCTCCACCGCGTGCAGCATGTCTTCTTCGCCGTCGTAGACCTTGGCCGGACCGCTGAACCGCAGGCCTTCCTTGCCGGTGATCTTTGCCACGGAACCTTCGGGGGCCAGATTGCCCTTGAGAATCTGAATGTGCCCCGATTCCTTAATGGGCTTTTCGAGGGGGTGGATGACGTCCTGACCGGCCTTCAGGCCCGGAAGTTTTTCCAGGTTTTCGCCGATCGTCTTGCCCGTGACGGTCATGCAATCACCGTCGAGGAGCTTCTTTTCCAAAAGGTACTTCATCACGGCCGGCGTACCGCCCACGTTGTGCAAGTCTTCCTGCACGTACTTGCCACTCGGCTTGAGATCCGCGAGGAACGGAATCCGGTTGCTCACCTTCTGAAAGTCGTCGATCGTGAGTTCCACGCCCACGGCCCGGGCCATGGCGATCAGGTGCAGTACGGCGTTCGTCGACCCACCCAAGGCCATTACGACCACCATGGCGTTCTCGAAGGCCCGGCGGGTCATGATGTCACGCGGCTTGAGATCCTTTTCCAAGCAGACCCGAATTGCCGCTCCGGCGCGATAGCACTCGTCCATCTTGGCCGGATCGACGGCCGGAATCGAAGAACTGTAGGGCAATGCCATGCCCATCGCTTCAATAGCCGAGGCCATGGTGTTGGCCGTGTACATGCCGCCGCAGGCACCCGCGCCGGGACAGCTCTTGGCCACGACCTCTTCGCGCCCCTTTTCGTCCAGCGTGCCGGCCAGGTACTCGCCATAGCACTGAAACGCCGAGACGACGTCGAGCGTCTCTTCATGGCCGGCGCGCATCCGGTGCCCCGGCTTGATCGTGCCGCCATAGACCATCAGACTTGGCCGATTGAGCCGACCCATAGCGATCAAACAGCCAGGCATGTTCTTGTCACAGCCGGGAATCGAGATGTTGGCGTCGTACCACTGGGCGCACATCACGGTTTCGATCGAGTCGGCGATCAGGTCGCGCGACTGCAGGGAGAAGCACATGCCCTCGGTGCCCATCGAGATGCCGTCGCTCACCCCGATGGTGTTGAACCGCATGCCGACCAGTCCCGCGGCCTGCACGCCCTCTTTGACCTTGGCGGCCAGGTCGTTGAGGTGCATGTTGCAGGTATTCCCCTCGTACCAGACGCTGGCGATGCCGACCTGCGGCTTGTCCATGTCCTCACGAGTCATGCCCGTGCCGTAGAGCATGGCCTGGCTTGCGCCCTGGCTCTTGGGTTGCGTGATCCGCGAACTGTACTTATTGAGCGCCATCGATCGACTCACTCTGCGAGGAAAACCGGGAAAAGCGAAACCGCCAGATATAGTTTACCGGGGGCGGGTTTGCAAACGACGACACCGCCTGCAGCGCGCGGGTTCGCCCGGAAAGCACGTGCGGATGCGTCTTAGCAAGAACTGCTACTGCGCCGGTACGACCTTGATTTCCGGCGGGCCGGCCTGGGCCATGCCGGCCAGTCCCGGAGCGAGCTGCGAGATATTCATGTAGATATGCCTGCCACCATTTTCCTTGGCCAGATCTTCAAGCGCACTTTGGACCCCTGGGGCGAATACAAACTGGATCACGTTGATTCGGGCCTTGCCTTTGTTCAGCTTTCGCAGCCGAGCCAGTTCGTCGGGGCTGGGGTCGTCCTTCTCTTCGCCATCAGTGAGCAGGTAGATCACGTCGGGCTTCATCCGAATGGCCATTTCCAGCGGCGGCACATGCCGCGTCTGGCCATCGCCATAGACGCTGGCTACGAAGCCCGTGGCCCGCTTGCGGCTGTCTGGGGTGAGCGTGATCAGACCGCGATGCGAGGTCCGTCCGCCAGGATCGAAGACCCACGATTCGTGGTTGTAGAAGATGATGTGAAACTTATTGCCGGGGTTCAGGTCTTCCAGGCTCTTGACCAGTTCGGCCTTGGCAGCCACCAGGGGCGTGATGCTGAAGACCGTCTGGCCCTCAGAAGTGTAGGAAAACGTCGAGTTCATGCTCTGCGAGCGATCGAACACGTAGACGAAATTCTGGGCTTCTTCGACCAGGCCGAAGATCGCCGTCTTGGCCGAGTCGCCGTTGCCGACGCCGTCACCCAGCCCGTCGTCTTCTCCGGTACCTTCGCCGTCTCCACTGCCGCCGCCGTCACCGTCGCCCGCTCCAGCCAGCGTCATAGCCTCGGGTGCTTTGATGGGCTCCAGGAGTTCAATCGGTTGCGTCGCCTCGGTCGGCGCTGTCAGCTCGGCAATGTCCACCGGGGGCGCTTCGACCAGTTGCTGACTGGCAAGTTCGGAGGGCATTTCCAGCGAGGCCGACATCATGTCGTCACCACTTTCGCCGCCATCACTACCAGACGTGGCTTCGAGCTGGATGCCTTTGTTTCCGCCCCCGCCATTGCTCCCCACCACGAACAGCGCGAGGAGCAGCACCAGCACCAGGTGAAACACCAGGGACACCAGCCAGCTCGGCAAGTACTCGAGGACCAACTCGCCCGAATCTTCCTCGAGCTCGTCTTCTTCCTCGGGCGCAACCAAGCCACGCTGCTCGGGCATTGCAATCGCGCGAGACATGCTTCAGACACCCAGGCGACGAAAGGATCGAAAAGTGCGCTCTGTTCCGAGTGGCGTAGTCTGGCGGGAGGTGCCTTGCGAGGGCCAGACTATCGTCGCCGCTCCAGGACTCTATTCTCGCGCACAAGGCCCGACAAAGCAAGCTTTTAGGGACGCTGCGGCCTGACAATCCGCCGTCAGAACCGCTCTAAGTGGACCCTTGGCACGTGGCGCGCCGAACTCGGCTGGCACAGTTCACTAAGAATCGCCGCGAGAAACGCGGCCGCCGATCCATAGCACCAGAATTGCGCCCAGGATCGACATCAGGTAGCTGGAGGGCTCGTACTGACCACCGGTGAGCAGGTGGGTGATGATCCCGCCGACCATCGAGCCGACGATGCCCAGGATCATGGTGGTCAGGCAGCCGGCCCGCTGAGAACCCGGCCAGAGCAACCGGGCCACCAAGCCGACAAAAAGCCCGAACACAGCCCAGCCGATGATTGAGCCGATGCCCATAGCCTTGTGGACTCCCAGGATTGACGTATCGCGCGCTGCATTGCTTCCGCTTGCAGCTTTTAAAGTGTGAGCTACCGCTACAGCTGCCAACTGATCGCAGCCAGCACCGCCATGATCAGCAGCATGAACCCTGAAATCATCACCGCCAGCCGCGCGGCATGAATCAGAATCGGCGTCATTCGCTCGTGATGTGTGGCTGCGTATACCAGGCTGATTGCGGCGATCAGCGGCGGGGCGTACCACATCATGTTCGTGTTGGCCAAGAGCAGCGGCATCATGGTCGAAGCGTTCCAGTCAAAATGAACTTAACTGTCTGTGGGTGGCTCGCCGTCGTCGGGCGATTTCTTTTTGCGTTCTTCCTCGTCGATCGGCACCGGTCCGCCCCAGGCATCGTAGATGGCCAGGATGTTCAATAGGCCCGCAATCATCGTGTACACGGTTCCGAGCTCGAAGTACTTGTTCAGGTCGCGATACCACTCGTTGAGCTGAGCTGCATCGACCGGCGGCGCCATCACGCCGCCAAACAGTGGCTCCTTGCCGCTGCGAACGAGGTACGTCTGCACGAGCGCCGGCAGCGCGGGCAGACCCACGCCAACCTGGCACAAGTAAGGCAGCCGCTTGTCCCAGTTCTGCCACGAAGCATAGACCGCGTGACCATTGCTGCAGAACAGCCCGAAGAAGAACGTGCTCAGGATGCAGACCATGAACAGAATGCCCTTGGCCGTGCGCCGCTGATAAAGATGACCCAGGCCCGGCACCAGCCAGGCCAGGAGCGCCGCAATCGCAGGGTCTTTCAGTTCGATGACTTCTTGCTGAGCTTCGGAGGCGACGCTGACGACTTTGGACACGAGAGGCAAACTCCAATTCGATGGTGGCTCGGTACGCAAAGGCGGACCCGAGCCGGGGGCGAGCACGCCCGCACATTCTAAACCCCCGCCCGATTCGGGGCCAGATCGAGGTGGATGCGCTACGGCACGACGATCACCCTCGAAAGCCGGGGGAATACCTGCCGTTGGGATTACGCGCACCATCGCCATCAGATCGAGCGCCGGCTCGTTCAAGAGGGCATTCGCCGCGGCGGCTCAATAATTGACCGCGTTTGCGGCAAAACTGGTATCCACTCCCAACTCCTGATAGACCAGCTCGACCAGGTCGGGCTCGATCTGGGCCAGGTTTGAACCGGCCCCGCCCACCAGCGCCAGATCGGCAAGCTGCTTGATCCGCCGCGGAATCCCTCCGCTCAGCTCGTGGATTCGCTGCATGGCCGCCTCGGTGAAGATGGGCGTCGTGCGGCCGGCGTTGGCCAGCGACTGCTTGATGAGCCCGGCGGTTTCGTCGAGATCAAGTCCGAGCAGATCAACCCGCAACTCGGCAAGTTCCAGCAACCGGTCACCCAGTCGTGAGAGCCGCTCGGGATGGGCCGCGAGCACGAGCGTCAGGCCCGCGTCGTGCGTCTGATTGAACAGCGCCAGTCGGATAACTTCGCCCAGCACATCGGGCGCCGCTTCGTCAACGTCGTCCAGCAGCAGCACGGTGGAAAGCTGCTGGAAGCGGTTGGCAATCAAGTGGTCGTCGATCCCTCGGTGCAGCACGGCTTCGCCGGCCGAGCGGCGCGATTCAACTCCCAGCTCGCCGGCCAGTTGCCAGAGGAACTCTCGCCGCCCGATGCCCAGCAGTCCAAGCAGAGCCCACTCGTGCCGGTTCTTGCCAAGTTCGCCGGCAAAGACTTGCAGGAGCAGCGACTTGCCGGTGCCCGTGTCGCCCAGTACGAGGCCCATCGTGCGCCGCTCGTCGACCAGGAAGTGCATCCGCGCGAGGGCTTCGTCCTGCGCGGCTCCGCGATGAAAGGCCCGCGGATCGAGATGCCCGCGAAACGGCGACTTTGAAAGTCCCCAATAGGCTTGATACATGGCCGGTCCGTGTGGGTTTTCAGCGCGCAGTGGCAGAAAGCGCGGTCAATTCCGCACCTTAGTCATCTTCGGTAGAATGCGACGAATCGCTTGAGGCAATCGCGCCCTTCCCATGTGGCACTTAATTGCGCCGCGTGCTGATTTCAGATCTCAGCTAGCTGACGTTTCATGGCCGACCGGTACTTCGTCGAATCACCAATTGCAGGCTCCGCGGCACAGCTCGTGGGCCATGACGCCCATCACTTGGCGCATGTCATGCGTGCGAAGGTGGGCGCCGAGGTGACGCTCTTCGATGGCACCGGCGCGGAGTTTTCCGCGCGGGTGGAACGCGTGGGACGCAGTGAGATTGAACTGGCGGTGCTTGAGCGGCGGGAAGTCGATCGCGAGTCGGCCGTGCAGATAACGCTCGGCGTGGCGCTGCCGAAGGGGGATCGATCGCGGTGGCTGGTCGAAAAGGCGACGGAGCTGGGCGTCCGGCGGCTCGTGCCGCTGCTCACCGAACGCGGCAATCAGCGAGATTCTCCCTCCGCGATCGAAAAGCTGCGCCGGGCGGTGATTGAAGCGAGCAAGCAATGCGGCCGCAACCGGCTGATGGAGATCACCGAGCCGATTGCGCTGTCAAACTACCTTGCCGGCGAACCTTCCACTCACATGCGTCTCTTCGCTCACCCCGCCAGCGCACCGAAAACGGTGCCAGGAACCGTTTCCGAAAAACGGTGTCAGGAACCGTTTTCGCTGGCCATTGGGCCGGAAGGGGGTTTCACCGAAGCCGAAGTTGCCCAGGCGGCCGAGCATGGCTGGACCGCCGTCGACCTGGGGCCACGGATTCTCCGCGTCGAGACGGCAGCGCTGGCCCTGGCTGCCATCATCCAGAGCGGCATCGCTGAAAGCGGTGCCAGGAACCGTTTCTGAAAACGGTGCCAGGAACCGTTTCGCTAGAGCATGCTGGGCGTCGGGTTGTGATCGACAGACTCGGGATCGTCGGCGGTCTCGCTCTCAGTCGAGTAGCTCCAGGTCTGGCAACCAACGAGCGAGCTCCCCTGCTCAAACTTTGATTTACCTTCCGATTGCGAGAGAGTCGCCCAGCGCACATACGCCAAAAGCTGCTGCTCAGAATCGAACGTTGCCTTAAGCAACTTTTCGCCGCTCGTCTTCGCACCGTAGAGATAGTACATAGCTTGAATCCTCCGCCGCTTGGAGCAGTGCAACCCACATGCCACCCAGTCGAGCCGCGCGGCTACTCTTTCTTTTCCGCATCTTTTGGGGAGCTGTCTTTAGCTTCCAGCGGCTCCGGTTTCAGGTCCGGAACTTCCTGGCCCTTGGGCACGATCTTGCCCCACATTTCCCCGCCATGCGTTTTTCCGCTCCATGTGCCGGCATAGGAGTCGCCATAGAACAGCACCCGAGCCGAGTAAGTGCCCAAACCCGGGAAAGCGACGTTCGTAACCGTGATCACCGGCGTGTCGCCCGCCCATTTCACCGGCAGGGCGATCGGCAGCTTGACGTCCTTGTCGCCGTACTGAATCCGTGTTTCAAACTGCCAGAAGCCGCTGGGCAGCTTTTTGACGACGCCCAGCGTGTAGCGATCCTGCGCGAGCGGCTTGCCGTCGTTCATGTCGCTGACCGTGAACTGGCCAACGAGCGTCGCGCCGGTGAGCTTTTCGGCGAACTGCTTTTCGAGTTCTTCCTGATTCGGCGCCGCCTCGCCGGCCTCTTGTGCGGTGGCAATTGTGGAGACCAAGAGCATCAAAGCCGCCATCGTGATCAATCGCTTCATGTCAGTCGTCCTCCGCAGTTAGTCTATTTCCTGGGCCAACATCAAGTTCGCCACGTTCGCAGCACCACGCCCTGCACGTCGTACACGCGCCCGACGTCGCCCGGCCGAAGTGGTGGGGTGACTACCCAATCCCAGCGCTCTCGCCCTACGGACACAAATCGCTGGTCGAGATAATCGGTAATGTACCGCGTTCTCAGCATCCGTTGCGTCCCCGCAGTCTCCCATTTCCCATCGGGCGTCCCCTTGACCTCGCACATTTGCGTCGAGTCGGAGAGATAGATGAACCCGCCCGGCGCGACGTGATCGGCTAGGTTGTCAATGAATCTCTGTTCCATCCGCCGCGCCATTTCGAACAGGGCCGAAGTCCAGCGTACGCTGTCGGCCAGTAGTTCATCCTTTCCGGGAAACTGCTTGTCGAACGCCAGCCGCGCGCGATGCAAGAGCCCGAAGTGCAACTGGCTGAGCACGCACGAAGCGATCACCAGGTCGTACTTTCCGGTGATCGGCATGCCTGGCACGAGTGCCGTGTCCAGGAGGTGCGCCATCGCTTCGATTGCCGCTTGTGGGTCACGGTTAGCGCTCAGAATGTCTTCGATCCGCGAGATCAGGCTTTCCGTCACACCCGTCAAATCGGCGATGTGAAGCGTGAGCTTTTCGCGCTCTGCGTCCGTCAATCCGGCCGCGTCGAGCCCCTGTTCGAGCACCGCATTGTCGACATCGTTGATCGTGATTTTCTCAAATCGCGTGGCCAGTTCCTTGAGTGGCAGTTCGGCGCAGTGTCCCGCGCCCAGGATCAGCGCGCTGCCGGGCTGAGTCCACTCGGCGGCGGCCAGGATCAGCTTCTTACTCTCGGTCACCTGCTGGCAAGGCACCGGATCTCGGATGTAGGGACCTGCCGCAACGTTGTCGGGCTGATAAAGCTTGTTCATGTTCATCGGGTCGCTCATTCTTCAATCCCCGATTCTCGTTCTCGCGCCGGCACATCCGCCAGCGCATACCAATCTATTTCCGGCGCAAAGTCTGTGGCACGAAAGCCTAGCTCAGCCAGCAGCGGCGCGACCGCGCGGCGGCGGATTTCCGCGGCGTTTTGCCGGGCACTTTCGTCGGTCACTTCGCTATTCCGATTGAGCACGATACCGGCCACATCCAGCCCATCGCGAAACGTTGCCGCCGTGATCAACGTCTGCAGCACGTGGTTGATTGTGCCCAGGGCGTTGCGGGCAACGACGACGAGGGGAAAGCCCAGGTCGTAGGCGAGATCTGCAACGTATTCGTCTTCGCCCAGCGGCGACATCAACCCGCCGGCCCCTTCGACCAGCACGACGTCGCTGGTGGCCAGCCACGGTTCGATCCCCCGGCGCAGCAGGTCCGGGTCGAGCCGGCGGCCTTCCGCCTCGGCTGCCAGA
>JBGSKX010000175.1:0-8614 GCA_041741015.1 Pirellulales bacterium
GATTTGCTCGGCCGGCGAAAACAACTCGCGGGCCAGATCGCTGGCGCCGGCCCGGGTGCGGGCGGCGGCCGAGGTGCCCGAGAGTAGTACGGCGGCCACGATCAGGGCCAGAATGACTGCCGTGCCGGCGGCCACTCGCACGTGTCGTTGCCAGCGATAGGAGCGGTCCCACATAGTTAAAGTCTACCACGCACTGGGAGGAGGATTTCGTCGACGATATCTGCTACTTGATCTGCTACTTGCTGGCACTACTTAAACTGGTAACCACCAACCTGGTTTGCGTCACACGGGCGGCCATGGATGCAAGCGAACTTTTTGCCCCGGATGTTTTTGGCGATCGCATTTTTCGCGCGTGTGCGCTGAGAAACTCGTGCAAATGATGTTTCGGCGCCACACACACGCACCCGCAGACCATGTTTTGGGTCTCGCGGTTTCTCCAGATTTCCAAGTGCAACGGCATGTTCGTGGTCATGGCGGGGTTGTGGCTCGGCCAGTACACATTCATCTGAACGTACCATAGCGGAAATCGTGGCCACATTTCTAGGGATGGTGGACACGTGGGCGGTGTGCGCCGTGCGCACGGGAGTGCGGTGGTGATGAACGAGTTGCGGCGGCAGCGCGCCACACGCGCGGTCAAGGGCGATGAGAATGCGATTTTTTCAGACCCTGATCCTGCTTCGCGCTAATTCGGTCAGAAACGGACCTCGATGACTGAAAAGTCATCTTCCAACTGGTCACCACCATGCAGGTGTCTTACGTGGTCCAACAAGGTCTGCAACGGCTCAGCGCTATGGCAGATCTCGGACAGGTATTGAAAGAACGCATCCATGCTCCAAACATCGCCGCCGGACAACTGAATCTCCTGAGCGCCATCGCTGTAGATAAATAGTCGAGAGTCTGGCTCGATCGCACACTCTTGTTCTTCGAACTCGGCCCCGTCGATCATGCCGGCCATGGGGCCAAAGGAATCGAGAAAACAAGGAGTGCAATTGCCGTTTGGAAACAACAGTGCCGGCGGATGACCGGCGCCCGACCAGCGCATGATGCGTGTCGCCGTGTTGAAGACGCCGTACCAGATAGTAAACATCTTCTCGCCAAACTGTTCCATGGGAAAAGCATTGTTCAATGCCGCCAGGACCTGGCTTGGCCGTCGAAAATCGACACTGGGTAATGATGCGGAGCGAATCACGTTGACGATGCTTACGGCCAGCAGAGCCGAGTCGACCCCGTGGCCAGTCACGTCCAGCAAGTAGATTGCCAGGTGGTCTCCGTCGACGGCGTGGTATCCAAAGATGTCTCCTCCCAGATCGGTCGATGGCGCGTACTTCCAGCGAATCGCTACTGGCTGGTCGCTCTCCGGTGGGATCAGCCGTTGAACGTAGTCCGCCGCAGTTTCCAGGTCCCGTTTGATTTTTTCGTAGGCCGTCTGCAGCTCGGCGGTCCGCGCCGCGACCATCTGCTCCAGTTGCAGGTTGTATTCCTCAAGCTGCTGATTCTTGACCTTCAGCTCGTCCATCAACTGAGTGCGCGTCTTCTGGGCCAGCCGCGCGCGCTCGTGCTGCAGCATTCCTTCGTCCAACCCGAAAGCTGATGGCGGCGCCGCCACGCGCCAATTGAGCGCGCAGCCCAGTCCAGACGGGTCGGCCACAAGCTGCGTTGCGTCAAAGAACTCCGACAGGCCCCTGGCGCATGCAAACGATTGACGGTCGCGGAACTGCAAGACCAGATCGGTTCGGTCGCCGTTGGGTTCGAGGCTAATGCGAAGCTCAGGCTGGCTGCCGGCCTGCAGCAGCGCGCGGCACTGTTCGGATACGGCAAACGCGATCCGCGTGGCACCCACCGCATCGAACTGCAGTGCGCGGGAGAGGCCATAAACCTTGCTGCGCGTCACGGCAACGTCTTCAGCCAGCCTGAGAGGCATCGTTCCCAGCGGAATCACAGTTGGAACCTCGCAACCAGGCATGCGGCGTCGTCGTACGACTTGCCGTGATCGAGCACAATCCTGCGGGCAATCGCATCGAGCTGCTGCCCACGCAGTGACGCCAGGTCGGCTGAAAACTCGTCCGCCACGCCGTCACTGTACATCACCAACAGGTCTTCGACCTCGAACGCCAATCGACTGATCCGGGGGCTGCGGAAGCGAATTCCGACAATGCCGTCTGGCGAATGCACGGTTTCGTCACGCTTGCCAAAGCGTCGAATGGCGGTGTTCCCGATGCCGGTGCAGGCGACGGTTCGGTTTACTTCGTCGGCGAAGGCGATGCTCACCATCGCCCCGCGGGTTCCCTGCAGGTGCGCATCCAGGCCTTTCAAGACCTGGCCGATATCCGCGGCCGCATGTTGTTTCAAGTAACGAATGGCCATGAGTGCCACCTCGGCGGCCTCGCGACCATGGCCCAGCGCATCGATCAGGCTGAGGAATACGCCCCCGGGACATTCCTTGACGACGATGGCATCCCCCGCTACCGCCTCGCCGTCACACGGCCGCACATAGGATCCAACCTGGTATTGGCTCATTTCCACTTCTTGACTGTGATCGAGGTCCCTTGGTTGGGCGCGGACTTGATTTCAAACTCGTCCATCATCCGCTTCACGCCGGGCAAGCCAAGCCCCAGCGTGCCACCGGTGCTGTGGTGGTCTTTCATCGCCAATTCGATGTCCGTGATCCCCGGTCCTTGGTCGATTGCTCGTATCAGTAGTCCCTTCTTACCGGTTCGCTCAATCGGCTGGATGATAATCTCCCCACGTGCCGCGTACTTGAGGATGTTTGTGCCAAGTTCCGACACCGTCGTGACCAGCATTGCGGCAGCAATGGTATCGAAGCCCTGTGCGAGCCCGCAGCGACGGGCCTGCATTGACGCGCGCGTCACATCGAAATCCGTGGCAATCGGCAATCGGTACTCTCCCGTCGACATCCCGACTTTCTCCGTCCTGGAGTTCAACTAGCCATCCGCTCAATGAGCACAAACGCTTCTTCCAAACTGCGCGCCGTCAGTAGTTCGTCGCAGTTCACATCCAACTCGGCGATCGACGCCGCCAATCCCGGTTGCATGCCGACAAGAACCGTCACACGCCCCATCAACCGCGCCATGTCCATCGTACGCCGCAAAATAGCAAACTCGTGCATGTCAAACAGCGTCAAACCAGAAATGTCCAGGATGATTCCCTTCGGCTGCAACGACCGGATTCGCTCCAAGAGGTCCGACTGGAACTGCCTAAGCACGGCATCCCGGAGGTCGACTTGCAGCGACACAACCAGATAACCATGCGTGCGCTGCATGGGCACGCGCGGTATCTCATCCAGATCGTCGGTCATTTTACCGTTTCCAGCCGCACGCCCGTTTCGGCAAAAGCCAGGTGCAAGGCGTCCTTAAGCGTGGCGGTCGTGCGGATGTTGCCAATGTCGATGCCCAGGCTGACGATGGTCTCGGCAATCGCCGGCGAAACTCCTGAAATCGTGCAAATGCAACCCATAAGCCGGGTGGCCTTGGTGATCTTGATCAAGTGATTGGCGACCGCCGTGTCCATGATGGCGACACCGCTGATATCCACAATCATGAATCGAGAATGAGACTCCGCGATTTTCGAGAGAACCGCGGTCATGATGTCCTGTGCCCGCTTGGAGTCGACAAATCCCACGATCGGCAGCATCAGGATGTCCGCCCAGATTTCCGTAACGGGTGTCGACATCTCCAGGAGTGCTTCGTGCTGCTCGGCAATGATCCGATTCGTGCGCGTGGCGAAGGTATCCACGACAACGGCGGTATCCATGTGCAGCAGCTTCGAGATCGCTTTTACGGTGGCGGCATAATCGCCTGCCGCCAGTTCGCCCGAATACAGATTCTCGGTTAGCAGCCGGAGCGAAACGTTCATCGCGGCGAAGTAGGCCGGCAGGGAGAGCCCGATTCTCGCATGCGCCTCCCCGACTTCTCGCCGCTTAGTAATGTAGTCGTCGTCGACTCGGCCCCCAAAGAACTCATCCCAGTACCCCAGTTGCAGCTTCTGAACTCTCGCCAGACGGTCAGGGTCCGAGAAGTACAACTCGAACTCCGGCTGAGTCGCCATCCAGCTATAGAATTCCTGGACGTACTCGCCCATCCGCGGCAGGACGATCCGCCCGTACTCGACGACGCGCTTAAGGTCGTGGTCATCCAAACCGTAGAGCTCCAGGAGCTCTCGTGTCGTGAGTCGCATGCCATCGGACATCGTAGGTCAATACTCCAGAGTTGTGCGGCGCGTACGGACACGCCGGTGAGTCGTGTTGCGTGGTCAAGTATGATTTGACGACCGGGCTGACGCCATCAGGACAGTTTGAATCGGCCAAATTGCAGTGCTCATCGCCAACTCCAGGGCGGAGGACCGATGGGATCCGCCTCGAGTCACGAGGTAAAATTGTCGGCCGGTGCGTCTCCAGACGGGTTCTGGACCCAGTGCCGACCGTGACTGCCATCGGCTGGTATCCCGAGTGGCGGCTGCTGATCTTCCTGGAAATGCCGCGTAGCAGCGCGCCGGGCGCGAAAGAACCCCGTCGACGGAGCCGTGCGGCTGGCGGTTGACGGACACTCCAGGCCGGGGGCTACCCGAGCAACCAAAATCAGCCCGGCTGGCCCAAATCCAGGGGCTGCTGAAGGGCGGGCTGGCCGGGGGCAAGGGAAGGGGTTTTCCCGCTAATTCCTAGCGGGTTCGGCACTTAGAGAGCCGCGTCGCTTCGCGTACGAACCACATCAAGAAATAATTTGCATTTTCGCGCAGCCGTAGCAACAATACCCTTCTATCGTGTGTGCCAGTTTCCGCCTGCGAGGTGCTAATGCTCTGACGGTAATCGCTCGACTTTTTTTCCATCGCCGAACTGTTTTTCGGCGAGTCAAAGCAACCGTTTGGAGTTCATTATGCTTCGTTTCGCGATTGGCTTTTGCCTCATTAGTCTCACCACCTTGTCGCCAAGCGCATCTGCCGCTGTCGTCGGATATCAGTACTCGGGAATCATCAACTTTGTAAACCCGGTGCCTCCTCCGCCGTTTGGCGTAACGGTGCCGAGTACTGCCACTGCCAGTGGAACCTTCTGGTACGACACGGACGCCGTCGGTACGCCCCTGAATGGAAACACGGTTCGGTACGCGCAAAATCACTGGCTGACATTGAGTCTTTCGGCGCCCGGCTTTGGTGGATTGACCGCCGAGACCTGCGGGTACGTGATGGAAGTAAGCAACGATCTTGCCCAGCCGGCTGGCGGCCCGGCCGACATCGTTTCGTTCGTTTTCAATTCGAGCCTGGAAGTCGATCCGATGTGGATGGTCAACGACGTCGTCCAAACCAGTGGCCTGCTGATGTTGAACTTTAAAGCAGGATCAGGGGCGCGAGCGGACTCCAGCATTCCGCCGAACCTGTCGTTTGCCTCGTTGCCACAACCAAACCAGCTATTCGCGGATACGCCCTCCGGAGTGCTCGACGTGATCTTCATGATCACCAGCCTGACGGCGCTGCCGGAGGGATCGGAACCGCCGCGACCGTGCCCGGAGCCTTCGAGCCTGGTGCTCCTCGGTTTGGGTGCGGCGTTTGTCGGCGTCGTTCGCCGCAGGCGACGGGCGTCGGCCAGGGTGTGAACGTGTTTTGTAGCCCCGGCCTTTGGCCGGGGGCTGGTCTCCGTCAGGAGAGGCCCGCTTTCCGTCAGGAGTTAGCTCAGTCGTGTGTGGTAAGCGGACCCCGGGCAGAAAGGCCCGGATCCCGCCGTCGAAATGCCAACGTGGCCGGAGGTAAACGCATGCGCAAGGGATTTACGCTCGTTGAGCTGCTCACGTCGATGGGCATCGTGGGTGTCCTGGCGGGGATCCTGCTGCCGGCGATTCAGGCCTCACGCGAATCGTCGCGGCGGGCGGCGTGCGCTAGCAATCTGCGCCAGGTGGGGGTCGCGCTTGCGCAGCACGAGCAGGCGCAAAGGGCGCTCCCCGTGGGGGCGGCGAACGTGGCGAGCGGCACCTACGGATTCTCATGGTGGGTGGATCTCCTGCCGTTTCTCGAGGAAGGTGCGCTGTTCGATCGGCTCGATCGTCAGTCGGCTTACTGCGGTTCTCCGATCCTGGGCTTAAACGGCAGAACGGTCGACCGGGTGATGCTCGATTTCATGCTCTGCCCTTCGAGCCCGCTCGAGCCGTTCTGGCGGACGGGTTCGTTCGAGACGTTGATGCCGTCGTATGTCGGGATCAGCGGCGCGACGAACGACGACGGCTTTCCCGAGAAGCGCGTCGACACCTGCTGCGCGGGACTCACTGCCGGGCAGATCTCGGCTGGCGGCGTCTTGGTTCCCAACCAGAAGATCTCGGGCCGGCAGGTGAGCGACGGACTCGGCAAGACCATGGCCGTCGGCGAATGCTCGGACTACAGCTACGCGAGTAGCGGCAAGTTGTATCGGATTGACGGGGGCTTCGCTTATGGCTGGCTGACCGGCACGTTCATGACCGGCACTCCGCCCCGGTATGCCACGTCGGTTTCGGGGAGGCCATTCAACCTGACGACGGTTCGCTATCCGCCCAACCAGAGCGGCTATGGTCAGCCCGGCGTCCATTCGGGGTATGGGATCAACAATCCGTTGACCTCGGCGCATCCGGGCGGCGTGCAAGTGCTGAAGCTGGATGGGTCGGTCGAATTCGTGGAGGACGGCGTATCGGTGCGCGTGCTGAAATTGCTGGCCACGCGCGACGATGGGATCGTTTTGGACGCCATCCCGTAGTCGACAAGCTTGTTCGGAATTCACTTGGGAGGGTGGTTCCAAGCGACAGCCGTTGAGTCCCGTTTGGAGCTGCGATGGCGCGAGATGTTTGAGACCTTTTCGATTTTCCAATTGTTTAGCGAGAAACCATGATGATGACCCGCTGGACCGGTTCCATGTCCCTGCTGTTTGCCCTCCTCGCGGCCCTTGTGTGGAATCAAGCTTTAGACGTATCGACGGCGCACGCGCAGGATGCTGAGGCTGAGAAGGCGAGTAAAGATGCGCCCGCCGATCCCAAGACTCGTGCCCCTCATACCTGCCCGTTGATTCCGATTGCGGTCTATGGCGGTGACTCGCTCTACGAAGCTCACTATTTTGCGGATGACACTTGCACCTCCCCTACGCTCACGTACGCCTACGGTAGCTACAGCTACCCGCAAACCTGCCCGAATTGCAGTACGTACACGACACGGCCGAAATTTTACGGCCTGGCTATGCCCGTGCCCGCCGACTACAAGCACTTGATGCCGACAGGTCGGCCGTATCAGTACTCGAAGAAGGCCCCGACTCCCAACAACATCACATACCTCTATCTCGAGAGGAAGGGAGTTTACGTCAAGGTGTTCGCGTTCCTCGTCAATCGCAAGGACATGGCAAGCGGCGCTGCGCCGGTTGATGCTAATTTCAAGGAGACGATCTACTTCGCCTTCGAGTGCTCTGACCCTAAGTCCATCGGAGTGGATGTAACTCGAATCGATGAGGTTCACGAAAGTAAGCAACGAGGAATTACTGATCTGGGCGGAGCGGCCACCACGGTGTATGACGTGACCTACGACTACGCAGGGGGTCCGGCGCACATTCTGACGTTTCTTTGTGGAGATCCCGAGCCGCCTGTGGATCAACCAGTGCCAGTTGCCGACGATCAATAATCGAGAAATCGGGGCGCCGGGCTGCGGACGCAACGGAAGCCGATGTCCGCCCGCTGCTCGGAGCGAGGGACGAGAAGACGTCCATGGCGGGCATCGGAATCCGGAGCCCCCGTGGACATGTTCGACGCGACGCCGCGGACAATTCGCATATCAGGCGAATCCACCAGGCTTCGTCGATCGGAGTGTTGCGCTGACGTGGTGGTCCACTCCGCGAGTGCCGTGAAGAGATTCTCGAGTTCACGGGGTGGCTGGCCGCCATGCGGAACGGTTTTCGCTGTCGGCGCCGAATTCTCCGTGGCGTTGAAATACCAAGCTGCCATGCATTCGAATTCCGCCTCGGACGGCAAGCGTTTGCCAAGCTGCTCGGCAATCTTGACTGCGCCGTCGTAATCACGGGGTGAGCGAAACGCGTCGAGCAGGCCGGATTTTGTGCTCTCGTCGATCGAAGTCCGAGCGAGCTGGCTAGACAGGTTGGCGGCGGTCATTTCATCGCGATCGACATAAAGAACGGGGCATTCTCCTCGCTGCTTTTCGGCGGCGCTGGCGAGTTGCGGGCAAGCGATCACTACCATATCCTGGGTCGCGACCTCGCTGGGAATCAGGATGCTGTCGAGGAGAACGCTGCCGTCTCTGTTTAGTTTCGAATAAAGATGCGGCCTCGAATTCTGGAATCTTTGATCGCGCGCGGGTACCCGCCGGTACACCTCGTGAAACCGCTCCTTATCCAGTGCGGCCACCACCAGGTAATCGCCTGGCTTCAGTCGCACCGTGAGCGGCGTGCGGCCCGATGGCCGGGTGACCTGCGTCGAGTCGGGCTCGGAGGTCTGATCATTCAGTCGCACGATTGCCAGTTCGGCGCCGGCCGGTTCGGTCGTGAACGTGACATTCCGGTAGCCTTGCAGGGCATAGTTCGCGTCCGACAGGCGGCGGGCCGAGGCCAGCGCCGTCGCTGCGACCAGCGCCATCACCGCCACCGCGG
>JBGSKX010000176.1:0-9165 GCA_041741015.1 Pirellulales bacterium
CGGGGCAGGGGCAGGCGCCGCTTGCGGCGCGGGTCCGGCTGCAGTCTCCTCAGCCGGCGGCAAGTCGCCGCAGCCCACGATCATCGCCATCGCCGCAATCAGCAGGGGACCAAACGCGCGATTCATCGCCATACGCTCCAAGGAAGTTTGCTTCAGGCCTTCGCCACGTCTTGCTTCAGATCGAACTGCCACGACTCCATCTCCGCCAGCACGCTCTGCTTCGTCAGGTCAAAGTCGAGCGGCGTAAGCGTCACGAAACCCTTCTTCAGCGCCGAGAGATCCGTCTCGTGTTCGCCCTGATGTTCGACCGGATCGGACAGGGCCCAGAAGTAACTCCGCCCGCGGGGGTCGATTCGCTTTTCGTACTGATCGCCGCTGCCGCGCCACAACCCCATCGGCACCACGCGCACCTCGGGCTTGGCTTGCGAGAGGGCAGACGTCGGAATGTTCAGGTTGTAAAGCTGCGGCTCGTGCCGTTTGGCCAGTATCTGCTCGATCGTGCTGCGGGCGATCGCGGCCGCCTTGTCGAACTGGGCCTGCGGGTTGAACTCCAGCGAGACAGCGACGCTCGTCAGGCCAAAGAACGCGCCTTCGATCGCCGCGGCCACGGTGCCGGAATAGAGGACGTTGATTCCGGCGTTGAGTCCCCCGTTGATGCCACTCACCACGAGGTCGGGCATGCGCGGGCAGAACTCGTGAATGCCGATCTTCACGCTGTCGGCGGGGCTCCCTTCGACGGCCCATCCGCGCCGCTGCTGGGATTGAAACAGTTCGTTCGCGATCAGCGGGCTCAAGTACGTGATCGAATGCCCGACGCCGCTTTGCTCGGTCGCCGGGGCAACGACGTATACGTCGCCCAGCTTTTCGAGCTCGCGCTCCATCGCCGCGAGGCCCGGGGCATAAATGCCATCGTCGTTGGTAAGCAGGATCAGCACGTGTGCGTTTTAACCTCTGGGCGAAGCGTTCTCAGGCGAAGCGGCCAGTATACCGGTCGTATCCAAGTAGCGGCAAACGACCGCAGTTCGACTGCTGTCTACAGATGGTTTGCTCGAAACGCGTTGAGCATCGCGTGGGCCTGGCCCTGATGATGGGATTCGTGCCAGCCGACGATGTGCAGTACGGTGAGGAAGGTCCAGCCCTTGGCGGCGAGTTGCGGCGGCACGTCGTTCAGTTGCGCGTCGCTCAGCGTAGCCAGCGTGGCCAGCAGGGTCTGCCGACCGCCGTCGAGCACTTCGCGAATCTGCTCGAGCGTTGGAATGCTATCGTCCGCCGTGCTGCCACCCCGATAGCGCGGCCAGAGATCGCCAAACCGCCCCGGTCGCTCGGCCACGAGCCGCTCGTTGGCGAAGATGTCCTCGGTGACGCCGATGTGCATGAACTGCCAGGCAACGTGTGCGCGACCTGGCGCCAGGCGAAAGGCGAGGGCCGCCTGGGGATCCGGCAGCTTGGCAATTTCGTCGAGCGTGGCCAGCGAGCGGCCCCGGTTGAATTCGAAACTCTTGGTCAAAACCTCGATCGTGCTCATGGTCGCGCCCCCGGCGGATGATGGTCTGTAACACGCACTTTGCAGTGACATATCTTAGGACTGCATGCACCTGGTGACCAGTCGCACTCGGCTGGCGACCCTGGCGAGCGAGCGCATGGGGCGGTATGCTTGCGGGCGACGACTTCCCACCAGGAGCCGACCATGAGATGTGCCGTCCAGGCGATTGCCGTGCTCGCATGCGTACTATCGCCGGCCACTGTATGCGCCGACGAGTTCGAGCCGCTGTTCGACGGCCGCACGTTCAGCGGTTGGGAGGGCAACCTCGATTCTTTCCGAATTGAAGACGGGGCGATCGTCGGCGGAACGCTCAAGAAAGCGATCCCACGCAACGAATTCCTGTGCACGAAGGAATCGTTTGGCGACTTCGAGCTGCGCTTGAAGTTCAAAGTGCTTGGCAAGGGAGCCAACGCCGGCGTGCAAATTCGCACGGAGCGGATTCCCAATCATCACGAAGTGCGCGGCTACCAGGCGGATCTTGGCGACGGTTATTGGGGTTCGCTGTACGACGAATCGCGCCGCAACAAAATCCTTGCCGCCGCCGATCCGAAGTTGATCGCCGAAGTGCTGAAGCCTGACGACTGGAACGACTACACGATTCGCTGCGAAGGCCCGCGCATCCAGCTGTGGATCAACGGCCGGCAGACAATCGACTATACCGAGAAGGACGACAAGATCGCTCGCAGCGGCGTGATCGCCGTGCAGATTCACGGCGGACCGCCGAGCGAAGCCTGGTACAAAGACCTTCGCATTCAGAAACTCTGATTCACTTAATGACTGTTGCCACCGCTGCTCAATTGCCTCCGATAGCTCGCCGCCCGACCCTCGCACGGCCGAGGTTCTTCTACTTCGACCTGGGCAACGTCCTGCTCAAGTTCGATCATCACCTGGCCGCGCGGCAGATGGCCGCGGTGGCAGGCGTCAGCGAGCAGCTTGTGTGGGACACCGTGTTCGGCACGGATCTCGAACTGCGGTACGAGGCAGGCGAAGTGAACGACGATGAGTTCTACGAGCTCTTCTGCCGGGCGACCGACACGAGCCCCGACATGCAGGCGTTGCTGCTCGCCGGCAGCCAGATCTTTACGCCGAACACCTCGATCTATCCGGTGCTGGGCGGAATGATCTCCGCCGGGTATCGGCTGGGCATTCTTTCGAACACCTGCCCCGGCCACTGGTCGTACTGCTACGGCGGACAGTACACGCTGCTCAACAAGGGCTTCGAGGTCTATGCCCTCAGCTATGAGCTCGGGGCTTGCAAACCTTCGCCGAAGATCTTTGAAGGCGCGGCGAAGCTGACGGGCTGCCAGCCTGAGGAAATCTTCTTTGTTGACGACATTGCCGGGCATGTCGCCGGTGCGAAGGCGGCGGGATTCGATGCCGTGCAGTACACCACCACCGCACAGCTTGCGGCCGATCTGCATGAGCGCGGGGTGAGGTTTAACTACTAGTGGTTGGGTGGCCCTGACAACTGTCAGGGTGCCTCCGGCACAAGAAAGTTCAGGTCGCGGCCGGCGGCAGATCTGGGCTCAACACTTCGGTTGCGCTTCTCTTGAGCCCTCTTGTGCTACGCACACCGACAACAAGTTGTCGTTGCCACCCGAGGGACGATCACACAGACCTACACCCAGCGGAACAGCTTCAGGGCGAGCACGAACGTGACTACCGCCCAAGCTGCGAGCAGGCCGATTTCCGGCAGTTGACTGGCCAGGCTGGCGCCTTCCTGCATCACGGCTCGCAGTGCGTTGTTGAGCGCCGTGAGCGGCAGCAGCTTGATGAATGGCTGCGCCGCCTGGGGAAATCGATCCGACGAAAAGAAGATGCCCGAGAGCAGCCACATCGGCAGCATCACGAGGTTCATGAGTCCCGAGACGGCCTCGAGCGTCTTGGCCCGGCTGGCGACGAGCAGGCCCAGGCCGGCGAACGTCACGGCGCCGAGCAGGATTAAGAACGCGACGGCCAGCAAGCTGCCATAGATCACGACGCCGAACGCCAGCCGCGCGAAGACGAGCAGCACCAACACCTCGGGCACCAGGAACATCAGCCGGCTGAGCATCACGCCGCCGAGGAAATCCGTCTTTCGCATCGGCGTGGCCAGGAACCGTTTCAGCAGCTTGCGAATCCGCATGTCGACGGTCACGAAGCCGACGCCCCACAGACCGCCGCCCATCAAGCTCATTCCCAAGAGGCCCGGCACCAGAAAGTCGATGTACCGGCCGCCCGGCTCGTTGAACTCTTCGACGGTTACCTTGGCGACGTCCTTGCGCCCGGCAGCGCGCTGCAAGGCGTCGTCGACCGCGGCTTCAGCCAGCACGCTCTCCGGCCGCGTGGGATCGAACTCATATTGGTAGGAAGGTGTTTCGCTTTCACTGGCTACGACCACCAGTGCCGTCCGCCCGGTGCGCAAGTGCATGCGCGCTTCATCGGTCGAAACCACACGGGCTTCGAACTTCTCCTGCTTCTCGAGCGAATCGAGCACCGCCTGCGCTCGGGGACTTTCGACAATGTCCACCGCGATGTGCTCCACCGGCTGATTGCGAAATGCAATGCCCAGGCCGACGACCAGCAGGATCGGAAAGCCGTAAACCCAGAACACGGCCTCGGGCTCGCGATAGAATTCGCGCAGCCGGGCGAGCGTGAGTTCCCCCAGTGCCCAATAGCGCTGCTGACTTACCGCCTGTGGATTGGCTTTCATGCGGGCACGGGCTCGTCATCAAGGTGGCGGCCGGCCAGCTTCACGAAGACGTCTTCGAGGCTGGCATGCCGGGTGGTCAAGCTGGTCAGTTCGCATTGCCGCTCGCGAAGCATCTCCATCAGCAGCGGCAGCACGATGTGCGGTTCGGCGACCGACAAGCTCCAGTGGTCGTCTTCCTGTCGGACTTCGCTCACCGAGGGGAGAGCGGCGAGCGCCGCATCGATCGACTCAGTGGGTGTGCAGGCCAGCGTGAATTCGATGACGTGCTCGCCGCCGAGCGAAGCGATCAGCTCGCGCGGCGTGCCGAGCGCGATCACCTGTCCGTGATCGACGATCGCCACGCGGTCGCAGAGCCGTTCGGCCTCGTCCATGTAGTGCGTGGTCAGCAGAATCGTGCGGCCGGCCGAGCGCACTTCGCGAATGATGTCCCACAGTTGGCGCCGTGAGCTGGGGTCGAGACCCGTGGTTGGCTCGTCGAGAAACAACAGCTCCGGATTGCCCACGAGCGCACATGCCACGGCCAGCCGCTGCTTCTGGCCGCCGGAGAGCTTGCCCACGCGAGCGTCGGCTTTCTCTTCGAGCGAAACCTTGGCCAGGCATTCGCGGGGGTCGGGCCCTTCGCGGTAGAAGCTGCGAAACAGCCGTAGCGTTTCGAGCACGGTGAGCTTTTCCGAAAGCCGCGTCTCTTGCAGCGAGATGCCGATCCGCTGGCGAATCTCATTGTCGGCCTGTCCCCAGCGGAGGCCCAGGACTTCGACCTCGCCCGAGGTGGGTGTGAGCAGGCCTTCAAGGATTTCGATGGTGGTCGTCTTGCCGGCTCCGTTGGGGCCCAACAGGCCGAAGCATTCGCCGCGTTCGATTTCCAGGTTCAGACCGCGCACGGCCTCGACCGGCGGGCGGCCGTCGTAGCGTTTCACCAGGTTCTGACAGCGAATGGCAAGCGTCATGGGGGCTACATCCGGGTGGCAATTCATGCAACAATCGGAACGCTCGAAGCGGCCGACGTTTCGGCCCTTCAGGCGAACGAGCGATTCTAACGCCGCGCTGCACCTATCGTCGAGCGGCGAGCGCGCGCGTCATTTCCCGTGGGCGACACATGGCGGACCCTCAAGGTTCGCGGTCTGAACGAATGATGACGGACCTCTCACAACGCACAACTCACTCGGCTCGTCGAAATCTGGCAGTGCTGCTGATGATTTGCATTGCGCTGGCAGGTTTGGTGCTGGCACTTGCGCCAACGTCCACTCAGCTTACGGCCACCGAAGCGTTTCCGACCGAGCTCGTTTCGTTCACCCCGGATGCTCACAATCCGATCTTCATGGCGGCGGGGAAAGAGGACTGGGACGCCAAGATTCGCGAGCGCGGCTGGATCATGCGTGAGGCCGACGGCTGGAAGCTGTGGTACACCGGCTACGACGGCACAAAAGAGGGCATCCGCCTGTTGGGCCTCGCCACGTCGCCGGACGGCGTTCGCTGGACACGGCACGCCGGTAACCCGCTAATCAAAGACCTCTGGGTGGAAGATGTGATGGTCGTCCGCCGCGGCGGCACCTATTACATGTTCGCTGAAGGGGCAGGGGACCTCGCGCAGCTTTTGACATCGGAGGATGGCATCCACTGGGACCCGCGCGGCACACTCGACGTGCGATATGCGAATGGGAAGCCGCTTACGCCAGGCCCGTTCGGCACGCCCACCGCGTGGTGCGAGAACGGCACATGGTATCTGTTCTATGAGCGAATGGACCAGGCGATCTGGCTGGCCAATTCCAAGGACCTGAAAGTCTGGACGAACGTGCAGGATGAGCCCGTGCTGCACTGCGGGCCCGAGAAGCACGACGAACACATGATCGCACTCAACCAGGTGTTTCGTTACCGCGGCGCGTACTATGCGGTCTATCACGGCACGGGTGGTGAAACCGCACGCCGAGTGTGGAACACGAATCTCGCGCGGTCAACGGATTTGATCAACTGGGATAAGTACCCGGGCAATCCGGTCGTGCGCGACCGATCGAGCGGGCAGTTTCATTTCGACGGCCGGCGACTGCGGCTGTATACGACGCACGATCGGGTGGATTTGTTCTGGCCAAAGGAAGCGAGTCCCGACGAGGCAACTCGCCCGTGAGCACGCCCGTCATTTACAATCTGGGTTCGCTGAATCTGGATCGCGTGTTCCGCGTGCCGCATATCGCGGCGCCCGGTGAAACCTTGGCGGCGAGTTCGCTCACGACGTATCCCGGCGGCAAGGGAGCGAATCAATCGGTCGCGCTCGCCCGGGCGGGAGCACGCGTGGTGCACATCGGACGCATCGGCGCGGACGGTCAGATGCTTCGCGATCGGCTGGCGGCCGAAGGGGTCGAAGTGCGGCACGTTCTTGAAGCGTCCGACGTTCCGACCGGCCAGGCGATCATCCAGGTTGACGATGCGGGGCAGAACTCGATCGTGATTCTGGCTGGCGCGAATGGCGCGATCCTGCCCGCCGACATCGAAGCCGCGTTGGCCGATACCCCGGCCGGTAGTTGGCTGCTCGCGCAGAACGAAACGAGTTGTGTTGGTGAGGCGATGCAGCTCGCCAAGCAACGTGGCCTGAAGGTTGCGTTCAATCCCGCGCCGGCGGACGACCGCGTGTTCGGATATCCCGCGGAACTCGTCGACCTGTGGTGCCTGAACGAAACCGAGCACGGGCAATTGCACGACTTGCTGCCGCGGAAACTTGCCGATGATCAGGAAGTGCTGCTGACGCGCGGGGCAGGGGGCGCCGCACTTTGGCGGGCCGACGGCGAACTGCATCTGCCAGCCGAGCAGGTCGAGGTCGTGGACACCACGGCGGCTGGCGATACCTTCTTGGGCTATTACCTCGCCGGTCTCGTCGCGGGGTTATCGGCCGAGGAGCGACTCGCGCGAGCGATCCGCGCCGCGGCAATCTGCGTTACCCAGCCCGGAGCGATGGATTCGATTCCGGGGGCGTCGGAAGTTTAGCCATCTTTCCGCTGGCAGGCTGATTGAGCCTGCGCCGTGCCGCACGTTATGATGGACCGCACCTGATCGAGATACTTCCCAACCGAAACACCCCGCCCCGCCAGGAGCTTCCACCATGCCTGCCGACAATCATAAATCCACGCGGCACGAATCTACCGCCGCTTCGCGTCGTGCTTTCTTGAAGACTTCGGCCGCGGCCGCGCTCGCCACATCGGCGCTCCCCACGATCCTGCATGCTGAAGACAAGGCCGGCAGCAAGACGCCCATCCTCGGCGAAGGTGCTCACAAGTTCGAAGCGATTCACAACTGGGGCGAACTCCCCAGCCACATCGTGTGGGGCGAGACGCATGGCGTCGCGGTCGACAAGGCGGGCCACATCTACATCAAGCATCGCAGCGACGCGAAGGAACCGATGGACTCGATCGTCGTGTTCGATCCGGCGGGCAAGTTCGTTCGCTCGTTCGGCAAGGAGTATCACCACGGCGGGCACGGCATCGACATTCGCGAGGAAGGCGGCGAGGAGTTCCTCTACCTGTGCGACGTCCACAACCGGCAAGTCGTCAAGACAAACCTGAAGGGCGAACAGCTCTGGAAGATGCAGTTCCCGAGCGAGGCCGGACTGTATCAGGACATCAAGCAGTTCAATCCGACGAACGTGGCGTTCAATCCCGACGGCGGGTTCTATGTGGCCGACGGCTACGGCTCGAACTATATCCATCAGTACGACAAGGACGCGAAGTGGATTCGCAGTTGGGGCGGCGGCGGCACCGAAGCGGGCAAGATGCGCACGCCGCACGGTATCTGGCTCGACAATCGCCCGGGCCGCGAACCGTCGCTGGTCGTGGCCGATCGCGCGAATGCCCGGCTGCAATATTTCACGCTCGACGGCAAGTTTCTCTCGATCGTCGAAGGCGTGAGCTTCCCGGCCCACTTCGACATTCGCGGCACCGAGCTGTTGGTGCCCGATCTGCACGCCCGGGTCACGATCATGGACGCCGACAACAAGGTGATCACGCACCTGGGCTACGATCAGGCCTGGACCGATCAGGTTCTGAACGGCGGCAAGCTGGTTCTCCGCGGCCAGCCCGAGCGTTTCCAAGCCGGCCGGTTCATCCACCCGCACGACGCCTGCTACGACAAGGATGGGAACATCTTCGTGGTGGAATGGGTACCGACGGGGCGCGTGACGCTGCTGAAGCACGTGTCGTAAGGTCGGTTGTTGCAACGTGTATCGATCGTAACGGCAACCCGCTCGCAGGGCGTGTTGTACATTTAGGAAACGCACGCCCGGGTCGTATCGGCCCAATTGCTCACAGGCGAGGGCGTGGCCAAACCAATCCACGAATCGGTTCGATACCGGAGGACCATGCCATGAAGAAGTTTGCACTGCTTGCCGCGCTGATTGCCGCGGCGCCGTTTGCCGTCGGCTGCAGCGACAAGACCAAGGACGCCGCGAAGGATGCGGGCCAGGAGATTAAGGAAGCGGCCGAAGCCACGGGCGACGCGGCCGTCGAAGCGGGCAAGGATGTCGTGAAGGGTGTTGAAGGCGCCGTCGAAGGAGCGAAGGAAGCCACGCAGGATGCCGGCGACGCGGTGAAGGCTGCCGCGGATGACGCAGGCGCTGCCGCGAAAGACGCCGCCGAAGATACCAAGGCTGCTGTCGAAGACGTCAAGAAGGACTTGTAGGCTCGACACTCCGACTTGTGAGTCAGATCGCGAGGCAGCCGGCGGCGAGCAACATCGCCTGGGCTGCCTCGCGGCGTTTAACGGCCGCCCTGAGCCCGCCAGTCTCGCGGCGGTTTTGCTTCGCGGGGGGCAGTTGCCAATAATGATAGCTTGCGACCCGGCCCCCCAGCTTCACATCATGGAGATCTACCGCCATGCGATCCGAACTATTGCTACTCGCTGTGTCGACCAGCGCCGTCGCGCTCGCCTTCGGCCGGCCCGCGCCGGC